>JBEKCA010000156.1:0-9294 GCA_050015115.1 Occallatibacter sp.
GGAGGGCGAGTGGCGGAACCTTGACTTTATCCAAGTCGGCAGGCGCCGCGATTTCGTAGTTTAGACGGGAGCCGAAGCGCGTCTTCTCGATCTCCAGATATTCCCGGACGATTTTGAGTTCCTGGCTGAACGGAACCAGGCCGCTCTGATTTGCATTGAGCGAGAAGCGAAGTAATGAGGCGAGCTTTCCGACTGTATCTTCGGCTAACTGAGGGTCCCTGGGAATAAGAGCGGCAATCGAGTTAAGCGTATTGAAGAGAAAATGGGGATGAATGCGGGATTCGAGCGAAGAGAGACGCGCCTCGGCCAGTAACTTGTAGGCGCGTTCCTGCTCGACTTGCCGGGTGCGGAGTTCGAGCGCAGTGGCTTGCAGTTTGTAGCGCAGTGTCTCGTACGCCGAAATACTCAACCCGAACATGAGAGAAATCACGACACTGAAAGGTGTAGTTTCCCTGAACTCACTCCAGAACTCGTTGCGCGGAAGAAGGTGGATGAACTGGAAGACCAGGCCTGCAGCGAAACTTCCGGCAATTGCCGTGCAGAGCAAGGCCATCGCCTGCATTAGAATCACGAGCCTGGAGAATCGCTCTGTGTATCGATGGGAGATGCGCGTAAGCAGCGGAATGGACGGGAAGGCAATCAGAGCGCAATAAGTGAACGCAAATAGGAGTTCGCGACCCATCGTGGAGAGACGAAACTTCCCTATCGAGAGGAAAATCAGGAAAATCACAAACGCACAAGCCACAGCGATTAATACGGCCCTCAGAAGATGAGCAGCGTAGATGCCGGATTTGCCGCGATTCTCGTTAAGGTTTGGCATGAGTTTATCGATTGTGCGGTTCATAACTCGAAACGAACCCCCGCTGAAGTAGTTGCCGAATATGGAGCCGCACCGTAATCCGATGTTTTGCTGCCTTCGGGTATCTCCAGGTGCAGGTAAGACGAAAAGTGATTGCCGAATCGCCGCGTGGCGTCAAAAATGGCGGTGTAATTGTGATCATCAAGGTTTGTGACGACTGAGCCGCTGAGGTCCCATTGTTTCCAGCCAGGTAACTCGCGCAACCGCGACTTGCCCGCATAGAGATATGCATAGTGCTGGCGGCCCGCGAGAGGCGAGATCGTCAGATCCCGATAGTACGGCGTGTTGGGCGGAGTATAGAATTCGCCGATAAAAGAGACTCCAATGGTTGTTGTGTATTTTGCGCCTAAGAGCACGGCTCCTTGTTCGCGCCATGCGGCCTCGCCATGCAACTCCCATGCCTCGCCGAAGACGCGGGTAAAGGTGAGACCGCCAAAGGCGTCTCCGCCGCGGTCGTCGCCGGCGATTAGTGAAGTATCGAATCCATGCACCAGAATGTTATACCGGAAAGCGGTTGTGTCGTGCAGGTTGGCATTCGCAGGCGCAAGAGCAGCCGAAGACCAGACCAACGACAATGCATGTGGGCCGTGGACATAGTCGGCCTTGACCATGTCGCGGCCAAGATTGAGATTCAGACGGTCTGTTGGGTTGGTGGGGTCGCGCGGCGGATCAAGCACTCCGGCCGGGCTGAATGCGTAACCGGCTCCCCAGCGCACGATCCTGCGGCCTGCCATGAAGTCAAAGTCGCCGGCAGAGAGTCCGGCATAGGCCTCTTTCACGCGAAGCCCAATGTGTGTATCCGTATATGGCTCAATCGCGGTATTGGGAGCTGCTGCGGCAAGTGAGTTATCCGGCGGAAGATTAAAGTCCGCGGCAGGGAGTCCACGATAGGAATCGGCCACGCCAACCACGCTCGACGCAATACTCCAGCGAGAGCCATAACGAAACGTGAACGAAGGCTCCAGTAGCAACTGATTCTCAAACAGGGTCACAGAGGGATCCGTGAGCATGTTAGCCGATACCGGCAGCGGTGGTTGAAGGTTGCTGTCGAATGTCGCATCGTTGATGACGGAAAGTGAATAGCGGAAGTCGGTGCGAGGCTCAGACTGCGGATCGTTCTGCGCCGCGGCATATCTCGCGGTAGCGATCAGCAGAAGGGCCGGAAATGTGAGTGCGAGCTTCATTCGAGTTATCCGAGGATTTCTGCGCCGGCGTCAAAACCTGTCGATGCGGCTTTGATAGAAGAGCTTGTCGGGTAGGTCGCGCGGAGCCACGCTGGAGTATTCGAGGATGCTATGCGAGTTATGGCGAATTTCGTCGTAGAGAGTCCAGCGGCGAAGCTGGAGTTTGCCCCCAACCGGGGCGTACTCGTCAAAGGTAGCGGATTTAATGTGCTTGCCAGAGGTGAGATAGAACTCAGCCCTCACCGGCCGTGCATCCTCGACGCGCACCCAGTAAAGGATGCGCTGATAAGTCGCTCCTTTTCTCTTTGCGGTGAGATTGAGGACATAACAGTCTTCGGAGCCAACTTTTTCGGTGCGAACGAATACGGGTGAATAGTCAACTGCAAAGTTGGTGTGCGCGACGTCGCCATTCGATGCGTCGCCGTTGAGCCGTTCGAGCGGAGTGATGCGGATGGGGCGGCTCGTATCCGGCAAATAAATCCACATATCGTCGCCGAGCATCAGCAAATGCTGTCCTTTTTCGCGAGGGCTGAGAAACTCGACATAACTCTTCTCCGTTCCCTTTTGCGAGACTTCGTAGAGCTTTTCCTCATCCTGTTTGCCTGCTTCGTAGTGGGTGATTTTGACGTGCAAGCTAAACGAGGACCATCCGTTGCGATAGATGTCGGAATGCTTGAGCAAAGCTTCGGCGTCGGGAGCTGCCGGAATCGCGGCATGACTCGCAAGTGCGCAAGTGAAGAGAAAGAACAGCAAGGATCTTCGAAAAATGCGATGGATGCTAGACATGGGACAATGCCTCCGCAATTCTTAGCCGGGATGCGCGCGATGCCGGAAGGATGGATGCCAGTGACAGACTGACAATGACCAATAGCGACGAGCCGATCATTTGAGCCGGCACGTGAAGAACATGGAATGGAATGCTCGACGTGTATCCGGGAGGCGGCGGCATGTGCAGGCCCGAGGCGTTGATCAGCGCGCCGACAAGATTGCCCGCGAAAACGCCAACGATTGCGCCCATTAGGCCGAGCAGCGTCGCCTCAAGCATGAAGAGAGCAACGATCCAAATGCGCGGCGTACCCATCGCCAGCATGGTGCCGATCTCGCGCGTGCGTTCGAACATGGACATCAGCAGCGTGTTGACGCTGGACATAAGAACCATGAAGAAAACAATGATTCCCATAAAGAGGAAGATGCCGTTAAACATCATGTTGACCTGCTTGTAATAGGTGGCCAGGTCGATCCATTTCTTGAGGATTAGCTGCTGCGACGAGCCATGCAGCCGAGGGGCTAGCTCGGCCGCAACTTTGTCGGTGTTTTCGGTTGCGTCGAGACCGATAACGAGGTTAGTGACACGGTCGCTCTGCAGCAGGCGCTGCGCAGAGGCAAGGGTAATGCGCAGAGAGCGCGCATCTAGTTCGGCGATACCCGAGTTGATGATGCCTACGATCTCGACATCGAGGCCGTTCAGTGCGCCGTCGGAGGTCATCGACAGCACCGTCAATCCGTCGCCAACCTTGACGTTCATCGACCTGGCCAGACCAGCGCCGATGGTGGCCTCGACTTCGCCCGAGGGCTTGCCATCCAGGCCGTGTCCCGAGACAACATTGGAGACGAATCCCAAGCTCCTTTCGGCATCGGGATCAACGGCACTGCCCATAAAGACCGAGGACTTTTCGCCGTTAGAGACCATTCCGTAAAACTCGATACGCGGGGCAACGCCGCGGACATGCCCGCCGGTTCTGGCGATCGCAGCCACCTGACGCCAGTTCTCGATGCCCGTGTCGAGGACGCGCACTTCGTCACGGTTAAAGTGATCGGCGGTGAAGATCTGCAAGTGGCCGAGACCGTTGTTGATGGTGCTTTCGCGCAGGCCTCGCGTCATGAAGGCGAAGTAGCCGCCAGCCAGCAGCAACCCGGCCACGCCTCCGCCGACCATAAACAGAGTCATCAGAGTGCGGCGGCGATTGCGAAAAATATTGCGAAAGGCGAGAAGAAGAAACTTAGCCACGGCTGCCTCCTTCGTTCGAGTCATCTGAGACAACTTCGCCGTCGCAGAGGCGGACGATGCGCTTAGTGTGTTCGAGCAGCCGAGCGTCGTGCGTGGAGAAGATGAAGGTGAGGCCGAGGCGCTGGTTAAGTCCATGCATCAGGTCGATGAGTTGGGTGGCGTTGTGCGTGTCGAGGTTGGCGGTCGGTTCGTCGGCCAGCACCAGGGCGGGGCGATGAACGATGGCGCGGGCCACCGCTACGCGTTGGCGTTCGCCGCCCGAGAGCAGATCGGGGCGCTGTTGGGCGCGGGCCAAGAGACCGACGCTTTCCAGGGCCTCGGCCACTCGCGTGCGGCGCTCGCGGCTGTCAACTTGCTGGATCAGCAGCGGGTACTCGACGTTTTCAGCGGCCGTAAAAACCGGGATGAGGTTGAAGGTCTGGAAGACAAAGCCGATCTTTTCGCGGCGGAGCGTGGCCATCTCGCCGGGCTTCAGCCTGGACGTGTCTACGCCGTCGACCATGATTCTTCCCGAGGTCGGCTGATCGATGCAGCCGATCAGGTTCAGCAGAGTGGTCTTGCCGCTGCCGCTGGGGCCGGATATGGCCAGGAACTCCCCGGCGCTGACACGCAGGCTTGCGCTTGTGAGGGCGGTGACAAAACTGTGAGCGGGATGCATGGCCTGACCGTTGTCCAGGGGAAATCTTCGGCTGACAGCTTCGACGTTGACGAGTTCTTCCATGGGCCGTTCTCTCTTTGCGTTTTTTGTTCATTCTGAAAGTAGACCTGAGAATGCCCCACTGGCACGGGGTTCCTGACGAGGGGTTGGAATAGCGGATGAAAGGCGGGAATGGAGGGATGAACGCGGACGATCGATCTTGCGGATGGGATTCGCCGGGCAGAATGTTGATTCAGGCTCAGGAGGCTCAGTCAGCCTGTCTGGCTCACCGGCTCAACGACCAGGCAAGTCGCGGAGATGTGCCGGACGGTCCTTGAGGTCTGTGATGGCCGGTCCAGGCCGCGAGGCTCGTCGCAGCGGCGGGCGCGGCGGAATCGACAGGCTCCACTTCCGATGCGTCTACTTCCACAACCACGCTCTGCATGATCATATTTACCGTGAGAACGATTCGAAAGCTACCCTTCTGCCGCACGACAACGCCCTCCATTCCCGCGAGGGCGCCCGATCGAATCCGGGCCCGCTGGCCAACGGTCAACAAAGGGTGCGGCTCGGCGCCGCGCAGACAGAGCCCAGCGCGCAACGCGTCAATCTCCGCCTCGGGCAATGGAGCCGGCCGGCGCCCTGTGCCGCCGACAAAGGTCACAATCCCAGGCACCTGGAGTACCCGAACCCGCTCGCCGCGGCCGATGCGGACAAAGATGTAGCCGGGAAAGAGCGGGAGGTCCAGGGTAACCGTCGAGCCATCGGCCCACTTGCGCCGTGGATGGTAAAGAGGCAGGTAATGCTCGATCTGCATTATGTTCAGGTACTGATCCACGCGCTTCTCGTGGCGAGGCGCGGTACAGGCGGCAAACCACTGAGATTCGCCCCCCGGAAGGAAGGCGCTTGGCCGTGCAATCTCAGACAACAATTCAGGCCCAACGCTTGGATGAGTCATCTTCCCGGCTTCCCTTCATGTCTGCGCCGCAACCGCGGCATCGCACGATGATCCCCGGCCGACGATAGTACGATCATACGGCACTTTTCCACCGTCGGAAGGGATCAGGTGCATCAATGCCAGAAGCGAGCAATTTTATTCGGGAGTCCGCTCTGAAGTTGTCTCAGATCAGGGCATGATGATGGTTCCTTCAATGGCCCTGGAAAATCAGAAACCGCACCCCCCGGAGGGAGGTGTCGAAAATAGCCCGGGGCAAGCGAGGCACTGCCCTGGAAATGCAACCGAGTCGAGTTCTCCGCCCCGGAGGGGTGGTGCGAATCCCCTTTTTGTGTTCATGCGACTGCCCTGTGTCTCAGACCGGCACTCAATCAGACAATCCAACCAGCGTGCGTCTCACTTGAGCGCCGGACAGACGAACCGGCAAGAGGCCTGGGGAGCCGTGCCTGAGGCCGAGTTGGACTTTTGTTTGGTGGGGTTCGAGCGCCTTGCGAATCGATTGATGCGGTCCTTACTTCGCATCCCCACCGGGCGCATAGTAGCCCTCGCGAGTCACCACGGTCAGGTCGTCTTTGTTGGCCTTGAGCGCGACCTTGTGGAAGCCGCCTTCGTTGTCAACCATATTCGGCGTATAGGTGAGCAGATACTGGCCGCGCAACTCCTCGGCGATCTGGCTGTAGATCTCGTCCAGATTGTCCTTCTTCTTAGCCTCAAAGTAGCGGCCCCCGGTGCGCGTGGCGATCTTCTCCATGATCTTCTTGCCGTCGACGCCCGGCTCGCTCTGACCGCCGCCGCGCCGTCCGCCCCCGCCCGGATAGCCTCCGCCACCGCCGCCGGGATAACCGCCACCGCCGCCGCCCGGCCAGCCACCACCGCCACGGTGGCCGCCGTTGCCCGGAAAGCCGGTTTCGCCGCGCTCCTGCTCGCCTTTGAAGTAGATGGTATACACGGCCAGACCGGCCCGGTCGGCCGCGTCGACTGCGTCGTTCAGCGTATCCTTGCTGCCCCGGTCCACACCGTCGGAGAAGACGACCAGCGCCTTTCGGCCCGTCTGTCCCTTCATTACTTCGTCGGAAGCGAGGAAGATGGCATCGTAAAGCTGCGTGCCCCCACGCCCGCCATGCGAACGGCTGGTGTCGCGATCATCCCCCGTGGTCTCCGGTCCTTGAGAGTTGTTCTGCTCCTGGCGGGTCGGCCCCATATCGTCGAGTTCGCGGTGAAGCTTTTCGCGCGACGAGGTGAAATCTCTTAAGAGCTCCACTTCACGGTCGAAGTGGATCAGGAAGGCCTCATCCTTGTCTGCGTCTTTTTCGCTTTTTGGCGTCTCCGGCAGCATTGTGTCCACAAATTTGGCCGCCGCCTTGCGCTCCTCGTCCAGTGCGCCGGAGACGCTGCGACTGGTGTCGACCAGCAGGCCCAGCCGGTAAGGCAGATTGGTCTCGCGAGTAAAGCTCTTGATCGTCTGCGGGCGGCCGTCTTCGGTCAGGGTGAAGTCGCCAATCTTGAGGGTGGACACCAGCGCGCCGTGCTTATCGCGCACGGTCACCGGCAGCACGACCTCGCGAACCTCCGCTTTCACCGTGGCGACCGGCTGGTTGGGGGATGGTTTCTGATCGGAACTGGCCGCGGAGAGCAAGCTCATAGCCAGAGTCGCAACGGAGATGCCAAAAGCAGATCGGATTCGCATAGCGGTCAAAGTTTAGACACCTTCACCCGGTTAGACGCCACTTCCAGAAGAGGGTTGACTGGCTAGCAGCGGCTGCTCCATCTTGCCGAGCTCTATTGTCAATACGCCGAAACCTGGCTAGCAAGGAGCCAGCGGGAGCGCAGGCTCAGCCAAACCGACAGACGGAGGGGCTCACGGCGGGCTTTGCGAGAATCTAGATGGGAGGAAGCCTCGGCGAAGGAAAAGGCGGAATCTGGTAGCGCTACCGGGAATCGAACCCGGGTTTTAAGATTGAGAATCTCACGTCCTAACCCCTAGACGATAGCGCCACTATAATCAATCACACGCAGAAAACCACAGCTTCGAGCTCGCTGGTGGATTGCCAGCTGTCCGCTTGAGTACAATCCCCAAAAGCCCGGATCTCCCTTCATCAGTAGAGTTGCTGTTCTCAGCTCTAAGACAAGTGAATCTCATCAGTCTTGGAAGGGCATGGGATAGCGGAATGCCTTTGATTTCGTGCCAAGATCAGTATCGCTGAATTGCGCGAAATTGGCAATTGCTTGCCATTCAGTCACAAAGCAGGTTGAGCGAGCGTCCGCCGAGCGTCACCTTATCCCCCGCGGGTGATTCCACGAACGGATCCTCGATGTTTTCCGTGTTGAGGATCGTCGACCAGGACTTGCTGCTGGGAGACGCCGGCAGGATGAACTCCACCCCCTGGTCTGCGGCGTTTACCAGCAGCAGAAAGCTCGAGTCGATTACCCAGTCGCCGTTTTCGTCGGTCACTTGCAGCGTCTTCCCATTCAGCAACAAGGCGACGGCGCGGGTCCATCCATTCGACCACGCCTCGTCCGAGACCTCGTTACCATCGGAATTGAACCAGGTCGCATCCCGAAGGACGCCCACCACCGTCCCGTCGCCTTTCCGGCGGATTTCGCGATCCTGGAAGAATCTTCTCCGATGCAGATTAGGGTGTTCCAGCCGGAGCTGGACGAGCTTGCAGGTGAAGTCGAGCAAACGCTTACGGCGCTCATCCAGCTTCCAATCAAACCAGGTAAGTTTGTTGTCCTGACAATAGCAGTTGTTATTGCCCCGCTGGGAGCGGGCGAACTCGTCGCCTCCGTTGATCATGGGAACGCCTTGCGAGAGCAGCAGCGTGGCCAGCAGATTGCGAATCTGTCGCTCGCGCACAGTGTTGATGGCGTCGTTGTCTGTGGGGCCCTCGGCGCCCATGTTCCAGGAATCGTTGTTGTCCGTTCCGTCGCGATTCTCGTCGCCGTTGGCCTTGTTGTGCTTGTTGTTGTAGCTGACCAGGTCGCATAGCGTGAAACCATCGTGCGCGGTGATGAAGTTGATGCTTGCATAGGGCTTGCGTCCGTCGTATTGGTATAGGTCGCTGGAGCCGGTAAGGCGATAAGCGAAGTCGGAAAGCATACCTCCGTCGCCCTTCCAGAAGCGGCGCACGGTGTCACGGTATTTGCCGTTCCACTCGGCCCACAGGACAGGGAACTGGCCCACCTGGTAGCCGCCGTCTCCCACGTCCCAGGGCTCGGCAATAAGCTTTACTTCGGCCAAGGTTGGATCCTGGTTGATGGTGTCGAAGAAGGAGGAGAGCTTGCTCACGTCGTGCAGTTCGCGCGCCAGGGTTGCGGCCAGGTCGAAGCGGAATCCGTCGACGTGCATCTCGGTCCGCCAGTAGCGCAGCGAATCCATGATCATTTTCAGCACCGGGGGATTGCGCACGTTGAGGGTGTTACCGGTTCCGGTGTAGTCCATGTAAAACTGTGCGTCGCCGTCGACGAGCCGGTAATAGGTGGTGTTGCACACACCTCGCCAGCTCAGTGTGGGGCCCATGTGGTTGCCTTCGCAGGTGTGGTTGTAGACCACGTCGAGAATCACTTCGATGCCGGCCGCGTGCAGCGCCTTGACCATCTGCTTGAATTCGCGCACCTGGCCACCTTGATCGCCGGAGGAACTGTAGCGGG
>JBEKCA010000157.1:0-9281 GCA_050015115.1 Occallatibacter sp.
AAAAATGGCTACGACGGAAAGAAGTCGGGGCCGGAGGGCGAGTAGTCGGGGCCAAGTCGGCCCCAAGTCGGCGGGGTGTCGGGGTGCTTGAATCCCACAACCAGCCAGTATCCATGCGGCTTCCAGCCGATCCAGCGCTGGAGAGCGAAAAAACACATATACGGGGCGCAGCAAAATGGGCGCTCCGTCCTAACCATAGCGAGGAGGCGAGAGCAATGGCGCGTGTAACGAAGACCCGCAAGCCCGAAACCCTGCCAGCCACACAGTTGGAGGCGATGATGCGCGATCATCTCCAGGCGCTGGCGGTGCAGAACTACTCCGAGAACACGGTACGCAGCCGTCAGGTCTATCTCGGCTTTTTCCTCCAGTGGTGCAAAGAGCGCGGACTGACGGAGCCGGTCGAAGTTACGCGGCCCGTGCTGGAGCGGTATCAGCGGCATCTGTTCCACTACCGCAAGAAGAACGGCGAGCCGTTGACCTTCCGCAGCCAGCACACGCGGCTTGTGCCCTTGCGCGTGTGGTTCCGGTGGATGACTAGGCAGAACCACATCCTGCACAATCCGGCCTCGGAGATCGAGTTGCCGCGCCTCGGGCGCAGCCTGCCCAAGAACATCTTCTCTGCCCAGGAGGTCGAGCGGATCATGCAGGTCTGCGACGTGGAGGAGCCCATCGGGTTACGGGACCGGGCCATCCTCGAAGTGCTGTACTCGACCGGAATGCGCCGTATGGAGATCATCGCGTTGAAGCTGTACGATCTTGAGTTCGACCGTGGCCTGATCCTGGTCCGGCAAGGCAAGGGCCACAAGGACCGCTATGTGCCCATCGGAGAGCGGGCGATAGCGTGGCTGGAAAAGTACATCCGGGAGGGCCGTCCGCAACTGGCCATCGAGCCGGACGACATGACTGTCTTCCTCACGGCCCAGGGCGAGCCGTTTAGCCGCAATCATCTGAGTTACGCAGTTCGGGAACGCATCGACGCTGCCAAGCTGGGCAAGACCGGTTCCTGCCATCTCTTCCGGCACACAATGGCCACGCTGATGCACGAGAACGGGGCCGACATCCGCTTCATCCAGCAGATGCTTGGCCACGAGGACTTGAAGACTACGCAAATTTACACGCAGGTTGCTATCCGAACCCTGCAAAAGGTCCATGCCGCGACTCATCCGGCGGCGCTGCTGGACAGCAGCGAAAGCCCGGTTCCAAAAGCCGCCGATCCGGACGCCGAGGCTCTGTTCTCCGCCCTTGAAGCAGAGGCCGAAGAGGACTGTGAATGACGTGCGCGCAGTTCTTCTTTTAGTAGCTGCTTTTAGCTGCTAAAGAGGGCCGTTTCCGTTCCGGAATCGGCCCTCGATCCATGCTGCAATCGCTCTCCGATCAGCGCCGCAATCCGCCGTTCTTACGCTGCACAATCTGTGCGCAATGCCGCGCACAATCCGTCGCTCTTACGCTGTGCAATCTGTTCACAATATCGCGCAGAATCCGCTCCCGTACCGGCCCCCAAAGCCTTACAATCGTAGCCAATGAATCCAGCCCCAGGTTCGGTGTTCTGTGAACCGCAACTAGCCGCGAAGCCGCAGCTAAAAGAAAAACCGCATCAGGGGGTTCCGAGTAGAAATCAGCCATGGCATCCGAGTCCGAATGTCCCTAACTCCACGGCTACAATAGGCTTCCGAGCAAGCTTGGTTCTGGACCGCGTTCGGTCATGCTGTAGCGGCGAACAATACGACGCAGACCTCGGCCTGTATTACCTCCGCGCCAGATACTACAACCCAAATACCGGTAGGTTCTTGAGCATGGACCCGGAGGACGGCATCATCACTGACCCAGCGACGCTGCACAAATACGACTATGCGGGTGGTGATCCAGTAAATGCGATGGATCCCACTGGACGTGATGCGATTCTTGGATATGGATTGATCACTTCGATCATGCTTGGCCCTCCAACGACAATCAAAGAATATGACATCTACACGGGCAAAACGAAGGAACTCTCCGGTGCAGCAACAATCGTCGCTCTTGAGCAACTTGCGTGTTCGGTAAATACTGTTTTTTCTGGAGCCTCGGTAGCCTTATCAAGAGAAGTCCCTCAAATGGACTTTGTTGAATGCACCGCGTGGCGTAAGAAGACTGATGACTGCCTTAGTGCCCCTCCCGAGCCATCGAACAGTCCCAAATGTAACGCGTATGGCGGTGAAACCTATTTAGGCGACAGCCTCAGCTGTTTTTGCAAATGCGCTGGTGATAGTGCTTGGTCGGAGCAAGTGCGAGGCTGCTTGGCCTGTGAGCATCAAAAAGGCACGGAGATAACAGTTGCTCACGAGGAATGCTATCGGGCGGCCGGTGTTACGAAAACGCCGTGGGGCGTTATAGGCAAGTGTTGGAAACAGTGTCTAAAAGGCGGGATCAAAGTCCCGATTCCGCCTGTTCTTCCTCCTTTTCCGCTTCCTCCCGTTCCTATACATATGCCGCTCTAAAAGCGACTTCGAGGTCATAGGAGAGGATGTCATGCGCGTTTTGAAAAGGACATTGATCGCAGTAGCACTGACGTGGATCTATTCCGTGACTCTTGGATTTCTATTTGCGATCCACTGGGATAGACAATTTCATTTCGATGCGCTTCTGATACCTGCTGCGTACATTGCTCCAACTGTATTCAGCACAGTAATAGCAGCGCTCGTTGCACCGATTGCCTATTGGTCGATAGGGAACGGCTTAACGAAACATTGCATTTACGGGCCTATTCTTTGGATTTTGCTAGCAGTTTACGAAAACACGGCACCACCTGTTTACAATCTGGGTGGTGTTGTTGTGTTAGCTGCTGCGGGGTTGGTCGTTTTGAGGCTGATCTCCGGGCGGCAGGTGACAGGTGGCCCGGTCATCGGCGGCAAAGAACAGCCGTGAGCGATGAGAAACTGTGGCCGGTTCATGGCAGTTTTATCGCGATGAGCGGGCGAGTGGGTTCGGGCTGACGAGTGCGCTGCCTGCGGCATCGGAAGCAGGAGGTCGCGGCAGGGATACGGCTTTCGCCGTACCCCCCGCACAGATCCGGACTGGCGGATTTCCCGCATCCGGCTCTTGCCTCAGGTGGTGACGCGCAGACGGCGCGGCAGGTGGCCCGGTCATCGGCGGCAAAGAGCAGCCTTGAGCGATGAGGAGCTGTGGCCCGTTCATCGCAGTTTTATTGCGATGAGCGGGTCGTGGGTTCAGCCCGACGTGCGCGCTGCCTACGGCATCGGTTGTAGGCGGACGCCTCAGCCCGGGTGAGTTTCGGCAGCAAATTTGCCTTCCGGCCAAATATCTACGGCAATATGGACGGCTTTGCACTGTTCCCGGAGCCGGCAGGGGACTGGGTCGCTTTCTGAGTCAGTTTCGTCCACTCTGGACGCACCGCCGGCCAGCCGGAACTGGCAGCACTGCCGTTTGCGGCCCACTACGGCAAGCGGTGAGCCCCGTCGGATGCATGGCAGATGTGAATCTGGGGTTGAATGCCGGTTTTGGCGGCATAGCGGACGGCCAAGGCCTCGGCGAATGCTTGTGCTTGGCTCTGTTCGACTAGATTGATAGTGCAGCCGCCAAAGCCGCCGCCGGTGAGCCTCGCGCCGATCAGGCCCGGCAGATCCTGAGCCAGAGCCACCATGGCGTCGGCCTCGGCGCAACTGCCATCGAAGTCCTGGCTGTAACTGCGGTGGGCCTCGGCCATCAGGCGGCCGAGTTCGGCCAGATCGCCCTCGCCCAGCGCCTCGGCGGCGGCCTGTGTGCGCAGGTTTTCGCTGATGACGTGGCGGGCGCGTTGAAGCGACTTTGGGGCCATTTCATAGCCCCATTTTTCCAGATCCTCAAGCGTTGCGTCGCGGAGAAATAAAACTCCTGGCCGGTGGCTGGCGATGACGGCGCACGCGGCCTCGGACTCGGCGCGACGGGTCTTGTAGTCGCCCCCGGCGATGGAGTGCTTGACCATGGTGTTGGCGATGACGAGGGCGATGCCGGGCGGAATCGGCGCGAGCTTGTAGCTGAGATCGCGGCAGTCGAGCAGCAGGGCGTGGTTGGCCTTGCCATTGGCGGAGATGAATTGGTCCATGATGCCGCAATTTGCGCCTACGAACTCATTTTCAGCGCGCTGGCAGAGGCGGGCAAGGACGGGGCCGGGATAGCTTGCGCCGGTCAGCGAGAGCACCGCCAGGGCCGTAGCTACTTCGAGGGCTGCCGAACTGGAGAGCCCCGAGCCCAGTGGAACGTCGCCCCACAAGCTCAGACTGAAGCCGGGGATCGGATGGCCCTCGCCGGCCAGAATCGCGGCTACCCCCAACGGATAATCGCTCCAGTGCCGGCTGGCGCTGCCAAGCAGCGCCGTGGACTCAAAGCTGCTCTCTTCTCCGAAGTTCTCAGAATAGAAGACAATCTTGCCGTCGGTGCGTGGAGAAATGCCGGCCAGCGTGGCGAAGTCAATGGCCACGGGCATCACGAAGCCCTCGGCGTAGTCGGTGTGCTCTCCGATCAGGTTGACGCGGCCCGGCGCCGCAAAGATCGCCGGCTCGGCCTGGAAGTGGGTGCGGTGCGTGGATCGGAAGAGCGCTGGGTCATGCATGTGCGGGACTCTCTCTGTGGAAAGTCGACAGTGAACAGTGGACAGTTGTCAGCTAAGAGATGGTTTGACAACCGTTCGTCTATTCAGATGAAGGACGTATTCCCCGACAATATGATAACGTTTTCATCGGCGACCAGCCTAAATTGTTGCCATCATTTCCGCAGTTTGCCACAGAGAGCGCCTGAGGCTATCCAGCAAAGCCGGCTGCTTGAATGCTTCTAGTCCCCGATCAGCTCGGAGCAAGCCGCAGTCAGGCGCTCCCAGATGACGTCGAGCCAGGCCTCGTGCTCGGGCTTCATCAGAACCGAACGCAGGCAGGTCACTGACCCTGCGCAGTCTGGCTTGCTTCCCTCCGGCTCAAACCAGAGCAGCGGCAACTGCGCGAGCGCCAAATGCAAGTCCCTTCCGGCGCAGGCATCGAAGATCTTTTGGGCCAATTCGGAGGAACGCTCGGGCGTCTCGCCTTGCAACTTCCAGACGACGATGTCCAGCTCCGGCGCTCCGGCTGCGAGAGCCTCGAAGCGCCCGTCCTCGTCGGCACGCAGCCGGCGGTCGAGTTCTAGCGCAGCTGCCCGTCCGCGGGCGAGGCCACGGGCAAAGACTCCGCCCGGTTCGAGCGGCAAGAGCCGCTGCGTGGCCCAAAGCGCCACGGCCGCAGCCCCCGCCCGCGAGCATTCCAGGCTGATCTCGCCAAGGTGCAACTGTTTTGAGGTGAAGTAGGTATACGGCGAGTCGTGCTTGTAGAAACGCCCCACTGCCGGATCGCGGAAGAGGACGCAGCCGCAGCCGTAAGGCTGAAGCCCGTGCTTATGGGGATCGACGACGATCGAATCGGACTGGCTGATGGCCGCGTAGGCTCGGCGGGCTGGTTCATCCAACTCGTTCAAAATCAGCCGGAAATAACCGCCGTAGGCTCCGTCGACGTGCACGCGGAAGCCGTATCTCTTGCGCAGCGCAAGGATCTGGTCCAGCGGATCGACAGCGCCCAACGCCGTCGTGCCAAGCGTGGCGACAACAGTGCCGACGTCGCCCTTGCGCAGTTCGGCCTCCAGCGCGTCCAGATTCATGCGGGCTCGGTTATCTGAGGCTATCGCAGTAAACTCCAGCTTCAGAACGCCGGAGATTCGGCCATGTGTGTAGTGTGCCTGATCGGAGCCGACGATGCGCTTGCCGGGGGCAAGTTGTCCCGCGACCCACAGGGCCTCCAGATTGGCCAGGGTTCCGCTCGAGCTCAGGTGGCCCAGAAACTCAGTCCAGCCGAAGAGCCCGGCGATCTCGTGGACTGCCTCGATTTCCATCTCCGAGCTGGCCCGGCCCCCATCGCGGGCGTGGTTGTTGGGGTTGATCGCCATGGCCAGCGCATAGGCAGCCCGAGCCACCGGATGGGGCGGCTTGAGCATCTGCCCGGCATAGAGGGGGTGAAAGTAGGGGTAGTTATCGCCCAGGCGGCCGGCAACATCGGCCAGAACCTTCTCGATGGGAGCCAGGTCGGTCGCTGACTCCTTGGCAGGATGGTAGTGGGGCAGGGCCGCAAACTGATCCTCAAGCAATTGCGTGGCGCGGGAGAGCAGTTGAGGTACCGGATCCTTGGGCATGACGACCTCTTGCTGTATCACGGTGGTAGTTCCATTATAAAACCATGCTGGTCAATGGTTTCCGAAAACAGGAAAGACTGGATCACGTGAATAAATTGATGATTTCAGCGCCGAGTCCATTGGAAGGATGTTACACTGTGAGCAGCGTTAGAGCCGAACCGGGCGTGAGCAGCACTCGCCCAACCAAGCAAGATTCTGCCAGTGGTCGCTCCGATTCATCCAGCGCAATTCAATCTAGGAAACACGATCAAAATGGAACAAGGCACTGTGAAGTGGTTCAATGACGCGAAGGGCTTCGGCTTCATTTCGCGCCAGAACGGCGAAGATGTGTTCGTGCACTACTCTGCGATCAATTCCAGCGGTTTCAAGAGCTTGCAGGAAGGTCAGGCAGTGCAGTTTAACGTAGTAAAGGGACCCAAGGGCTGGCAGGCTGCCGACGTGCAGCCGCTCTAAACCTTTAGGCCGGATTCCGGCAGAATCTAGCAGACACAAGCGAGGACAGGGAGCCATCCATGTCCTCGCTTGCTTTTGCGCCCGGAGCTTTACCGGAGGCGTGCGCAACGATACAATCTCAAAAGGAAGGCCGAAGTAGCTCAGTTGGTAGAGCAGCTGATTCGTAATCAGCAGGTCGTCGGTTCGAGTCCGACTTTCGGCTCCATAAGATTCAACAACTTACCAAATTAGTGATTTCAAGGTGGGTCGCTAGAAGTGCCGCGAATTGATTGCATCGCGAACAATTTCGAGCTCGCGGTACTGATAGACCATAGCGATCTCGACGTCGGTTTGCCCCGTAGTATCTAAATTTCGAATGCTGTGGCGAATATGACCTAGCGATCTCCACTACGCTTGGATCGCCAGACGGAAACCGCCGGGGCAGGGGTTCAATCCCCGCTGGGCCCAAGTGCGCCACCGATGATCCGTTGACTGATATCAACGGGGGATAATTATTTCAACTTCTAGCGAACATAGAGCACGGCTTTAGTTGGTTTCAAGCATAATATGTCCAACTGGCCAAGATATGGTCAAGCGGAAAATGCGGTGACCTGACTAATATCTCAGATGCGCATGGGCATTAGGACGTAGCGGTACTTGTACTCGGCATCCGGGTCCTCGGGGCGCATCTGGCCGGCGGACTGGGAGTCTTTGAACTCCAGGCGGACCTCACCCTCGTTGTTGAGGGCTTTGAGGAAGTCGAGAATGTAAGTCGAGTTGAAGCCTACCGCGATGGGGTCGCTGGAGTAGGGAGTGTCGATCGTGTCTTCGCTCTCGCCGGACTCTGTGGAACTGGAACTGACCTTGAGCTCATTGCTCTCAAGCCTCATGCGGATTGCGCCCGAGCGCTCGTCGGCAAATTGAGCGACGCGCTGGATGGCTGAGGCTAGCTCGCTCGATCGGACGACGGCGAACTTGGTGTTATCGCGAGGCATGACAGCCTCAAAGTTGGGGAACTGGCCGGAGAGCTTGCGGGTGCTCAGGGTGCGATGACCGATGCGAAAGAAGAGTGTGTGTTCGTCGTCTGCGAACTCGACCTTTTCCGCCTCGGAATTTGAGAGCAACTGCTGCAGCTCCTGAAGTGCCTTGCGCGGGATCAGGACACGCTTTTCGCCGCTGATGCCTTCGAGGATTTCGTTGGGCTTCTCGACGTACGACAGGCGGTGGCCGTCGGTTGCGACCATGGCCAGGGACTCAGCCTTGATGACCAGCAGCGCGCCGTTGAGGGTATAGCGCGACTCCTCGCTGGAGATGGCAAAGATGGTGCGATTGATAAGCGTCTTAAGCGCCACTGCGGAGATGCTGGTGGCGGCAACCGTGGGGAACTCGGGAACCTGCGGGTAGTTGGCGCGGGCCATACCGACCATTTTGGTGTTGGAGCGGCCAGAGCGAATCTGCACCCAGTGGTTGTCGAGGAGTTTGATGGAGATATCCCCTTCGGGGAGAAGCTTGACGTAGTCGTAGAGCTTGCGGGCGGGAATAGTGCAGGATCCGGGCTTTTTCACCTTGGCGGCAGCGCTGGTGCGCATGGCCTGGTCGAGGTCGGTGGCGGTGATGTTGAGCCGGTCGCTGTCGGCCTCGATGAGAAAGTTCGACAGGATGGGAATCGTTGTCTTTCGCTCGACGACGCTCTGCGTGGCGGTGAGCTCTTTGACCAATTCCTGACGGGTAACGGAAATCTCCATTGCTGCCCCCTGCGTGGCCGGCTTTTCCACTTCAGTTTCGACGATCGACATAACCCACCCCCTGCTTCGCGAGACCCGAAGAAAACACCTGAGAAGCAGTTTTCTGCGCTGGCCACACTTTACAACAACTCACGGCCCGGCGGAAACGCCTATCTTTTCTTCTTCTTGATTGTATTCACGTCAGCGTTGTTGTGCGCGTGGAAAACGAGGTGCTTGTCTGGATTCCCGGGCAGTTGGCTCATTGGATGAGCGAAGCTGACGATCGAACCACGGGCGGCCAGAGAGTGCTCTGCGAGGTGACGATTGGCGCGTGACGGAGGGGAGGAAAAAGGAAGTTAAGAATAGTAAAAAGATAGAAGTACCCGTCGTTCAGGCAGGAAAAGTGGATATCGGGGTGAAAGGCTTTGGTGACAAGGGGTTTGGGAGTGGGTGAGTTTTCTAAATCGAGGCTGTGGATTTGAGGAGTTTTGGATATGTGGGATAGTCGTGCCATGATGGGACCCCAGCTTTCCACGATTCCCAGAGGGGGCAAAGAAAGGGCTGTGCAAAGCGGATGGATTGTGTGAATAGTGCGTCCGAGGCCTTAGGGGGAAAGAGTTTGGAAGGGACCAGCTATACACAAAATGATGTCTCGCGCTGGGCCGAACGAAGGTTTAGGGAAGAGGGGAATCTGCAAAGGAGCGGTGTTGATTCCCGGTGCCCGGTAGATACGGAACGGAGTTCCCATTCCTGAACGTTGGGGGTAAGAAGGCACGTGTTTGCCGGGGAGTTGAGTTCACGGAGCCCTACACTTGACCGGAGAGGGCTTCGCGGATGGGCGTCGATATAGGGCGACTGGAGAATCAGCTCCTGCAAATGTCCACGGAGGGTACTCCGGGGCGGGAGTTCTGCGATTCAATCTCGGAGCTGGCCAGGACAGGCAGG
>JBEKCA010000158.1:0-9133 GCA_050015115.1 Occallatibacter sp.
ATCGCTGGTTGAGAACTCCGTCAAACACGTAGTTTCCAAGCGGCAGCAAGGGGCTACAATTCAAATCGTTGCAACTGGCGGTTCCGGCCGCATTCTTCTTGAAGTCATTGACGATGGCCCCGGATTCTCTCTGGATGCCATCACCCCCGAACACGGCCTTGGCAATCTCATCGCGCGCCTCGAGTTATTGTTCGGCTCTGACGGCAGGCTTGAAGTAACTGGCAGAAACAACAGGACTGCAGTCAGTCTCTCTTTTCCTTCATAATTGGAGTGCATATGGAAGACTCCGTACTTCGCGCCTTTCTCGTCGATGACGAACCGCTAGCCCTTGAGCGGCTCGAACGCTTGTTAGCGAAGGCTGGCGGCCCACGCATTGCAGGCAAGGCCACCGATCCGGCGCAAGCACTTGAATTCCTGAATGGTGAAGAAGGGCAGTCAATCGATGTACTCTTTCTCGATATTCAGATGCCCGTTTTGAATGGCTTCGACTTGCTCTCACGGCTCGACCGCCAGCCCTTTGTCATCTTCACCACGGCATACGACGAATATGCTTTGAAAGCATTCGAGGTCAACTCCATTGACTACCTGATGAAGCCTATCGAGGCCGAACAGTTGATCCGCTCGCTCAAGAAACTCGACCGGCTTCGTCCTTCCGTGAAACCGGAATGGCAGCGCGATCCCGGCCTGCCTGTTCTGCTCAAGGAACTGGCCGCATCGCTGCGCGAAGAGCGGGCCGGGTATCCACGCCGCATCGCCACGCGTGTGGGCGAGCGCATTCAGTTTCTCGATCTTGATGCAGTAACTCATTTCCTGGCCCACGAAAAACTTACCTATGCCGTGGCAAACGGGCGTCAGCACTGCGTGGATCAAACGATCGCAGAGCTTGAGCAAGGGCTCGATCCGGCAAGGTTTCTGCGCGTTCACCGTTCCGTTCTGGTGAATGTGGATTGGATTCAAGAAGTCAACTCATGGTTTGCGGGGAAGGTTATTCTTTCCCTCAAAGACCCCCAACGCACGCAGATTCCCGTCGCCCGCGATCGCGTCCGCTCGCTGAAATCACGCCTGGGAATCTAGCACCGGGTTGCTCGATCAATGCATTGGTGGCGATACCTGCGTTCTGCCACGGTACAACTGCAGCTTCTGCGAGTTTTCAGGGAAGAATCCTTATACCATCCTTATTCGTGTCCTGTGGGCCGCATGTTAAAATTCATGCATTCTCCCAAATCAATAGAGTTAGGAGCACGACCCGATGAAGAACTTCCTGATTGCTGTGTTGTTTGTGTGTTTCACCTTTTTCCTGGTCTGCACTTCGGGTGCGCAAACCTTCCGCGGGAGCATCCAAGGAACGATCACCGACAGCACAGGAGCGACTATACAGGGGGCTCAGGTAAAGGTTTTCAGTCCCGGCACCGGCTTGACCCGCACAGTGACCACCAACGATCTGGGCGGCTACGTTGCCTCGGAACTGCCGTTGGGCACCTACAGCATCACTGTCGAGAAGGACGGCTTCGGCACCACGACGCTGACCGATATCCCCGTGAGCGTGGGCTCGCCGACGCGCGCCGACGCCAAGTTGGCTGCGGGTTCAGTCCAGGAAATGGTCCAGGTCACCGCCGAAGTGCCACTGGTGGAGACAGCCAGCAACACGACAGGCGGTTCGATCGAAGCCTCCCAGGTTGCCGAGCTGCCGGTGAACGGGCGCGACTATACCAAACTGCTGGAACTGGTTCCGGGCGCGACGAGCGACCCGGTGGGATCGACCGAATCCGCCGGCTCATACGGACTGTTCAGCCTGAACGGCAATCGCGGACGCTCAAATAACTATCTGCTCGATGGCACGGACATGAACGATGGCTATCGCAACCTCCCGGCAGTCAATCAGGCTGGCGTGTGGGGATGCCCCGGAACCATCCTTCCCGAGGACGCCCTGGCCGAGATTCCTGTGAGCGGCAACTCGGAAGCTGAGTTTGGCCGCAGTTCTGGAGCGACCGTCAACATCGTAACCAAGAGCGGCACAAATAATTTCCATGGCAGTGCGTTCGAGTACTTCCGCAACGACGCGCTGACTGCGCGCAACTACTTCAATACAGTTGACCAGCCCAAGAACTCATTTACCAACCATCAGTTTGGCGGGATGGTTGACGGCCCGATCATTCGAGACAAGTCGTTTTGGCTGGTTTCATATGAGGGGCAGAGGGAAAACGGCGGTTTGCCCCAATTGGGCGCGGTGCCCGTTCAGTCAGACATCGATGCTTACACTGCCGGTGGTGGCGCCATCAACCCCGTGATCAAAAGCCTGCTGGCCAGTAAGCCATGGGGGACGCTGCCGGCGTCCGGGGACGGCAGCGAAACCTTCACAACGCCGTTCAGCAACAATAGCGATAACGTGATTGCAAAAGCCGACCAACATCTGCATCTATTCAGCGCAGGTGACTTGCTGACCGGCCGCTACTTCTACTCCCATGGCATGCAGAGTTTTCCGTTGGGCATGCTCTTCACGGGCTCGAGCGCACCTGGATACAACACTTCTACACCGACCCACGTCAACATCGGCTCGCTCTCCTATACATCGATTCCAAAACCGAACCTGATCGTCGAGGTTCGCGGCGGTTACAACCGCTTCGTGCAGCAATTCATTCCGCAAGACATCGGCCTCAATCCTGAGACAGCGTTTGGCTTGGATTCTCTGCCACCAGGCTACTCCACAGAGGACCTTGGACTGCCAACCATCAGCGTCGGTTCCTATAGCCCGATCGGCGCCACCGCCAGCGACTCGCGAGGCCGCGTCGACACCAACTACCAGCTCTTCGGCAACGTCTCGCTGATCAAAGGCCGGCATAGTTACAAGGCCGGTTATGAGTGGCGGCGCACCTTTATCAACAGCTTCATCGATTCAGGACATCGCGGCAAACTGAGCTTCAGCGGCCACGTCGGACCGGACCCGAACACGGGCGCGCCCACGACATTCACTCCGCTTGAAGATTTCCTTTCGGGCTACATTGACGGCGGCAGTTCCGCCGAAGGGTATAGCACGCGTTATTCTTACCAGAACGGCGGCGGCGCTTACCTGCTGGATTCTTGGCACCTCAGCACCCGCATCACGCTCAACTATGGCCTTCGCTGGGATTACTACGGCGTGATCGGCGCCGAGAATGAAGCCTTCAGCATCTTCAGCGTGAAGACCGGCGGGCTTGAAACCATAGGAACTCCCGGTGCGCCCGCCTCGCTCTATCCCAAGGACTGGATGAATTTCGCGCCTCGTTTCAGCATCGCCGATGACTTGTTAGGAAATGGCAAGCTGGTGATCAGGACGGGAGCTGGAATCTTTTACGATGGAGCGTCGCAGGACTTTTTCGTAGGCAACCAGGCGTATAACACCAATGCGGGGCTGGCCGGGCCGGCATTCAACGGCATCACCTTTGCATCGCCTGTCGTCACTGGATATGACGTTGACGATAACCCGCTTTCGATCATCTCTCCGAACACTCCGATTTTTGGCGGCTACACGCCGAGCAGCGCATTCACCGTTGATCAGAAACTGGTGACGCCAAGGTATGCCGCCTATAACCTCAATATCGAGTCGCAGCTCACAAAGCAGGTTGCTCTTCAGGTTGGATACATTGGGTCGCAGGGCCGCCACCTTTACCACTTCCGCGACCTCAACCAATTCAATATCGTCAATGGCAGCGTGGACAGTTGTGGAAACGGACAGACGATTACATACGGTTACCAGTGCTTTCCAACCTACTTCGTCAGCCCGTTCGTCGACTCTCAGCCTTTCTATGTGAACCAGATCGAGACCAGCTCGATTTCCAACTACAATTCCGCGCAAGCGACCTTGAAGGTGCAGGGCTGGCGGGGCGTGACCTCCACGCTGAACTACACCTGGGCGCATTCGATCGACACGGCCAGCGACGGCATGGACTTTGTTCCGAACGCGTCGATGCCCGACGATAGTTTCAATCCCCACGCCGAACGCGCCAGTTCCAACTTTGACGTGCGGCAGCGCTTGCAATGGTACTGGACTTACAATCTTCCCAGGTTTGAGCACTCTCAATGGATCGCCAACGGTTGGGGAGTCGATGGAATGTTCAACTTTGCCACCGGACAGCCTTATACAGTCAGTTATCTCGAAGGCGATTACAACGGCAGCGGTGAAGGCTTTGGACGGCCGGACATTATCTCCAATCCACATACGGGAGCGAGCGGAACCAACCTGCTGAACCTCGCCGCCTTCGCCATGCCTTGCAACGTGGACACGAACCCGAATGACACAACCTACGAGACATGTCTCAGTGGATGGCATCCCGGCAATGAGGGCCGCAACGCCTTCAATTCACCGAACTATACGAACTTCGACTTCTCGCTGACCAAAACCA
This sequence comes from Occallatibacter sp., assembly GCA_050015115.1. Taxonomy (GTDB): domain Bacteria; phylum Acidobacteriota; class Terriglobia; order Terriglobales; family Acidobacteriaceae; genus Telmatobacter. The sequence goes on from JBEKCA010000158.1 coordinate 4,380, forward strand.
CGCACCTGAAAGAATCGGTGACGATGGAGCTTCGCACCGATTTCTTCAACATCTTCAATCACCCAAATTTCTCGAACCCGCTGCTGCCGGGCTTTGGCATCGACGCTCTAAGCTTCGGTGACAGCGAAATCGCGGGAGGCCGTCTGGTGGCCGGAGCCGCAAACCAGTTCCTGCCCACCACTGCAACTCCGGATGTAGGCAGCGGCAACCCTTTCCTTGGCGGGGGTGGCCCGCGCAGCGTGCAGATCGCGGCTCACTTCATTTTCTAGTTGTGAACTTTTTGCAGATGCTCTGACGTGAAGATGAGTGGCAGGCGTGTGACCCGCACCTGCCATTTGTCTTCCTGCATTCTTTATGCCGCAGGCCTGCGCGGGCCGGGGTATCCGCACGCTTGGGGGCGGGGAACCGGTCACCATGCAGCCAAGGTGTTTTGCGTGGTCAACGGCCGGGGCCATGCGTTCGCCATGGACATAGGAAACAGATGCCAGCGTCCTTCAACACGGCCTTCACTGTCGATCCTGGGAAACATCGGAGTTTACCGCGCTTGTTCCCGCAGTGGCACTTTGTTTCACTTGCCGAGCGGTCGCGCGATACGGCTTTGGCCCTCGGGCCGTACAATAAGCCTTGAGGTAAAACCGATCTCCCGATGTCATTGAATGGATACCCATCTCGCTCCCCTCGGTCGCACGGCCTGCGCTCGCTCTTCAGCATGTTCTCCAGCGATCTGGCCATCGATCTCGGCACCGCCAATACCCTGGTCTTTGCGGCCGGCAAGGGCATCGTGGTCAATGAGCCCTCGATTGTCGCCATCAACAAAAACACCGGCGAGGTGGAAGCCGTGGGTACCGAGGCCAAGGAAATGCTGGGCCGCACGCCCGGCAACATCGTCGCCATCCGTCCCATGAAAGACGGCGTCATCGCCGACTTCAAAGTCACCGAGAAGATGCTCAACCACTTCATTCAGAAGGCGCACAACCGCAAGATGCTGGTGCATCCGCGCATCGTTATTGGCGTGCCCTCTGAGATTACCCAGGTGGAAAAGCGGGCGGTCGAGGACTCGGCCTATCGCGCCAAGGCCAGCGAGGTCTATCTCGTCGAACAGGCCATGGTGGCAGCGATCGGCGCCGGCCTGCCCATCACCGAACCCGGCGGCAACATGGTGGTCGACATCGGCGGCGGGACCACGGACATCGCGGTCATCTCGCTCTCAGGAATCGTCTACTCACGCTCGGTGCGCATGGCCGGCAACCAGATGGACGAGGCTATTACCAACTATCTAAAGCGCAAATACAACCTGCTGATCGGCGAGCGGACCGCCGAGGCCATCAAAATTGAAATCGGTTCGGCCTTCCCGCTCGACAAGCCTCTGAGCATCGAGATCAAGGGACGCAACCTGATCGAGGGCGTTCCCAAGAGCATCACCATCGACGACAGCGAGATTCGCGAGGCTCTGGGCGAATGCATCGCGGTCATCATGAACGCCATCCGCGTGGCTCTGGAGCGCACGCCGCCTGAGTTGTCGGCTGACATCAGCGACCGCGGCATCGTGCTCACCGGCGGAGGCGCGCTGATCAAAAATCTCGACAAGCGCATCCGCGAAGAGACCGGCCTGCCCGTCTCGGTGGCCGACGATCCGCTGGCCTCGGTGGTGCTGGGCACAGGCAAGATGCTCTCCGACTTCCGCCTCCTGCGCAAGATCAAGATCGACTGATCGGCTGCGGTGAGGCGGCGACGGCGCAGTTTCCGACTTCCCGACCAATCGCCATAGTGCACTGAGTGCTTCCTCGCGACGTAGCCCGGGGTATAATTGCGGACTATGGGTGGCGTCGGCTTCTTCATGGATGGTCTCGTCATAAGGATGGTCCGCATGGTGCGGAGACAGAGCCGTCTAAATCAAGCTCTCGGATGGAGTGTCGCAGACGGAAGGTTGAGAAGGTTTACGACGACGTCGTGGGGATCTCCAACTCTCCCGCTCGTGAGCTATTCGTATCAGGTGAATGGGAAGACGCAGGACGGATCGGCGACGGGGTTTCCCATTAAGGACGATCAAATCAATCAAATCGGCGACGTAGTCGATTCTCTTCCCGGCTTGCGCGTCCGATACGATCCAGCTAATCCAGGGAGGATCCGGATTCTGAATGAAGATAATCCTCGAATCCCGTTCAAGATCGATCTGCTAAAGCAATAGAGAGCATCGCCTGCGCAAATCCCCTGGACCATCGTGCGGGCTGACCGGAGATCGCATAACGGCCGTTGGGGCCACTCGATTGCTTTCTGCTGGCGACGGATTCGTGGTCTTGCAGGCCCACGATCGCTGCGAAAGCTCAGACCAAATGCGAAATCGAGGATAGCTCCACGACAGGCTGCCGCTTTTGCACCATGCGCAGAATGCAGTAACCGGCTGCTGCGGCGGCGAGATGCTTGAGCGTGTGACCGCTCACGACGTGCAGCGCTGCGAAGATCGGCTTATCCCAGGTCTCCAGGGCTTTGGCCAGAACATAGAAACCCACAACAAGACCAAGATCGCTGCTACGCGTGTAGCGCGACGGAAACAGAAACGCCAGCAAAACCACCAACACCGAATAAGCCTGCACCGCTGCATAAAATCGCAGGTCGCCCGCGCCGCGCATCTCGCTCCAGTTCCATTGCAAAACGCTCGATAATCCCACAATCAAGAGAATCGGCAGCAGCCACAAACCAAGCCTGAGACTGATGCGTTCCATGATCACCGCCGCCACCATCGACATGAAAGTGATGGTCATCGGCAGCCGGTCCCACACCAGCGTCGCATTGTTGGGGTTGAGGTGATACCAGGAGGAGCCGAAGGCCGTCAGCAGCAATCCGATAAAGACCAGCAGATAAGGCCACTGCTCGCGCCGTTCAATAAAATGCCCGAGAAAATGCCCGTCCGGATTCGAATTGCATCGACGCAGAAAGATCAAGCCCCAAATCCCCACCACAGCGAAGGGCAGATTGGAGGCGACATCGCCAAAGTTGGGAAGGCCGACGAGGCCGCGACGATCAGCGAACTGGTGATACGACAGCGGCTGCGGAATCCGCGGAATCATGCAGCAGATCCCCGCGATAACAACCGTGAGAAGAACCAGGAGCCCCAGACTTGCCTTTCGAGAGATCAAGCGCTTTCCTCAGAGAGCTTTACTGATCTGGAAGAATACCAGACTCGGTAGCCAGATCCCTTCGACCGGCCGAACAGCCAATCCCTCCTCAAGCGGTCCTCAGTATACTGATATTGCTCTCGCTTTCCGCGCAGTCTTCTCTGCCCCGCCCGAGCTGTGGCCATGGAATCGTTCTTCGTTCGTTACCGGAATCTCGTGGTGCTGCTGGCTGTCCTGCTGGCGCAGATCATCGGGTTGGCCATGCAGGTGCGCCGCATCGACAGCGGACACAACACCTACGAGATGGAGGACGGAAGGGGCGTTCGATTGATCCGGCTGTGGGCCGACGCGCTGGTCACGCCTCCCGAGCGGTTTTTCCATGCCTCAACGATGGGCGTGTCGGGCCTGTGGGGAAATTACATTGCCCTGCGCAACACGCACGAACAGAATCTTGAACTGCAAAAGACCATCGACCGGCTCCGTCTGGAGCAGGCTTCTCTGCTTGAAGATGCCAGGCAGGGCCAGCGCCTCGAGGCTCTCGCGGACTTTCAGCAGAAGTACATCTACAAGACGCTGGCGGCACAGGCTATCGGCTCCAGTGGCAGCGATCAGTCCCGCGTCTTCTATATCGACAAGGGAGCGAACTACAAGCTTGAGCGCGACATGGCGGTGATCACCCCCGACGGCATTGTGGGCAAGGTGCGCGAGGTCTTTCCCTATACCGCTCAGGTGCTTGCCATCAACGACCAGAGCAGCGGCGCGGGCGTCATTCTTGAAACGACGCGCATCCGGGGCATTCTGCGCGGCAATGCCGCCGGAAGGCCGCAGATTGTGGGCATCCTCGCCGACCAGCGCATTCAGCCTGGGGAAAAAGTGCTCACCGCCGGGGGCGACAAGATTTTTCCGCGTGGATTGCCGGTTGGAGTGGTCGACAAAGTTGTTCCAGACCCCGAGCGTGACTCGTTCATCGACGTGATCGTCAAGCCCGCGGCGCATCTCGACCGGCTCGACGAGGTGCTGGTCATTACATCCACCGAGCCGCGCTTCTCGACTGACCAGGAGCAGGATCTGGCTACAAGCGAGGCGCTGAAGGGCGCGGAGGTGACGGCCATCAAGGAGCAGCAAAAAGCATCGCAGATCATGGCTGAACGGCTGCCGGGGTTGACCGATCCCAATGCGCCTGCTGCGAATGCGGCTGCCACAACTGCACCCGGACAGACGACGGCGCCCGGCCAGAGCCCGACAACTCCTGCGGCTCCGCCTGCGCCGAAGTTGCTGCCTGTCCGGCATCCCGACCGCTTCATGCCGGGTTCAGCTACCACGCCGACGGCGGACCAGCAGAACCCCGCGCCGAGCGGCCAGGAACAAAAGCCTGCGCCAGCTCTAGAATCTCAACCGCCGACGAAGCCGCCAACCAAGCCGCAAGCCAAGCCAGAGTCGAAGCCTGCTGAACAGCCCGAGCCCTCGTCGCCCGATCAAGGGAGGGCTCGATAGAGATGGCCATTCTGGGCGCCGACTACCGCCGCGATCTTGGGATTCGCAGTTATCCGATGCTGGTTTATGTTCTGGCGCCGCTGGCTGCGGTGGTGCTGCAAGCGTGGCTACCATACCTGCTTGCCGGCCATGCCTGGTTTGACC
>JBEKCA010000159.1:0-8919 GCA_050015115.1 Occallatibacter sp.
CACTTTGCTATGCTCTCGCGTGGCAATTGCTGGCTCAACGTTGAAGGCATTGCGGAGGCGATTCCGCTCACCGGTGGTGATTTCATCTTGCTCGCCCGTGACACTTCGATCGTCATGCGCGATAGCCCTCGAACATCTCCGAAATCGACCTTCCGTGAGGTCGCGGCAAGAGCGAAGAGCAACGTAGCTCATTGTGGAGGTGGCGGCGCACCGACCACCATCGTCTGTGGGTCTCTCAGCTTCGACCGTGCCAGCCTGAAACCCGTCACTCAGTTATTACCAAACTTCATTCTGATCAGGGCCGATCAGGCACGCACGTTCGCTCTTCACAACACCATGCAGTCTCTGGCGTCGGAGATGGCAGACCAGGTACCAGGGTCTGAAATCGTCGCGACCCGCCTCGCCGAGGTTCTCTTTATCCAGGTACTCCGGGCGTATATCGCGACGGAACCGGAACGCAAACAAGGATGGCTTCGGGCGGTTTTCGATCCTCCCATCGGCACTGCCCTGACTGCCTTTCACGGTCACGTCGGCGCGCCATGGACAGTCGAGTCTCTGTCCGAAGCAGCGGGCATGTCTCGTTCCGCATTCGCACTGCGTTTCAAAGATCTGCTCGGACAGACACCGTTGGAATACGTAACCGAGTGGCGGATGCAGAAGGCAATGCAGCTACTCGAACAACGTGACAAGAAGCACGTCGACGTTGCTCGATTAGTCGGTTACGAGTCCGATGCGGCATTCAGTAAGGCCTTCAAGCGGGTGGTTGGAGCCAGCCCAGGGGCATACCTCAAACGTGGATTAGAAGACCACAGTCAGTCCCGATATCGCCGTGATCGGCGAACACTGTAGGCGCGTACGTTGGAGTGCGTGAACTGTGCCGTAGCCGACGACTTCAAATCACCGGTGCGCCGGTTGCCCAGAGATTCGTCAACACCAGTTCCAGAGTATTGCGTCCGTCACTAAGACTGTCCGTCACATCGAGCCGGTCCGACATCGCCCCGAACGTTTCTTCAATCCTGCATTTTAAACTGCGAATACTCGATGCATCATTGCTCCTCAATCGTTACGGTTCCCGACAAATCTTTTTCGAGAACCCACCATTGCTCCTCGCGATGCGTTTTCACAGGTGCGCCATCGACCCAAACTCCACTCGAACCCTCTAGCGCGGGCAACTCGACCTTGGCAGTCATCCCAGCCGGCAGAGTGAGTGTCAGAGTGAAGTTCTTATCACGCCTCCAGTTCACCGACAGCTCGCCGCGCGGCGTTGGCATCCGGCCTTTGATCCAGGTCAGGGTACCTGGATGCGGTTGGACGAGCGCTCTGCTCCACCCCGGGGTCAGCGGCTGCGCGCCCAGCACGAAGCGTGGCAGAAGATTCGCCGGAGCCGCCCCCCAGGCATGGTTCCAGTCCTGATTGGGCTTGTAATTTTGATCCCAGGCCTCCCAGGTGATCGTCGCGCCGCTCTCGACCATGTGCCTCCAGCTTCGATCACCCGGTGCGGTCATCAAGGCCAGCGCAGCAGCATCCTCGCCGTTCTCGAACAGACCCTCCAACAGATACTGTGCCGCGTAGACCGATACTGTCATGTGGCGACCGGCGAGCCACTGTGCGATCTGCGGCCGCTTGTCGGCAGGTACGAGCCCAAAGGCCAAGGGAAACAGGTTTGCATGCACAGAAGCATGATCTGTTCCTACTCCGTCACGATAGAGCCCACGCGCCGGATCAAAGAGCTTTTCTTGGAAAGTCGCCTCCGCCGTCCTTTCTTGCTCCAAAAATCTCTCAGCCTCCTGCTTCTTGCCTAGGGCGTCGGCGAGTTCGCTCATCTCATTCAGAGCGCGCAGACGGAAGGCGTTGACAACCGTGTTGACACTGGTAAAGACGTAGCCGTCTCGCTCGTGTGCTGGCCAGTCAACAATATCCCCATGTCGAATCAGGTCCGGCGGGCTCATTACCAGTCCGTCTTGTCCGATGCGTTTATCCAACAGCTTGGTCTTTAGTCCTTCATAGTGCGCTGCCAGCCAGGCCGTGTCACCCGTTTGCATCCAGTCAGCGAAGGCCATGAAGATCATGTGCGGAGCCCACTCGGACGGCCAGGTCGGAAACTTCATTAGACGATCGAATGTGGCCCGCGATATTCGTGGATCGGGGTCTCCGGCGTAGTAGCCGAGCTGAGTCAGATAAGCATCGGCCTCGTAAGCTAAGCGCTCGCGATCTCCATCCACGAAGACTCCGTCAAAGGTCGTCGCCTTGATCGAGTAGTGGCAGAGATCCCAGACCTTGTCCAACATCGGGTCTGAAGAGTGGAAGGTTGCAGCATCGTCGACCCACGTACTATCGAAGGCGGCGCGCCGTCGAATCTGGTCCACGCGCAATTCAGTCGGCCAGCCTTCCACCTCTACCCAACGAAAGGGCGTCAACACTCCCCAGGGCGCTGGGCTCAATACTGCGGGAGCCTTGGTGTTACGCGCATTCGCTGGAGGAGCGACAATCACGGTGACTGCCCGGCCCAGTACGACCTTCACCTCGGAATAGCGCACTGAGCCGGGTGGATGAGTATCCACTCGGCCGTCTTTCAACGCCTCGCCGAAGCGGACGGTAACTGCCTCTGATGTAGACAATTCCACAGGCCCAAGCGAAAGGTTCCCGAACGCCACTCGGCCAAAGTCCACCAGGAACAATCCCGGCGCGATCTTGCTGATCGCCACAGGCGCCTGTTCTACCAGATGTACCGATTGACTTCGGGTCTGGCCGTGCGCAGTGGCGAACAGGCCGACCACCAAAAAAGTCTGAAGTAAAGCTCTCTTCCGCCTCGACATCATTGCGATTCACACCTTGCATGAGACCATTTCGCAAATCCCCGTTTTGGATAGAGTGGGCGCACCCGTCTCCGCCGGGAAAGTGTCTCTGGTAAGTAAGAAATCTGTGGACTTCCGAATTGACCACTGCCCCTCGGAAGTCCACAGCAAAGGAGGCGTACCTTAGAAATTCAGTCGAGCTGTAAGCTGGCCATAGCGCGGGTCGTTAGCCTGCGACAACGAGACCACGCCGAAGCTGGAGCTGCCGATCGACGTGTTGGGCCCACCAAAAATCGGTGTGTTGAACAGGTTGAAAAATTCACCGCGAATTTCAAATGTGACGGCCTCGCGAATCGGGAAGGTTTTGAAGAGCGAGGCGTCCCACCGCGGATGAAACTGCTGGCGAACCCCGGTGTAAGGGCTGTTCGTTTGGGTGGTATAGGATAGCCGCTGCTGGTAGGCCGGCGTGTCCGTTGAGCTGCTGCAGGCCCCGGTGCCCACGACGAGTGCGCCGCTGGTGTTTTCGTAGCAGGTGTTGATGAAGTGGCTGTAGCTGCGGTTGGCAACACCGGTTGGTCCGATGATGTTCACGTTGCCGGGAGCCGAGATCAGGTTGCCGTTGGCCATGCGGAGAACTGCGTTGAACTTCCAGCCGCCGATGGCCGCGCGCTCCCAGTAGGGACTCGATGAGAATTTGGGCAACTCGTAAGTGCCGAAGAAGTTGGCAAGCAGGTTGGAGTTGTTGTCCTCGTACGACTGAAGGTGTGTGTCGATGCCGGAGTTCAGATAGCCATTGTGGAGCATCAACTTATCCCAGGTGAAGTTGCCTTGGATCGCGAAGTGGTGCGACATCGGGTGGCCCATCTGAATTTGCAGCGAGTTATATGGCGTGCTGCCGGTGGAGATGTTCTGATCGGTCACCGAGCCGTACTCCGCGAACGGCAAAAGCAGCAAATACTGCTGAATTGTACTGGCGTTTAATGTCGAGTTATTGGCGTAAGAGCTGGCGAACTGGCCGGCCATGGGATTCGCGACCTTGGTGGTGAGATAATTCACCTCCGCTTGCCCCTGGTTATAATACTGCGCGGGCAAAGCGTTGATGTTTTTGCTCACCTCAAGCCGCGTGGGCTTGGAGCCCACATAGCCAACCTGCAGTGCGATGTTGTAAGGAAGCTGGTGCTGGATGTTCAAGGTATACTCCGCGGCGCGCGGCTGCACGTGGCCCTGGTCGTTGAAATTAACACTTTGACCGATTCCGGTCTCCAGGCCCAGCGTGTTGCCGGTGGGCAAAATCACGCCTGTCGGGAACGGAGTTGTTTCCGAATTGAGCGGCGCCGAGGTCGTCCAGTTGTTGTTGCTGGTGGCCTGGCTGTAGCCGGTGGAGTACGGCGTCTCGATGGTGTTGAAGAAGATGATGCCGAAGCCGGCGCGCACCACAGTATTCGGAAGCACCTGCCATGCCGCGCCAAGACGCGGCGCGATATTGTGTGTATCGTGCGGGTACGGGAAGCGGCTTGACGGCGTCGCGAATTGAAGGCCCCCATTCAGCGTCAGGCCGGAGACCGAGCTCTGCAATGGATTCTGGCACGTGACGCAGAAGCCCGAAATCATTCTATTGAAGCGCTCAGTTAGCGGCGACTCATAATCGTACCGGACGCCCAGGTTCAGCGTCAGCTTATTGTTCACGCGCCAGTCGTCTTGAACGTAGGGCGCCATGTAGATCTGTTGCAAGGCGTACGCGACTTGGTCAGTGTAGTTGGAGGTGGAAAAATCGCCGAGCAGCATATCGGCAACCGCATCGCCGGAGCCAACGCCGTTGGTGAGCGGAGCCGAGCCGGCGCCGTACAGAACGGAGTTCGACTGAGTGAAACGGCGGTCGAAGGCAAAGCCCGCGGTGCCTGATCCGTTGCCGAAACCGCTCTCGGGGTTCTGGACAGTGTAGCGCAGGATGTCGCCCTGGAACCCAAAACGGAACGAGTGGCGTCCCCACTCCTTCGACAGGATCTCGTCGAGCGAGCCCAGGGTGGAATTACTGATCTGGCCGCCGGCCCCGGGCGCCAAACCTACATAGCTATCGCTGAACGAGACGCCGGGAAACGTATTGAATGGCAGCCCCGTCTGGGTCATCGACAGGCCGCTCAGACTGAAGCCCGTGGCGCCCGGATAGATGAGGCCGAAGGGGTGAGAGATAACGCCAAAGCGCGAGTCCAGCACCATGGTAGACGAGAACTGATGCACTTCGTCCAGGCTGCCGCCACGGCTGTTGCGGTAAACCGAATAGCCGTCCCCATTCGGCGCAATGCCCTTGGAGTAACTGTAGAACGGATAGCTCTGCGTCAGACCGGAGCGGAATCCAATTGCGCTCAGCTTGTCGTTCTGGCCGAGTTCAAAGTCGAAACGCCCAATGAATGAGGGGTATTGGCTGGGGTAGGAGTCGTTGGCCGGAACATAGTTGGATTGCGATTCCGAGCTGTAGGCCGTCGACCCGGCGACGTTAGGAGATGGCATGAACGCCGCAAAGGCTGTGCCAGTGGCGTTGATGGCCGACGAACCTGCCACCGGTGACCCGAAGCTCGTCACGGTACAAGTACCGCTTGTGCACGTATATCCGGCTGTTCCAAAGCTGGACGCGACAATGTTGTTGTTCAGGAAGTACTCGGTACGGTCGCCGTTGGCATCCACGGGCGAGTTCGGGACAAAAAGCTGGATACCCCCGCTCGAGTTGCAAAAGCCGCTTGAATTGAAGCCGCCTGGACACAGGCCCGAGAAATCGCCGCCCCGCTCCGCCGTCGTGGGTAGGCGGAAGGTACCTGAGTACGGATTCGGGCTGTGTGTGTAGTAGCGCTCGGTTGCGAACATGAAGAAAATCTTGTTGCGCCCGTTGTAAACCTTGGGCAGAACCACCGGCCCATCAATCACGAGGCCGGTCTGGTTCATCTGGTTGTTAGGACGCGCAGTGCCATTGCCCGCATTCTGATAGATGTTAGCGTCCAGATAGGTGTTCTGGAAAACGTAATACGCGGCGCCATGAAGGTTGTTCGTGCCGTTCTTGACGACGGTGTTGATCACCATGCCGCTGCTGTGACCAATCTGCGCGTCGAAGATGCCGTTTTCTGTCTTCACTTCCTGCACTGCGTCCGGCGCGGGGTTGAAGTTTAGATAGTTCGTACCCGAGAAACGCTCCGGCGCATCGGCGGGGATGCCATCCAGCGTGAGTCGGACGTGGCCGCCCGTGCCGTACGCGGTGATCGCTGTAGACGTGCCGCTATAGGGGTTGGTGTATTGGCTAGACTTGGCCGTGAAGTAGTTGCCGGTAGTCGTCACCACGCCAGGAGCCAGGGTGTCCATCACGTACACATTACGTCCGTTGTTCGGCAGATCCGCCACCGCCTGCATATCCATCGTTGTGGCCAGGGTCGGGGAGCTGGTGTCGATCAATGACGCAGTCTCCGCCACTACTTGCACTGATTGGCTCACATTACCCGGGGAAAGTTTGAAATCGAGCTGGACAACCTGTCCAGCGGTCAGAATCACGTTGCTTTGCGCTTCTGTTTTGAATCCAGCAACTGTCACTGAAACCGTGTACGTGCCAGGTGAGAGCGAAGGGATGGAGAAGGCGCCGTCGGCGCCGCATTTGATTACCGTTTTGAATTGCGTGCTGTTTTCGACAGCCACCACCTGCGCGCCAGGGAGTATGGCGCCTGTTTGATCCGCCACGGTGCCGCTGATTCCGCCGAGATATCGCTGCGCCTGCATGAGCATTGGAAATGCGCCGCAAAAGACCAGCAACAAGGCAAGCCTTGTCAAAAAGCGGGGTGATAATGTCACTTGCGTCAGAGTCATAGTATTCCTCCAAATCATAGTGTTCCTCCAAAGTTGATGAACTGCTTTGCGCTTGGGCTGTTGAGAGAGCTTTGCGCACGTTGCTGAGGGCGGCCTTGTCCGGCGAGGCCCTAAGGCTCATGACCACAATTGCCATCCTGAACAGCAAATGTTCGATCGCCGCCCTTTTGTCCGGTGAGTGTTCGATCCGTGTTTCCTTGGAATCGCATGAAGGATTCTGAGCCCCGTTAGTTTGCGAGGGCCTCGCAGTTTGGCCCGCGTTTATTTAGTTGCCCAGCTGCCCAACGCGATGTGGGCCACTGAATGTCTACCTGGTTTGCCTGCTCACACCAGTTCTTCCATGCTGGGGCCTTGATTTGCAGAGCCGGTTCTATTGGCAGCTTTTTTCAACCCACAAACGACTAGTCTTCAGAGCTGACTTGGGCAAGTAAGATACGGTATTTGTACTGTATGCCAACAGTAAGGACAGGCCGCTGCAATCGCATCATTGTGTTGATTCAAGTTGACTTAAAGTGCCAAGGCGCCTGTGCTTTCACAGCCGTGGCCGTCTTCTTGAAGGATTCTGCTATAGTGAATCGCAGTGGATCGGGCGGCCTCATGAATAGTGCAATTCAGAATATTGAGATCGGCACGGCTCACCCGGAGTCACCATCACCAGACGAAAACGCAAAGCAGGCCATCCTTCTCGAATTGGAGAGAATACTCAGTAGCCACGCTTTTCGAAGCAGTGATCGGAGCCGGCAATTCCTCGCCTACGTGGTCCACAATAGCCTTGCTGGACAGGTAGACAATCTAAAGGAGCGCTCCATTGGAGTTGAGGTCTTTCACCGGAAAACTGACTATGCAACAGGAGATGATCCGGTGGTCAGAATCAGCGCTGGAGAGGTGCGCAAGCGACTCGAGCAATACTATGGCTCTGCGCCGGCTGACACAGCTCTTCGCATCGAGATGCCCCGCGGTTCGTATGCTCCCGAATTCCGCTGGACTTCGAGAGCGGTATCCGATCATGGGTCCGTTACGACCGATGCTCAGCTTGCCACCCAACTCGCGCCTGGAATCCTTGAAAGTCAGGTGGAGCCCGACCTCGCAGCAGTCGCCTCGATTACGGAATTGCCGCGCGCGTTTCGAGATGCCCCCAAGCCTGCCGTAAACATCCGCCGGATAAGTTCCGGTCTCCGGATCGCAATACTGATCATTGCCGCGCTCACATTCGGTTGCATATCCATGTGGATTCAGCTTCGCACCTTGCACCGCTCCCTGAGCGCGTGGCGGAACGAGCCTGCGCTGCATGCTCTTTGGTCAGGTTTCCTGGACTCCGACCGAGATACCGATGTCGTCACGGAAGACTCTTCCTATCTGTTGCTTCAGAGCATCAGTAACCAGAGATTTTCCTTACAGGATTATCTGAGCCAAGATTATGTCAGCCGGATCCAAATCCAGGGATCCAGCGACGACTTGCGCGCTGCTCTGAATTTGATTGCTAGCAAGAACCTTGGGAGAGCCGAAGACATCACGCTGGTGCAACGCATAATGGCTTTGGATCCTCTGGGATCGAAGCTCCATTCTTACAACGCTCGCAACTACACGCCTACATTAGCGTCAACCCATAACATGATCATAATTGGCGGCGAGCTGTCGAATCCTTGGGCGGAATTAGTCGACAATCGTATGAACTTCATATCCGACTCCAAAGACGTAAATGCCAAGGCGACTGTGATCAGAAACCGCATGCCGGCAGCAGGCGAGCAGCAGACATATTCTCCGTTTTTCTCTGACAAGCCTACCGTCGATTACTGCTCAGTCGCTTACCTGCCTAATCCGAACCACAATGGCAGAATTCTGGTCGTCGAGGGAACGTCCTGGGTAGCCAGCAATGCTGGCGTAGAGTTTCTTCTGTCAGAAGATCAGTTGTCCGCGTTCCGAAAGAAGATACGTGCAACAGAATTCCCATATTTTAATGTGCTGCTCAAGACAACAAGGGTTTCGAATATTTCACTTGATACAACGATTGAGGCCTACCGGACTTACCCAAACCTGTAATGAATGTTTGGCGATTTTGCACCAAGCGGGCTTCATAATGACAGCCAATCAACTGCGGCGTTGAGTTCGCGCGATCTGAAAGCTCTTGAGTACTGCCTCGGCGGGCGAGAGAATCGGAATCACCTTCGAATTCCCATAGAGCATTCGCATGGAAAAGGCGCCATCGATGACGCTAAGTATCGCCGCCGCCGCCGCCCCTTTGTCTATTGCGAAGGGCTTTAGCAGGTCGGTCAGATAGTCA
>JBEKCA010000160.1:0-8583 GCA_050015115.1 Occallatibacter sp.
CTGGAGGCAAACCGCCCGGACCCATCCCCCGAGATCACCGCACAGACTCAGACCATCATCGCTGGCGCGCCCGACTTCTACACCAAGCTAAGCCGCATCACAGAATACATTCAGAAGAACATCCGCTACTTCATCGTCGTGCGCGGCATCAGTGGCTTGCAAGCAAACCATGCGGTCGACATCTTCCGTAATCGCTACGGCGACTGCAAAGACAAGACCACGATTCTCATCTCCATGCTTCAGGCAGCAGGCATCCATGCCTTCTATGTGCCCGTCGACGATCACCGCGATGTAGTCGATCCCGATATGCCGTCCCTGTTGGGCAACCACATGATCACCGCCATTGAGATCCCGGCCGAGGTGCAGGATCCGCGCCTCAATGCCATCGTTAAAGCCAACAACGGCAAGCGCTACCTCATATTCGATCCCACCAACGAACGCACTCCGGTAGGCAATCTGCCTAACTACGAGCAAGGCAGCTACGGCATTTTCGCGGCCGGAGCTGCCAGCCAGATTATCGCGCTCCCGGTGCTTGATCCCAGCGTCAACGGCACGGAACAGAAAGCCTCCTTCGCGCTTTCTCCCGACGGCACCCTGACTGGCTCCGTCGATACATCGCACATCGGCCCCGAAGGCGGCGATTTCCGCCTCTTCCTCAAATACTCCGATGACAAGGAGCGCCGAGAAGCCTGGGAGCGATACGTCGCAGAGACCCTCCCCGGCGTCTCGCTCGACGCCTTTCAGTTCATTCAGCCGACGGCCCTCGACAAGCCCCTCGAGTTCCACTACAAGCTCTCCGTCCGCCAATACTCTCATCAAGCCGGTTCACTCTTGCTAGTGCGCCCCCGCGTCGTCGGCTCCTACGCAATGCCCTTTGACGACAACCCGCGCATCTATCCCATCGATCTCGATGCCACCGGCCGCTGGCGCGACAGCTTCGACATCGCGATTCCCACCGGCTACGTCGTCGATGAGACTCCAGACCCGGTCGACCTCGACCTCGATTTTGCCAGTTATCACTCCAAAGTCTCTGCCAACGGCAATCTCATCCACTACGAGCGCGAATATGTCGTCCGCCAGGTCGAGATTCCTCCCGCCAGAGCCTCTGACTTCCGCCGCTTCGAATCCGCCATCCTCTCCGACGAAAAGAACGCAGCAGTCCTCAAAAAGCAATAGTCTCTGGAGCGTCGGGGTGCCCCACATCTCGCGTGCTCGTTGCGCGAGATGTGGAACCGGATTCCCGGGACCGTCTAAGACCCGGGCCACATCCTTTCTGTCATCCTGAGCGAAGCGTAGCAAAGTCGAAGGACCTGCGAATCGTAATTTCTGCTAAAGGGTTGGAAACATCGAACCACTATCCGTTTTCCCACATAGCTTCAGACCCAGGTCCAAATTTTGCTTCACAATTGGTGCAAACTGTGGCCTATAATCCCTCTAGTGAGGTATCCCCGCCGCGTTCGCGGTCCTCTCCTCACACTGAATATGGCCTTGCAGTTGCCCAAAAACCGTGCCCTTGACACACCCGCAATCCCCGACCGCCTTTACTTCAAAATCGGAGATGTAGCCCGAATCTGCGGTGTAGAAACCTACGTCCTCCGTTTTTGGGAGACCCAGTTTCCCCAACTCAGGCCCAACAAGAGCGGAACCGGCCAGAGGCTCTATCGCCGCCGCGACGTCGAACTGGCCCTGAGAATCAAGGAACTGGTCCACATCGAGGGTTATACGCTCGCGGGCGCGCGTCAGGCCCTGCAGCAATCGCAGGCTCCCCGCCCAGCGCCTCAGCCGGTTCCCCAACCCGCGCCAATGCAAGACTCCCCGTCTGGTTCACCGCTTCTGGCCTTCGACTCGGCTCTACCGCATTCAGGCCAGAACATCGAAGACATCGCCTCGACGATCGCCCATGCCCGCGCTGAACTTCGCGAGATCGCCAGCCTGCTGGCATCTCCGAACCCCCAGCCGCCTCGCCGCCGCAGTCGTCTGGCCGCCGTCCCCTCCGCGACCGGCTCCCTCTTCCCCTTTTAAAATCTCTACAATTGCTGTCTGCGCTCCGGGTATGCGAGATTGAGTAAGAGGATGCGGAGTTTCAAGACTGTTCCGCCAGCGGTTGTCTCAGGATCCTCGCAGACTGGATGGTCATCGTGAACCGGAAATCCCGCAACGTGAACTTCGATCAGACTCTTGAGAATCTGCGCACGCATTCCTTCAATGTGACTCCTTCGTCGGAGGTCGCGGGCGGAATGCTGGTAAGCAAGCACGGGGCCGGGGCAGTGCTGGTGGCCGCCGCCGACAATGATTCCCCCGCAGCTTTCGCGGTAGCTCCCGGAGCCCTGGTTGGAACTCAGGTGGCGCGTCTGCTTGACCGGGGTTACCAGAAGTTCATTAAGACTCCCCAATTTGAATTTCCCGCGACGGCCAGCCAATTGCAGGCGATTCACTTGTTCACAGAAGAGCTGAAGCAATTGACCGGCGCAATCGACTTGTACAACGAAGCGTTGGGAACGACCAGCGATCTGTACCGGTATGACCGTTTGAAGGGCCGGGAAGTTGCGCAGCCAGTTCCTCCGAGCCCCTGGGAAGCGGCTGGAGGAGAATAACTCTCACGAAATGGATGCGGTGGGGTCGATGGAACCGGCAGAAAAGACGGAAGAGATTACGGCCGGGCAAAAAAACTTCAGGGCCGTCCCGCGCTTTGAAGTCGACGCTGACGCACTTCTGTTGCTGGTGGCACATGGCTCAACCCTTACCTGCAGAGTCATCGACCTCAGCCTCAGCGGCTGCCGCTTGCGAACAAAGGAGCGGTTCCCGGCCGGAGCCAAGCTCCGCGTTGAGGTCACCTTCAAGGTTCGAGGGCTCGTCTTCCGCTTCTGCGGGATCACGCAATGGACCGACGGTCGCAATCTGGTTGGCGTTCGTTTCGCCGATATCTCCGAGCGCCATAAAGAAGAGTTTCTAGAGGCAATCGCAGAGGTCGAGGAAGAGGATACCGCCAAGCGCGCAGCCGAGCGCGAGGCCGCGGAGGAAGAGGCCGCCGCGATCCGGGCTGCGGAGGAACAGGCCGCCGCTCAGCTTGCTGCTGACCCGGCCTCCCAGCCGTCAGATGTCGCTGCTACCGAGCCACCGGCGCCGGGGCCATTCGTCAATCGCCCGATTCCGGCTCCTCCAAGCTCCGAGCAGACTCCTCCAGGGCCGCGAACATTGTCCGTTAGGCCGTGGGCTGGCGGTCCGCAGCGAGCCGAACAATTGTCCTCCGGTCCTTCGCTGGTAAGACCCTCACGGCGTGAACGCCGCTCCCAATGGCGCGAGGGAGTCGATACCTGCGCATCGATCTTTCTGATCAACGCCGCATCCAGGCTCAATGGCCGCATCCTCGATCTGAGTCTGGGCGGTTGCCGCATCGAGACAGACGAGCTCTTTCCAGTGGGCATCTACACGCGGGTTGAGGCCGAGTTCCGGCTTGAAGGCATGCCGTTTCGACTCGGAGGCGTCGTCCAGGCAATTCATGATCGGCGCCATGTTGGCATCCGTTTCCTGGACATGAGTAGCCGCAAGCGGGAACAACTCGAGCTGCTGATTGAAGATATCGAGGATCTGAAGAGAATTTGGGATCGGGAATAGACCAGGCCCTACCGCAGCCGCGCACGCTCTCTCTGCAATTCACGATAAAGCTCGCTCTTGGACTGGCCCATCTCTTTCGCGAGCCTTTTGAGTGCCTCTTTTTCGTCGATTTTCACATCGGAACCAGCTTCGGCTTGCATGAGAGCCAGCCGGTCGGAGACTCTCACTGGAGCGCCGTTCGGGCTCGTCCCACTCGCAGACGGCCTCGTCTCCACGAGCAGAGTAATCTCGCCGCGGATGCGATCGCGTCCGGCCAGTTCACTGCGCGCCCCCGTCACCGTCCCGCGCAAAAACTCCTCGTGAATCTTGGTCAGTTCGCGGGCCACCACAACAGGCAATTCCGGTCCCCACACGCTCTCGAGATCGGCAAGGGTCTCCAGAATCCGGTGCGGCGCTTCGTAGAAGACCAAAGTCCTCGCGGTCGCCGATCTTTGAATCTCTTCGGCCAGCGTCTCAAGCCTTGTCCGTCTTGCTCCGGCCTTCTCCGGCAAAAAGCCGATAAAGTGAAATTCGTCCGACGGCAATCCGGAGGCCACCAGCGCGCTGAGCGCCGCATTGGCTCCGGGGATGGGGATCACCGGCACGCCTGCGGCAATCGCTTCGGCAGTTAGCCAGCCTCCAGGGTCGCTGATCCCCGGCAATCCGGCGTCGGAGACAACGGCGACGCGTCCGCCGGCCTTGAGATCCTCAATCAACTCCGTGGCGCGCTGACGCTCGTTGTGTTGGTGGCAGCTTATCGTGGGAGTCTTAATCTCAAAATGGTTCAGCAGTTTCTGCGTCTGGCGGGTGTCTTCGCAAGCGATGCGGTCGACACGGCGCAACACGTCTAGAGCACGCAGAGTGATGTCGCCCAGATTGCCGATGGGAGTGGCTACCAGGTAAAGGCCAGGTGCAAGTGGGATCTCCGGATCGGCGGTCATCGTCACACTCAGTTCTCCGGCTTTCTAGAGCATTTTCGTTCTTACTTTAGAAGACTTCCGTGCCCATTCCGCTTTTTTCTGCGGAATGGGTGGGAAACCTGCAAAGCCCGGGATTACACAATTGCGAAGTTGATTCAGCTTGCCTCTTCGCTGGCTTCTTCCCGTTCAAGGCGGCGCTGCTCGGCGAGCAGCGACATCGAGCTCATCAAGTTTTGCACGCTCACAATGCCTACAACGCGTCCGCTCTCCGTAACCGGAATCAGCGAAAGTCCGCGGCCTGTCTGGATGCGGCGAATGGTTGTTCCCAGCGTATCCTCGGGCCGCGCCACTTGGAAGGCCTTGGACATCACCGCCTGCACATAGCCGTTACCGTCGCTGCGCAGCGCGTCCACAATTCGCTGCCTGGAGATGATGCCCACCAGTTGCGGCCCGCGCACCACCGGAAAATCCTCTTGCAGCGAGTGGACACAACGGACAAGCGCATCGGCCAGCGTATCGGAGGGCGAGAGGGTGGCGAAGTCGGTCAGCATCACCTCGCGCATGTGCACCGTATCGACCACCGATTGGAAGAATACGCCCTGGTCCTCGATCTGCGCCCCAATCATGATGAAGAAGCCGGCAATCACCAGCCATGGGCTGTGCAGCAGCATACCGGCGACCATTGCCGCAAGCGCCAGCACCTGGCCGAGCCCCGAGGCCGCCCGGCCAGAGGGACTGAGTCCATGCCGATGGGCAAAACTTCCTCGAAGCAGCCGTCCCATATCCAAGGGATAAGCCGGCAGCAGATGCAGGACCCCGAGGCCAGCTTGCATCCACACCATGCTGCGCACTAGCCAGGCAGCCGAGATCCAAGGCTGGTCGAGCAGCCTAATTTGTCCGCTGGCTCCCAGAAAAGCAGCCGCCAGCACCAGAGCCGTGGACAGATTGGCCAGAGGACCGGCCAGCGCCATGGCAAACTCTCCGCCGCCCTGGCTGGAGTGCTCCTGGCTCTCCGGGTCGGCATAGGCAAACAGTCCGCCGATGGGCAACAGCAGAATAGCGCGCAACCGCAATCCCAGCCAGGCCGCCACCAGCAGCCGCGCAGTCTCGCGCACCACCACGGCAGAAACCAGCACCATGAAAAGCCCCAGGCCGCGCAAAACGCCTTCCTGGGCGCTGATCGCCAGGCAGACGATTGCCAATAGCGGAAAAAAGGCGTGGACGCGCATTTCGACGCCCATCCAACGGCCTAGGGGGATTGACCAGCCACGCATACAGATAGATTGTAGTAGCTCGGACCCCTATGCGTTTCCGGTATGCTGGTTTGCGATGCGCATTATTGCTGGATCGCTCCGCTCTCGCACGCTGCACGCTCCGCCGGGACTTGCCACCCGCCCCACCAGCGACCGGCTTCGCGAGACCCTCTTCAATGTACTGGCCCCTCGCATTCAGGGTTCGGCCTTTCTGGATCTCTACGCCGGTTCGGGCGCGGTTGGCATTGAGGCGCTCAGCCGGGGCGCTACGCGGGTCGAGTTTGTCGAACGGGCTCCGGCAGCGCTCAAAATGTTGCGCATTAACCTGGAAGAACTAGGATTGACCGCAGGATTTCGCATCCATGCCACAGCCGTGGGGGCAACTTTGCGCCGCGCCGACGCGGCGAATCGAAAACCAGAACCCTACGACTTAGTCTTTCTCGATCCTCCCTACGACGCGGCTGAGGAGTACGCGGCTACTCTGGGCCTGCTGGGTGGCTCCGCAGCCTGTCTGCTCGCGAATGGCGCATTGGCCATCGCCGAGCATCGCCGCAAAGAGCGCCTCGAAGACCGCTATGGTTCGCTTGCCCGCACCCGGCTGCTCGAGCAAGGCGACGCCGCACTGAGCTTTTATTCTGCAACTCCCGTTGCCATTCCGGAGTAGCCAGGAGTTAGACGTTGTCTCATTTGAATAGGTTGAACGGTGATGCTTGGCAGTCCTGCGTTCGCGAGCTTTGTACTCTCCAGAGTCGAAGGTGCCAATGCATTCAAGATCATACGGTCTCCAGCCGGGGTATTCTAAAACAAACAAATGAGCACCATCGTTCTGGCGACATTCGGAAGTCTCGGAGATCTTCATCCGTACCTGGCAATTGGTATTGGCCTCAAGCTGCGCGGTCATCGCGTCACTCTTGCCGGCTGCGAGAGCTATCGCGACAAGGTGCTGGGCGAAGGCCTGAATTTTCATCGACTGCGGCCTGACTTTGCAACGGTCGCGGCATCTCCAGAGGCGATCGAACGAGCCTTCGATCCGCGAACAGGCAGCCAATTCTACGTTAGAGAAATTGTGTTGCCCTATCTGGAGCAAACGCACGAGGACCTGTTGGCTGCATGTCTTGGCGCCGATCTATTACTCATCCAACCCACGTTGTTTACGGCACCAATTGTAGCGGAGAAGCTGAAGCTGAAATGGCTGTCTGTGGTGCTAGCCCCAGGCTCATTCTTCTCCGCGCTCGATCCGCCGCTACTCCCACCACTGCCATGGCTGCACGCGCTGCGGCCACTGGGCCCACTGCCACAGCGTTGGATGTTCCAGGCCATGAAGATCATGACGAAGCACTGGACACGTGGAGTCGATGAGATCCGAAAGAGAGAGGGCGTCCGCTATCGTTCGCGCTGTGCACTGTTCGACGACATGTTTTCCCCTTTCGGTACGCTCGCGTGCTATTCGCCTGTCTTCGGCGCCGCGCAGCCTGACTGGCCAAAGCCGTCGCTGATCACCGGGTTCCCCTTCTATGAACACGGGTCGGTCGGCAATAGCATTCCACCGGAATTGGATGCGTTTCTCTCCGCCGGAGAGCCGCCGGTGATCTTCACCTTGGGTTCTTCGGCGGTCGGCGCCGCAGGCGACTTTTTCGACGTGAGCCTCGCCGCGGCAACCCGGACTGGGTGCAGGGCGGCGTTCCTTACAGGTCCGCAGGCGCAAGACAGGGCGAACGCAAGCGACGATCAATTCTTCTTCACTTCGTATGCGCCTTACTCGAAGCTGTTCCCGAGGGCGCGCGCGGTAGTTCATCAGGGAGGAATCGGCACAGTGGCCTGCGCGCTTCGCGCCGGAGTTCCGTCGCTGATTGTGCCGCGGGGACTGGACCAGCCGGACAACGCAAAACGGGTCCAGCGACTCGGAGCAGTAAGAGTGCTACCACGCCACAGGTATACAGCGGCGAGGGCGAGTGCGGAATTGCGCGCCTTATTGGATTCCGCCCACTGCCGCGAGAATGCGCAACGACTAGGGGAGCGGGTGCGTTCTGAAGATGGTGTGGCAGCCGCGTGTGACGCGATTGAACATGTCTGCGCTGGCAAGCCACTGGAGCTCTTCGTTCCGCGCGGGTTGCCAGTTTAGGCGTGGGATTGCGGCTGACCGGAGAAGGATGCAATTACGCCCGTGAGTTCAGGAAGAAGAGGCCGGATGTCGGCTGCGTGGCCTTGAATCTCGGACTCATATGCCTGGCGCAGACGGGCAAAGATGGAGTTCTCCGCGATGCCAAGGCAGTAGAGGTTACGCTCCACGGCGGCGGCGGTGATCGGCAGGATGGCGGTGCCCTCCTGCGCAGTGTGCTGCACAATCTCCAACTGCAGATGGCGCCAAAGGTTACGGAGCAGTTCAGGCGAAGCAATGTCGCCGGACTCCGCAATTTTCGCAAGAGCGGCGCGCCGGATCAAGAGTTCCTCGTCCACCAGATCGCTGGCGAAGCGGCTCCAAACCGCAGATACAGCACTCGGTCGGGGCTCGCCGTCGAGCAGAAATTCCGCGCGATCTAGGGATGCGAAAACCGCCGGGTTCGCGGCAGGACAGAGCGTGTGATGCCACTGCTCGATGGAAGAGACGAGTTCGAGCTGATAGGCCCCCTCGGGCAAAAGAAGAAAAAGTGCGACACGTTGTGGCAAGCTGCCCGCATGATCGAGCGCATAGCGGCAGAGTTGGCGAATTTGCAAGACGCTCGGAAGGCGATGGACGTCAACGTCGAGGAGTAGAACCAGGTCATCCAGGTTGAAGAAGGACATGCAGGGCATGAGATAAGAGGTGCGATATCCCG
>JBEKCA010000161.1:0-15927 GCA_050015115.1 Occallatibacter sp.
CGTGCAGCCGCGCGGCTGCGCATCGAGCAATCGACGCTGAGCAAGCGGATTGTCGAGCTTGAATCTCAGATCGACTTGCGCCTTTTCGTGCGCAATCATCAAACCGTGGAACTGACCGAAGCCGGGCGGCATTTTGTGGAAGATGCACGTAGCGCCATTCTGCACGCCGAACGCGCTGTCCATGGTGCAAGAGCAGCACAGAACGGTGCCGACGAAGTGCTTCATATTGGCAGGTCCGTCTATGCCGATCCGTACCTGGTCACGGCGATTCAGTCGATTCAGCTTCCCCTCTTTCCCGGCCTGAAGGTCAAGCTCTGGAGCAACTTCTCGCACGAACTCGCGCGCATGGTGGCTACCGGGAATCTTGATCTGGCGCTGGTGCTGGCCATCCCGGATTCGCCGTTACTCAGTTTTTTATCGGTTACTGAGTCGCCTGGATATATTGCGCTGCCGAAAAGCGACGCCATCGCCGGGAACGCTGAACTCAGTCTCAATGATTTGCGCGCGCACGAATGGATTCTGCCCGCGCCGCACATCAACCCGTACATTACCGAGTTGATTCAGGCGGAGGCCTCCGCAAATCACATCGTCGCGCCCGACACGCACACCTTCACAACGGCTGAAGAGGCGTCGGCGCTCGTCTTGGCGCACAAGGGCGCGGCATTCCTGACGCGCGAGGCGGCGTGGCGAATCTCCAGCAATGAAATTGCTGTTCGCCCTCTTAGCGAAGAACATCCGAAACTCGTAACCAGATTGGCGATGCGTGCCAACGATAAAAAGCGATTGACGAGCGAGTTCGTTCGCGCCGCTGGGCGCAAGCTGGTCAAGGCGCAATCTCCACCACAGCGAAGCACCACGTTAGCCTGCTGAACTTTCGGGAGCGGGGTCGTTTGTGCCAGTCGCGGCGGTATTCACGTCTCGAATGACGATATTGAGCGGTCCATCTTGGCCGCATTTCGAGCAGGGATAAATACCGGTGGCGACGGCCGTACCGTCGAATTCGTCTCGACGAGAGACGTTGCCACAATGAACGCACGAATGAAAGTGCGACAATTCACGCTGGGAACCATTCGAGTTGCTTGCCATCTTTCCCTCGTTCCTTTCCAGTGTCCCGCTTCAACGGCTAGCGGTATAGTGTTTGACGCATGGGGATGAGGATAGCTACTGAAGGTGCCGGGAGAAATCAATACAGCGGAATCAAAATGATGACGGTCGGGCTGCCGGGCGGGAGCGCGTAGGTGTACGGCAAAGAGTGGGAGCGCGAATGAGGACGGGCAGGAGAAGACAAGAATTGTTGAACCGGCATTGCCGGCTCGGCAACGCTGTTTAAGATGGTGGAGTGTCAAGGATTTTCCATTACACCTGAGAATGTCTATCCGTTCAAAAGAGCTTCTCGGCGTGGACGGACTCTGATGGCCAGATGAGCCAACATCGCGGCGGGGGTGAAATAGATGCCAGTGGCAAGCAAGAAAACAGCCCAAAAGGCGGCAACTCGCAAGGTGAACCGTGAGGGTCAGCGGTGGACGGAAGAGCGCGCCGGATTGACGCTGCGCCTTCCGCTCGATCTCCGAGAGGCTATCACCGAAGAGTCTCGCGTAAAGGGCGATCTGGCCAAAATCGTCCTTTACGCTTTGAGCCATGTGGAGCATGACGAGGTTGTGATTCAACAGACCCGCAAAACAGGCATGGAGCTAACCAAACCTCAACTCCTCCATACCGGATCAGAGGCCCGCACTCAGCTCAAGGAATGGGCGGAAGCCGAAGGCGTCAGCGTCAATGCCATCGTTGTCAGCGTGTTGGACGAGTTTTTCAAGCGCCTCAAGAAGAGCGCCGCATTGCGAAAGGAATTGCGGCAGGAACTTCGCTTGCATCGGGGATTCTTACAAAGCTGAGTCTGTTCCGCAGCCGCAAGCGACTACGGCGTTTGCGGTGACGGATTCGGAATCCGGACGATTTGCGATCTGCTTGACGGCCCGCGTCTCAGTTACAGCCCACGTCTCAGTTACAGCCCCCTCAACATCTCAGACAGAGTAGTACCCAACGCGGTTACAATCTTGCTGAGTGTCCGCAAGCCCGGCTCGCGGGTTCCTCGCTCCAGGTCGGAGATGTGGACTTCATGAACGCCTGAATGCTCGGCAAGATCGATCTGCCGCCAATTCCGCGCGCGGCGCAACTTTCTGATTCGCTCGCCAGTCGCCGCACAGATGTCCTTTGCCATGCGTTCATCATCGGATTAGCGTTTGCGCTATATTTAGTGCATACACTCTCCAGGGCTGAAAAGGTGGCCAATATGCTGTTGCGCAAGAAGATTGCTTTCCCGTTTCTTGTCTCGATTGCCCTGCTCGCGTCCGGTTGTGGCGGAGGTTCGACCGGCGGGAGCGGCACTCCCACCCCAACGCCAACGCCTACGCCCAGCACTGCCAACGAATGGACGTGGATGGGCGGAAGCAGCACGGCAAATGCACCCGGTGTCTACGGCACAGAGGGTGTTCCTGCCGCTACAAACGTCCCGGGAGGTAGGTATGATGCTGTCTCCTGGATTGACGGTAGTGGCAATCTCTGGCTCTATGGAGGATTGGGAGCCACTGTGTACGGGGGTGGAGGACTCAGCGACCTGTGGGAGTTTAGCCCAACCGCAAACACCTGGACCTGGGTGAGTGGCGCGAGCACAATCAGCGCAGGTCCCGGAGTGTATGGCACAAAGGGCGTTCCATCTGCCAGCAATGTCCCTGGCCCACGCTACAGCGCCGTAAGCTGGACTGACAGCAGTGGCAATTTGTGGCTCTTCGGTGGGATCGGTTGGAATTCATACGGGACGCCAGGCTATCTCAATGACCTCTGGCAATACAGCCCATCGGCCAAAACTTGGACATGGGTGAGCGGGGGCGATACCACAAATTCAGTTGGCACTTACGGTACTCAGGGCACAGCTTCAGTGAACAACTTCCCCGGAGCACGAGACAGTGCTGTCTCTTGGATGGATAAGAGTGGCAATCTTTGGCTTTTCGGCGGGGGTGGCTACGGTTCTAACTCAACGTGGGGTGAACTCAACGATTTGTGGGAGTTTAATCCAACCACGAAGGCTTGGACTTGGATGAGCGGAAGCAGCACGGTAAATTCAAGCGGGGTCTACGGGGCTTTGGGCACTGCCTCTACCACCAACACACCGGCGGGCAGAGGCAACGCTATCAGTTGGACTGACAGCGGCGGTAATCTTTGGCTCTTCGGCGGGTTGGGCTACGGTTCAAACGGGACGCAAGGCTGCCTCAATGACCTTTGGGAGTTCAGCCCTACCGCAAAGACGTGGACATGGGTGAACGGGAGCAACTCGGAGAATGCAGCAGCCGTTTATGGCACACAAGGCGTGGCCTCGTCCAGTAACACCCCCGGAGCACGGTACAGTGCCATAAGTTGGACTGATAGCAGTGGCAACCTCTGGCTCTTCGGTGGCACAAGCACCGGCGACACCACAAGTGACCTTTGGCAATATAGCCCCACCGCGAAAACTTGGACATGGGTGAACGGGAGCAGCACGGAAAATGCAGTAGCCGTCTATGGGACGCTCGGTACCGCATCTGCCAGCAACACGCCCGGAGGCAGGTACGGTGCTGTTTCATGGACTGACAGCAGCGGCAATTTTTGGCTCTTCGGCGGCGTTTACATTTTGAATGGAAGTGATTACGAAAATCTCAACGACCTCTGGCGTTACCAGCCCTAGCAGAGGTTGATGCACATATGCAAGCATAACAACCAGCGAGCACGAATGAGGCAAGAAGATGAGAGCACGATTCCATCAGTCGATAACAGACATTTTCCTATTCGTCTTGGGAATCATTGCCATCGGGGCGTTCATCTATTTCGTGGGTGGAATATCCCTGCGAGGCACAATCGTAATTGTGGTTTTGCTTATTCTTGTTTGGTTTCGGACCGAGCAGAACATGGCTAGCATCCGCGAAGTCTATGACCTCAGTTCCCAACCCTACAGAGTGTGGATTAGACCGAATATCGCAGAGATGCTGTTTGACCTCGGTTTAGTAACGGCCGAATGGAAGAGACCTTATCCCGAAGGCGGCCTTCCTTCTTACCCCTGGACACCACTCCATACGCTTTATTCCGGCATCACCGCAGTTGTACTTTCAAGCGAAGCAAACCCCAAGCTGGTTCATTGGACCGGCCCCAATTGGTACACAAAGAGCATCGAATACTCCCAGAGCCTGGATTTTCTGAAGTTCCCTCATCCGATCTTGAAAGACAATTTTGGAGATTCAGATTGGTCTCCCGACTTCTTCTTCCACGGAGGACATATTGGAATCCGAGTGCTCAACCACTGGTGGAGCGCCAATAAAGAGAGATTAGAAAAGACGGGTATCGTCAAGAACATCGATGATTCTGACGAATCTGACGGAGGAAGAACGCGAATCACCCTTGCTGTCTTGCCCAACGAAGTCTTTTACCCGCTCGATTTTAAAAGGCAGACCGAAAAGGCGAAACAAGATCTCATCGAGGAGATCAAGAGGGAGCTTCCGCTTGCTGGCTGGAAGGTAGAAGCCCCCTGGAACCCTTGGGGAAAAAGGGAAATCGGCATCGATGGCGAAGCAGACTATGTCAGCAAGTATGCAGACGTTTCGCTCAGGCTTTTGGAATAGGGAGTATTTAACGATGCGGACAATCGAGCGGGGAACAACGGCGCAAGGAGTGAACCAACATGAGGAATTCGTCAGAGGACTTACTGCAAACAATGCAGGCCAAAACAGACGAGGAACTTTATTTCCTCTTGCGTGTTCACTCGCAGGATTACACGCCTGAAGCCATAAAGGTCGCCAGTGAAGAGTTCACTCACAGGCAACTGGACGGGCCAACGATGCACCGCATTGTGGCGGTTGCTGAGAAGGCGCTGGAAGAGAGGGATGGAAAACATGGAGGGTCGGATCGAAAGCCTGCACACGGACGATGGAACTGGGTGTGGCCAAACGTAGACACGCAGAGCGGTGCTGCTTGGGCTACGAAGCAAGCGTTTTGGGCAGCAGTTCTTGTTGCGGTTGTCACGAGCGGGTTCGCGTTGCTAGGAGCAGTTGGTGTCGGCTTTGTTCGGGCCTTGGGATTTGACGCATGGGCACTTGTTGACGGCATCATATTCGGAGCCATCGCTGTTGGCCTTTGGATGCGTTCAAGGTTGGCGGCGTGGGCTGGTCTTGTGCTCTTCGGAGGAGAACGAGCCGACATGTGGATCTCGGTTGGAGTGAAGAACCCAGTGATCGCTAGCATATTCATTCTGGCATTCATCGGCGGGATTCGTGGTACCTCCGCCTTGCACCGGCTGGAGAGGGCTAAACCCGAACAAGGGGAACATGCAGTTCATGCTGATGCAGGAATCCGCCAATCGCGTATGGCTCGCTGGTAAGGCTGCGGGGCTCGGCAGAGAACGGGAGTGAGGCAAAGAAGATGAGAGGACGACTCTTTAGGCCGTGGGCAGCCTT
Source organism: Occallatibacter sp. (assembly GCA_050015115.1). Taxonomy (GTDB): domain Bacteria; phylum Acidobacteriota; class Terriglobia; order Terriglobales; family Acidobacteriaceae; genus Telmatobacter. The sequence continues at coordinate 5,478 of JBEKCA010000161.1, forward strand.
GGCACTGTTGGTGGCGGTATCGGGAGTATGGGCACAGTCGAGAGATGCAGCCTCAGCCCAAAGCGGAGGCATCGACCCAGCTCTGCTGGCAAAGGCAACCGCGGGCGATGCAAGTGCACAAGAACGTGTTGCAGATGCATTCGGCAATGGCGAAGGCATCCCCCAAGATTACGCACAAGCGGCTGTCTGGTATCGCAAAGCGGCGGAGCAAGGCAATCCTGATGCGCAAAGCCACCTTGCCCTTCTGTACGTCAACGGACAAGGTGTTTCGCAGGATTTCGCGCAAGCGGCAATCTGGTTCACCAAGGCTGCTGAGCAAGGCGTCGCCGATGCACAATACAATCTCGGCACTGCTTATTCACATGGTCAAGGGGTACCACAGGATTACGGACAGGCAGCGGCTTGGTTTCGCAAGGCGGCCGGGCAGGGCGACGCAGATGGACAATTGCAACTCGGCGTTCTGTACTATCACGGGCAAGGTGTGCCTCAAGACTACGCGCAGTCTTCGGCCTGGTTTCGCAAGGCAGCCGAGCAGGGCAACGCTGATGCTGAGGATCAACTTGGTCTGATCTCAGTGAATGGGGATTGCTGACGCGCAATACAACCTCGGTGCCGCGTACTCCAATGGCGGAGGCGTTCCCCAAGACTACGCACAGGCCGCTGCCTGGTTTCGCAAAGCCGCCGAACAGGGTGACGCTGATGCCCAATACTATCTCGGAATGCTTTACGCAGAGGGTCTAGGCGTTCCGCAAGACAACATGCAGGCGACGGTGTGGTGGCGCAAAGCGGCAGTGCAAGGGTTTGCAAGAGCGCAATACAATCTCGGCGTGCTCTACGACCAAGGCCAAGGAGCACCTCAAGACTACGCGCAAGCAGCGGCTTGGTATCGCAAAGCTGCCGAGCAAGGGGACGCCAGAGCCCAATACAACCTCGGTGTTTTGTTCAATCACGGGCAAGGTGTACCCCAAGACTATGCGCGGGCTGCGGTCTGGTGGCTCAAGGCGGCCAGCCAGGGGAACGCAGATGCTCAGTTCTATTTGGGTGGGGCCTACGAGCATGGCCGAGGTGTCACTGTTGACTTCGCTCAGGCGGCAGTTTGGTATCTCAAGGCCGCAGAGCAAGGAGATGCTGTTGCACAATACCAGCTCGGATTGCTTTACGAAGAGGGCAACGGCGTACCTCAGAGCAATGCGGATGCCTATTTCTGGCTGGATCTTGCTGCGGCGGGCAAGCCAATAGACGCGAGGTTACAGGAAGCAGCAGCAAGAAATCGTGATGTTGCCGCTTCTCACCTTAGCAGTACCGACTTGGTACAAACGCAGGAGCGAACGCGAAAATGGCTTGAAGACCACTCCGTCAAGGCGAATCCGCAATGACAATTTTAAGCGCTAAAGAGAAGGGAGCAGAAAAGCCCATGAAACGATTTGCCGCTTTGCTGGCCTTGCTTTGGATCGTGATATCTCTGTCTGCCGCTTATGCTGGTACTCCCAAGTATCGAACAGGAACATACTCGAAAACCTACAGTGCGGCGCGTCATTCATCTGCAAGCCGCCCTTATTATGGCGGAGGCAAGCACACGACTTCGCACGGTGGACGGTATCCCGGTGAGACAAATTCCCATCACAAGAACGGCCACTACAATAACTGGCGAAGTGGCGACCGCTATGGCGTTCACAAGCCGTCCCGAGCACATGCTCCACAAGGAAAGGACCTTCCATGAATCGCGCACTCGCTTCTGTGCTGATCACATTCTCTACCATTGCGCTCGCTCAAGCTCCGCAAATCAAAAGCGGGGCAACTGTCTACATCGAACCGATGCGTGGATATGAAACATATCTGGCCGCCGCCATGGTGAAGAAGAAGATCCCTTTGATTGTGGTTACCGACAAGAGCAAGGCGGACTACATCATCACAAGCAACGTCAGCCACAATGCACCGAGCACTCCCGCCGTGGTGGTCAACAATAGCGCGACCGCGACCGTTAACGAAGGAGAAAGCCCAAACCAGCAGGCGTGGAATCAAGGGTGGGAGTTGGGTAGCCAAAGGGCAGCGGAACGAAGGGCTGCTCATGCCGCGCAGGGTCCAACCAGTTGGAGAAAACAGCGGAGGCTTGTGCGAAGAGCCTGAAAGAGTTCATTGACAAGTCCGAGAAGCAAAAGAAATGATCCTCCTGAATGAGGCAGAGGGGATGGAGATGAAAAAAGAGCGGTTCTTTCACCTTTGGGCAGCGTTGGCGCTTCTGGTATGTATTGCTAGCAGCATCTTGGCACTGGGCCAATGTGCGATTCGGCCTATCAAGCCCATTCCTCCGATTGGCTGCAAAGACGTGACGCCGGAATGTGTTAGTGATAGCAACGGAAATAGTCATTGGAATTGGATTTGCGTTCCAAACAATGCAGAGACGAACACGAACCACAGCCCCGTTTGGAAACCTCATCCGCCAGAGCCAGCAACTCCAAGTAGTGCGAATGTAAACACCGGTCAGACCACCCGCCACGATCCCGTTACTAAGCCTTTTCAAGAACCTGTTGCTGCAACTGAAGTTCCTATAGGAGAAATGGACGCTGGCGAGCAACATGCGACGGAGCAGCTCCGCTCCATCGCTGAGGCAATTAAATATTGCCCACCATTTGAAATGCCGCACGGCATTCCTGATTATGATGAGATGGTTACGGAAGGTTTTGTAGACACTAATGGGCCACCGCAAAATGTCGTTTGGAACGTCGAACGTCAACCTTCGATTCGCGCACGGTACGAGGGCACAATCCAATTCAGTGAGCCATCATCTTTGAGACCGCCGCTCGATACTGCTTATTGTAATAAGCACGGAATAGATAAATCCAAATGCAGACACATCTGGTCACTCGGCTGGCAGCTATACAGGCGGCAAGCTGATCATCCGCACGAATTTAGGTACGAATTTGATGTTACTTCTCAGGGCTTGGAGCTATCGAGAGTCTTCAAGAAAACAGAACAAACGGATGATGAGCCATGGGTGTCTGGAAGTCAAGACTCGAATGGATGTGCCAGCAAGGCGATTAAAGCAACATTGAACAATCCTAACAACGCTGCGCAAACCTGGACATCGCCGCCAGTTCCCTCCGCTCCCACTTTACCACTCGCCACTACTCAGGCTTCGTTGAGTATCGAATCCACCCCCTCCGGCGCAGACATCGAAATAGATGGCGCGTTTGTTGGGAATGCGCCATCGACTATTAACATCGGACCCGGCAGCCATCAGATAGTCGTCAAGAAGAAAGGCTTCACCGACTGGACCAAGACCCTCAACGTTACCGGAGGTACAGTTCACCTGAATGCTGAACTGGAGCGAGAACAACCAAAGCAGTAATGGCGACCGACAAAAGTGAATCTCTGACGTGCAATGCGCATTATTGAATCCGGCAGTCAAAACTGAAAGTGGAGACGACAGTGAATCTCAAGGAAGGAACCCGGCGGCTGGCTCTGTTCTTGGGAGCAGTAGGGGTTATCTTTGGCGGCTTTGCTTCATACCTAGAATTGCAAAGCGTCCTGAATCAGAGGGAGCGCCACGCCAAATTTGAGTTGTTGGCGAATTCGGATAACGTTCAAAAGGAACGCAAGTGCCGCTTGCTTGGTTATGCCAGCGGATGTTTTCAGATCAAACTTCCGCCGGGAGCTACGTTGGTTGAGCAAGATCAGAAGAAACAAGAGGATTGGTTAGTCAAGAACGCACCAAAGAAGAATGCTGACCCTTACGCGGCAACAGCGGAACCGTCCGAAACAAATGGTGTTCCTGCCAAGTTCAGCGCGGCTGAGATGGAAGGTGCTGTGCCGCTTCCTTCCGAAGTGAATGCTGGAGGAATCAAGACAATCAACTGGGCGAAGGGATGGGCCTATACGGCTGAATCAATCGAGACGGAAGACGGGCAGACACTTTATCCGACACCGGCACCAAACCGATGGCTCTATCTCTTGGCTGCTATTTGCCCCCTGCTTGGATTCGCTCTTCCTTGGGGTTTGATTCGGGCCGTGGGGTGGGTAGGAGCCGGATTCTTTCCGAGCACGATGTAAGCACCCCGCACAGCATCCGGCCCATTGCGCTTACTGTCCGTTGGTGAGGCTCTCCGTTACGGAAGCGGAGGTATCAGGGATAACTCATTCTATCGACCGAATTGTCGGGGGCGAATCGTCCTCACCGTTGCGGCGTAGAATTTCCCCGCATTTTCCGCAAGCATTCGGCGCATCAGGAGCCCACTCATCCCACAATTCAGTTATCGACGTTTGGCAATTCGGACGTTGCGAAGGATAAGGGCCATTTGTGTATTCCCGAAGGCGTATCTTCAAAACAAATGGTTCTCATCGTTAAGAAGGCGATGACCGCAGACCTCGCCGCCTTCCCTGAAGACAAAAATATGCCCGCTGTTTCGTTCGTCGCAGCGTCGATGCAACAGGCTTTCCCGTGTGGCAAATGAGGGACGGCTCAAGCGGTTTGGTCGAGCGAATACCGCAGGAACGCGATTTCTTTGTAACCGTCTTCCGGGCGCTCTGGAGTTGCCAAAAAATACCCTTTGTGCCGCGCTAACTCTTGCTCGATTTCCGACCGATTCGACTCTGCGAGGATGTTTTCTTCCATGATGTCCAGCGCGGAATCGACCGTCGCAAAATTCCTAATCCATAGCGTCTTGCCGCCGTCTTCTCGAATAACCGCCAGTGCGCGATTCTTCGGGCCGTGGCTGATGTAGAGGCCGTCTTCGTACATATCCGCTCCAATCGTTGAAGGATATTCTGGGGGTATCGAGTGGCGCAGCGGAACTTCTCCCCTGCTGCGTCTTTCGTCACTTCCCGCGGGCCAGGCTTTTGGTGACCGGGGGACGCTTCCCTCGGGCCTGGCTCTTATCGCTGCGGATGGCGGGGCGGGCCTTGGGTTCCTCAGGTTGAATGGTGATCGGCGAGGTGAGGCGCCCCACTTGTGCTACCGGGAAGCGTCTCGGTCCTTTCGGCGGTCCCTTTTTGACGTGGAGCGAAGCGGGGGGGCCTACCTTTGCTACCTGCGTGCGTTTCTTGGCCTTCGGCGGTTTCGTTCTGATGTGGGTCGAAATCGAGGATCCAGCGTGCGCTACTTTGAAGACTGCCATGCCGTTTCTCCTTTATGCGCACACAGGGCGCTGGTACATTCTCTCCTTTAGATTCTACTACCGGAACAATGAATCGAGTTAATAAGTCAATCTAACTAATAAAAGGTGCAAGCATTAGCAAGCATTAAAGTGAAAGATGCAAGCATTGGAGTGACCCTCTCCGGCTGCCTCCTCAAGCGCAGCCCGGTCGCGCTCCTGTTCATCTGATTTTCCTTTCGGGCATGAGAAGTGTTTTAGTGAATTTGTGGGCCAGACGGACACAATTACGCCACATAACAGGTACCTGTTCCGCAACTGGCGGCGCAACCCGACAAGCCACGTCTCCGGGCTGCGACACTCGTTCACTTTGGAGTTTGCGAATGGGACGTGGCTCGATTTTGCAGTAGATCGTGAATCTCCCGCTGCTTTGCTGGAGACAGTTTCTTGGCAAGGGAATTACGCTTTCCTTCGGCCAGAGCCATCAAATCTTCGGGTAACTGTTCGGACATGCTGACGCTCAGCCAATAGTACGCTTCCCCATAGAAGCGATCAGCGTAAAGTGTCGATGACATAAAGCCCGCTGATATGGGCGTAATGCCAGGCTTAACTTCCGTGCGAAACCAGCGGCAGGCTTCTTCAGCATTCTGCGGAACGCCCCGCCCGAGCGCATGAAGGATGCCGATGAGTACGGCTGCAATCGCCCCTTCTTTCGTAACACCGACGTTCTCGCCCATCCAGTTCTCTTGCGCCTTGCTGTACCACTGGAGAGCTTCGGCATAATCCTGAGCGACCCCCTGCCCTTCTTGATACATGAAGCCTAATCCGATCATGGAGAATCCATCCCACACGGGAGCCTTGCGATACCACTCCAACGCAGCATCATAATTCTGATTTCGGTGGAAGCAATTACCGATCAAGAAAATCGCCTCTGACCCGCGCGACTGCTGCTCGAATGCTCTGCGAAACCACGTCAAAGCCCAATGGGAGGCGTAGTCATCTGAATCCGGATCATAAGCAGCTCGATTGAAGTCGTATTCAGGCCCCGCCAATTCCCAATAGGCAACCTTGAGCCTGCGCCAAAATAAACGCACCATCTCCGGATATCCCTTTATGGTCTCTTCCTCAGAGTGAAACCCTTCATCGTGAAATCCAATGTCATAAAGGAGGCCCAGCAATAACATTGACCGGACATGGCCAGCGCCTGCGGCCATTGTGTACCAACGTAATGCCTCTGCATTATCCGGTTCAACTACTCGACCTAATTCATAGCTCAGCGCCAGTTCGCTCATTCCATCTGCGCTTCCATTTTCGGCGGCCATGCGAAACCAACGGAGTCCTTCGATGTCATCGCGCATGTGAGCACTTTCGTAGGTGCGGTCATCCATTCCGATATAGCTATAACCGATCATCAACATGGCGTCGGCATTCCCTTTTGGGGCAGCAATGCGAAACCAGCGCATGGCTTCCGCATGGTGCTTTCGGGCAAGCTGGAAGCCGAGATAGAGCATGGCTGTAACATTGCCTTTGAAAGCTCCGATCCGAAACCACCGCGTTGCCTCTGCCTCGTTCTCCGGCACGCCATGACCCTTGTAATGCAGAAGTCCAATGCCGACCATCGCGTTGGAATTGCCCTTTTCCGCAGCCAGGGACAGGTAACGCATTGCATCCGAATACTCTTGCCGAGAGTGATGCACAACGCCGACAGCAACCTCGCAATCGGTGTCTCCGCTCTCGGCGCGTCTGACAAGATCGTCCAATTCAAGCCCTTCAAGGGCCTTCGACTGATCCTCAAACCACTTGTACTTGTAAAACCGCAGATGCCAGGACATGAGCTTCTCCTGAACGAAAATCGATTTCCCCGACAGACCAAAGTATACTGGCCCTCAGTGCCGGTAGAGGAATTTGGAAACGAGGACACAGTGTATTTTGAATATGCTGGTGACGATCCGAACAAGAACCGAATGGTTTCGTGGTTCCAGGCGCATTGTCACGCCATTGCAAATTGCTTGAATGCAGAGTTGCCCGAAGCCAGCCTAGTGCTTATCTATTCAGGCTTCGATACTTTCGGCCTACTGGCCGCGCCGCCCAATGTTCTGGATGCAACCGGCGATACCTACAAGCAATGGTGCGAAAAGTACATTTTGCCGCGAATAAAGAGCGTTGAAGGCGACCCGGTTTCTGCGGTCGATCTTTGGGGCGCACGCTGCGGTGTGCTTCACACGTCCACCCCGCTTTCAAAGCTGGAGCGCGAAGGTAGAGCCCGTCAAATCTGGTATCAGTTTGTCGGCAAGACGGGCGTAAATCTCATCATGGATTCCAAACTGCCGCCGTTTCGGTTGGACGTTCAAAACCTCGCCATGGCTTTCAAAGAGGGCGGAATAGCCTGCATTACAGACATCAATCAAGATCCGACTGCATTTCAAGCCGCTGATGCGCGAGCGCAGCACTTTTTCCGATGGACTACAGTCGTCTCCTAACTAATGTATGGGATGGTGCTAACGTATTGAGCATGTGCTTCCAATGGCCAGACCCGATCAGTTTCGTTGCAGACGTGATTGCGATTGTCGGCATACCAGTTCGCGCGAAGCAAACCGGGTGCCAGACAGACCTATGACATTCCCCGAATATTAGGATAATAAGCCGGGACGGGGAGGCCGGTGTCAAGGCTCCAGACCGCGAAGCAGCGCGCTCGTGCCCGTCGGGTGGGCCAGAAATGGCCTCCCGCCGAGGCGGGAGCGCAAATGAGGGCGGGAAGACGGGCGGGAGAGCATAAAAAATGGCGGAGCCTGTGTGGTAGGCTCCGCCGGTGGTTGGTTGGGGTTATGCCGCTCTGGCTCCCTTGACTGCCTTTGCCGGAGGCTTCGGCATGGCCTTCTTCGTGGTTTTTGCCCTGTCCTTCGCGGCGAACTCCTGCTTGACCTTGGACGTGATCGCGGCCACGTCCACCTTATAGAACTCGGCAGCTTCGCGTAGGGCTTTGGCAGATTCGTTGGAACTGTGCGCCGATTGCAGTATGGTGATTGCCACCAATACCCGGCCAAGGGTGCTCTCATCGGCCTTGCGAAGAAAGGACGCGAGCAACTTGGCCGGTGCCTCGGCGTTTCCGTTTGTTTTGCCGATGCCGTGAATCCGCAAGAGAATTGCAAGGCGGCGCTCGTCCAAGGCGGCGGCAAGGCGCTCGGAAACAAAGAGCAGGTCGCGCTTCATCAGACGGACGGGGACCGCGTCGCTGGTTGCTTTCAGGACGCGAAGACCTGTCGCCTGGGCGATGGCCTCTTCGCGGCGGCGCTTCTCTTGCTCTGCCTTGAACGCCGCGTCGGTCGCGGGCCGTTGCTTGCTGGCGTGGTGAATCGGGCAATCGGGATTCGCACACACCTTGTGAATGGTGCCGATGTCGCTGCCTTCGGTGATGATGGCATCGGTAGCGAACTTGCACACCTTGAACTCGGGGCGCTGGGCATCTTCCTTCTTTTGGGGCTTGTCGTCGCGGATCGCGGTGTACTTGTTGCGCGGCAAAACTGGACTGCCTTCCTTCCGCCCGCCGTATGCCGTGCTGATCTGCACAATGCCGGGCTTGGCGGCAACGGCTTTCGCCACGTGCGCCGCAAGTTTTGCGTTGTAGCAGCGGGGATCGGTACATTGATCGCCCTGTTTGCCGAGGTCGTCGCCGAAAAGCAGTTTGTTGTGGCCGGTGCGCTTGGGGCAGTCGATGCAACTGCCCGCCGTGGAAACAAGCTGCGCGTCGCGCTTGTCAAAGGGCGCGTCTTTGAGGATGAGCAAAACATTCGTCTCAATCCAGAATTGCAGATTGCGAACGGGCAGAAGAATGCGCGTAGGTGTTGCTCCTCCGCTGTTGTATGCTTCCTTGAAGCAAGCCGCGAGAGCCTGCTCTTGCTGGTCTGCGGGCAGCTTCGCCAGTAGCAGCGCATGGCCCACGCCTATTTCGTTGGCGTAGAAAGCATCGACCGCAGCGGGTACAAGGTCAATCAATTTCAGGCGAGAGGCGACAAACATCGCAGATTTGCCAACACGTGCGCCAATCTGCTCGATGCTGTACTTCGGCTCTTCCAGCGCCAAGAGTCGAGCGAAGCCTTCGGCCTCTTCCATCGGGTGAATCTCGGCGCGAATCAGGTTCTCGACCAATTGTGCGGCCAAGGCTTCAGCGTCGGACAGGTTGACAATCCGCACCGGCACGGTGACGGATTCAGCCATCTGCGCGGCGCGATACCGCCGCGCACCGGCCACGATCTCGAAGCCGTTTTCCGTGAGTGGCCGGACGAGCAGCGGCGAGAGCATACCCTGGCTGCGAATGCTGGCGGCGAGTTCTCGAAGACTAACATCGTCAAAGACACGGCGGGGATTGGTCTTCGATTCGTTGAGCAGAGCGAGCGGAAGCTCGCGGTATTCGGTGGCATTGATAACGGTCGTTTCCATGATTCATTGCTCCTTTCGAGCGGTTGAAGGGTGAAGGCGCGCGGAGCGGAGACACGTCGGGCGTGGGTTCGCTCCGCAGGGAGCGGACTAGCCGCGAATCGACTTGTCCGTAAAGGCTTCGAGAAAACCCTGACTGCGAATGTTCCGGTCCCACTGCCGCGCAAAGATTTCATGCTGCCGGTGGAGGTCGGGCACAAACACATAGTTCTCGCCGTCCCGGCAGCGCGAATACTGCTCGACGCCGAGATAGTCATTCCGAAAATAGAAGCTCGATAATGACAAACCGCAGAGCGGCGGCTTCGACAACTCAAAGCACATCTCCGGGTCGCGCATCAGGTCGCCGTTCTGTTCGCCGTAGTGCGCAATGGAGATTGCGGGCAGCCCGGTCGGCCCCGGCTCCGGCGTGGCTTCGATGACAAGCGCCATGAAGGGCGGATTCTCAATCTTGAGGTAGAGCGTGGGCCGGTAGTCTCCGGCCCGCCCAAGAATGCGAAGGATGGTTTTCATTACGCCACCTCCGCCATTTCGTTCTGTGCCTCTGACGCGGCGACAGAAGCGGCGGACAATTTGCCGCTCGTCTCGCCGGTGATGGCGTCAAGAATGACCGCCGATGTGCGCTGGATGACTTCAAGACTTTCGGCCAGAAGCGCCGCGTTTCCTGCGTACATCTGGATGTAGTCACTGGAGGCTTTTCCCATCTCAAGGCCGATAGCTTGGCCCACGATGAAGGCGACTGCCTCGGCCTCGGTTTCGCGCACGGTGGCGGTGGTCTTGGTGCGCCGCTCTGTTTTGTGGAGATATTCGTGGGCTTATGTTGAGCACTACATAAGCGCATTTATGTTGTGTTCGCAGTTATGTTGCGTAGCGGGCTCATCGCCTCTGAACATGAGGGTTCGAGCCCTGCGTACACAACATAACAATTA
>JBEKCA010000162.1:0-8534 GCA_050015115.1 Occallatibacter sp.
ACCGGCAAGAACAACCAGAAGTTCACCACCCTTTCACTCGCAACCAAGACCTCTTACAAGGACAAAGAGTCCGGCGAATACATCTCGCACACCGAGTGGCATCGCTCCATCGTCTTCGGCAAGCTCGGCGAGTTTGCGGCCACGCTCAAGAAGGGCGCTCACATCCAGATCGAGGGCGAGATTCGCCACTCCGAGTACACGCCCAAGAAGGCGAAGAAGCCGGTCCGCACCGACTCGATTCGCGTCAACTCCATCCTCAAGCTCGACCGCGCAGAGAAAGCCGCCCCTGAAGAGCAGGACGCCAACGAGGAGTTGCCCTTCGACGAAGCGACCGAGTAGGCCGCTCCCCTTACGGTGAAAGCCCGGCATCGTCCGGGCTTTCCTACTGGAAATGCCCGTGGAATCGCGTTCTTGAGAGGTCAGCTTATGAACCGGATTGCCGCCAACTTCCTCACCCGATCCTTCGCTTCGTGCGAAACGATTGCACTCTTGCTACGTCGAGAAGATGTGCCCCGGCCACAGCAGCGCGTGGTAACGGTTGAACAGGTTCTCGCGCCGCGCTATATGGCATGGCTCAACTATGAGAATGACAACGGCGCGAACATCTATGTCTCTGCCAATCCGTTGCACCCCGGCAGCCGCAAGCGGACCAAGGAGTGCATCGCATCCGTTCGCCATCTGTACATCGATATTGATGAAGACGGCGACGCCCGGCTCGCTGCTCTGCGGGCGTCCGATCTGGTTCCCACGCCGACCGCGATCATTTCGACTTCGCCCGGCAAATACCAGGCGCTCTGGCGAGTCGCTGGCTTCGACTTCGAGCGGCAGGAACAGACACTCAAGCTGATCGCACACGCCTTCGGCGGCGATCCCGCTTGCACCGACCGAAACCGGGTGTTGCGCGTCCCCGGTTTCCTCAACAGGAAGTATTCGCCCGCTCATCCTGTCGAGGTCGAATACCCAGCCGATGCGATCTACGGTCCAGCCGATTTTCGGCTTGAGAACATCGAGGTCACTTCCGTGCTGCCGCTCTGCGGAAACGCACGGAAGAAGCCCGTCCATTCAACTCCGTCTAAGCACTCGCATTCCGAAGACGACTGGGCCTGGGTTTGCGCGCGGCTTGCCCGCGATATGGATGCCGCGGAACTGACGCGCGAGCTTGCTTCGCGCCGCGCTGATAAATCCGATCCACTCTACTACGCCCAACGCACCGTCGATGTCGCCTCGGCCCGCCTTTGGCTGGACCAAGGCATCCCCATCGACGATGTAATCACCATGCTTGCAGTCCGCCGCCGCTTTGAGATTCCCGCAGCACTTTGTTCCGCTCGTGCGCGGGAGATTGCTGCCACCGCACAACGCATGATTGCCCGTCTCAAGACGGCCTGAATTCACACACGAAGGAGAGCAATATGCCACTGCTTGAAGTCACTCAAACCCGCCACATCAGCGCATCCATTCGGCTTACTGATACGACTGCATTGCAGGTCGATCAGTATGCCGCATTCATCCATGCTTCTGCCGACGATGTCGTCGAGCAGGCGCTTACCTATGTCTTCTCGAAAGACCGCGACTTTCAGGAATACTTGAAGTCGTCTGAAGCCCAGCGCATTACGCCGACTCTACGCATCCGTCGCGCGCCCGCTTCCGAAGCCGCTGAAGCGCCTTCAAAGCCTGCATCGAAAGCGGTAGTCGCAGTAGGAGCGAAGGCATGACTTGCCTTCGCTTTCCTGCCCGGACCACTGCGGCGCTGCGCGCCGGAAGAATTTTCGATACTCCATCCCTCATAGGGTGCTGCACGGCTACTCTTGTAGCCGAATGGATACTCGCTGATGGAGCACAACTTACAAAACAAGCGTAGCCATATGGCTACAGAAAGGATGAGGCCGAAATGCCGGTATTGAATGGAAATTCGCATGACAAATATGTACGCAGACCTCCCCGTATCAGCCGCAATTGCACCGTCAGTACCAAGCTGACAGAAACAGAGTTCGCAGAAATCGAGCGCCTTGCGGAGGAGCATGGGCAATGGCTCAGCGAGTGGGTTCGTGATTTGCTTCTGGAAGCCGTTCAGGAGCAGAAAGCGCCCCGGAACCACGCGCTATTTATAGAACTCCAGTCGCTTCGTCTTTTGCTTATCAACACCCTTGAGCCGCTGTTACGCGGCGACAAGATGACTGCGGATCAATTCAAGGAGATGCTTCGCTATGTGAAAGCAAACAAGCGCAAGGCGGCGGAGGACACTCTTGCCAGCTATGCGGAAAGGAGCACAGAACAACTATGAACACGCATTGGGGACGCAAGGAAACAATTGTTACGCCGCCGCAGGCTCCGATCTACAGCTATGCGGCGATCGCGCTGGCAATGATTCTGACTGCTGTGTTTCTGCGCATCTATATGGGTGCGTTCATGCCGCCGCTCGAACGCTACGACCTCTGGCCGTACATTCAGTCCGGCGCACTGGCCGGCCTGAAGTCGACCGGCCAGTACCAACTTCTCGACGTTTCGGATGACCATCTCCATGCGCATCCTGCCGCCGCTGCCGATGTGGAACCGGGCGTGACGACGATTGAATTTGCGCGGCCGCTGCCACTTCAGTTGACCAGGAGCGCTCGCACCGCCGGGCTTGTTTACCTCTATCGCGGACCGAAGGCCAGCTACCGGAATGGCCCGCTTCATGCCTATCTCCAGCAGTTCGTTTATGGCGGACACAGCGTCGCCGGAGTATTCCGTTGGCCACTTCTCGCCGGGCTTGTTGTGCTCTTGAGTGTGCTCCCATTTGCCGCGCGCAAAGATGTCGAGCGGTTCAGGGAAATGAAATATGGCCGCCTGCTAAAAGGCCCGGTTCGCGTCACTCCCGTCGGCTTCAATCGCGCCGTGAAGGGCGATGGCATCGGCTTCAGAACCATCGAATCGCGGCAGCTCATGCGCATTCCCCGGCTCGCCGAGGGGCAGCACATCGAGTTAATGGGGGACACGGGCGCAGGCAAGACCCGGCTCATCATGCAGCTTCTCATGCAGATCAAAGAACGGGGTCATTCGGCCATCGTTTACGATCCGGCCTGCGAGTTCGTTCAGCGATTCTATGACAGCAAGAACGGCGACATCATTCTCAATCCTCTCGATGCCCGTTGCCCATACTGGGGTCCGTCCGAGGAGTTGCGCCGCCGCGCCGAGGCCAAAGCGATTGCAGCCTCGCTCTATCAACCGACCACGGACAAGAAGGGCGAGTTCTTTACCGAGACGCCACAGAAAATCTTTGCACATCTGTTGACCTTCGGCCCATCGCCCGATGAACTTGTCGAATGGATGGCCAACCCCGACGAGATCGACCGCCGCGTCCAAAATACCGAGATGGCAACGATGATTGCCAAGGGCGCACAGCAGCAGCGCAACGGCGTATTGGCCTCGCTCGGACTGATCGCCGACAGCTTGCGAATGCTGCCGCGCAAAGACAAGAACCGGAATCATTGGAGCGCAACAGAGTGGTCCGAGAACCGGAGGGGATGGATATTTCTGACCTCGAAACCCAGCGAGCGCGAAGCGTTGCGCCCTCTGCACAGTTTATGGATTGACCTGCTGGTTTTGCGGCTCCTGAATGAACCGAAAGAAGGTCAGCATCCAGTCTGGTTCGTGCTGGACGAGTTGGCCAGCTTGCAGCGTCTTCCGCAACTGCACACCGCTATCACCGAGAATCGCAAATCGAAGAATCCGATTGTGCTGGGCTTTCAGGGAAAGGCGCAGCTTGAGTACATCTACGGCCACATGGCCGAGGTCATGCTCTCGCAGCCAGCGACAAAAATCTTCCTCAAAACCACTGAGCCGAAGGCCGCCGAGTGGGTATCGAGCGCCATCGGCAAAGTGGAGATTGAACGGATGCGGCAGACGCATTTCGACGGCAGCCGCACCGGCAAAAACTTCACGCTGGAGCGGCAGGTCGAGCCACTGGTGATGGATTCAGAAATCACCGGCCTGCCCGACCGCCACGCCTATCTGAAGCTCGGCAACTACGTCGCCTGCTTTTCATTTGCCTACCATGACATCCCGGCAACGCAACCGGCTTTCGTTCCGCGTCCGCTCGACGACGATGAACTCGGCTTCGACCCGAAGACGCTGGCAAAGAAGCCATCAGAGGCCGACGCTATCGAGGAGAGCGCGGAGGCTGTTCAGAACGGATTTTCATTGGGAGACTGACCATGCTTAAAATCTCGAAGGCACTTTCCGCAGGCAAACTCGAAAACTACCACAAGCAGGAATTCACTTCGCCGGACCAAAGCTATTGGAGCCAGGGACAGACCGTGCAGGGCGAATGGCAAGGTCAGCTTGCCGAGAAATACGGCCTTGCCGGGGCAGTCACCGCCGATGAGTTTCACCGGCTCTCGGAAGGTCAGCACCCACAGACCGGCGAACAACTTGTCCAGCATCGACAGTCCTTCGAGTATCAGGATGCCAATGGGAAAATAATCAAATCCGTCGAGCACCGCGCCGGGTGGGATGCGACCTTCAGTGCGCCGAAGTCGGTTTCGGTAACCGCGCTGGTTGGCGGCGACAGCCGGGTCCGTGAAGCTCACCACATGGCGGTCACGACCGCTCTCGGCGAGTTGGAACGGTACACGCAGGCGCGGCTCGGCGGCAATAAGCCCGCCGAGTCCACCGGCCAATTCATTGTCGCGAAATTCGAGCACGACACATCACGGCCCGTCGATGGTTACGCCGCTCCGCAACTTCATACCCATGCCGTCATCTTCAATGTCACTGAGCGCGCTGATGGAACGACGCGGGCACTTCAGGAGCGCGGTTTCTTCGAGTCGCAGCAGTTCGCCACTGCCGTCTATCAGTCAGAGTTGACCTTCCGGTTGCACGAACTCGGATACGAGATCGTCCCCGGCAGAAGTGGCGCGCCTGAGATCAAAGGATATTCGCAGGAGTATCTTGACGCTTCGAGCCAGCGCCAAAATCAGATACTCGCACACATGCAGCAAAATGGCCTCTCTGGCTACGAGGCGGCGGAGATCGCCGCTCATGCTACGCGCGACAAGAAGCAGATTCAGTCGCCTGCCGAAGTGCTCGCCGCGCACCGCAAACTGGCCGCCGAGTTCGGAAATCAGCCAAATCAGGTGGTGGCCGCAGCGCGTGAGCGGGCCGAAAAGAAATACGTAGAACGCGCGCCCGATAAAACGCAGAAGGCTGCGCAGGAAGCAGTGACCTTTGCCCGCGAACGCAGCTTTGAACGCGAAGCTGTCACCGATGAGCGCGCCCTCTTTCGCGATGCCTTGCGGCGCGGCATGGGCGAAACGACCTACAGTCAGGTTCGCGCCAGCGTAGAAGCGAGATTGTCCTCTGGCGAGTTTCAACTTGTCACCGGAGGGAAACACGGTTCCGCGCGGCAGTTCACCACGGCGGAGACCATCCATGCTGAGAAAGAAATCCTGCGGCAGATGCGCCAGGAGCAAGGCCGCGTTGAACAGATCATGCCCGTTCAGCAAGCCGTCGTTCATACCGCCCAATATACGATTCTCAATTCCTCGCAACGCGCGGCTGCGGAAGAGATTCTAACCTCGCGCGACAGAATCCAAGGTCTACAAGGCAGCGCCGGCGTGGGAAAGACCACTGCTCTCAAAACCGTGCGCGAGGCAGCCGAGCAGCGCGGGATGATTGTCGAAGGATTCGCCCCGACCTCCCGCGCCGCGCATCAGCTCCGCGATGCCGGCATCAATGCTGATACGCTGCAAGGCTTCCTTGCACGGCATAAGCAGCCGACACCGGAACGCCACCTATATATGGTGGATGAATCGAGCCTCGCCAGCACCAAACAGGTGCGCGATTTTCTTGCCAAGCTCGATCCAGGCGACCGGGTTCTCTTCATTGGTGACACGCGCCAACATCAGGGCGTCGAAGCCGGGAAACCCTTCGAGCAGTTGGTCAATGCCGGAATGAAGACGGCGCGACTTGATCAAATAGTCCGCCAGAAAGACCCGGAGTTGCTGCGCGCCGTCGAGCATCTCTCGCGCGGTGAAGTAGCCGAGGGCGTCGCGCTTCTTGAACAGCAGGGGCGTGTGACGGAGATTGCCGATCCCGAGAAGCGCATCGCTTCGATTGCCCGCAACTATGCTGACAATCCGAACAACACGATCATTGTTTCTCCCGACAATGCCTCGCGGCGCGAAATCAATCAAGCGGTCCGTGCGGAGTTGCAGCAGCGCGGCATCGTCCGATCCGAAGACCACTTGATGCGTGTGCTTGCGTCGCGCTCCGATATGACTGGCGCAGACCGGGCCTGGGCTGCGCGCTATGAAGTCGGCGACGTGCTCCACTATCAGCGCGGCAGCAAAACCCTCGGCATCGAGCAGCGCAGCTATGCGCGAGTGGTCTCGACTGATCCAAAATCGAATCTACTGACCGTAGAGAAACCGAATGGCCAGCAAGTCACCTACGATCCGGCGCGGCTGCATGGCATCTCAGCTTACCGCGAGATCGAGCGCGATTTTGCCGTGGGCGACCGGCTACAATTCACCGCGCCCAACCGTGAATTGGGAGTCGCCAACCGCGACCTTGGCACCGTGCAGGAAGTAGACAAGCACGGCGCTATGGCCGTCCGCATGGACGGCAGCAAAGAAAGGGCGGTCACATTCGATCCGGCTCAGATGCGGCACTTCGATCACGGCTACGCCGTCACCTCGCACAGCTCGCAGGGGCTCACCTCGGAGCGTGTTCTGGTCAACATGGACACCAATGTCCACCCCGAACTCATCAATACCCGCTTTGCCTACGTCTCCGTTTCGCGTGCATCGCAGGACGCGCAAATCTTCACTAACAATCTCGCCCAACTCGCCCCGCAGCTTCGCACGGATATTTCCAAAACCTCCGCGCTCAAGATCGGTCAGAGCGCGCTATTGGCTCCTGAAATTGCCTTGACCTGATTTTGCAGGCGGTGTCTGCAAAATCTGATTCGGGTGACATGATTTGGCCAATTGTCCAGACGGTGTCTGGACAATCTGAATTCGCCAGACGCGTCTGGCGAATTCAGAGTCCATTAACCATCATCTGTTGAGCAGGATAGGGAGTCGCACCCGACACCACTCAATAGTTACACTTGACATATTTGTCATGCTAGGCTATTTTGCCTAGAGAAGGGTTTCCTGTATGCCAATCATTCCTCCCTTCGACAACGACGGCCTTTTGCCGCCAGGAGACTACGAGCTCTCCTTCGATGAATTGCGCCAATCGAGGCTCGTTCGCGGCGGCGGAAAGCAAAAGAGCGATTCGACTTGGGATGCCGTCTGGCGTGAGCAACTCGTCGGCGGACTGGAGATTCTCACGCGTCAGCTTTGGCAGGTTGGCATCCACGAAATCTTCGCCGACGGCTCCTTCGTGGAGGACAAAGATCATCCCAACGACATCGACGGATACTTTGTTTGCGACCTGAAATCGCTCGCGTCTGGCGTACTGGCGCAGCAGCTCAATCGCCTCGACCCGTACAAGGTATGGACCTGGGACCCGGCCTCGCGACGGCCATATCGCGGCTATCCCAAACGCCAGCTTCCCATGTGGCATCGCTACCGGGTCGAACTGTATCCGCACGTGCCCGGACTTGGCCTCGGCAGCGGCATCCGCGACAAGTTCGGCCATGAACTTGAGTTTCCTTCCGCCTTCCGCCAGTCGCGCCGGGACGGCAAACCGCGCGGCATCGTAAAGATCAAATATGGGGGACAGTCATGATTCGCAACGAAGCTGAATACCAACTCGCATCCACTCGTCTTGAGGAAGAACGTGTCCGACTCGCCGAGCATCGGGACCGGCTCAAGGCCACGAGTTTGTCCCACGACGAGATCAAGCGCGTCATCGATCCGATTGAGTCCTTCCACCTGCAACTGAAAGAGGAAGTGGAGAGCTACGAGCGGTTGAAGCGGGGCGAGTTCGACGAGTTGGAGAACCTCCGCGGCCTCGGCCAGATGCTGATTTCGCTGCGCATTGCCCAGGGAATCTCGCAACGCGATTTGGCCAAGAGGCTCAGCGTCCACGAGTCGCAGGTCTCGCGCGACGAGCGCAACGAATACTTCGGCATCACGCTGGAGCGCACCATCCGGATACTGGACGCACTCAATGTGCGGTTGCGCACAAAAGTAGAAATTGAGCCGGACAAGCGGGAGATGGCTGTTGCCTGATTGACGCAGAGGAATTCTATAGCTAATGGCATTTCGGGGAGAAATTCTTACAACTGCGAGCAACCGTTATAGAAGATTAACCAATTGCTGCGCATTCAAGATCTCAACTCGATGCTCTGTTTTCAGCCATACACGATTCTCCGCGTCGAATATGGAAGGAGAAACCGCAGACCTGCCTTGGTCCTCAGTGCAGAGGTAGTCGTTGCCGAAAGCAATATGCGCAGCCACCAGATCGCCGTCTGCTGATTCTGCAAAGGCTTTCTCTATTTGCCTCTTGTACTTACTGAGTCCTGATGTGCACGCGTATTCGTAAACGCCGTAGATGAGGGCACGATCTGATAATCCGGCAGGCCTTGGGCCGTCGAGCTGTTC
>JBEKCA010000163.1:0-8492 GCA_050015115.1 Occallatibacter sp.
GCAAATCCTCCGCCATGAATCATATTGAGAAGCCGGGTGCTCGATCTGGGAAGTATCCATCTTGAGGCAGCATCTCCTTCGTCAACATCGTCGGTCGCTCGAATTGTGGGTAAATGAAAGTCGAGGAACCACATTCTTTCTTCGTAGTCGGTTGGGTGTTTGAATTGAGCCATGCAGGGAAATGGTGCGGGTGAGAGGTTGCGTAGGCGGAGCGAGGCGGAGGCTGAGCGTCTGGTTGCGGAGTTTGAGCGGAGCGGACTCAGCCGCAAGGAGTTCTCGGCGGCGCATGGGTTGAGCGTGCATACGCTGGATGCCTGGCGGACGCGAGTGAAGCGTTTGCGCGGCGCGGAAAGGATCGTTCCCGTCGAGCTGGTCGAGGGCGGTGATTGGGGTCGCGAAGTGACATTTTCCCGCGCGAAGAGGCAAGGCGGACAACTTCGCGTGGTGCTTCCTCAAGGGCTTCGCATTGAGGTCGAGACGGGCTTCGATGCGGCGGAGTTACGGCGTCTGGTCGTGGCGCTTGCAGTGGTGCCGACAACCGGTGCGCAGTCGTTGTTGGTGTAAACGCGTGCTCGGTCTGGGCGCGGCGACGCGCATCTACGTGGCGACCGGCGCGACCGATATGCGCAAAAACTTCGATGGACTCTTCGGTCTGGTTCGCGAGCGGCTGGAGTGCGACCCGACCAACGGGCATCTGTATCTTTTCGCCAACGCGCGGCGCGACCGGATGAAGATATTATTCTTCGATGGGGCGAGTTTATGGGTCTGCGCGCGGCGTATGGAGCGCGGACGGCTGCGCTGGCCGGAGGCCGAAGGAGGCCGCGCGCAGTTGAGCCGCGAGGAATTTGCGTTGCTGATGGGCGGCACCGATCTTACGCAGACGCAACCTCGCAAGTGGTATCGACGAGCCGTGGGCGAGGAACCGAAGGAGTTACAGAAGAGTGTATGAACACTGTCGATTTCTTATCTTATCCAGAACATTATCTGCTACAAATGAAGCATCGTGAGTGCGACGCCGCAAACCTATCTTGAGCCACACTCCGATCCTGCCGTCATCGCGATCATCGCGCAACTCAAGCAACAACTTGATGCACAGACACGCGAGTTAGACTATGCGCGGCTGAAGATCCGCGTTCTGGAAGAGCGTCTTCGCAAGCAGCGGACCGAGCGTTACGGCGCGAAGAGCGAGACGTTGAGCGATCTTCAACTTGAGTTGCTCGATCTTGAGCCTGGCGTATCGAGCGAAGAGATTGCCGCTGAAAGTGAGCGCGAGCCGCTGACTGCGCCTGACGCGGAAACGAAGCCGCAAGGCGAGCAAGAGAAGAAGCCGCGCCGCAAGCACCCTGGCCGCAATGAGCTCCCTGGCCATTTGGCGCGTGTGGACCAGATCATCGCCTGCACACCCGATGAGTGCAAGTGCGGCCAGTGCGGCAAAGAGACCGCCATCATCGGCTATGAACAGAGCGAAGTTCTCGATGTGAAGCCGGCCGAGTATTTCGTCCGTGTGGTCAAGCGCGAGAAACGCGCATGCAAGCCGGGGTCCCCACAGACAGGTCTTTGTCTGTGGGGTGGAAGAGCTGCGAGGAGCAAGGCGTGCGGACGGCCGCGGTGCCGGAGCGCATTTGTCCCAAGTCCGTTCTCTCCGACAACGTGATCATTGATTTTGTCGTGAACAAGTACTGTGACGCGAAGCCAATCTACCGCCAGCAGTCAGCGATGCGCCGCGACGCCGGCGTCGACGTGGCGTTCTCCACACTGGACGACGCGGTAATGCGAGTAGGTGAGTTACTCATCCCGCTGATTGGCGCGGCGAAACACGAGTTACTCGAAGGAAGTTACATCCAGGCTGACGAGACGCCCATCGGCGTGCAAACGCATGACAAGCGCGGGCGCAATCATCAAAGCTACTTATCGTGGCAGTACGGCTGTCCGGGTAAAGGCGTGGTCTTCGACTTCCGCATGGGCCGCGATCGCGAAGGGCCGAAGTTATTCCTTGGTCAGTTCGACGGGCTTCTGCAAGCCGATGGCTACGCAGCGTACAACAATATCGGTGGGCCGCGCATGGTGCATGCGGCGTGTCTTGCGCACGCGCGACGAAAGCACGTCGATGCGGTCAAGTTCGATGCGAAGGACATCGAGTCGGCGCGCGTGGTCGCGCTCATGGATGAGTTATTCGCCATCGACCGCGAGGCGAGAGAGAAGCAAATGATCCATGCCGAGCGCCACGCGCTGCGGCTCGGCCACGCGCCGGAGCTGCTCGACAAACTGCGCGCGCAACTGATCGTCATCCAGAAGACCGCACTGCCCAAAAGCGCCGCCGGTCAGGCCGCCAACTACACGCTCTCGTTGTGGTCCAAGCTAACCCAGTTCCTGAAACACCCTGAGCTTGAGCTATCGAACAACCTTGCCGAGAATTCGATGAGGCCGATGGCGATTCCCCAGACATTCTGCCCATGTCGGTGAAGAATTAGAGATTCATTATCCTTGGCGCCCGCTCTATGGGCGGAAGGTTCGCTATCGAGATAGCGAGCAACGCGGCCCCGGTGGCGTTGTCCACGTGGACGACGGCTCTGGCTTGGTCACGATGGTCCCCGCATGGATGTTGGATCCAGTCGCTTGCGTTGGCATGAAGCTTGGTGAGCCGCGAGTCTCTGTGGCGGCCTTGCGAGAACTGCATCACCGGCTGGTTGAGCGCGGTTTGCGAGGAAACTCCTCTAACGATTCCAATCTCGTTCAGGAGGAGTGCGATGAGTTCGACTTGCGAGATCGTTCGGCGGCCGCTTCAGGTGCTGGCCGTGACACTACGCCAGAGCAGCTTGGCGTTTACCTCAGATCAGCTTTCCGGGATGAATCCATCGCAGAGGGCGCGAGCACTAAGCTGCCTGACCAACCTTCTGATGTTGGCCGCCGGCGAAAATCAGGAGGCCAACGATGATCAACGCTGAACTCTTGCCTTCAGTGGTGCTCCAACGCAAGGCCGTAGTCTACGTCCGGCAATCGACTCAGGCGCAGGTGCAAATGAATCTCGAGAGTCAGCGGCGGCAATACGATCTGGTCGGCGAGGCCAGACGTCTGGGCTTTCGCGACATCGAGGTGATTGACGACGACCTTGGCCGTTCCGCCAGTGGAACGGTAGCCCGGCCTGGCTTTGAGAAGCTGGTAGCCTGGCTTTGCGCCGGAGAAGTTGGTGCTGTGCTATGTCTAGACGCGTCCCGGCTCGCAAGAAATGGACGCGACTGGCACCATTTACTGGAACTTTGCGGTCTGGTTGAGGCGCGGGTGATCGATCCGGACGGTGTATACGATCCTTGTCGAGCCAATGATCGGTTGCTCCTGGGCATGAAGGGGAGTATCAGTGAATTCGAAATAAGCGTGCTGCGTTCTCGGATGTTCGAGGCGGTTCGCGCCAAGGCCAGGCGCGGAGAATTACGAATCAGCGTGCCGATAGGTTATGTCTGGCATCGTGAGCTTGGTTTGGATTTCGATCCTGATCAACGCCTGCAGGAAGTGATCCGGCTGATCTTTGCGCGCTTCCGTGAGATCGGTAGTGCACGACAAGTATTTCTGGCGTTGCGGGCGGCGCAGATCCACTTCCCGCGGCCGTCCGATGGCCGGACGCTGGTGTCGTTCGACTGGACGCTAATACGCTACCGCAACGTGATCTCAGTTCTCAAGAAGCCCCTTCTATGCTGGAGTGTATGTGTACGGCAAGAGCGAAAGACGGACTGTGATTCAGGATGGGCGAGCGCACCGGAGCTATGGCCATGGCAAGCCGTTCGACGACTGGGAGGTATTTATCAAAGATCACCACAAGGGCTATATAGACTGGGAAGAGTTTGAGCGCAACCAGAAGCAGATCGCCGCCAACGCTTACAGCAAAGCCGGGGACGTTAAATCGGGACGAGGTGGGGCGGCATTGCTATCTGGTTTTCTCGCTTGCGCTCGTTGTGGGCGCCGCTTGTCGATAGCTTACAGAGGGCATGCGCCGAGACAGACCGTTTATCGCTGCAATAGCATGGACCTGACCGGCCTGGCTCGATGCATATGACGTTTGGGGGTTCCCGTGTGGACGCTGCCATCGCACAAGGAGTTGCTGAGCGCGGTGCAGCCGATGGCTATCGAAGCAGCCATGGAGGCGGAGCGTATGCATATGCAGACTCTGAACGAACAACGGCACGTTGTGGAACTGGAACTTGTGCAGGCGCGCTATGAAGCTACTCTTGCCGAGCGGCGCTATGCCGCTTGCGATCCGGATAACCGCTTGATCGCAGCGCAATTGGAAAAGAGTTGGGAAAGCACACTGCGCCGTGTTGAGGCTTGCCAGACGAGGCTTGATGCCATGTGCGCGTCGGCGCAGGAAAGTATTGCTGCCCCGGATTTCACCGGCCTTGCCGAAGATCTTGAAGCCGCATGGAACGCTCCCGGCGTAACCATGCGCGCACGCCAGCAGCTTGTGAGAGCCTTAGTTACCGATATTATCGCGGATGTGGATGAAGAGGCGCGGGAGATCATCTTGACGATTCACTGGCAAGGAGGGCAGCACTCCGAACTGCGGGTACGCAAGCCAAGAACAGGTGAGCATGGCCGCCGCACCTCCGAAGAGGCGCTTGCTGTTATCCGAAGCATGTCTTGTCGATGGTCGGACCAAGACATAGCCGCATCACTCAATCGAATGGGTACGCGTACGGGTCAGGGAATGACGTGGAACGCACAGCGCGTAAGTACTGTGCGGCGCGAGCATGGTATCCATGCCTATCGTTCCGCCGAAAAGAACGGCGAGTGGCTGACGATGTCTGAAGCCGCCAAGCAGGTTGGCGTTACTCGATACTTCATCCGGCGCCTGATCAACGAGCAGATTCTGCATGCCGACCAGGTCGTACCCGACGCCCCATACCAAATCCGGGCCAGCGATCTCGAAAGTGAGGCAGTTGCTGCCGCCATCACCCGCAAACTTCGCCCGTGTCGATTGTATCCAGAAGGCCAACTCCCAATATTTATCAGTACTTCAGAAGGAGGGGCACAATGAACGCCTCATCGCCATCGGAAGACGGAACTGGCTCCATCTTGGCAGCAAGGAAGCCGGGCCGAAGATAGCCGCCATCTTCTCCATCGTAGAAAGCTGCCGCCGACTCAACATCCCGGTCAGGAAGTACCTGGCCGAAATGCTGCCTGGATTGGCCAACCGCTCCATCCAATCCCTAGCCGAGATAACCCCAACCGCCTACGCCGCTCATCTGGCAAAGCTGACAGACCGCCCTCAGACACGTCAACCGTGTACTTGGTCGGAGGGGTACATTTTTCCGGTCATCGGCCGACAGGGTCTTTGCGGCCTGGCGGAGTTTGAGTCGGAGGTACTCGCGGTAGTTCTTCGGCGCCGGCTGTTCGCAGAGTTCTTCGATGACGGGGCGGAAGCAGGCCCGCGAGCGGATGGGCGATAGTCGAGGAGCGTCTGCGGGGCGAATCAGTGGGCGCAGCGAGCCCAGCAGCAAGGCCGTTTCGACGGTCTTCAGGGGGACGCCATTCTCGTGGAAGTGCAGCGCCAACCATTGATCGGAGACGCTGACGCGCATGGGTGTGTCTGGCATTTCGAGATAGAGGGCGACCACCGAGGTCACGTAAGAGGCCGAAGTATCCGAATGGTTCATTTCTTCCTCCTGCGGCGGGCCGTTGTCTCCTGCTCGCTTTCGCGGACGCGGTAACTGGAACCTTCGATGACAGTCACCTCGGCGTGATGCAGCAGGCGATCCAGCAACGTGGCGATGCAGGCAGCGTTGGGAAAGACCTCGTTCCATACCTTGAAGGGCTTGTTAGTCATGAGGATCAGCGATTTCTCTTCGTGGCGGCGGTTGATGACCTCATAGAGCAGGTCGGCGGATTTTTCGTCGAAGGAAAGATAGCCGACCTCATCGATACAAAGCAGAGCCACGTTGGCGTAGTTGTGTAATCTACGCAAGCGTCCTTCGGGTGTCTGCCGATGCAGTTCCTCCATCCGCATTGAGATTGAGACGAGCAGGTCCGATGCGATATTGGTGGGTCGATCAGAGTTGACGGCCTCTCATTCAGCGCTTCTGCGGCGATTGCTTCGCAACCGCCCGCGATTATAGGTCTCAGTCCCGCCTTCGCCATCGCCGCCGGCGCGGCATTTACGCTGACCATAAGCGGAAGCAATTTCACCCCCACCTCGACCTCGAAATGGGGCTCTGACCTGCGGAAGACGACGTTTGTCTGTGAGACGAGGTTGACGGCAGTCGTTCCTGCCAGCTTGATTGCCACCTCCGGCTCGGCCAGGGGCACAATCACCACGGCCGCTGGCGTCTCGTCCGCCGCAGCGTTCACCATCACCCTGCCGTTGCCTGCCATTACCAGCCTGAGTCCTGCCACGGCAACCGCGGGTCACGCTTTCACCGTGACGATCAATGGCCGGAACTTCGCTTCGCTTGCCACCGCAAAGTGGGGATCCGCGCCGTTGGCAACAACCAACGTCACCGGAACACAACCCACGGCCGCGGTTCCTGCGGGATGGGTCACTGCCGGGAGCAAGGCCTTTGTTACGGTCAGCACCGTGGTGGGAACTTCGCCTGCCGCCCCGCTAGTCTTCATCCGGTCAGCTTCGACCTCTATGCCACTCACGAGGGGGCAAAGATCCATTCATCATTCATCCGCCTGATTCCGACTGCAGTTCGCAATTTTGGAGAGGCATAAGTTTATAAGAGAACCCGAGCTTCAACTGGCGAAGCTTTCTGGATTCGAAACTCATAATTATTTCAGTTATGTCGACCTGGGCCACCATAAGTGAACGTTTAGTCTCCTAGTGCCGATGAGCTTGTTGAAGGAGACGCTTATGAGGCACTTCCATTGTTTACTGTTTGTCGTTATCCTAGTTAACTTGTTGTGCGTCATCGGCTGCGGAACGTGTTCCTTCCCCACCTCAAATAGCTCCAGTGGATCGCCTGGAGCGGGTTCAGTCCCAGTGGTTAGCCTATCGCCTGGTAGTGTGACTTTTTCCAGCACTGCTGTCGGTGCAACCCCGGCGGTGCAGAGCATCTCGCTTTACAACACCGGAAACGAAGCGTTGAGCCTGAGCGGAACCGGGCTGGGCATCTCGATTACCGGCGCCAATGCAGACTCCTACTCCCAGACCAACCAGTGCGGCGCGAGAGTGGCGGTCGGCGCCAGCTGCTCTATTGCAGTAACTTTTAGGCCGATTTCTGCCGGGTCGCTGAGTGCCACAATGAGCGTTGCCTATGGCATGGACAGGGCACCTCTGACGGTGCCGTTGAGCGGGACGGCAATCCAACCGCAAGCAAGCCTATCGTCACCGGGCAGTCTGATCTTTTCCAACACTCCTGTCGGTGCAACCCCGGCGACTCAGAGCATCTCACTTTACAACACAGGAAGCGAAGCGTTGAGCCTGAGCGGAACCGGGCTGGGCTTTTCCATTACTGGCACCAATGCAGACTCTTTCTCACAGACCAACCAGTGCGGCGCGAGCGTCGCGGCTGGTGCCAATTGCTCTATTACAGTGACCTTTAGTCCGACATCTATCGGGTTACTGGGCGCAACGATGAGCGTTGCTTATAGCCTAAATGGGTCGCCTTTAACGGTGCCCTTGAGCGGCACAGGAATCCAACAGTCGGCGGGTCCCACAAGCGGATCGGGAAATGTCTATTACGTCGACAACTCCATTCCCGATATCAATCCCGCCTCTGCAACACCCGACTGCACTAATTACAATCCCGCGACCTTTCTATGCGGCGGAGGGTCAGCGAACGCTTACGCCACAATTGCCGACATCAATTCCATGATTCTTCGGCCCGGAGATCAAGTTCTTTTTCGACGCGGTGAAATCTGGCGGGAACAAGTGACGGATCCTCCGGGGAGTCATGGATATTCCGGTTCTGCTGAAAACCCGATCACGTTTGGCTCATATGGAACTCCCACATCGCCTCTCCCCATCATCAGCGGAGCCAACCTATTTGTAGATTGGACGCCCGTTGAGGTATCTTCTAATGGAAGCACAATAACAGTTTACTCTTCGGCATACTCGATCACTTCTAATTTCAAGTATTACACCGACTATAATCAAACGCCGTATACCGATACCCCTCAACAGGTGTTTGAAGACGGTAGCCGTCTTACACAGAATACCTCCAGTTACGCCACTCTCACCGCTGGCCAATGGTATCTAGATGAGACAAACAGTCTAATATGGGTACGATTAACTGGGGATGACGCTCCAGAGATGCACACCATGGAGGCAAGTCAGCGGGACTTTGGCATTGAAATCTTCAGTCATTCGTATGTTAACATTAGAGATTTACAAGCTACCGATGCGAATGTTACTGGAATAAACTATGGCGGTGGAGCTGATGATAATGGGGTAATATCAGGGGTTGTGGCATCTTATAATTTCGTTTGGGGCATCGGTATAGTTTCTTCCACTGACAATACGATCACTGCTTCGACAGTCGCATTCAATGGGGGGGGGGGGA
>JBEKCA010000164.1:0-8443 GCA_050015115.1 Occallatibacter sp.
TCTGATCAAGAATCACGGCATTGCAGTCGGGTTTATTGACGCTCTCCGGCAACGCGGAGTTGACGCGGATATAGCGCGACTCGCTGCCCACGTAGGGATTCAATTGTTTATTACGGCTTACGTACATTGGCTTGAGGCAGGTGACAAAGCAGATCTGGCTTTGATGAGCGAGAGTGTGATGTCGCTCCTGGCATCGATTGTGCCTACCAACGCTACGCCCCCCTCTTCGCGTCAGAAGAGTGCTCGGGTCCCCGCCAATCAGGCAAACCCAGCGCATCGCCGGGGTCGGGGGCTGTGACCTTCAGATATAAGCAGCGGCACTTCTTCGGCGCTAATTGGCACCTTTGACCTTTGGCGCGCCCCCAGTAAAGATGTTAATTGGCTGGCCTGACTACCGTCCTCTTGAGTTGCTTTTTCTGGACCGCCGCCGACGGCTTTGAACGCGCGCCTTGGCCTGTAGCGCCATTCGAGATGCCACAGCCCAGAGCTGAGTAAACAGATGACGCCTTATAAAGACTGATTGCTGGCAGTCTCTCGTTATCTGGATCGAAGATCATTCAGAGGTTAGTGGTAGGAAGAAGACAAAGAAAAGCTTTCGTACCGATTAGAGGGGCAACGTTTTCAAAGCCATACCGGTGACACGCTTCAGGTCTGCTTTACTGTCTCCGTTCGCGGCGAGAACGCGCAATCCATACAAGATGGTACAGACGTAACCTGCTAAATCATGAACATTGGCAGTTTGCGGCAGGTCACCCTCGGCCTTCGCCCGCTTGAACCGTGAGAGCAGCTCGGCCTCCCCGCCTTTGCGCCGCTCGATAAGAGCTTGCTTGACGGGCATCGATCCAACCCCTGTAGCGAGCGCCCCTTGAGTTAGCAGATCTCCCCGTGGATTCCTGGGATCGCCGAGCAGATTCACCGAACCCGTGAATAGACTTTTGATTACATCTGCGGCTGTTGCTTCTTTGAGGGCTATCTTCCAATAGGAGGCGGGACCTTCCTCATATCGTGCCAATGCCCTATGAAATAGGGCTTCCTTGTCGCCAAAAGTCGCGTATAGGCTCGCACGATTCATGGCCATCGCCTCAGTTAAGTCGCTGAGGGAAGCGCCTTCGTATCCTCTCTCCCAGAAGAGGCGCATGGCGGCTTCGAGAGCTGTTTCCTCGCAGAAGCAGCGAGGCCGTCCCATCTTGCCCGCCGAAGGTTTGGTCATGCTCATATTTATCTGATATCAATCCTAACTGATCGTTCCAAAAGTTTTGAAACTCTTCTCCAAAGGGAGACATCTAGAACGTACGGTCAGAAAGTACCGCAGGAGAATATATGTCGAAAAAGCTTGAAGGAAAGATTGCAATCGTCACGGGTGGCAGCACTGGAATCGGTCTCGCGACCGCCAAAGAATTTGTTGCCCAAGGAGCATACGTCTACATCACGGGAAGGCGCCAAACCGAACTAGACAAGGCGCTCAAGGCAATCGGATCGAATGTTACCGGCATCCGTGCCGATTCTTCATCGTTGAGCGATCTGGACAAGGTGTATGACCAGATCAAACAGGAGAAGGGACGTATTGATATCGTCTTCGCCAATGCAGGCATTGCCGCCTTTGCTCCTCTGGGTTCAATCACGGAAGAGCACTTCGACAGCATTTTCGACACCAACGTAAGGGGCCTCCTCTTCACCGTCCAAAAGGCGCTTCCACTGATTCCTGACGGTGGTGCGATCATCCTCAATGCTTCGATCACTTCGATCAAGGGCACCGCTGCCTTCAGCGTCTACTCCGCAACAAAAGCCGCAGTGCGTTCGTTTGCCCGCTGTTGGACATTGGATCTGAAAGACCGCAAAATCCGCGTGAACGTGATTAGCCCTGGCCCAGTCGAGACACCCGGCCTGAATGGTCTCGTGCCCGAGGATCACAAAGAGGGACTGCACGGCCATCTTGCGTCCCAGGTCCCCCTGGGTAGGCTCGGCGAACCTGCGGAGATTGCCAAAACTGTCGCCTTCCTTGCCTCCGAGGATGCCAGCTTCATCGCCGGTGCGGAGATTTCCGTAGACGGTGGAGCGGCTCAGATCTAAAGGCCTACTGGGTGCGTCGCGGCTTTGGACGCACTCAGTCTCGCTGCCGGAAAGAGTACCAACAAATGCATTCACGCCAATGATGACCCTGGAATGACGCAAAATCCGCCAACGCGCTCATTGAGAAGGTTTTCGGCAAAGAGAGAAGGATAGGTCGTGAGAAATGCCCTTCTCGGAAGTAATCGCGCCGATCACCGCTGGGATGCATCCGACTCGTGTTCCTTTAGCTACCGAGGCGATGTGGGCGGCTAAGGGTTGGTGATGCCGACCCATTGCGGCACCTCCTCGCCCGATGCCACCTTCTCCCCCAGCTTAAGACAGAGATCCGCCATGGATGCCCTACTCACAAACTTCGTCACGCCCATGGCATCCTTTATCATGCTCGCCTCGCCCGACCGATAGGTGCTCGTCTTCTGGCCGTCGTTGAGGATTGGAGGCAGGATGAGAGTTGGCCGAATGAGTCCCTTGTCCTTCGCCTCCTCTACCTCTGCCAACTGCTTTTCGAAATCAGTCCGGGGCTTCGACCAGAACAACGCCGTCGCGACACTGACGAACATGCGCGCAAAGAAGCCGGTGATGTATGCCCCAGTCGGGCCGAGGCCCCAAGCGGCGACACTGATAAATCGTGTGGGCACTGGCCCGATC
Source organism: Occallatibacter sp. (assembly GCA_050015115.1). GTDB lineage: Bacteria > Acidobacteriota > Terriglobia > Terriglobales > Acidobacteriaceae > Telmatobacter. Next base: position 2,716 of record JBEKCA010000164.1, read on the forward strand.
GCAGCGACGGCCCTCAACTCCCCCAAGGCCAGGAGCGCGCTATGCGTACCCATGGAAACGGCCGTATGTGGCGCCGTTTCCGATGCCAGCATGACGTACACCACGTCTGGTTTCGCCGCTCTTATCGCCAGCGCTACCTTGTCCGCCTCATGCAACTCGCCGGTGAAAGCGCGCAGGTGCGGATGCGAGACCACAACCGTAGGCAGCTTCGATATATTGCGAACGTAGATGGTCACAAAGTGGCCACGCGCGAGTGCCTGCGACAGAAAGGGCAAGCCCGTGCGCCCGGTGGCACCCAGAAGGAAGAAGCTGAGAGGCGTGGAAGCGACACCGGTTAACGGCTCGGCGGCTATAGCGGAAAGCGAGAACGGGTCGATCGTAATACGAAGTGCTACCGCTCTCTTCATGTCTCGACCTTGTTGGCACCCATCACGATGATTCGGATCGCGAGCGCCATCCGTCGCTTGTAGTCAGACAGGTCCCCTGTCGCCGACTTGACGCCGGCCGAAGTGTCGAGAAGATGCGTCGCCAGTTCCTGCGCGCCGATTCCATGCCGCTCCCATCGAGCAGCCGTGCCAGCCTGCGTCAGGGTATCGGCAATGACTGAACGTACCCCCGCCTCGAAGCGGGAAACGATGCTTTCCTCCTGAGATCGCGCGATCACCAGCAACTCCGCAATGTTGATCTGGGACGAAAGGGCGAGCGAATCTCCGCAGAGAAGCTCGAATACGCCTATCAGTGTTTGCTCCACAGTGCCCTTCGGATTGGCGGCAAGACCTCTGATCGAAACCAACATCTGCTCTGTCACATATTCCAAGGCCGCACGAAATAACCGCTCCTTGTCGCGGAACTGGAGATAGAGCGTCTGCCGAGATACTTGCGCTGCGGCCGCGACGTCCTCCATCGAGGTCTTCCGGTATCCGAACTGGAAGAAAACCTTCACGGCCGCCTCTAAAATCGCCGCCTGTCGTGGCGGCCGCGCTGCCTCGCTCGCCTCATTCATTGGCTGTCCCTCTCCTCCCCTTTGGTTCGACTTCCTACTCACCCTTCTGCGACTTTACATGTCGTGGCAGACCCATCATCCGGAAGATGATGGCATCCATCCAACGATCGGGAAGGTTACGCTTGAGGAACTTGGAGAGCTTCGCGTCCATCCCGATCAGGTAACGGGTTCGGGGACGGGGCGCCGTCACCGCCCGGAGGATCGTCAGAGATGCCTTCTCCGGGAAGGTTGAAAATTTGTCGGCCGTGACAGTCGTCTTCGCAAACGCCCGGAGGGCATCCGCATAGAAAGGCTGAAGGTTTTCAGGCAAGGCATCCGCGATCCTGTTGAGTTGCTCGGAGGACCGCTTGAGCATCGGCGTGGAAATGGACGCGGGAGCTATGGCTGAGACGTAAACGCCGAATGGAGAGAACTCAATCCGCATCGAGTCGCTCACCGCCTCCAACGCGGCCTTCGCCGCCTGGTAGGCGGCAATCATCGGACCCGGCATGATCCCGCCGATTGAGGTCACGTTGATCACTCGTCCGCGCGAGGCGCGAAGTTGCGGGAGGAGCTGCTGGGTCAGAGCAATCGGGCCGAAGAAGAGCACTTCGAACTGGCGCCGCCAGTCAGCCAGCGGCAGTGTCTCGATCGGCCCGGGCCATTGTGCACCCGCATTGTTAATGATTGCGTGGAGCCTGCCTCCGGCCGCGATTTTGGCCCTGACAATTTCCACTGCCGCCGCGATCTGACCGACATTCGTTACATCCAGAATGATCGGCTCGACGGATCCCACAACCTGGCGCGTCTCCGCCTCGGCCCGGAGCGATTCAATATCTTCTTGCTTTCGCACCGCGGCCAGGACGCGATAACCGTTTTCCGCCAGCGTAAAGGTAGCTGCGCGGCCGATTCCACTCGAAGTGCCGGTGACCAGGATCCAGTTTGTGGAGTTTGTTGACTTCATGAAGAGTGACCTCTTTTCATTTACTTACGACGTAAGCCGTTTGGATCGATTTGGATCGCGGGCGTGTTTTCACAAGGGCCGATCATCCCCACGTCCGTGTGGCAGATTCCGCAAGGGTGATCTCCCAATCGACATTCCTAAATGACCTCGGAAAGCTTCTGCGCTTTGAGCCAGTTGAGGATCGTCAAAGCCACGTCATTCCAGCCATGATCGACCGTCAAAAAATGGCCGCGGCCCGCAAACTGCTTTAGTTGCGTGACAGCCCCGGAATCGCGATACATCTTAAAGGCTGCGCGGGTGTTGACATCTGGTGCCGAGTGGTCCGCAGTTCCCGAAATCAAGAGCAGCGGTCCGCGATCGCTGTTTTTGGTGTTCACACTCGACGCGGCGTCATAGGTCAAGTTAGCGAATGCGACTTCAAAAACACCTCGAACTGGCGACGGGATCGCCCACTTCTCGAAGAGTTCGTCGGACTCTTCTATCGGAAGCGCATTCCCGAATCCGTATCTGAACTGCTCCTTGGTCAAGGAGATCGCCTTGTTCTTGTTGAACGGGTTGCGGAGAACCGGCAACCCGGTACGCAACTGGGCGAAGGGTATAGCAAACACGCCTTTGATTTGACCCGGATCGATGGCGACACCCGCCAGGCCGAGGCCTTCGCCCATGAGCTTCTCGGTCAATAAGCCACCGAATGAATGGCCGATCAGAATAGGGGCAGACGGGAGCGTATCGATGATCTTGGAATAGTGCTCGAATACATCTCTAATGCCCCGATCAGCGACCGCCTCTGGATTGCTACGGGCATCAGAGACGTTCGCGGATTCACCAGGGTAACCTGGGGCGATAGGCTCGTATCCCGAAGCGCGGAATAACTCAATCCACGGGTTCCAACTGCTAGTGTGCAGCCAAAGCCCATGAATGAAAACTACAGGAGTACGGAGTCCGCTCATTTTCGTTTCCTTTCTTGCGACTGTTTCAAGCGGCGGGAATCAACGCTGCGGCCAGCCCTCCGCCAGCGCTGTCGCCACCTTCATAAGAAGTTCCTTCTGAGAATTCCGCGCATTGACGGGTCTGCGGAGCGTGGGCGAGCGAAAAGCCCGAGCCTATTGCAGTTCGTAATATTCCAGGATCCCGGTTCCCTTTTCGATTGGCCTTCCAGCCACCGACAGCGAAACAGGACTTTGAAAGCGCGAGTAACGCGGTTTTATCCCAAATACGCTGGCGAGCAGCTTCGCCGACGAAGGCTGTTCGGCCATGAGATCGAGAGACAGTAGCATCGGCCCTGAGATCGAGAAGTTCGATGTCGTCCCATTGGCGGCGTAGCTTATCGACGCCGGAATCGGCCGTTCATGGTTAGGGTCAGGATGCTTGATGAGGGGCCCTTCTAACACGGCGACCTGGTCGCCGACCGCGTTGACCTCGATCCCCTCTTCGGTTCCGACGTAGTACAGCCCGATATTCGTGCCCCCAACACTTTTCTTGCCGTGGATCTCATACGTTACGATCCGATGCTGACCGACCGACGCTCGTCCCCACCACCACTTGTCGAGCAGATCGGAGGGCGGAACATTTCCCCAATTATGATCGTGGTAGCCTTCGCCGCTCGCGGCCGTCGCTTTCCCGCCGATCGTGATTGTGCCGGTCACCGCGCCGCTCGGCACCGCGTTCAGCCATGCAAAGTAAGCTGGGCCCGAGCTCAGTTGACCTGTCGCAGCGCGAAACGACGGAAAACGGCGTTTCAGGACAAGATCGACGCCAAGATGCTGTGGGTTATCGGCTGACACCTTGATTGAGTAAGTGTCGAGATCGCCTTCGAACCTGTTCTCGCCAATTTGAACGAAGGTGTGATCTTTCGCAAAGGCCCCCGGTTCATCAAACTTCGTGTTAAATGTCCGGTGCTTACCATCGGGGGACGTCAGCTCCAGGCTTACCCCTCGCTTGTGATCCTGTGCGAAGTTGTCAGAAAAAACGACGACCACGGCCGTCCCATCTTTCATCAGAGCATCGAAATACCACCATTCGAAGCTCTTCTCGTCAGGAGCGGTTCGGCGCCCATCTTCCCACTGCTGTACCTTGCCTGGAGTAAGCCCGAGGCTGCGGTAATCCGACGCGGAGGTACGAAGGTGCAAGGGCTCACGCGACGCCCGACTACAACCCGCCACAGAAAGAGAAAGCAGTACCGTTGCCGCGCTGCATATCGTCACCAGCGCGACCCGTCCAGCCAGATCAGAGATACGGTTTGGAGTCCACGCCATGAAGCTTCACCTCACGAGTAACTATACTAACTTTACATATTGCGTATTTATTGTCAACCCCGTATACCGCCCGCGATCGAGAGTGTGACCCAGCAGGTTGCGAAGGAATTGCGTGTCCATGTGAGTCTCCTGACGTTTTGTTGAAGCTTTGCGGGATCGGGAGTCTGGCTAGCGGCACTTCGCCTCCTAAACATGCGGCATCGTTTAACCGCACCCGAATTGTCACGGTAGTTGCGGTGTCCATTCAGTCAAGACTTGCCTTAGGCGAACGACCCTGCTTCCTCAAACGTCAACCGAGGGTTGCGCGGGTAAGGCGTGCCAGCCTTGCCATATCCGATGCTGCAAATGAAGTTTGACTGCGTTCGAGTGCCCGAAAAGAACGCGTGATCAACGCCCGCATTATCGAAGCCGGACATGGGACCACAGTCGAGAACCTATCCCCCAGGGCCAGCAGTTCACTTATACAGTTCGCACACAGGGACGCCTCGTAACGCCTGAGGAATTCGGGAACATTATCCTCCGCGCCAATCCTGACGGTTCCATCCTTCACCTCAGCGATGTTGCCCGCATCGAGCTTGGCGACCAGTCCTATGGAATTTCGGCCCGTTATAATCAGGCGCCATCGGGCGTGATGGCTATCTACCAGCTCCCGGGCTCGAACGCGGTGGCGACCGCGGCTGCGGTCAACGTACGCATGAAAGAGCTTTCCGCTACCCTCCCGCCGAGCATCGCTTACTCTATACCGCTGGACACAACCAAGGCAGTCACGGCTGGCATACACGAGATTGTGATCACGCTGTTTGAAGCTCTGGGACTCGTGGTTCTGGTCGTCTTTATTTTCCTTCAGGGCTGGCGCGCCACTCTTATTCCCTTGTTGGCGGTCCCCGTGTCGCTCATTGGCACGTTTATCATTTTTCCGGTATTGGGATTCTCAATCAACAGCCTCTCTTTGTTCGGCCTGGTGCTTGCCATTGGGCTGGTCGACGATGATGCCATCATCGTCGTAGAAGCAGTTGAGCACCATATCGACGAAGGAATGGACCCCAAGGCAGCCACCGAGAAAGCGATGGAAGAGGTCGGCGCCCCCGTGGTGGCCATTGCGCTCATCCTGGCGGCCGTCTTTATCCCGACTGCGGCAATTCCCGGCATTACCGGACGCATGTATCAGCAATTCGCCATCACGATTGCGATCTCTGTTCTGATCTCGGCGTTCAATGCGTTAACGCTGTCGCCGGCCCTTGCCGCGCTTCTTCTGAAACCCAGGCCCGACGGCCGCAAGAAGGGCCTGTTCACTAAAGCATCCGATTCTTTCAACAAATTCTTTGGCCGTACCACGGACGGCTTCGTCGGCGTCTCCCGTGTTCTTATTCACAAATCCTCCTTCGCCATGCTTGGCCTTATCCTGATTGCTGTCGCGGCAGTTTACCTGGGAAGCACTCTTCCCGGCGGGTTCATCCCCACCGAAGATCAAGGCTACATGTTCCTCGCCTTGCAGCTTCCTGACGGAGCTTCAGCGCAACGCACCGA
>JBEKCA010000165.1:0-8415 GCA_050015115.1 Occallatibacter sp.
AAGGGTGGATAGGCCGATTCCTCGATCCGCGAGGAATCCACGTGGCCTTCACGCAGACGGGCATTGTTCTGGCAATGTCGTTTGTCGGTCTACCGTTTGTCGTGCGCAGCGTGCAGCCTGTTTTGGAGGAGATTGACATAGCCATGGAAGAAGCGGCGGCCAGCCTCGGAGCCAGCGATTGGCAGGTGTTTGCGCGCATTCTTGCGCCGGTCAGTCTGCCCGCACTGGTCACCGGGGCGGCTCTGGCCTTTGCGCGCGCCGCCGGCGAATACGGTTCAGTGATCTTCATTGCCGGCAATATGCCGATGAAGACCGAGATCGCGGCCCTGCTGGTAGTGACAAAGCTGGAGGAGTACGACTACACCGGCGCTTCGGCGATTGCCGTGGCTATGCTGGCGCTGTCGTTTGTCGTCATGCTGTCGCTGAATTTGCTGCAATGGCGGTTGCAGCGGAAAGTGGGAGAGCGCATTTGAAATCTCTCGTTCAGCTACGAATAGGACCTGTTCGCCACTCTTCTCATGGAGTTGGAATGACGCGTGTCATTCTGGTGGTCGCGGCGTTATTCTTTGTCGCGTTGTTCCTGGTGTTGCCGTTGGTGGCGGTTTTTGCGCAAGCCTTCGCTCATGGATGGCGTATATATATTGATGCGATTCGCGAAAGAGATGTGCTGGCGGCGCTGCGTCTGACGCTGCTCGTTGCTGCCGTCGCTGTGCCCCTCAACGTAACCTTTGGCATCGCCGCCAGCTGGGCCATCACGCGGTTCGATTTCATCGGTAAGAATCTTCTCGTTTCCCTGATCGATATTCCACTCGCTGTTTCTCCGGTTGTGGCCGGTCTCATGTACATCGAACTTTTCGGCTTGCATGGGTGGCTGGGGCCGTGGCTGAGTCAGCACAACTTGCGCATCGTCTTTGCCGTGCCAGGCCTGGTGCTGGCCACCATCTTTGTTACATTTCCTTTTGTTGCGCGCGAACTGATCCCATTCATGCAGGCGCAGGGCAGCGACGAGGAAGAGGCAGCCGTTGTGCTTGGCGCCGGCGGTTGGAGCATCTTCTGGCGCGTCACACTGCCCAATATCAAGTGGGCGCTGCTCTACGGAACGATCCTCGCGGCCTCCCGCTCAATAGGCGAATTTGGCGCTGTCTCGGTTCTCTCCGGCCACATTCGCGGGCGCACGGTCACGCTTCCGCTCGAAGTCGAAATGCTCTACAACGAATACAACTTCACGGCCGCTTTCGCCGCCGCCTCGCTGCTCTCGCTTGCCGCCGTCATCACGCTCATCGTGAAGAAGGCCATTGAGCTCATCTCCGGAGTTCACACACCGCCATCCAAAGAGGACTTCGCCGAATGAGCATCTCCATCGAAAAGATCAGCAAGAGCTACGGGAGATTCACCGCGCTCGACGATGTTTCACTGACCATCGACAGCGGAGAATTGGTTGCATTGCTGGGCCCCTCCGGATCGGGAAAGACAACGCTACTGCGCGTCATCGCCGGTCTGGAATCGCCCGACAGCGGCACTGTCCGGCTGCGCAATGAGGAATCGACACATCTGAGCGCGGCAAGCCGCGGCATCGGCTTCGTCTTTCAGCATTACGCGCTCTTCCGCCACATGACGATCTCTGAAAATGTTGCCTTTGGATTGCGCGTGCAACGCGGTGGAACGCGCCTCAACCGCCGCGAGATTCGCAATCGAGTGGATGAATTGCTTTCCCTCGTGCAACTCGATTCTTACGCGCACATGTATCCCGACCAGCTCTCCGGGGGGCAGCGCCAGCGCGTGGCATTGGCGCGCGCTTTGGCCGTGCGTCCCAGCGTACTGCTGCTCGATGAGCCATTTAGTGCTCTCGACGCCAAGGTGCGCAAGGATCTGCGCGATTGGCTCAGGCGCATTCACGACGAGCTACAAGTCACTACGGTCTTGGTCACGCACGATCAGGAAGAAGCTCTCGAAGTCGCCGATCGTGTCGCCATTCTTAACCGAGGCGCCCTCGAACAATATGGCACGCCGCAAGAGATTTACGACCACCCCGTCAGCCCTTTCGTCTATAACTTCCTGGGCAACGTAAACCTCTTTCACGGCCGTCTGCTGGCCGATCTCTCGCCATCGATGGAAAACATCACAGAGCGCAACTCAGCGTCGGTCATCGGATTTGTCCGCCCGCATGAGTTTCAGGTTTCGCGCAGCCTTCCCGAAGACAGGCGCGCCGTGCAGGCGACCATCGAACGCGTACACGCTGCCGGCCCGCAAGTCCGGCTTGATGTGAAGGTGAATGGAAACAAGAATCTGGTGGCTGTGGATCTATCGAAGGCGCAGTACAGCGATTTGGAATTAGCCGAAGGCAAAGAAGTCTTTTTGAGTCCGCAAGCCATCCGCGTATTCAACGATCGCGCCGCCGCCGAACTACTCCTCGACCAGGGCGCCGGCATCTGACTGCAAATTATTGTATGGGCGGCCTCCAGGCTTCATCTCACGCAATGAGGCTTTGTATTGTTCTCCGGTCGTTCAATGCACCTTCCCGGATTTCCATTTGGCGGGAACACCAGCGACATCACAGCCGCTTGGGCCGCGTGCTTGGCTTGTGTGATTGCCTGGGTATAGATGTCCAAAGTGGACCGCATCGTAGAATGCCGCAATCCACTCGCAAATACCCAGTCATGGGCTTTGCGGTAGGGGCCACGATAGTCGAAAAGCAATCTGGGTGGAAAAGCAGAGGTCGAATTGACAGAGGTCGTGGGTTCGTTAAGGGTGCGATAAGGGTTCCCATGGGTTCCTCAGGGCGCTACAGGTGTCGTCCGTTGCCCCTGGTTTCTGTTAGTTACGGGTTTCCCGCGCACTGTCACGGCAGAGGTCGCGGGTTCGAGCCCCGTCGTCCCCTCCATTCATTCCAAATGACTTAAGAGTGAATGGCTATCAAAGTGATAACCCAAAGTTTAACCCGAAGTTCGGTCAGCAGGGCGAACTCCAATCCCAATCGCGTCAAGGTTCAGTTTTTGCGCGTCCATCTGCGTGTTAACAATATTGGAAGCGAATCGGGAGCCGTATGCAAGCTTTCGCTCTTTGGCGTCAATCCGTTGGGTCGCCCCTTGTGCGGCAGAGAGCTGCTGCCCTCATTGCATCTGACCATAGCTACCTTATTGCGGCAGGCAACTCTCGCCTGGAGCGCATTGAACCGGTTCCGCGGCCCGGGCAAGCGCCTAGAAAACCACGACTTCCAGTTCGACCCCAACATGAACCGCAATCTCATCTTCGAGCTGGCTACCGCCGGTTGGGTAGAACGGCGCGAAGACGCCTTGTTTAAAGGTCCGCCCGCTATAGGCAGGAGCCACCTGTGGCCAACCTCGGGACCAGCAGAACGTTCGTTGGGACTTCGCGCTGATTGAAAAAGCTGAATCCGGAAATCCGTTGCGCCTCTCTTCAACCCGACTCGCACTTCCACGGAATCGAGGGCACCAAACATGTGGAGACCTCGATTTTGCCGAGGATCTACGATGCCAGCATCGCGGACGGGGAGTTGGGCATCGAAACAGAGTCGGCCCAGAACATGGCCAGGAGAATGGCCAGGGAAGAGGGCTTGCTCGTTGGAATTTAGGCGGCAGCGGCGCCGGTCGGTGCATTACAGATCGCAAAGGATGCGGCTCCTGATTCGGTTGTGGTCACAATCTTCCCCGACTCCGGCGACAACTGCCTGTGCGAACACTTTTGGGATGCGAACGCGTGAAGACAGGGAGTAAGTATGGCGTTGAAAATACCGCGCACCCTCTACGATCAGTTGCGGCAGCATGGCGAGTCCACCTATCCACACGAGTGTTGCGGCGTGCTGACGGGTGCGTTCGCCAAGACGGGCGGCAAGATAGTCGGGGCTGTTGTTCAGTGCGGCAACATGCGTGCGGATTCACCCACGAATCGCTATCAAATCAGCCCATCGGAGTTGGTGCGTATTCAGAGAGTAGCGATTCTTGCAGGCGATGACATCGTCGGCTTCTATCACTCGCATCCCGATCACCCGGCCAGATGGTCGGCAACCGATCTAACCGAGGCGCATTGGACGGGTTGTTCGTATGTGATTACCAGCGTCGAAAAAGGAAAGGCGGTACTCACAAAGTCGTTTCTCTTGCTCGACCAAGATGAAGCCAAGCACTTAGAAGACGAACCCCTCGAAGTCATCAGGAAATGACCGAAGTGAGAAAATCAAAACCGTGCAGGAAGGAAGAGCGTTGCCGATCAAGATCTTGAGTCCCACACCTCTCCGGGCCCTATGCAGGAGGGCAATCATCGTTGAAGTAACTGCCTAGACTGTAGGGGAGGCGTTGACCGAATTTATCGCCCAGCATCCCGATCTGCGCAAGCAACTTTTCTCCTAGGATGGAAGGCCGCGCTCCGTCGTCCATCTGAACGATGACGACATTCGCTATTTGGGCAAGGACCCAATGCCGGTCAAGGAGATAGACATCGTCTCGAGCGTTCCTTCTGTTGCCCGGCGGGATTTAGGCCGGGGCTGTTGCGCGGAAACAATCCCAATACCGATAGAAATGGAGAAAACAAATGGCCGCTCTCACCGAGGCTAGTCCGGCAACGCTGAGTAACGAAGAGATTCTGCGCTATTCGCGCCACCTCATCATGCCCGAAGTGACGATGGAGGGCCAGAAGAAGCTGAAGGCCGCGCGTGTCTTGTGTGTGGGCACAGGTGGCCTTGGATCACCACTAGCCTTGTATCTCACCGCTGCAGGAGTGGGTACGCTCGGCTTGGTCGATTTCGACGTAGTCGATTACACGAATTTGCAACGGCAGGTGCTTCACTACACGGCCGATGTGGGCCGCCTTAAGCTCGACTCGGCCATTGACAAGCTGACCGCGATCAATCCTTTTGTCGAGATCAAGCGCTTCGATACCTATCTAAATAGCCAAAATGCGCTGGAGATCTTCAAGGACTTCGACATTATTGCTGACGGTACGGATAACTTCGCCACGCGCTATCTGATCAACGACGCCTGCGTACTCAGCGGCAAGCCAAATGTCTACGCGTCGATCTTCCGCTTTGAAGGCCAGGCTAGCATCTTTGCGACGGAGGCGGGTCCGTGCTATCGCTGCCTCTATCCGGAGCCGCCGCCGCCGGGTTCGGTGCCATCGTGCGCTGAAGGCGGAGTTCTGGGCGTGCTTCCGGGGCTGCTGGGAGTCATTCAGGCAACCGAGGTAATCAAGCTGATCCTTGGCGCGGGTGAGCCGCTGATTGGCCGTCTAGTGCTGGTGGATGCGCTGGCCATGCGCTTTCGCGAGTTGCGCGTGCGCAAGAATTCGGAGTGTCCGGTCTGCGGCGAGAATCCGACGGTCAAAGAATTGATCGACTACAACCAGTTCTGCAGTATCGGTGGAGAAGAGACTGCGGCATGTACGAGCGTGAAGATTCCTGAGATTCAGCCCGAAGAGCTCAAGCGCCGTCTCGATGCCAAAGAAGATTTTTTCGTTCTCGACGTTCGCGAACTGCATGAGTATCAAATCGTCAACATTCATGGACACTTGATTCCACTTGGCGATTTGCCGAAGCGCATCCACGAACTCGACTCAAGTCGCCAGATAGTTGTGCATTGCAAGAGCGGCGCACGCAGCGCCAAAGCAGTCGATTTTTTGCGCAAATCGGGGTTCAAGCGCGCAACGAACCTGACGGGCGGCATCCTGGCGTGGGCGGAAAGAGTCGATCCCTCGCTGCCGAAGTATTGAGATCAATCACAGACAAGAAAATGCCAGCCTCATTGCGAGACTGGCATTTTCTGTTGAAGCTCCCGTCGTGAACTTCAAATGTGACACTAGGCCGAGAGATCGCAACAACTGGCGCACGATCTCTTGATCGAGAAGCGGGAACTGTGCTAACCAGGCTTTTCCAAGATCAGACTTATTCAGCGTCACGGTGTCACAGATCCCCATGACAGAAGCCTCGTCACCGTGAGCGCACTGATTGCCAACGGACGGACTGCTCAAATACCGTATCATCTGAACCATGCGATGGACAACGGCCTCACCCAGGAGCAGGCCTCCGAGGTACTCACGCATATCGCGTTTTACCCAGCATGGCCTTGTGCGATGTCTGAGCTGCCTGTCGCAGGCGATGTGTTCGAACGCAGAATCGCCCGTTAACTCGCCGCATAGGAGGAGAAGTATATGGTAAAGCGCCAACTAGGACGGAGCGGCCTTGAAGTCTCGGCCATTGGTCTGGGCTGCATGCGTGCGAGCGCCGGACATGGTCCTGTTGCCGGAACGAAGCAGGAGATGATCGCAGTGTTACGAGGTGCTGTTGACCGTGGAATCACCCTCTTCGACACAGCGCAGGTCTACGGTCCATTTGTGAATGAGGAACTCGTGGGGGAGGCGCTTGCTCCTGTGCGGGACCAGGTCGTGATCTCGACCAAGTTCGGTTTTCAATTCGACAACTCGGGCGATCCTCACCCTACCGGTCTGAACAGCCGCCCGGAGTATATCAAGGAAACAGTGGAAGCTTCTCTGAAGCGGCTTCGTGTCGAGACAATCGACCTGCTGTATCAGCATCGCGTCGACCCTGTCGTGCCGATCGAAGACGTGGCAGGAGCGGTGAAGGAGCTGATCGAGCAGGGTAAGGTTAGACACTTCGGTCTTTCTGAAGCCGGTGCGGAGACGATTCGTCGCGCTCACGCCGTCTATCCTGTCGCTGCTCTGCAAAGCGAATATTCGTTGTGGTGGAGACAGCCTGAAGCCGAGATTCTGCCAATGCTTGAGGAACTCGGCATCGGCCTGGTGTCCTACAGCCCGCTGGGCAAGGGATATCTTGCTGGATCGGTGACCGAGCAGACCCAGTTTGACAAGGAAGACAACCGCGGGACGTTCCCCCGCTTTGCAGTCGAGGCACGTAAAGCTAACCGTGTTCTTGTCGATGCAATCGAATCTTTCGCGGCGAAGAAGCAAGCGACAGCCGCACAGATCGCTCTTGCGTGGGTGCTAGCTCAGAGGCCTTGGATCGTACCCATCCCAGGCACCACAAAACTGAATCGTCTCGAAGAAAACATAGGGTCGACGAGTCTGAATTTCACGCCGGACGAAGCTCACGAACTCAACGACATTTTGACCACAATTCCCGTCGTTGGCGACCGATACCCGGCTGAAGTGCAGCGTATGACAAATCGGTAGCTTACGGCTGTTTTGGACTTCGACGGAACCTTCGACGCAATTTCGCAAAGGAATACGATATGAAAATCACATGAGTTGGTTGACAGGCATCGATGAAAGGACCCGTGGATTAGTTCACCGGCAACGTTCGCGTTGATATGCTCTCCCCCGCCGATGGCGGACGGCACTCCAATGAGAAGCACTGGCATGGCGCGTCCGCGCAGGTTGGAATGGTTCATATTGCGATCACCGAGTCGGTCAATGGCAAAGCCGTTGATTGGCTTGAAGCGGCCGGAATAGACCTTGCAAATGCGACTATCCTGGCCGATCAGCGAGACGACGCCGGCGTTTTGCCGGTCAGAAGTTCAAAATCTCCGAGCAGAGCCGTGAGAGCGGCGTCGAAGGTGCCGTCGTGAGCCTTTTGCCCGATCTCTGCCTCTATCGATTCAGTCAGAGCCCAGAGCACATAGTGGGATTTGCGGTCGTAGACCACCAGCCGGAACATGGGTAGCGGGTCGGATGCTCCATTGATCTTGCTACCGTTGGACGGGCCATTCGGCGCAGTCAGTTGCAGCTCCAGCACCAGATCCGCGTCGCCTGGATCTGAGACAAGTTGAAACTGGCCGGTCGCCTTGAGCGCTGTGTAGAACTGGTTGTAGGGGCGATTAGGGTCTCCCGAGAAGGGCTGGGGAAAGAGTCCGCTGTCTGCCCCGGCATTGGAGACGAAGAGCTTTTGAGCGGAGCGGACGGCTGGAGGTATGGGGCCTTCCGGCGCTGGTGCAGGCGGCTTGGCCAGGGCGGCGACGGCAAAAAGAAAGACAGCACATACGACGAACCGAAGTCCAAAACCAGGATGGCGCATCTAAATCTCCTCCTGAGACGAAAACGACTCGTACAGAGAGACTTAACAACGCCAAAAAAAGTTTCTACTTGAAGACTAAAAGCCTATCCGTCAGTTGATAGCGCTGACCTCCAGGCCGGCTGTCCTGGGGGTCTCCTGATCAGCAGGCGGCATCTGGCGGCATGGATGCCGCCAGATGCCGTTCTGGAGATGGCGCTACAGGGAGCCTTCTACTCGTTCTCGGGCAGCTTGTAGGATTTTTGCAGGTAGAGGCGGGCCTCGTTAATTGCGCCCTGGGTGTTGTCGTTGGTCTGCACCGCGAGGCGGTATTCGTTGACGGCACGGTCGCGCTGGCCAGTGATGTCGAAGATCTTGCCCAAGGCGATGTGGCTCCAGACCTCGGTCCAGCGGGGCTCGCCGTCGCCGCGCAGGGCGTCGCG
>JBEKCA010000166.1:0-8340 GCA_050015115.1 Occallatibacter sp.
CCTCGATCGCAGCACTTCTCCGGCAGGGGCTAAGGCCCGCATTCTTCTCTGGGCTCTAACGGCACGACTCAAGTCGTGCCCTGACACAAAGCGACATTGTTGAAGCGATTGCCGGGTGCTCCCGGTCGCTCGCATTTGGGGCCGGGGAAAACCACGAACCCAAACCAGCCTTGTTCTGAAGCCGGTCGCGAACCCTTGGTGCCCCATCCTTTCCGCGCTATAACAGATACCCCAACGCCTCATGGAACGCACCGTGCCCCGCCTGCGTAGTAGACTCAAATCGATCTCTTCGAGGAGGCGGTTATGTTTTGCAGCGGATGCGGTCAGGCTTTGGCGGCGGGTCAGGCAGTCTGCTCTCAATGTGGACGGCCAGCGGTCCCCGTGATTCCCCCGGTTCCTGGCTTGGAGTTCCAGGTGCAGAACTACGCGGGCAAAGTGAAGGCGCTCAGCGTCGTCTGGTTCATCTATGCCGCTTTTTCCCTGATCACCGGATTCGTCGGTCTGGCCTTTGCCAATGCATTTCTTAACGGCCGATTCGGGCCCTGGATGCACGGACCGTGGGGTGGAGGCAATCCGATGCCGCCCATGTGGTTCGCGCCAGCCCTCTTGCATCTCGCCTGGGTCTTTATCGCCTTGCGCGGCGGCCTTGCGCTGGTTGCCGGGTGGGGACTGGCGGAGCGCGCGCCGTGGGGGCGGATCGTGGCCATTGTGGCGGCGTTCCTCAATATCCTGAAGTTCCCCTTCGGAACCGCCTTGGGAATCTGGACCCTTGTCATGCTGATGGGCTACAAGAACTCGACGCTCTACGACCAGCTGTAGGGTAGCCTTCGAGCGGGCGCTGCCGGCGAACCCTCCGCTGCCTGCCGCCTCCGCCGACGGAGAGAATCGCTAATATGGAATGGATTTCAAAGGCCATCGACAAACTCCCGACGTGGGCGAAAGTGATTTTTTATATATGCACAGTCCTTGGAGGTGTGTACTGCATCGCCCAATACGGCTTCCTCTCTGTCCTGCTACACGTTATCTTCAGCCCCTAGGTTCGAACGGACTCACAACTTCCTGCTCATTTCGTTGACTCCGGCCCCCGATTCGGGTATTCTGAAGTCCTTGTGCGGTGTTGCGCCTGGGGTCTGTGTGTACACCTGACCCGGCTGATCAATGGCCTCGGTGGATTTTTGAGGGATTGGCTCAGAACAGGCTGCCGGCTGACGGAGACGAGCTGTTTGGCGTGCCTTTTGAACGCCTCCGAGTAAGCCAGAGCCCTCTTGAGGGGCCAGCTCCCGCACTCCTCACCCGAACAGATTTGTTTGGCAGTGGGTGGAATTTAGGCCCGTGCGCTGGTTTGGCGCGGGCGCGGGCGCGAGCGCTTTGTGCTGGTTTTTGTTTGTTTTTCGCCGCACGGCAGGCCGGGCGGTTCTTATTCAAGGGCAGGAGAGAAATGAGCACCTTTGTTCCGAGCAGTAAGGATATCGACCGAAAGTGGTTTGTCATCGATGCCAGCGGCAAGACGCTGGGCCGTCTGGCGACCAAGGCCGCCGATATATTGAGCGGTAAGCTGAATCCACAATACGTCCCGTATATTGACGTGGGCGATCACGTGATCGTCATTAACGCCGAGAAGGTTCGCCTCACCGGTCTGAAGTCGCAGAGCAAGGTCTATCGCCGCTACACCGGCTTTCCCGGCGGTTTGCGCGAGGAGTCGTTTGTGCGCCTGCTCAACCGCAAACCGGAGATGATTTTGGAGCAGGCCATTAAGGGCATGCTGCCCAAGAGCAAGATGGGCCGGCAGATGGCTACCAAGCTCAAGGTCTATAAGGGCGACAAGCACCCCCACGCGGCGCAGATGCCGGTGGCGATGGAAATCGCTTAAGACAGGGACTGGGGTACAGGGAATAGGGAACAGCCGGATCGGGAAGGTTCGGCGGAGAGAGCGGAGAATGGCAGATCTGGTTCAGTATTACGGGACGGGGCGGCGCAAGTCGGCGATCGCGCGCGTCTTTCTGCGTCCCGGCACGGGCGAGTGGAAGGTCAACGGCAAAGGTTTCGATGTATACTTTGTTACCGAGCAGCAGCGAGAGGCTGCCAAGCGGACTCTGCTTGTGGCCGAGCTGGCTTCGAGCTTCGATGTGGTCGCCACCGTCAAGAGCGGCGGCGTATGTTCGCAGGCCGACGCCGTCAAGCTGGGCGTTGCCCGCGCGCTGGTTCAGTTTAACCCCGAGTTGCGCAAGACGCTCAAGGCCGCGGGCCTTCTTACTCGCGACTCGCGCATGAAGGAACGCAAGAAGTACGGTCAAAAGGGCGCTCGCGCACGCTTCCAGTTCAGCAAGCGCTAGTTGCTGCGTAGAAAAGAGGCCGGATGGAATCCGCGGACAAGCTGAGGAAATTTGGTCTCTTTGTGCCTGGTAAGTTGGAGCCCGTGCAGACTTGGGCTGGCGATCTTATCAAGCTTGCGGACAAAGACAAGGTCGAGATCTCAAAGATCGACGGATATGGCGGTGCAGGTTTGCTGGTCGCTATTATCAGCCTGGACAAAGGGCAAAACGTGAGTGAGATCTCTAGCGGTAGTTGAGGTGTTTCAATTCCCCCGCAAAAGCGGGTTCAATCCGGGCGCCGGCATCGACCACCCGGATGCAATTCACGAAGGAGGCCAATGGCCACGATCACAATGAAGGAGCTGCTCGAAGCTGGAGTTCACTTCGGGCATCAGACCAAGCGCTGGAACCCCAGGATGAAGGAGTACATCTTCGGCGAGCGCAACGGTATCTATATCATCGACCTGCAAAAGACGCTCAAGCTCTTCAAGGATGCGTCGAAATTTGTCACCGACCTGTGCGCCAGCGGTAAGACGATTCTCTTCGTCGGCACCAAGCGCCAGGCTCAGGAAGCCGTGGCCGAGGAGGCCAACCGCGCGGGGATGCCCTACATCAACCAGCGCTGGCTGGGCGGCCTGCTGACAAATTGGGTGACAGTGCAGAAGTCGGTGAAGCGCCTTCAGGAACTGGATGAGATGGCCACGGACGGCCGCTATGAGCTGCTGACCAAGAAGGAAGTAATCAAGCTGGAGCGGGAACGGAAGCACCTGCAGGCCAACCTGGCCGGCATCAAGGCGATGAAGCGTCTGCCCGATGCGCTCTTCGTCGTCGACTCGAACAACGAGGCGATTGCCGTGAAGGAGGCCCGCAAGCTGGGCATTCCAGTGGTGGCCGTTGTTGATACCAACTGCGACCCGACGGTCGTGGACTATGTGATTCCGGGCAACGATGACGCACTGCGCGCCATTCGCCTCTTTACCTCAAAGATCGCCGACTCGGCGGCCGAGGGCGTGAACATGGTCGGCGACAAGGCCTTCCAGGAAGAGGCTCCAGAACCTGTGGCAGCGTCTGCTGAAGCGGCACCGGTTGAAGAAGTGGACCTCGAAGCGGCCTTGGGCGGCGGCATTCGCAAAGCCCCTGCGGCGGTTGCGGCTCTAATGGACGAGGCCGCGGTCGCCGAGGGCGCTCTTTAATCATCTCTGCACATTCGGGTGTGCATACTGAGAGAAGCGTGGCCGCGCGCGTTTGGCGCCACGCTTTTCTTATGCCACCACCTGCGGTGGGGCAGACCCGTCGGTTGGACCGCGCCAGAGAAAAGACGCGGGATTGAGTGAAAGTCTAGGTGCCCCACCCTCGCCGCGTTTTTGTCTTTGCGGCTAGGGTGGGACACCACGAACCTCGACCGGTACCGACGTTCATTACTTCGAATGGGTATCGGGAAGACAGAGAATTCTAGGAAAAGAGAGACGATGACAGTGAGCGAAAAGATTGATGCCAAATTAGTGAAAGAACTGCGCGAAAAGTCCGGCGCGCCTATGGGCGACTGCCTCAAGGCGTTGCAGGAGTCGAAGGGAAATATCGAGGACGCCTTTGTCGTTCTGCGCAAGCGCGGTATGGCCTCGGCGCAGAAGAAAGCCGCCCGCACAACCAATGAAGGCGCCGTGGGCACCTATATCCACGCCGGCGGCAAGATCGGCGTACTGATCGAGCTGAATTGCGAGAGCGACTTCGTGGCTCGCACTGATGACTTTCAGGGGCTGCTCAAGGACATTGCGATGCACATTGCGGCCTCCGACCCGCGTTATGTGAGGTCCGAGGACGTTACGGCAGCCGATATGGAGCGCGAGAAGGAGATCTATCGCGCGCAGGCCGCCGCTACCGGCAAACCCGCCCCGATGATCGAGAAGATCGTCGAAGGCAAGATGGCCAAATTCTACGAGGAAGTCTGTCTTTTGGAACAGCCCTTCATCAAGGAGCAGACGGTCAGCATCAAGGAGTTGATAGCGCAGAAGGTGGGCAAGCTCGGCGAGAATATCACCGTCCGTCGCTTTGCGCGCTTCAAGGTCGGCGCACCCGACTGGACCGTGGCCACCACCAAGCCTGTCGAACCAGCTGCCGAGTAACCCCAGCATCCAGAACTGACAAAGGCCCAGGGATTCAGACCCTGGGCCTTGTTGCGAACGGAGTTTCTCCCGTACACCCCCAAAAAACGAAAGGCAGATACAGTGTCTGTATCTGCCTTCCCGATCTTGAGTCTGACGGCGCACAGACTACGACTCAGCGCGCCACAATGGGGTCGTTACATTTCCGGCGGTTGAGGCATGGTGTCTCTCATAGCGATTGGCTACGGAGCTTATTCCACGGATTCGGATCGGGCAATGTGTCTCTCATCAAATTCAACCCCATTCTACTGCCTGTCCTAGCTAGATTAGGCCCTTGACGGGAAACTGTCAAGCTTTCGATGGAGCGTCTATGCCTCTCATCCAATCAGGATCAGCATCTCGGAGCGAAGAAAAGTCGCCATCGCTCTCCGCAGTCTTCCGCAGGGCGGGATTGAGACGGAAGGCGGACTTGAGGTTTTCAAGTATGTCGTTTTTCAGTCCTTTCGAATCGAGCAGTGCCTGATAGCAGGCTTTGTTGTATATCGCCTCGCTTTTGTCTGTCAGCAGGGCAATTGCCTGAGCGAGGCACGCAATGGCTTGCTGAAGCAGCCTCTTCCGGTCAGGGGAGTCAGGCTCCTTAAACTGGACAGCCTGTCGCTTGAGGATCCGTGCCTTGGTGATCAAAGGAAAGCCGTTCTGGGGGTCGTTCCGGATGGCCCTGTCAATGGTCGCCATCGCCTCGTCGAGCCGGTTCTCATTCACGGAAGCTTCAGCTGAGATCATTGAGTTTGCCGTTAGCTGCTTCCGCCGCTCTTCCTCTTTTTGCCGTCTCTCTTCTTCCTTCTCCCTTTCTGCTTTTTTGAGCTTCCTCTCAAGATCGCCCTGGAAGTAGATCATTGTCCACACGTATCCCCGCAGGAATCCCAGTGTGGAATAGAAGATCAGGATCGCCAAGCCCGCCGCTTGACCGCTCACGAGAGATTCCGTGCAGGATAGGCTCGTTGTGCATGGAGCCGGCAGCAATCCAGAAGCAAGGAAATACGACCACTCGCCGAGCTTGCCTGGAATGGAATGCAGTTCGACCAGGCCTACGCCCACGATGATCTTGGTCAGCCAATCGGAGATTTCGACCAGGTTGCCGTTATGCAGTACGGAGCCCGGCTGTGCGTCAGATTCCAGGTCATGGGCGTCTTCTGCCTTGGGAGTCGAGGTTTTTTTGCGTTTGTTCCCGACGCGCGGAATGGCGAAGATGAAGCCCAACAGGAATCCGCTTAGCAGAGCCGCTCCAGCCACCAGCGTTCCCACGCCAAGGATGCGGTAAAACTGGCCGGACGCCCAGAAACGCGCCGAATAAACAAGAATCCCCAGGCAGCCGACGATTGCGAGGATCGTCATCTGACGGAGAAAATCGCGGCTTTCGTCTCTTTCCCCTGGGCTGGGCGGCATACTTGATTCCTCCTGGACGCATTCAGGAAGTACTATACATTCCGTGGCACGTGAGCCTCAAACGACTTTCAGCACTGGCGAAGTTTGTGGAGGTGGCTCGGGACACCATTCGTGATCGAACTCGGAGCCCTCCTGAAATGGGGCGTTTCGCTGTCACATCAACGACTGAGACGTGGCTAGGCGCCCGTATGCGATACTCGAAAAAGCATGTATAAAAGGATCGTTCTCAAGCTATCGGGTGAAGTGCTGGCTGGCCCGCGCGGCTTCGGCCTGGATGCCGGCAAGGTCGCCGAAATTACCGGCGAAATCGTCGACGTGCACGCGCTGGGCGTCGAGGTTGGCGTCGTCGTCGGCGGGGGCAACTTCTTCCGTGGCGTGGCCGAGCAGGCCAAGGAGATGGACCGGGTGAGCGCCGACAATATGGGCATGCTCTCCACGATCATCAACGCAATTGCCATGCAGGATGCGCTGGAGCAGCGTGGCGTTCCCTGCCGCGTAATGAGCGCCGTCTTCATGAACCAGGTGGCCGAGCCTTACATTCGCCGCCGCGCCGTGCGCCACCTCGAAAAGGGGCGCGTAGTGATCTTCGCCGCGGGCATCGGCAACCCATTCTTCTCGACCGACACCGCAGCCAGCCTGCGGGCCATGGAAATCAAGGCCGATGTGCTGCTCAAGGCGACCAAGGTCGAAGGCGTCTATAGCGCCGACCCGGTGTTGGTAAAGGACGCGGTCAAGTACGATGAGATCACCTACATGGAGATCCTGCGCCAAGGGTTGAAGGTAATGGACCTGACCGCCGTGAGCCTCTGCAAAGACAACAACCTGCCCATGATCATCTTCAACATGAATCAGCCGGGAAATATCCGGCGCGTCGTCATGGGCGAAAAGGTCGGATCGCTGGTAACGGCGTAGAAGCAGCCTTCAGCCTCTAGCTGTTAGCTTTTAGCTGATGCTCAATGGCTGGCACTGTTATTGCTTATCTTGGGTGCCGACCGGCATGGACAAGGCTAGAAGCTAGAAGCTAAAAGCTAGAGGCTAGAAGCTACCGAGTGGAGACAAGCAAGCCAGCGCGGTTGAGTGCATTGACGGGGTTGCGCTGCTTCGCGGCTGTCAATATCGTCCTCTTCCACTTCTCCAATCCAAAGTGGTTTGGCTTCCTGGCGCCGGTTGTAAACGCCGGCTACGTGTCGGTGAGCTATTTTATCCTTCTCTCCGGATTCGTCCTCGGCTACAACTACAACGGGCGGGCGCGTGCCGGGGAATTGGACAAGAAGCGCTTCTGGGAGGCGCGCTTCACGCGCATTTATCCCATCTACCTGCTCAGCCTAATCCTGAGCGTTGGCACGCTGCCCAGGGAGTACGGCAGCCATACGCACGCCATGTTCTGGACCGGCATTGTGCTCACTCCGCTGCTGTTGCAGGGCTGGATTCCGGCCATCGCCACCTTCATGAACACCCCGGCGTGGACAATGTCGGCCGAGGCCTTTTACTACGCGATCTTTCCTTGGCTGGCCCGCTGGAAGCGTCCAGAGCGCGTCGCGCCGCACCTCTGGAAGATGGCCGGCATCTGGGTGCTGGGCATGGTTCCCGGCGCTCTCTACATGGCCTTCAATCCCGACGGCATCGCCCACCCTGATCGCTGGAGCTACGGTGTCTGGCTGTGGGCGCTCAAGTACACGCCCTATGCGCATCTGGCCAGTTTCATCTTCGGCGTCATGCTGGCCGATTTGGACGCATTAGTCCCGCGTCGAGGCCAACTGCGTCTGTGGCTCGGAGTGGGCGGTTTTGCCGGCACCTACGGCCTGCTCATGCTGGGAGCAATTGTTCCTTACGCAATCATGCACGATGGCCTGCTGATGCCGCTCTTCGCCTGCATCGTGCTCGGCCTGGCCGGGGAGAATGTACTTTCAAGCATTCTCGGCGTGCGCCCGCTGGTCTTTGTGGGCGAGGCCAGCTATTGCCTATACCTGCTCCACTTCAATCTCTGGACCCTGCTCCACAAGTCGCATGTTCTCGACTTGCTCCGCCTCGGCCGCTTCGACCCGTGGATCAGTTACGTGGCCCTGATCGCGCTGGCCATTTTTGCGCTGCACTTCATCGAAAAGCCGGCGCAGCGGAAGCTGCGCGAGTGGATGCACGTCTGGAGATGAGGGCAGGGAACTGCGCTAGTGCCAGTGGGTTTGCGAAATTGCAAAGAGACTCAGGGCACCGTGCGATATGTTTTGGCTGCGACTTCCCCTTCCGTACCCCCAGCGATTCCGAAGCGTCGCTGGGGTTTGCGGCACGCTTCAATCCCCCTCTATTTTCGCTCCTCGATAAAGGCCGTCACGCATTGTGCGATGCCGAGCTTGTGGCCTGATCCCCTATCCGGCAGTTGATCTGTTGAAATCGCCTGGAAGGATAGACTGGTAGCGGTTTTTCATTGCCATGGGGGTTTCACCGGATGGGTGATCTGTCAGGGTCGGAGATTTCCGTTTTTG
>JBEKCA010000167.1:0-8330 GCA_050015115.1 Occallatibacter sp.
CAAAACAGCCATTCGCGTGAGAAAAAGAAAACCGCCTTTTGGGGCGGTTTGTAAAGTGCTCATTTTATTGATGTTATGGTGGACGCGGTAGGAATCGAACCTACAACCTGTCGGTTAAGAGCCGAATGCTCTGCCAGTTGAGCTACGCGTCCTTGCCATCGAAAAAACCGTGCATCGGCAGGGTTTGCACACGGCATTTGCTCGCAGGAATTTCCTGCTGCTATTTGAAAAATATACCACAGTCGCGAGTCCCTTTGAAAGCATCCGAGAGTTGCGGTTGCGCGGTCTTTTGAGAAGCTAGAAATTGAAGGCAAGTCCGGCGCGGATCGACCGCTGCTCCTGGGCAAAGATCAATAAAGAGCCATCACTCAAAAGATAGGGGCGGTAGCCCTGAGCTAGCAAATTCCCCATATCGAGCACTGCATCAAAGGTCGCGGTGCCGTCAGTGCGCAAATGAATGGGCTGGCGAAGGTGCAGATTGAGATAGGGCTCGGCGGCATTCTGTGCAAAGGGCGCGACCTGGCTTACCGTATCTTCCGGTTGCCAGCTATAGCTGGCCCGCCAACGGGTTCCAGTGCCTTCAAGCGTGCCTGAGAGTGAGAGCGTGTAGGCCGGGGCCCGGCGAGGATGCGTTCCGGCAAAAACCTGTGCCAGTGTGGCCGGACCCGAGGACGCTCCCGAAGTCGCCGGTATCGCAGCCAGCACCAGCGCGTCGCCGTCGGCAAATCCACATCTAAAATGATTGCCGCCGGGCAGTCCATGTTCAAAGGTGGCTGTCACTCCGGCGGTGGTAAACGCCGGGCCGGCTGCGTGGAGCAGTCCGCTCATCGAATCCAGCAGCATTGTCGCGGATTCGGGATCACCGGCTGTGAAACGGCCCGCCGCCTCAAGGACCGGGTTTTCGATCTTGTCGTCGTACACCATCAAGGAGACGCCCGAGAGGTCGGTGCGCCGCTCCCAGCCAACTTCCTGGTGCCGCCCTCTCTGGATGGCCAGCGCCCCGTCTCGGGCGGAAAGCGCCGGCAGCCAGGTCCGTGCCTCGGTCTCCTGAGCGCCCTCGGCGTTTTGGGCGCTTGAGAGCAGTGTCGTCATGCGGTATCGAATCGCGGAGTTGCCGTCCAGCCACCCGGCCGCGGCAAAGGGTAGCATCGCGGCCAGGATCTGCGAAGACGGCGAGGAGAGCCGGGCCAGCACCTCATTTGATCCCACTTCGGCATCAAACTCGTCGCCTAGATGAATCGTCTCCCAGGTGCGAACGGCAGCCTCATCCAGCCCTTCCGATCCGCCGGCCGAGATCTCCGGATGCTCGGCCACCGCAGCCACCGACTGCACTGAGCCGGCAAAGCCCAAATCCTGGCGGAAGCCGAGCATTGATTCCATTCCGGCGTCGCTCCCGGGTTCAAACTCAACCTGCGCCAGCAGCTCACGGCTATTGGCGGGCGTTCGTTCGATTGTGGCCGAAATGCGCTCGCCGCTTTCACCAAAGACGCCCTCTTGGCCGGTGGCTACCAGTCGGGCCTTCAGGCGGTGGCTCGTCCCTGAGCCATCCGTGACAACAACAAGTGGACCATCCTCCAGCCAGCGCAGCAGCGGACGATTGGCCGCCGTGCGCAGCGTCCAAGCCCAATCGTCCTTTTGCGCATTGCCCGACCGCGGTTCGGCTGGAAGCCACTGCATCGCCTCGTACAAGGTGTTCAAGGTTAGGTCGACCACTGTGCTCGTACGCACGCGAACGTCTTCGCGGAGAGACGGTAAAAACCACGCCCCCAAGGCCTTGACCGCGTAGCGGCCCGGCAGCACCGAGGAGATGACAAAGCGACCGCTCGAGTCGGTGTATACCTTTGAAATAAGAGTCAGATCGGGACGTAGCAACTGCACTTCCGCGCCAATCTGCGGCGTCCCGGCCGAGTCGCGCACCGAGCCCGAGACTGTCCCCGTGGCGGCTCCGTGGAGCCTAGTCACGGCAATCAGAGCGGTAAAGAGTACGAATTGGAGCCTGCGCATGTTCACTATTGCGTGTGACCTGCCGGCGTCCCTGGCACAACTCCCACGAATCGAAGCCGTACGGTCCTCCGAATCTAAGGTCCGGTAGGCCTCCCGCACGGAACAGATACTATTCCACGACAAAAGGCGCCGATTGCGCAATCTCTTGTTTTGAGATTCCGTCATTTATTTTGATCGTCACCTTGTATTTTCCCGGCTGCAATCCTGCCAGGGGCAGAGTTTTCGCCACAGTTAACTGGTCGCTGTGTGCTCCCAAATCCTTTGACTCGAGCTGTTTCTCGAGATCCACTGTGTTCGTAGCCATGTCGGTGATCTGGTACGTCACAGTTGCCTGGTTGCTCTTAGTGACCTCGTCGATGCCCAAGTTGTAGACCTGCATCCAGAAGCTGAGCTGCTGGTTGCGCTTGAACCTGGCCGGCGGATTCGGGTTGGTCAGGGTCTGGGTGCTCACTCTTGGCCGGATAAAGGTGTTGCCGATAATGAAGTTGCCGCTCCCGATCTCCCGCGAACTGACCGTGTTCATCTGATCGGCCAGGATCAGCGACGAGGTGCCAAGCTTCTCGTCGTGATAGGTCGGCACTTCCAGGCTCTTGCCGTAGTAGCCGATGTGGTCGGTGTTGTTCACGTCCTTAATTGCCACATCCAGCCGGTAGAGTCCCGGCAGCAGGGGCAGCGCCTTCCAATAGACCGACTGGCGGTCGAGCGTCTTTTCCAGCAGCTCAGCCGGCTCTTCCACCTCAACTGTATCCTCAAAAGTCTGCACCGTTTTGTGGGTGAGGGTTGTCACCTTGCCCAAAATGTTGACCACACCCTTGGCCACGCCATCCTTGGTCACAAAGGTGATGTCGCGATTTTTGATCTGGAGTGTGATCGGAACAAGGACCGTGCTTTCAGTCACCCTGACGTAGTCGGTGCGGACATCGAAGGGAAAAATCGGGCCGGAGAGCAGCTTATGCTCCGACATGTATGCGTCGAGGTCAGTGAACTTGATTGGCGGTGGCGCAAATAGCTTACTAGCCAGCTCGATGCGATCGAACTCCTTGCCCTGCTGTTGATACCCATTTCCTGTTCCCGCCGAGTTGATGCTTTCAAGGCCGCCCTTGAATCGGTCGGTCTTCTTGGCCGTACCCATCTCTTCCGCCTGAGTCAGGCCGGCGCCAGGGACGTGCAGCAAGGCGTCCTTCTCGCTGCGGTCGATGGTGAAGTGATAGTCGCCACACATGCAGCTATCCACGAACTCTATATCGATATTGTCGCCAATGCCCTCAAGATACCGGTAATTCCAAACTTCAAAGGGGTAGGTCGAGGTATTGCCGCCGCCTTCTTCCTGCGGCCGGGTGTAGTTGCCGCCCGATGGGTGGGAGTCGATCGAGTTGGGCGCCCCATAGGCAATGTAGATGTGGCCTCGATCGGTCTTCCAGCCAGGCTTGCCCGCCGCAAAGTGCTCGTTCGCATAGGCGATGCGCCGATAGTGCTCTTCGCGGAATTCATTCTCCGGCGAATCGGGGTTCGGGTTGCGCCGCAGCCAGAAGTTCTCGATAAAAGCATCCCGCTCTTCATCGTTGCCCAGGTTCTTAAAGGCGTTCCGCTCTTCATCTGAGATGATGTAAGCCACGTCCTGATCCAGCCAACTCTTGTAGGCGCCCTTCAATTCCTTCCGGACCTGCTTTTGGGCGGCGAATTTCTCCCTGTCGGAGCGCTCGCGCTTGAGCGGATCAGCTCCCTGGTCCTCTTCCTGACTCTGGCTGTTGGCTGGTTGCGCTTGTGTGGGCGGATTGGCTGTTTGCTGGGCCCCGAGGCCGGCAGCGGGAACAAAGGCTAGGCCACAGCAAGATGCGACGAAGAGAAGACGATAGCGGTTGAGCGTCATTTGCCTGAAAAACTCCTGCGAACCTTTATTCTACGGGTCCTGATAGCGCTGAGCAAGATTCCGTAGGGAGCGGGCTGCCACTTGGACTCCAAACCCAGAGGTTGGTGAGCAGAGAGGAGCGACTCGCTGGACGGTAAACAGGCCACTCGGATGGGCCCTATTGAGACGCACTGGGCGGCATTCGCGTCAAATAGCCAGAGTGCTCGTTCATTTTCACCCTGCCGCTTCCATTTCTTCGTGGTTCGGACCATCTCAGACCTCTTATCTCGGGATCAATAGGGGAACCCGCGTCCATTGCGGACCAGGACAGCGGAATCACTGAAGCACCGGGGGCTGATTTAACTCGTTTTGGGAACCGTCTGGTCTCGAATTGCGTACACTGAAACTGGAGAGACCGGAGCACGCATCCAGCATGAAAAAGATCATTCTCATTATTCTCGCCGCCGTAGCCGTCGTCGCACTCGTCTCCGTCTTCGTTTGGAGGCAGCAGTCGGGCTTCACCAAGGTCCTCACCGCCAAGATTTCGAAGCAGGATCTGGCCACGATCGTCAGCGGCACCGGCCAGATCAAGCCCAAGACCTATGTAAATGTGGGCGCAACTTCTTTCGGCCGTATCACCCACTTTTATGTCAAGGAGGGTGACTCGGTGAAGAAAGGCCAGACGGTGGCCACCATTGAGAGTGTGCAGCAAGAGGCCTCAGTCTCCGGTCAGCAGGCCGCCATCGCCGCAGCCAAGACCGATATCGCCTCTTATATAGCCGCGGAAAAGACCGCCGAAGCCAACGTCGAACACGCCAAGGCCGACCTCGAACAGAAGCGCCTGGACTGGGAGCGCGCCCAGAGCCTTTACAAGGACGGCATCCTGGCCAAGCAGGACTTCGACGCCAAGAAGGCGGCATACGACACCGATATGGCTTCATTGGATCAGGCCATCGCGCAGCTCAACCAGGCCCGTGCGCAAACCGACTCGGCGCGCGGCCATTTGCAAACCCAGGTCGCCACGCTTCGCGCCAATCAGGACCTACTCGACAAGACGATCGCCACCGCGCCCTTTGACGGCACTGTGACCAACATGCCGATGCGCGAAGGCGAGACCGTGGTGACCGGCATCCAGAACTCCGAGGGTTCGACGCTGATGACCCTTGCCGATATGAGCGTCGTAACCGCCGAGGTCAAGGTGGACGAGACCGACATCGTCAATATCCAAATCGGCCAGCCCGCCGACGTCACCGTCGATGCCTTACCCGGCAAAGTCTTCAAGGGGCACGTAACGCTGGCCGGCGACCAAGCCCTGCTGCGCTCCACAGGCGTCGCCACCTCGCAATCCACGACCGGTACCGAGGAGGCCAAGGACTTCAAGGTCGTCGTTACACTCGACGAAGCTTCAAACGACCTTCGCCCTGGTCTCAGCTGCACTGCCAAGATCACCACGGCTCACAAGCCGAGCGTGCTTTCGCTGCCCATCCAGGCATTGACCATGCACAACCCCGATGACGACAAGCCCAAAGGCGGAGTGGAAGCTGCATCGACCTCCTCCACCGGGACGAAGAGCGCCCCGGTGCAGGGCGTCTATGTGGTCGATAAAGACAAGGGCGGCAAACTCAGGGCCAAGTTCGTGCCCGTCACTACCGGCATCACCGGAGCTACTGACATTGAGGTCCTAACCGGCCTGAAAGAGGGCGACGAGATTGTCACCGGCCCCTACAAGACGTTGCGCGAACTGAAAAGCAACGCGCTCGTCAAGCGAGATACCGCCAAGCCCCTTATGCCGTCTTCAAACAGCAGCTCCTAGGGATGCACTGAGCAGATCGCAACTTTGAAAGAGCACGACTTCAGTCGTGCCGTAACTGCCGCAGAATCGACACAGGCTTTAGCCCCTGAGGGGAACTTTCGAAGTAAAAACCTGCCATTGGCAAAGGATGAGATTCGTATGGCTTCACAAAGCATTACTTCCGAAGATGACGTGAAACAGTCGGGTGGGCTCAACGGCGACATAATCGTCGTCGAGGATCTGTGGCGCACCTACGATATGGGCTCGGAGCAGCAGGTGCAGGCGCTCAGCGGCGTCTCCCTGCGCATCAAACCAAACGAGTATGTGGCCATCATGGGACCGTCCGGCTCCGGCAAGTCAACTTTGATGAACCTGATCGGTTGCCTCGACACGCCCTCCCGGGGACGCTATTGGCTCAACAGTCAGTTGGTCA
The DNA here is from genome assembly GCA_050015115.1 of Occallatibacter sp. Classification (GTDB taxonomy): domain Bacteria; phylum Acidobacteriota; class Terriglobia; order Terriglobales; family Acidobacteriaceae; genus Telmatobacter. The sequence continues at coordinate 6,079 of JBEKCA010000167.1, forward strand.
GCGAGCTCGATGACGATCAACTGGCACGCATCCGCAACAAGGAAATCGGATTCGTCTTCCAGACCTTCAATCTGCTGGCGCGTGCCACTGCCTTGCACAATGTCGAGCTCCCGCTGATTTATAACGGAACCCCGGCCGCCATGCGCATCGAGCGCGCCAAGGAGTCCCTCGCCGCTGTCGGCCTGGAATCGCGCATGTACCACAAGCCCAATGAACTTTCCGGCGGCCAGCGCCAGCGCGTCGCCATCGCCCGCGCGCTGGTCAACAAGCCCTCCATCATCTTGGCCGACGAGCCTACTGGCAACCTCGATTCCAAAACCGGCATCGAGATCATGGCGCTCTTCGATACCTTGCACGCTGGCGGCAACACGATTGTTCTCGTCACCCACGAGCCCGACATCGCCGAATACGCCCATCGCGTGGTGCACATTCGCGACGGACAAATCTACTCCGACGAACCCTCCAAGCGCTTCCGCTAAGGTTCTGCGCCCAGCCAGCTAATCCCAGGTCCCTCCCCCTCCCGAACCGGAAAGACGCACAGTCTTTCCGGTTCATGTTTTCCCCCCCTCCGCCGATGAAAACTTTGTCGGCCCTTGGATCGTCATTCGGGCCGTGGAGGCGAGGCACGTTGAGAGCCATGCATAGCGCCGCGCAGTACCATCCGTTGCCCCAGCCTTCAGCTTCCGGCCTGACCCTTGTTGAAGCGGAACCGCTCGCCGAGGCGCAGCCCGTTGGCGTCAGCGCCGCCTGGCGAAAGCTGCTGATGCAGGCCGAGATGGCCGCTCCGCATGTGCAGCTCGCCACTATCGAGGGCGAACACGGCGTCGGCAAATACACGCTGGCCCGATATCTCTTCGGCCGCTCCCCGCTCTCCGGCTCAAGTTTCCAGCGCCGCGACGCTCGCGAATGGCTGGTGACCGATGCCGATCCATCCACTCTTGCCGGCTTCACCTATCTGGATCGCGTGGATCTGTTAGCTCCCCCAGGCCAGGGATTGCTCCTCGGCGTACTCAAGGCTCTCCAGGACCGCCCGCCGGGCCGCTTCGTAATGCTGGCCTCATCGCAGACGTCATTGCGCCAGATGGCCGCGCAAGGCCTCCTGTTGCCCGATCTCGCCTTCCGCCTCACCGCGGTCCGCTTCGCCATTCCGCCACTGCGCCTGCGCCGCGAAGACATCTCGATCCTCGCCCAGTCGCTGCTCGATCGCATCTGCGCTCTCTATCAGCAGCGCCCCGTGATCTTCGGCGCCGGCACGCTGGCCCGCCTGTTGCAGCACAACTGGCCCGGCAACGTCCGCGAACTCGCCGCCGTCCTCGAAACCGCGCTCCTAGAAGCCGTCAACGGAGTCATCCGCCCCGACGACCTCGCCCTGCCCACGGGCTTTGAAACCCCGCCCGAATTGCGCCCGGCAATTCAGACCGGCAGCCTAAACCTCGATGCCGTCATTCAGCACCACGTCCAATATGTTCTGGATCTTAATCGCGGCAACAAGCTCCGCGCCGCCCGTCAGCTAGGCATCAGCCGTTCCACGCTTTATCGCATCCTCGGCAACGAAGGTATCCTAACGCCCTGAACGCCCGCTGCGATGAGTGGCCCGGCCTTGCATTTGCTCTTGACCGAGCGATCTGCTCGTGCACGGATGAGATTAGCGCTGGCTGACCTCCGCGCTAACTCGCCAGCTCCGCGCAGCGGAAGCTAACTTGCCACGTTGAAGCCAGGACGCGCCCCCACCGCGACCCTTCGGCCGGGAGCGCCGACCTCCAGGTCGGCTGTCCTGTGGGTCTCCAGTCCCACACGCGACTCAAGTGGCGTGGATGCCGCGGGTACAGTGGCTTGAAAACCGGCGCGATGGTCCTCCCCCAATTCACGGATCGTTTTTAGATTCTGCATGAATTGCGCGCTAAAAACAGCTCAAAAAGTTAGTAAATCGACGCTATATGAGCCTGTTCTTAGTCTTTTGGTGAGGACCGAACCAGACAGACGCGCAGAATTACTCAGCTTGTGCGGACATTGCGGTTTTGCGAAACTCACTCGTGAAATTTATGGCTCTTGACGAGAAAGTGTAAGAGACATCGTTTTACGCGGCTTTCTGAAAGGCGACGAGTTGGGTTCTTGTGGCGGCGAGCCGTCGCGCTTTCAGGAGCAGGTAGTTGAGATTGCGGTAGCCGCGTCCGCGCCGCAGCAGAGCTTTGATGTTGCCGTTGACCGCTTCGACCACCCCCAGGGGAACCTTGGTCCGGCAGTAGTTTAGG
>JBEKCA010000168.1:0-8311 GCA_050015115.1 Occallatibacter sp.
GGAGCTGGCCAGGACAGGCAGGTTCGCGCAGTTGCGGGAAGTGCTTCCAGGAATCGTTTACGAAGAGCTTTGGACGCGATATCAGCAGGATCCAGGGGCTTTCGTAGCCGGGTGGCGGATGCTGGCTCAGGAGATGCAACATGGGTTCATCCAGCATGCGCGACAGAGGATTACCTCGCTAACGAAGCTGCAGTATGCCGGGTTTGAAGGGGCGACTCCGGCATGGCAGGAAATTCAACGCGCCCTGGACGGACAGCAGAACGATCTGCTGCGGACAGCCTTTGCCCTGGAGATGCTGGAGTTGGTGGAGCCGGCGGTGGTGCGGGCGACCCATTTGCGCGAATGCGTGGTGGCAGCGCCTAGTTCAGAGGAGGCCGACCGGTATCTGGACGAGGCAACCCGCTGCTATTTCTTAGGTCTGTTTACGGCCTGCGCGGTGATGTGCCGGTCGGTTCTCGAAGAGGCCATCAAGCAAAAGCTTCCGGTCGGACTCACGCGGCAGGTGCGAACGCGTTATCGGAATACCGCAACGCTGGGGAATCTGTTGCACGAGGTCAACAATAACTTGCAGATGACGGGATTTGACCCAGACTTTCCGCGGGTGGCCAACCTGGTGAATGATATCGGCAAAAAAGCGGTGCACCAAGGGTTGCTTTCGGAAGATGAGGCGCGCACCTGCCTGCAAAATGCGCGTGAGGCGCTGCAATTGCTGCTAAGGGGCTGACAGTGTCACGCTACGGGGGATGTGGCTTTTATACTTAGAGCTTCATGTCCTATCGAGAAGCCATCGAACAGCTGAACGCCATGGTGCCGGAGTTGTATACCGGGCCCGGACAGCCCAGGCGTAAGTTTTCGCTGGCGGAGATTGGCGTGCTGCTGAAGGCGCTTGGCGATCCGCAACGGAGAGTTCGATCGATACTGATTGCAGGGACCAACGGCAAAGGTTCGACTGCTTCCACGCTTGCGTCGATTTTGACGGCCTGCGGGATGCGCGCCGGGCTCTACACATCGCCGCATCTGGCGCGGGTAAACGAGCGAGTCCGCATCGGCGGGGCGGAGATTGCCGACGACGAGTTTGCAAGGCTTTTCTTTCGCGTGCAAGATGGCGCGCGGGAATTGTTGCGGGATGGCGCGTTGCCGCAACTTCCCAGTTTTTTCGAGGTTTTGACTGCGCTGGCGCTGCTCTACTTCGCCGATTCGGGAGTCGAGATTGCAGTGCTGGAAGTGGGGATGGGCGGACGGCTGGACGCAACCAACATTGTCGATCCGCTGATGTCGGTGATCACTGATATCTCGCTCGACCACACGGAATGGCTAGGTCCTACGATTACCGCCATCGCGCGCGAGAAGGCCGGGATTCTCCGCCGGGGCGGTACGTTGATTACGCTACCCCAGCATCCGGAGGCCAACGAAGCGCTCGGCGAGGCAGCGACTCAGCTAGAGGTGCGCGCAGTCAACGCTGCGATCTACATGCCGACGGTGAATGTGGCCGAAGGCGGCTCTTATGAAGTGGAAGCGCTCGGCGCGCTAATCGAGGTCGCATCACCGCTGTCTGGAACACACCAGCAGCGCAACGTGGCGCTGGCCATTGCCGCAGCCGTTGAGCTCAAAGAGGCGCATGGTTTTCCGATTACGGCGGCTGGAATCTCCGAGGGGATTCGAAAGACCCAGTGGCCTGGCCGGATGGAACGCATTGAAAGTTATGGGGTTGAGTGGATACTGGATGTGGCGCACAACCCGGCGGGGGCTTGGGCACTGCGTGCCGGGTTGCGCGGGCTTGAAGCGAAAAGGCCGCGGACGTTAATCTTCAGTTGCTTGCGCGACAAGCCGCTAGCGGAGATGGCGCAGATTCTCTTTCCGCTCTTTGAGCAGGTGATCCTGGCGCCGATCCAGTCTGCCAGGGCTGCGGCGATGGAGGATCTGGAAACGACGGCGCGGGCGACCGGAAGTATGGCTGTGAGAGCGGAGTCAGTTCGGCAGGCGCTGGAATGGGCTCGGGAGCGGAGCCGGGGTGGAGTAGTTGTCGTCTCGGGATCGGTCTATCTGGTAGGCGAGGCGAGGCCACTGTTGCTCGACAATGAGTTGGGAGGCGCCGAATGATGAGACAGCGTCCCAATCCAATGCCCTGGACCTATCGCTGGCGGACGAACATCGTTCATATTCCTGTAATGGCGGTGATTACGGCACTCTGCGGAAGCCTGTCGCTGCTGGCGTCACTCCTGGACAAGCGCGGCAACGTGCAGCACCGCATCGCACGCGTCTGGGCGCGGGGCTGCGTCTGGTGCTCCGGGGCAAGATTGCGGGTGATTGGCGCAGAGAACCTGCGGAAGCGTGCCGTGGCAGTCTATGCGTCGAATCACACTTCCTACATGGATACACCAGTCATCTTCGGTGCACTGCCCTTTCAATTCCGTATCCTGGCGAGGAAAGAACTGTGGCCTATACCATTCATAGGATGGTATTTAAATCGATCTGGACAGATCCAGATCGATACCGGAAATCCTCGCGCTACGCTATCGAGCCTGGCAGCGGGAGCCAAGGCGCTGCGTGCCGGCATGTCACTGTTCGTCTTCCCGGAGGGCGGTCGAACCAAGGATGGCGAACTGAAACCGTTCCTCTCCGGTGCGGCTTACCTAGCGATTCGAGCCCAGGTTCCGCTAGTGCCGATGGCGCTCAGCGGAGTCTATGAACTGTTGCCCATTCACACCCGCCATTTTTTCCCCGGAGAGGTGACTCTCAGCGTGGGCGAGCCGATCGAAACAGCCGGCATGACTCTCCGACAGAGTGAAGAGTTGACGGAGAAGTTACGCGCCGCGATCGAGGGACTGAGAGCGCCCCGATACGAGGAGGCCCAATCGGCGGATAGCCGGATTTCTGCAGCGCCGGCCAATTGAAAGGCTTGCCGCTCTTGCAGGGCCGGAGCAGCTGAACGCTGGGTCTTCGTTCATCCGCATGGGACGGGGCTATTTGGGAAAGTAAACCATGTCCAACTTGGCCACTAGCGATTCCTGGTCGAACGGCTTCATCAGGTATTCATTGGCTCCGTTTGCCAACGCTCTTTGAATGTGGTCAACATCCGCCTCTGTGGTGCAGAAGATCACAGCGGGTTCTCTGCCCCCTTCGGAGCGGCGCAGTGACTTGAGAAACTCCAGGCCGTCCATGACCGGCATGTTCCAGTCGAGCAGGACAACGTCCGGCATACGGCAGAGACACTTCTCGAGCGCGATCTTCCCGTTCTCGGCTTCGTCAATTTCAAAACCAAGACCAGTAAAGATCCTCCGCGCGATTTTCCTGACCAGCGAAGAATCGTCGACGAGCAGACAGAACCCAGGGGTCGGATTCGGGGCGATCCCGCCGTCAGCTTCGGCATTCATTGGATTCATTGAGTTCAACACGATCTCTACCATCCCTTTTTGCGCTGTATAGAGCCGCATCGGCTCTTCCCACCCACTCGGCCAGGGGTTCCCCAGGGTCGTAGCAGGCAGCTCCGATCGAAACGGTCGTGGGCGTCAAACGCGGCGTGACATCGAGCTGGAGTGGCTGTCTGGCCAGCGCCTCGCGTATGTTCTCCGCGACGCTAACGGCCGCCTTCGCGTCGGTACAAGGCAAGATAATTGCGAATTCTTCACCGCCATAGCGCGCCACATGGTCACCGCCTCGAACGGCCTTTTGCAGGGTCTTGGCCAGGTGGCGAAGAACAGCGTCGCCCGTCTGATGTCCCCAAGTGTCGTTGACCCTTTTGAAGTGATCGATGTCGATCATCAGCATCGCCAGATCTTCACCGCTGTTCATGGCTTCGCCAGCCAGCTTGCGGATGGTGACGTCGAAGGATCTGCGATTTGAGACGCCGGTCAATCCATCCATCGTGGAGTCTAGAAGCGCATTCTCAAGGTTGCGCTCAAGAGCCTCGATTTTGCCAGCGGATTCGCGCATGCGGAGGCCGACATACTCGGTACGGCCGACCATGCCATTCGTCTCCTGGACGAGGTTTTCGATGAGGCTCTTCAGATTACCCAGCGTCTCACCGAAGCCTTTAGAGGCAAAACCGCGCAAGGCGTGGCCGTACTGCTGGGCGTCATCGCTGGCGAGGTCGGCAACTCCGGCGACCTCCTGCAAGGTCTGGAGAGCATGCACTGAGATTTCACGCACAGCCTCTGCTTCTTTGGCCGACGAAAAGAATGTTGAGTAGAGATCCTGAAGCGTGCTCTCGTTGAACGATGCGTTGTTGGAGAGAAGGACGTCGATGGTTCGTTGCAAATTTGGACTGAGACCGGCGTGATACTCGTACCAGATGGCATAATTGGCCGGCGTCGCAGGGATCTCAAGCCGCGACATCGTAGCGATGGCGGAGTCTGCGACGGATCGCGCTTTGGCAACTTCCTCGACCGACATATTCAGTCTCCGAGCGCTTTTGGGGCAACAATGAGGCCCTTCGAAATGTGTTGGCAAGTCATCATATTCGCAAGATCCTCGGCGAAAGTTCTGTCCTCGACTCTTCAAACAACCTGCACAGCTCCGTATCGCGCAATTGCTGACAATCAACCAGTGCCGTTCGGCGCACCGCAATTCGCCCGGGAGGAAAGCTCGAATCGGGAGCGTGGAAACGGGCCCTCCAGCGAACGGCCGGACTTGTTGTCTATCGGCGTGTTGTGGCTGGGGGAATAGTGTCATGGGAGTGAGTTCTGATCTTTTCCATCATTTTCAGCCCATGACCTCACCGTCGCCCTCGACCGGCGGCCATCCTGCGCTGGCGGAGATACGACTAAGTTGAGGATCTGGGTACTGAGGATTTAGTAGTTCCGTAACGCTCTTTCGCACCTTAACGCATCTGTGATAAGACTGTTTCTGCCATGTGCGTCCACGTCGCAATTCCCGAACCGACAAGCAGCGATCCGGCCTACAATCAGAGGTCGCTGCCACCCTATCTCGCCGCTCTGCGTTCCGCGGGTGCGACCCCAGTCATCGTTCCGCTGCACGAGCCGCAAGACCGGGTAGCCCGATTGCTGGCAGGTGTGCAGGGTATCCTGTTGCCGGGCAGCCGGTACGACGTTGACCCACAAAGGTATGGCCAAGACCCGATTCAAGAGTGTGGAGAGGCGGACCCAGCCCGTACAGCGGTGGATGAAGTGCTTCTACAAGATGCGTTTAACCTCCGTAAGCCGGTGCTGGCAATCTGCCACGGCACGCAAAGCCTGAACGTTTGGCTGAATGGGTCGCTGGTCCAGGACCTGAAAACTAGCGTCGATCACCGGCCGGGGAGGGAGGTTGTCGAGGCGCATCCGGTTCGGATCGAATCACAGTCGCGGTTGGCGAGCCTGGTTCCGTTGGGTCACTCCGGTGAGCCACAGGTGAATTCCAGCCACCATCAGGCGATTCAAAGCGCAGGCGACAGTCTGGTGGTAAGTGCGGTTTCACCGGTGGACGACGTGATTGAGGCGGTTGAGATGCGTTCCCCCGAACACTTCGTGGTGGGGGTGCAGTGGCATCCCGAACGTACGTACACGCAGAGCGCCTTCTCGAGGGCGATCTTCGCCGCATTTGTCCAGGCAGCGGTGGTGTGGCAGCCGCGGCGAATCGAGGAGTCGGTGACGCGATCGTGAGCCCGGGGATCGATACAGCGCGGACCCGCCTCAATCAGCTTTTAGGAGACGCTGGGCTTGATGAGCTGGACGACGGTCTGGCTCAGCACTTCGAAGTTTATCTTTCGCTTATTCTTCGCTGGAATGCGCACATGAATCTAACAGCTATCCGGGACGAAGATGGGGTTCTCTCCAGGCATTTTGTCGAATCGATTGCGTGCGCCAGGAGATTGCCTGTCGGAATTGGCACCCTCCTGGACTTCGGATCGGGAGCGGGCTTTCCCGGAGTCCCTATTGCGCTTTGCCGGCCTGAGATTGCCGTGACATTGGCGGAGTCCCAGGCGAAGAAGGCGGCGTTTCTTCACGAGGCGGTCCGGGTGTTGCGGATTGGCGCAAAGGTTCATTCCGGAAGAGCTGAGTCGCTTCGCAGCGAGTTCGATTGCTTAACCATGAGAGCAGTGGACAAGATGGTGATTGCAGTCCAGAAGGCTGGTCGGCTGGTTCGTCCTGGAGGGTGGCTGGTGTTGATGACCAGTGGCGCGGATCTGGAGAGGTTCAAAGAAGCCGTTGGCGCGGAGTTCCGCTGGGAAGACCCGACCCGGATAGCAGGTGCCGAACAGCGGTTGCTCGCGCTCGGTAAACGAAACGTCAGTATGCCAGCTTGATAAGAGCGAGCTTGCGAACAGCGACGAGATTCCTGGGAGTTCTCACCATGAATCTCAAGCCAGTTTCTTCCGCATAGCGGGGCGCCTCGTTGAGGAGCTTGAGCGTGCTGTTGGACAGGTCACTCTGGCGGGGAGCCGCAACCGCTCCGAGAGCAAGGGCGACGCGAAAGCATCCGTCGCGGGGACCAAGATAGACGATGGCTCGTCTTCTTCAGTTTGAGCTGGAGAGACCAGCCATATTTGGGCGAGATGGACTTCCACTCCTGAACTGCGACACCCTGCTCTCTGTTCAATCGACCAATTGCTTCATAGCTCACAAGCGGGACCCAAAGCTGCGGAGATTCAAAGCGGGTGGCGGCGATAGTCCACCCCGTCGCTGACCTGGAAGATCTCGCCGAGGATAAAGAGACGAAACGCTGCCGGTCGTCCAGGCAAAGCAGAGTGCCGATCATGCAGTTCGTCCGAATGTCGTCGACCAGGATCTCGACTGGGACAGGCACGGCGTGCGGGTCGGGCGGGTCGAGGTCGGGGACTCTCACGCAGCCCGGCTGACGCGATGGCGAAAGAGCAGACGGAGTCTTAGGCTCCCCACGCGGGTTTCCTGAAGCTCGGAGGATAATTGACGGCCATGCGATAGAGCCAGGTTCGGACTTTGCTTCTCCTCGGAATCCAGGTAGGATTTGGATGTCTTTGAGCAGAATATCCTGGGTGGCATCTTAGGCATCAGCGCGGCGATGGAGCATTCAGAGTGAAAGATTGAAGAGTCGCGGTAGATTCGGCATGAGCAGGAGTTCTAGCTGTTCACGGTCGCCAGACTTTGCTCGAATCAACATCGTGTCGTCTTCGCGGCTTAATGCAGAGTTTTCGAAGAAGGGGTTTAGAAGGACCGCAGACTTGTCTTGCATGAATAGCCTCTGACAGATGAGACAGCCTGGAAACTGCCATGTGCCAGTTATTGGAGATTGTTTGTGGTTGCCGGTCGGGAGAATTGTAAACAAGATATTGGGGTGGAAGGAACGGTCATGTTCCACGTGAAACATTCTGGGAACCTCTACCGAACTGGGAATCGTTCCACGTGAAACAGGGGCGGAGACCTTTCCGAATTGGGCGCGATTTCAGATCGGGACCAGCGCCGCACCGGCTGAATTCTTACCAGGTTTAAGCGATAAAACACAAAAGTTTTCCACTGTTCAGCCCTCTCCTGTGGAGTGGACTATCCGGTAACGTCGATACCAGGAAGTTTATATCCTGCATGAACTTGCCGGTGAAATGCTCTTCGCCGCACAAGGGGCTTTCCACAGCTTAGCCGAGTTCTCCACAAAGCAAGCGACTATCCTCAAACCCTACTTCCCGTTAGTCTGAAATCCCATGAGCAAGATACTTGGCATTGTCAATCAAAAGGGCGGAGTCGGAAAAACCACCACAGCAATTAACTTGGCTGCCTGCCTCGCAATTGAGGGCCTCAGGGTCCTGCTGGTGGACTGCGACCCCCAGGCAAACTGCACCTCGGGCCTCGGTTTGCAGCGGGACGACAACCGGCGCTCGATCTATGACGTGCTGATGGGCGATTCCCCGGCCGAACAAGTGATTCTTCCTACGGAGATCCCCCTCTTGTTTTTGTTGCCTGGATCTAAGAACCTGACAGGCGCAAATATCGAGCTTGCCTCGGTCGAAGATCGCGCTTTGCGCCTCCGCAGGGCGCTGGAACCCGTTAAGGAAAATTACGACTTGGTCGTTCTCGACTGCCCACCGGCGCTTGATCTGCTCACCCTCAACGTCCTCAGCGCCGCAAATACCCTGATCGTGCCCATGCAGGCTGAATACTTCGCGCTCGAGGGGATCTCCGAGCTGATTTCTACGCTCGAGCGGGTCCGGGCCGCCTACAATCCGGCGCTCACCATCGAAGGCGTTCTGATGACTATGTACGACGACCGCACCAATCTCGCCCAGCAGGTGACCGAGACCTTACGCGAATACTTCCGCGAACGGCTCTTCCGCACCGTCATTCCACGCAATGTGCGGCTGGCTGAAGCGCCAAGTCATGGCAAACCGGTGGCCCTCTACGAC
>JBEKCA010000169.1:0-8302 GCA_050015115.1 Occallatibacter sp.
TAGAGGTTTGGGACGAAGATGCGATCAAAGCCCGAGCCTCAAAGCTCTCCAGCACGGCGGCGAAAGTCTGGGCCTACCCTAAGCTCTCGCAGGACATCCTGGCGGCGTACAAACCTGAGGCTCCTACCTCCGGTTACACAATCTCTGATCACCCAAATCTCCAAAGCGAAGTACTGCATGAAGTCTTCCAGGCATTTCGCAAGGAAGTGCTTGAGCTCGATCCGTGCGTATCAGAGGAGTTCCTGAAGCTCTACGTTGCATACAAGGCAGAGACTAACTTTGTGGACATAGTTCCCCAAGTGAAAAAGCTCCGGCTCTCTCTCAATATGGCCTTCTCTGAGATTAATGATCCGAAAGGTCTATGCAAGGACGTGAGTGACGTGGGGCGCTGGGGGAACGGGGATGTCGAGGTCAATCTTTCGACATTGGACCAGCTACCCTACGTGATGAGCCTCGTGCGCCAGTCCTTTGAAAAACAGATGGGTTCGCTCACTGAGGTGTAGTACAAGGCCCGAGTCCAGAACGATCAAAAAGGAATTCCCAAGATGAAGAGACTTACCGCGGAAGATGCCGAGACTAAGACGCCAGATGTAGTTGCGGAGAACATTGAACAGTTGAAGACGATCTTTCCCGAAGCGTTCACCGAGGAGAAGGTGGACTTCGAGGTGTTGAAGCAGCTCCTGGGCGGGATGGTCGAAGAGCGGGAGGAGAAGTATGGCCTCAACTGGTACGGCAAGCGCCGCGCCCGCCAGCTTGCGCTCACGCCCTCGAACGGTACGCTGCGCCCCTGCCCGGAAGAGAGCGTGGAATGGGATACGACCCGAAACCTAATGATCGAGGGCGACAATCTCGAAGTCTTGAAACTGCTCCAGAAGTCGTACTCCGGCAAGGTCAAGCTCATCTACATCGACCCGCCCTACAACACCGGCAATGACTTCATCTACCCAGATGATTTCAAGGACAGCATCAAGAATTATCTCCTGATCACAGGACAGGTAGATGGAGCCGGCAATAAGATTGCGTCGAACACCGAAGCATCAGGCCGCTTCCACACCGATTGGCTGAACATGATATTTCCACGTCTGAAGCTGGCCAGGAATCTTTTGACCGAGGACGGGATCATCTTCATCTCAATTGACGACGGGGAAGTGGATAATCTGCGGAAGGTATGCGGCGAGGTTTTCGGCGAAGAGAATTTCATCACCACGGTACTTTGGCAAAAGGTATATTCTCCGAAGAATAGCGCAAGGCACTTCTCGGATGACCATGACTACGTTGTCGTCTATGCACGCAACTCTGAGATATGGAGGCCTAGCTTGTTGCCTCGCTCCGACGAAGCGAATGCACGCTATGAGAACATTGACAACGATCCAAGAGGCTCGTGGAAGCCAAGCGATCTGACAGCCAGAAATTACTATAGCAAGGGCCTCTACGAGATCACTAGCCCATCGGGGAAGAAGTTCACGTCAGGTGTTGGTCGCTACTGGCGGCAGTCTATTGAGGGCTTTCATGAACTTGAGCAGGATAACCGCATATGGTGGGGGCCGCAAGGAGACGCTATGCCTTCGCAAAAGCGATTCCTTACCGAGGTGCAGCAGGGGATGGTTCCGCAGACCATGTGGTTTTACAAGGATGTGGGCCACACACAAGAGGCGAAGAAGGAGCTTTTGAAGTACGTCGCATTCAAACATAACGAGAATGTTCTTAACTCCGTAAAACCGCCGAGACTAATACAGCGAATGCTTCAAATCGGGACCTCTCCAGATGCTGGCGATTTAGTCCTAGATTTCTTTGGAGGCAGCGCAGCAACCGCGCACGCAGTTATGCTCCAGAATGAGAGCGACGGAGGGAATCGACGATTTATTCTGGTACAACTTCCGGAACCCCTACCTACCCCTGAACCACAAATGAGCACCATCTTCGAGATGGGGATGCAGCGCGTTCGTAGCGTGGGCAAAGAGATGCGCGAGGAACGGCAGAAATTACTCTCTGCACCTGATACCGAAACTGACCTTGGCTTCCGCGTCTTCAAGCTGGCCTCCAGCAACATCCGTGCCTGGGAACCCAACCGCGACGACCTACCGACGACACTACACGACTCCATCGAGCACTTGAAGACCGACCGCACCGAGCAGGACATCCTCTTCGAGCTGCTGCTCAAGTTGGGCCTCGATCTGACCATCCCCATCGAACAGAAGTCCATCGCAGGCAAGGCCGTCCACAACATTGGCGCAGGCACCTTGCTGGTCTGCCTTGCCGAGCAGATCGCCGCCGCCGAAGTGGAGCCGCTAGCGCTGGGCATTGCCGCATGGCACAAAGCATTGGCTCCAGCCGGCGAGACGACGGTCGTCTTCCGCGACAGCGCCTTTGCCGACGACGTGGCCAAGACCAACCTTACCGCCATTCTCCAGCAGCACGGGCTGGAGAACATTCGGAGCCTGTGATGAGCGACGCCCTCACCCCCTCGGGACAGCCGAATCGTATCGTTCTCTACAATGCCGCTGACGGCAAAGTGACCGTCAACGTAATCTTTGCGCGCGACAATTTCTGGCTTCCTCAACGCGCCATCGCGGAACTTTTCGGCGTCGGAATCGCGGCTATCTCCAAGCATCTCAAGAACATCTTCGAGTCTGGGGAACTGACGGAAGCGGCAGTTGTTTCCATAATGGAAACAACTGCCGCCGATGGCAAGAAATACCAGACTCAGTTCTACAATCTCGACGCCGTCATCGCCGTCGGCTACCGCGTCAACTCGCTCAAAGCCACACACTTCCGCATCTGGGCTACGAACACGCTCCGAGAGTTCGTGGTGAAGGGCTTTGTCATCGACGACCAGATGCTCAAGAATGGCCGTTCCTTTGGCAAGGATTACTTCGACGAACTCCTTGAGAAGATTCGGGAGATTCGCGCCAGCGAGCGGCGGGCCTACCAGAAAATTGCCGATGTCTTTGAACAATGCAGCAGCGACTACCGAAGCGGGAGCGAAGAGACACAGCTCTTTTACCAAATGGTTCAGAACCGGCTGCACTTTGCCAGCGCCGGGAAGACCGCAGCGGAGATTGTCTTCGAGCGCGCCGATAGCACCAAACCATACATGGGGCTAACCACTTGGAAGAATTCACCCAAGGGGAAGGTTCTGAAGAGCGATGTCTCCATTGCCAAGAACTACTTGAACGAGACTGAGGTTTCCAAGCTGAACCGCCTTGTCACCCTGTTCATTGACTTCGCCGAACTGCGTGCTTTGAATCATCAGGTCATGAAGATGTCGGACTGGCTCACCCAGGTGGAGAAGTTTCTCAACTTCACCGACCAACAGGTACTCCGCAACGCGGGGAAAATATCTCACGAGATGGCCATTGCCAAGGCCCACGAGGAATACGAGAAGTTCCGCGTCTATCAGGATCGAGAGTATCTTTCCGACTTCGACCAGGCTCTCGCTCGATACCTCAAGGGAGATACCCAGAAATGAAACTTCATTTTGAGCCAAACCTGGATTATCAGCACACCGCTATCGAGTCGGTATGCGACCTCTTTCGTGGCCAGGAGATTTGCCGTACTGAGTTCACCGTGACCCGCGATGCGACGGCGGCACAGCAGACGATGACTTTTGCCCAGAGCGACCTCGGCATCGGCAACCGCCTACAACTGCTCGACGATGAGATACTGGCCAACCTCAGCGACATACAGTTGCGCAACGGACTGCGACCCTCTGCTTCGCTGGCGTCGGGCGACTTCACGGTGGAGATGGAGACCGGCACGGGCAAGACCTATGTGTACCTACGGACCATCTTCGAGTTGAACCGCCGCTACGGCTTTACCAAATTTGTAGTGGTAGTGCCATCGGTGGCCATCAAAGAGGGCGTGTACAAGACGCTCCAGATCACCGAAGACCACTTCCGCCCTCTCTACGCCAACACGCCATTTGAGTATTTTCTCTACGACTCCAGCAAGCTCGGCCAGGTGCGCAACTTTGCTACAAGCCCACAGATTCAGATCATGGTGGTGACGGTGGGCGCCATCAATAAAAAGGACGTGAACAACCTCTACAAGGACACGGAGAAGACCGGCGGCGAGAAGCCTATCGACCTGATCCGGGCGACGCGGCCCATTGTGATTGTGGACGAGCCGCAGAGCGTAGACGGCGGCCTGGAAGGGCGCGGCAAAGAGGCCCTCGAAGCGATGAGTCCGCTCTGCACCTTGCGCTACTCCGCGACCCATGCCGACAAGCACCACATGCTCTACCGGCTGGACGCGGTGGATGCCTATGAGCGCAAGCTGGTAAAGCAGATCGAAGTGGCCTCGCTCGAAGTGGAGGGCGGCCATAACAGGTGCTACGTCAAGCTGATCTCCACCAGCAACAAGAGGGGAGCCTTTAGCGCCAAGGTTGAGTTGGATGTGCAGAAGATGTTTGAAGTGAGTCGTGAGCCAGTGACTGTGCGACCGGGAGACGACTTGGAGCAGATTACTGGCAGAGCCGTTTATGCGAACTGTCTGGTCCAGGCCATCGGCTGCGCGGCTGACGATCAGTATTTGGAACTGAGCAACCAGGAAAACCTTCTTCGACCGGGCCAGTCAATTGGCGACGTGGATAACGACGCGATAAAGCGGCAAATGATTCGGCGCACGATTGTCGAACATTTAGACAAAGAACTCAGGCTTCGCCCGCAAGGTATCAAGGTGCTGAGCTTGTTCTTCATAGATGCAGTCGAATACTACCGCAAGTACAACGCGGATGGCGTCCAGGAGAAGGGCAAATACGCGCTCATGTTCGAGGATGAGTATCGAAAGGCTGCCGCCATGACGAAGTACAACACCCTGTTCAAGGAGGTGGACCTCGCATCCGACGCTGCCGAGGTTCACGAAGGGTATTTTTCCATAGACAAAAAGGGCGCATGGACTGACACATCCGAGAGCAACCAGGGCAGCCGTGAAAGCGCAGAGCGCGCCTACAACCTCATCATGAAGGACAAGGAAAAGCTGCTGAGCTTCGAGACGAAGTTGAAGTTTATCTTCTCCCACTCAGCACTGCGCGAAGGTTGGGACAACCCCAATGTCTTTCAGATTTGCGCAATGCGCGATATGGGATCTGAATTACTCCGCCGGCAAACAATCGGACGCGGACTGCGCCTTTGCGTGAATTCAAACACTGGCGAGCGGATTCGTGGATTCGAGGTGAATACACTCACGGTCATCGCAAACGAGGGATACGAGCAGTTTGCTGAAAATCTTCAAAGAGAAATCGAGGCCGATACCGGCATTCGCTTCGGCATCGTGGAGAAGCACCAATTCGCTTCGATCCCCGTGACAGACGAGACAGGCCAGACCACGGCGCTGGGAGTGGAGAAGTCTGAAGCGATTTGGACGCACCTTAAAGATGCAGGCCATGTTGATGTGAAGGGCAAAGTGCAAGACACCCTTCGCCAAGCGCTCAAGGATGGGACGCTCCAATTTCCAGAACAATTTCAAGCGCAGATGCCACAGATAATAGAAGTGCTCCGTAAGCTGGCTGGAAAGTTGGACATCAAGAACGCCGATGAACGGCGGCCAATAAAAGCTCGCCAGGCGATTCTCCACGGCGAGGAGTTCAAGGCTCTGTGGGATCGGATCAAGCATAAGACCACATATCGCGTGCAGTTCGACAACGAGAAGCTGCTGAAGGACTGTGCCGAGGCAATTCGGAAGAGTCCGCAGATTACCAAGACCCGCGTACAGATTCGGATAGCCGACCTTGCCATTGGGCGCGGGGGTGTACTGTCCGAAGAAACCAGGGTGGCAGCGCCGATCATCATCGACGAAACGGACATCGAGTTGCCAGATCTGCTCACCGACCTTCAGGACAAGACTCAACTGACCCGGCGCAGTATTGCAAAGATATTGGCGGCAAGTGGCCGCCTCGACGATTTCAAACGAAACCCCCAACAGTTCATTGAACTGGCAGACGAGTCGATCAACCGAACCAAGCGGCTCGCCCTTGTGGACGGCATTCGGTATCAACGCATCGGCGACGAGGAATACTATGCCCAGGAACTCTTCGAACTTGAGGAACTAACCGGGTATATCAAGAATATGCTCATCTCGGACAAGTCGGTCTACGAGCAGGTGGTCTACGATTCTGCCGGCGTCGAGCGCACATTTGCCGAGCAATTGGAAATCAACGAGGCCGTGAAGGTCTATGCCAAGCTGCCCGGCTGGTTCAAGGTTCCTACGCCTCTCGGCACCTACAACCCAGACTGGGCCGTGCTAGTGGAGAAGGACGGGGTGAAGCGATTGTACTTCGTCGTCGAGACCAAGAGCGGCCTTTTCAAGGATGACTTGCGTGATCGAGAGTGGGCAAAGATGGAATGTGGGAAGGCTCACTTCAATGCGCTGGCAGTCGGCGACAACCCCGCTCAATTCGTAACTGCCAGGAACATCGATGATCTGATGGCAAGGACTTAGCGTCCCAATCCCGACACACAGCCTCATCGGTCGAAGCAAAAGTCTACTGGGGCGACCGTCGTGCCAGACCAGCGAATCCGCGCCAGATCCAGATGACGGCGACAGCACGGTCGTCGTGGATGCCGACCAAAGTTCCGAGCTTCACGATGGTAATCCATTCTAGTTGCCATTCACGAAGAGCAATGGAGCTGTGGCCCTTGTTCTTTCGTAACCACACGGCAAGGAACAGTAACTGAATGAGCAGCAGGATCTTGTTCGTAGCGAACCTCTGTATCCAACGCGTCTCAGGGTCCAGTGCGAGCTGACTGTGATATAGGTCACACGGTCAGACTCGATATTCTCTGTTTTCCTGTGCTGATTCACTTTCCCGCGCCGGCGAACTTAAGCGTGCAAGCATTTCCTTTTCGTGATCCGAACTCCACGAAAAGTTCCTGAGCCGAAAGAAGTTGTGGGTTCTCTGCTATCCGCTGCCATGAACGCTCGTCCAAAGTCTAGTAGCAAAAAAGCGAGCATTACATCTACTACAGCAGTTATGTAGTGATGCACAAGTCTGGGAACCGCAGTTGACGAAATGGATTCCTCTGCTAACGAGAAGTGACACTTCAGTACCGCAGCAGGGAACACTGAAGCGCAACCGGGTGTCTAAACAGATGTACCTGTAGTGTTTTCCTTGGTGAAATCAATCGATTTGGAAAGGGTAAGGGATGACAGTCGCAGAAGCTGAAGAGAGAATCGAAGCACTCACACGAAACCTTGCGTCCAGCGAGATTTCACCGGCCCAGCGGGTCAAGTGGGAAGCACAAATAACCCGCTGCTATCGGATCATTCAAAGAGCACGACAACAGGCGCACAGGTCTCTAGCTTCCTTTGCAGGGACTCTCCTTGACATGATCGGCGACACGGCCTTCGATCAGAATCAATACTCCGCAATCATCACAGCAGCATATCTCATCCGCGGCGCTTCTATCGAACAACTGGCCGTTGCGGTACCCGCCGCTATTCGCGAAACCCCAACGGGCAACACTCGGCCCAAACGGGTCAAATGCCCTGAATTTACGGAGATTGTTGTCTGTCTGCTCCGCCTGGACAGCATTCCATTCTCATGCGAGCGCAACATTGCCATTCGGACGGCTCTTCACCTGAGCAATATCGTTGGACGACTGCAAATCTACCAGTCGGTACGCCGCGCACAGGCGGACACAGTCGGGTTGGGACCAAAGGGCATGGTGAATCGTCTTACGGAGATATGCTCGGCGTATCGCCCACAGAAGTCAGGATCTTCGCCACGTGGGTCCGGCTCCAAGAAGATTACTTCGCTCAGTACGCCATCGACCGCGTAGAGCTTCCAGTGAAGATTGCACGGGGACGCGTTCAAAACGCCTCCCCCGTGCAATAAACCCACTACCGTCCTGCCATTCGCCTTTTACAAACTCCTTTAGTTGCAGAAGGTTAGCGTTTTATCTTTACATATCTGTATATAACTGCTGTATAATACATCACAGAAAGGTGGCAACATGACCACTCCGAAGAAGACAGCAATCCGAACGAAACGCCGAATCGTTGCTCCCGCAGAGAAGCGTACTCAAATCCGGCTCACCGTCGATTCCAAATTCACCAAGGCCCATTTCACCCAGCTTTTTGCCGTACTGAAAATCCGCAACAAGAATGCCCTTGCCGAGCATATCATCATGAATTTCAAGACCAAGACCGCTCAAGCGCCGTTGGTTGCGTTCTATAACGGCCCGTGGCTGAACATTCCATTTCAAACGATCGACACAGCCTTCGTCTTCCCGTTGACCTACGACATTGCAGATGAACTGGAGAGAGTCGGAGGCGAGATTCTTGGGGGAGTGAATCGCTCCAA
>JBEKCA010000170.1:0-8230 GCA_050015115.1 Occallatibacter sp.
GTGGGCAAATCCAATAAGGAAATCGGCTCATCACTTGATGTGACGGAGGGAACAGTAAAGGTTCACGTAAACCACATCCTGACAAAGCTGGGTGCGGCCGGGCGTGTCGAAGCCACAATACTAGCGGTTCAACGTGGCTTTGTCCGGCTCATGGGGAATCGGCAAAGCAGAGTGCGCACAGCGAAGCACAGCAGTGAAGCGTCATCTCACCATTCTTTCTAAGGAGGTTGGAGAAGCTTGTATGGGTCACCGCGATTTCTGAACATTGAGACTTGTCGCGGTCCAATCAGCGCCTTGAAGCCTCTGAATCGCCCAGAATCACGACCTCAAGATACATGTTAGGCTCAAGTTCCAAGACTGTGCGTCAAACCTCAATTACAAAGGCCCAATGCAGCAGACCCTCAATCCGCTAGTGCCTCTCGAGCTATTGGATCGTAGACTCGAAGCACCGACCCTCTTTCGTCTCTGGCATCTGGCGAGCCTCGATGCCCCTGCGGTCGCAGCAGTATGGTCGCTCGGTTTTGCGAAAGCGGAAGGAGTGCGACTGCCAGAATGGGTTCCAGTACTTCTGTTTCTTGTGACTTGGTGCGTCTATATCAGTGACCGTCTCCTGGACGCCCGCGCCGCTTTACGCGCAAGACAAACACATCGACTCCGTCAACGCCACTACTTTCATTGGCAGCACCGCCGCGTCTTTCTCGCTTTTGCCCTTGTAGCTGCGTGCATTAGCACTTGGATTGTTATTTCCTTTATGCCGTGCGGAGCACGTGAGCGCAATGCCCTTCTTGCCCTGACCGGCGTTACCTATTTCTCGAGTGTCCATATCCAAACCAAGTCTCTAGCATTGCTTCCGAAAGAGTTGCTCGTTGCTCTCATGTTCACCGCGGGTTGTGTGCTTCCTACCCTCGGGCGAATTGGAACCATTTCCTCTGCGTTAGTAGCCGTGATCGTCTTCTTTGCAGTTCTGGCCTGGCTCAACTGCCGTGCGATCGAGTGCTGGGAGTCGGTCGACGAGATTTTCTCCGGCGTTCAAATTCGTACCGCTGCCGGACTCCTTGCTCTGGCCGGTCTTCTCGGCGCAATCATCCTCTTCGCAGAACATTCGAATGAAACATTTCTCTTAGAAACTGGGGCCGCCAGTGCAGCAATGCTTGCCGTGCTCGATCGAATCCGCAGCCGCATTACCCCTATGGCTCTGCGAACGGCCGCCGATTTGGTCCTACTTACTCCGCTTGTAATGCTGCTTCGATGAGTCCACCACCCAATTTCAACCGCCTAGCTCGACTCTATCTCTGGATGGAACTGATCAGTTTTGGCCCTTGGCTGATGCTTTGCCGATGCGCCTTCTTGAAGGAATGCGGTGCTGCTCGCCGCGCGCTCGCGTTAGGGGATGGCGATGGTCGCTTTACTACTCGTCTGCTACATGAAAACTCCTCCATACAGATCGACGCTGTAGATGTCAGCTCAGCAATGCTTAAAGCTCTTGTTCGCCGGGCCTGCCCGCATACAGCCCGGATTAATGCTTTCAATGTCGACATCCGGCGATGGCAGCCTGAAAACCCGCCCTACGATTTGATCGTGTCGCACTTTGTATTGGATTGCCTGACGACTGGAGAAATCCAATCGCTTGCAGCCACCTTGGCGCGCGCAATCCCTCCCGGCTCTTTCTGGGTCGTTTCAGAATTTGCCGTGCCATCAAACTGGTTTGGCCGGCTGGTGGCGCGACCTGTAGTCTGGGCGCTTTACCGCGCCTTCGGATGGATTACAGGGCTCCAGGTACGTTGCCTGCCTGATCACTCGCATCGCCCTTCGGCAGGCCGGTTTCATCCTTCAAAGGCGTAAACAATGGCTCGGCGGATTGCTGATCAGCGAGCTTTGGAACCGACCTCCATTCGGCTCTGGGCTAGCAGATCCTGTTTCTCAATGATTGTTGGATCTGATTTGAGTCTCGACAACAACGTGTCAACTGCGATCCATCCTGGACCAAAGATCAGTATCAGCAACGCCGCAAACCAGAAGGTGTACGGGTCTGCGCCGTAAAACTTGCCAGGGTTGGAGAGGATCTGCGCGAGTGCATCACGATCCCCCGCCACAAAGGCAACCGACATATTGACGAAGAGCACCAGAGCCACGATGCGCGAGCCGATCCCTAAAGCCAGCATGATTCCTCCGACCAATTCGATCAGTGCGACAACCAATGCGCTGAGATGCGGAGAGGGTATGTTGAGCGTCTGAAAGAAGTCCGCGACGCGATCGAGGTGTTGCAGCTTTCCCCAGCCTGTTTGCGCAAACTGCCAGCCCCAATAGAGCCGAATGAGCAGGAGCAGCGGCGATTGGAGTCGATTGAGTGCTCTCGAATACAAAT
The DNA here is from genome assembly GCA_050015115.1 of Occallatibacter sp. Classification (GTDB taxonomy): domain Bacteria; phylum Acidobacteriota; class Terriglobia; order Terriglobales; family Acidobacteriaceae; genus Telmatobacter. The sequence continues at coordinate 2,366 of JBEKCA010000170.1, forward strand.
CATAAACTGAGCTGAGGAATGCAAATGGGCGGGTCATGAGATCCTTTCTGGATTTGCGATGGGAGTCCGTTCGGCTGAACAAAGCCATCCGAGTTCTGCCCAGTTGCCAAACCATTCACTTACCATTGCAGGCTGCTCGCCGGGGCTGATTGAGGAGTGCAGGAAGGCCGCTTCAAGAGCATCTCCCAACGAATTTCCATTGGACAGCGCAGTCAGCAACTTATATTCCTCTCCCGCAAGCCGCTTGTAATGAACCACGAGGTTGTGCCGATGAACAGCCATCCAGATATCGCACCGGTCCATCTCGGCCAAGGGTATTGGCAGCGATGGATGCGATTCTGGGCCGGCTTGTCTGTTACTTGCCTGGCTTGCCGCCTCCACGCGTAAACGGCTTCTGTGGACGCCCAGGACTAAGTCGTCGACAGCATAGTGCAGGGCGAGCAGTTGCACGTGAGGTTGCAATCCGACAGGTGAATCATCGTTGAGCGCGGCGATTTCATCCGGACCGATGGGAGTAAATTCGGCCAGGTCAAATGCCTCGGCATAGGCCCATTCCAAACTCGCCACATCAATCGCGAGTTCCGCGCGATCTCCAGCGAAGTCCGGGTGTGCGGTCAACCATGCAGGGAGGCGTCCACCGAGATTGCGAAGCGTAAAACTGCGCGAAGGATGCGCAGCAAGATAATCGCGGGCCAGCAGTTCAAATTGTTCCGCGCCGATCACCGCCTCAAGCGCAGGAAAGTCCTCCGTCAACGCGGCAAGCACGCGGAACCAATATTGACGGTTATAGATTTCAAGCCGTTCGAAGGCGCTGAGAAGGCGGTTTGGCTTGACGTAGGCGGCGGCGTGATCGCTCAAGCTGGAGCCATCGTCGAGTTGCTCAAGCATCGTCTCGTCCCCGGCGAGAGGACGCATAACATCCGCGGCCATGCGGCGTTGAAACTCGAGTAAACTCATCGCGCCGCCTCCACGGTTTGCAATTCGTGCGCTGCTTCCAGATACCGCTCGGCCTTCTTCGCTTCGCGATGAACCTCGTCGAATGGCGGGATGCGATCGTCCCATTCGAGCAATGTTGGAGTGGGGCCGCAGCGTTCGATTGCGCGAGCGTAGAGATGCCATACCGGATCGATGACCGGATGGTCGTGCGTATCAAGAATGTACTTCTCGTAGCGGCTGTGCCCGGCAATGTGGATCTGCGCAACCCTTTCAGCGGGAATTGCGTTCACATAAGTCATAGGTTCGAATTCGTGATTGACCGACGAAACATAGATGTTATTCACGTCCAATAGGATGCCGCAGTCGGCCCGCTCGACGACCTCATTCAAAAACTCCCACTCGGTCATCTCGGAATCGGTAAACTCCGCATAGCTGCTGACGTTTTCAACCGCGACCGGAATCTCCAGATAGTCCCCCACCTCGCGAATCCGCGCGGCGGTCGATTCCACAGCCTCCCAGGTATAGGGAAGCGGCAACAGGTCGTGCGAATAGGTTCCATCCACGCTTCCCCAGCAGAGATGATCGCTCAGCCAGGGAGTCTTGGTCCGTGTCGTTAGAGCCTTCAGACGGCGCAGATGTTCGCGATCCGCGGGTTGCGCCGATCCAAAGTACATCGAGACGCCATGCTGCACTACGCGATACTTCTCGAGAATCCGGTCGAGCATGTGGAGCGGACGGCCCGCGTCGACCATGTAATTCTCCGAGATAATTTCAAACCAATCGACGACCGGGTTCCGGCTGAGAATATGGTCATAGTGAGGAATGCGCAGTCCGATGCCAACGCCGTAATCCTGAAAGTTATTAAAACGGTTTCCGGGCATATCAACTCTCCATCGACTCCGCGAAAGAAGATAGAATTCGGCAGAAGATTCTCGTTTGGGAGGTGTGGCAGGAGTCTGCGCGATGCGGCCCCTGCCCCTGTTCGACTAGGCCGCGTGCGGCTTGGAGCCATCGGTGGCGCAACCGCCCTTTCCCTTGCAGCTATTCTTACCCTTGCAGCCGTTGTCGCTGGACTTGCATCCACCCTTGCCTTTACAGTCGTTCTTGCCTTTACAGGAGTGCTTGTCGTCGTTGTTGAAGGCGACAGAGCGCAAGCCTGCCTTGGCGCTGGTTACCTGCGTTTTGCCTGCATTGCTGGTCTGGGTTTGAGCGCGCACCGCGGTTCCACTCAGGATGCCGGAAACTGCCGCGGAAAGAATCAGTGCTCTCATGGTGCTGTTCATTGGGAAAAGACCTCCTCTGGATGTTTTGTTTGTCGATGGCGCGGACTGCCCCGGAAGAACAGCCCAAGTTTGAAGCGCTTAAAGTATGCACTGGATCTCAGCCGGCGAGGGGAGCAGGGTGCGGCAGAGATCGCCACTGAAGTTTGCGAGAAGAGCCGGTCGATCAAGGGGAAGTCTCTTCCCAAACTATTGGAACCGTGGCCACTAAAAAGGTTACAGCCAAGATGATGCTTTTTTCAAGAGCTTGCCGGAAGCAGAATTGGGTACCACCGCATCTGAACCCTGAACGCGTGATAGAACTTAAAAAGGCGGAATCAATGTATGGAGGATTTGAAAGTCTCGGGCGTGAAAGCACTCAATTGGACGGCGATCAGCTTTGCCGCGCTGCAAAGCATCTGCGCGTTGGCGCTTGCGCTTGCCAGCGCGGGAGCATTGATTGGCTTCTCTCTGTTGGCGACCTTCTCTGGCTTTATGCGCTTGGCGGTTGCCTTCCATGCAGATTGGATTCGCCTGCCTATGATTGGAATTGCGCTGGCCGGGGCACTTTTGAACCTGTGGGTCTTGGCCCGGATGCGTCGCCTCCGGGCGAATCCAGCCAGCGCATGGCGGCGGCATCCAGTCGATAAAAATCAGCTACGCCGTGAAAAGATCCAGTTCTGCGTAGCGCTCGTTACGATTGCTCTAGTTGCTCTGGAGGCCGGGCTACATCTGCATTACCACGGACACATTTAAGTCAGGTCTGGCACTATCATTCACCGTGGATGACCTCGTCCAGGCGCGAATGCAACCTCTGGCTGAATCCGGACGGGATTTCGTAGACACGTTCGTCGGCCACCAGCACAACGATATTGCGCGTGGAGTCAATAGTCGCCGAGCAGATGGAGCAGTGGTCAAGATGCCGGTCGATTTCGTTCCTCAGTTCTTGACTGATCTCGCTATCGATATACGAAGAGATGTGATCCCAGACGTGCTTGCAGTCAATCTTCATGACCACCCTCCCAACCAACCGCTGCCCTTGGGTGCATACCCCCTCAGCACTGGAGCCAGATTCTTTTGCAAGAGACGGCGCGCTCTGTGCAGCCGTACCTTGACCGAAGCGGGCGTGATGGAAAGCCCTTGGGCAGTCTCTTCAATGTCAAGGCCTTCCACATCGCGCAGCACCAGCACTTCGCGGTAGATGGCAGGAAGCATCTCGATAGCCATCTCCAGGTGCGCTCGGACTTCCTTCCGCTCCAGCGCCGCCGAAGGAATCTCGCGCCAGTCGGTGAGCAAAGCCGGAGTATAGTCGCCGTCCGATTCCTCGCTGAGGGCTTCAATCGAGTCCTCTCGCATGGTCTTGGCCTTGCGCAGCCGATTGCGCCCTTCATTGAGCGCAATCGTCACCAGCCATGTGGAGAAGCGCGACTCGCCACGGTATCTGGCGAGATTCGTGTAGGCGTGAATGATCGCCGCCTGCGACGCGTCCTCGGCCTCGGCCTCATTGTTGAGCATCGAAAACAGCATTCGATAGACAACTCGTTCATGCGGCCGAATCAGTTCGTGAAAAAGATCGCGCTCACCAGCCAGGATACGCGCAACCAACGCGCATTCTGTTGCTTTGCCGTTCGCCTTGCGATCTTTCAGATCTTCCGTCATCCACTGTCCTCGAGAACAGAACCTCGCCGTATTTTGTCCGCATAGCCGTTGGACACTGTAGTTTATTCGAAACACTAATGAACAACACTCTGCACGGCGAATCTCTATCGAGGAGCCTACCACCCGTAGATGCCCCAAAAGCCAGGCATGGGGTTTGCTAGCGATATTTCTCAACCCGGCTTTGCGCGTAGTTTGGCACTTATTATGCTCCGCCGACAACGCTCAGGCCGACGGGTTAGAGGAACATCGTCGGGAGGTTCGCTTCTACATTCGGACAGCTCGCTAAATTGCCGCTTCGTGAGCAATCTTACAGGGTCTACGTGCGGCGCATGAGGGTTGAGCCTTAACAGATCTGGAGAGGTAATCGCAATCTTGCCCTTGATTCTCATCACTTCTCCTGGGCTGACACGAGTACGACAACCGGGAGGGGTTGAAGGTTACGAACCGCTCGAAGAAATGCGTTCTAAGATCAGCTGGATTCCCCGACCTCATCTCGGTGAAGTGAGCAATGAAAGCCTCAAAGCGATGAAACGGCGAATTGGCGTGCGCGGAGAATAGGCAACCCGTTATCTGCGGGCCGCATCGCACAGTTGGCTTGGCGATCAGGTTGACTGGGAAGGGCATACATGAAGAGATTTAGCAGTTTCTTGCTTGAGTTGGTGTTGATAATCCCCCTTTTGGGTACCGGCTGTGCGGAGCACAGGCGTGTTTTTGCGTGGGGGCCGGGCGAGACTACGTACTACGTTCAGTGGGAGCACGAAACACATCGCGACCACGTTGATTGGGAGCGACGCAACGACGCCGATCATAATGAGTATTGGAAATGGCGCAAAAATCACCACGATTAGGTCAATCGCTGACCGGCATCCTCGCCTTCCACACGTGCTTCGCCGCGCACGCAGATCTCTTGTCTTACTCACTAGTCGGTAATATAGGCGACACTTGGGGTTTTAAAGAAGGCTTTGACCAGGCGGGGCATTTTCTTGATTGCGGCCAGTTGCATTTCGATCTTCTCGCTGAGCTTTTCTCCTTTGCGTAGCGGCGTTCTGGAAACGCCTGTCCGTTTTACATGGCTCCAGACCAGTTCATCTGGATTCAGTTCAGGTGCGTAGCCGGGCAGAAAGTGGATCGTCAGCCGCCCATCGGTCGATTCCACGTACTCCTTTACCAGCTTGGTCTTGTGCGCCGGCAGTCCATCCACCACCAGATGCACGGACTTGATGCGATTGCGCATCATCTGCTTGAGCAAGGTGACGAAAAGCGGGGCGTTGAGGCCCCCCTGATACGTCGAGTACCAGAAAGCGCCTTTTGAGTTGACCGCAGATGCGGCGCTGATCGACTGCCGCTGGCCCGGCCGCGCAATCACAGGCGTCTCGCCCTTCTTGCCCCAGGTTTTGCCATGCACGGTGTCGGCGCGGAAGCCCGATTCATCCCAGAAATACACCTCGCCGCCGACATCTCTTGCTGCGCGGGCTATGGATGGAAAGGTCTCTCGCTTCCATTTCTCTATCGCCTCGGGGTTGCGTTGATAGGCCCGTTCGAGAGGCTTCTGCGGCGTGAGTCCGAGTTTGGCGAGCAGTTCGCCCACAGCGGTAAGGCCGAGTTTCACGGCAAGCTTTTGCTCGATCAGACTGGCGATCATAGCCCGTGTCCAGAGGCCGAAATCCAGACCATACTGGCGGGGATCTTTGCCGTTGACCCATGCAAATACTTGCTTCTCTTGGCGCGGGGTCAGCGTGCGCGGACGTCCAGTTGCAGGCCGCGAGCGCAAGGCCTTCACTCCTTTACCGGGACCGGACACCAAAGAAAGCCACTTGTAGATGGTGGTTCGATTGAATCCGTACGAAGAGATGACTGCAGAAGCACGTTCGCCCTCCCGAACCCGTTCTACTGCCATCAAACGTATTGTTTCAAGCGTTCCGTGGTCGAAACTGCGCCCATCTCGCTGCATAATTCATGGTACGATTTCGTCGTCTAGATTTCCAGCACAATGTCGCCTTACTTCACGACT
>JBEKCA010000171.1:0-8213 GCA_050015115.1 Occallatibacter sp.
GCTTCGCAGCCGACGTCAATAATGGACTGGGCTGTAGCGGTCTAGTTTCAGGGAGATTCTCCTGAGCAGATATAGCGCGAGTCCAAACGAACTCAGGAGTGTAGGAGCCAAGAGGAAGTTCGATGCGGACGGTATTGTGGTTGGGATTTGTGTGGTAATACTGTTCGAGCCGCCGGCGAACTTCGCCTGCCTGAACGCGAACCACCGCGTCGTCGCCAGTGGAGTATCCGGCTGGGCGCTTGAAGAGATCCGCGCCGATAATGCGCTCTTTGAGCGGTTCGTGATTTCCATCGAGTTTGTACCGCACAACATACTCGAGGAATTGCCGGGCGCGTTGGGTAGTCCGAAAGAAAGTGCTGTTGAGGATTGAATTCAGTTCCTGGACAACTGCTTCCCTTTCAGAGAGGTCTTCAGAGAAATACTCCCTGCGGACCGGATGGTTCCCGATCGAATCGATGACTGTTGCCATAGGAATCGTTGCACTGTTAGGTCATGAAGTCGGCGATATGGCCCGTGACTGCCAGCGGCTGTCTACCAAATGAGATGCTTAGGCGCTGCTTTCCGCTGCCTGTACAGACGAAATTAGCGAAAAATAGAAACCTGGATGTGGCAACTTTTTTATATTTCCAAATTCACTTTTCATGATTGCGAATTATCTTAAGGCTCGGTGAAAATTCCAAGTCGCATTTCATCAATGATTTCGACGACGGCTATATGAACAAGTCAGACGTTTAGAACCGTTAGGAACCGTAACCTACTTGCACTCGCTGTGCCTCAAGGCCAGAGTATCCGAAGGTCAGATGTACGCGTTCTGACTTTCAGTTGAAGCATTCCAAGCTAGTTCCAATAAGCGACCTCGGAGCCGAAACCTCCAGGGATTTCCCCTTGTTCGGAGTGTTTCCTGAGCCAGTTTGGACAGATCAACGGAATACGACTTCGACCGACCGCCAAGAGGCGGCGGGGAGATCGCAATCTTGAGCTGAATCGGTTTGGTGAAGACAGGTATGCATCCCCGGTCTCCGCCTGAGTCTTCGCGGCTCGAGTTCCGCAGAGCATCACGAAGAAGAGAGAACACCAAGAGACACAAACGAACACTCCCAGGAGGATCAAACCAATGACACACGCAACAGGACAATTAAAGCCATCGATCTTCGGTTCGAAAATGAAAAAAATCTGCTTATCGCTTGCGCTCTGTCTAATTTTTCACGCGTCAGGAGCGCTTGCGCAGATCACCACGGGCAGCCTGTCAGGAACGGTAACCGACTCAACCGGAGCGGTGATTATCGGTGCGGCGGTCACGCTGCTGAATGAGGCCACAAACGATACACGCGCCACCACGAGCAACGGCACTGGCTACTTTACCTTTGCGGCTGTGCAACCGGGCACGTATACGGTCAGCATATCGGCCAAGGGTTTTGGACCCTGGAAGCAGACTGGCATTGTGATGAATTCCGGCGACACGCGCGAGGTGGCAGGCATTCAGCTCCAGGTGGGCGCCACCAGCCTCTCAATCTCGGTCACGGCGGAAGCGGCGCAGATTGTTCCCACGGACTCCGGACAGCGTTCCGAGGTGTTGACCAATGAAGATCTTCAAAGGCTCTCTCTTGAGAGCCGCAACATTTCAGAATTGCTCAAGGTGCTGCCCGGCGTAACTTCCGTGCCGAATGGCACTTCGGGTGGGAGCTATGTGGACTTCTCCGCCGAAGCGCCGACGGGCAGTACAGTGGGCGTGGGCTATTCGCCCAGCGGCTCCCCTTACCGCGGCGGCTCATCGTTTCTGCTGGATGGCGCGAATATTATCGACCCCGGCTGCAACTGCTATTCAATCGCCGTGCCCAATCCAGATATGACTGCGGAAGTAAAGGTTCAGGAAACATTCGGCGCCGATGCGCCCAACGGTCCGACAGTGATCAACACGACCAGCAAAAGCGGTGGCAGCAAGTTTCACGGAGAGGCCTACTTCTACGCCCGCAACGATGTGCTCAATTCCAACACATGGCTGAATAACGACTCGAAGACGCCGCGCCAACCGGGCAAATATTACTATCCCGGCGGCAACGTTGGCGGCCCGATCTTTGTGCCAGGAACAAGTTTCAACAGGAACAGGGGCCTCTTCTTCTGGGCGGGCTATGAGAATTACCGGCAGACGCTCCCGGCTGGGCAACCGCTGGAGTCGTATATTCCAAGCGCAGGCATGATGGGCGGTGATTTTACTTCCGCCGGCTCAGGTAATGCGGCGCTTTGCCCCAACGGCTTCACTTCCACCGCAACAAACTGGTGCAATGCACCTGGATCGACGCCAAGCACCGAATGGTACGCGTCCGACGGAACGCCGATCACAACCGGCGTAATTCCGCCCCAGTATCTCGACTCAGGCGCGACTGCGTTGATGAAGATGTTCCCGCCGACTAATGCGGACCCTACAACCACGCCCGGGGGATATAACTACGTCGAGAATATTTCCAACCTGCAAAACGGCTATGTATGGCGAGCCAGAGTGGACTTTAATATCAACGCCAATAACAAGCTGTTTTTCACCTTCCAGGACGGCTCGACGACTTATACCACTGTCGGTCACGTTTATTACAATCCGTCCTACGATGTCGCTTATCCCGGAGGAGCCCTGACCCAGCCAACCGTCTCGCGTGTGGCCACGGCGAATATGGTCAACGTAATTACTCCTACGCTGACCAATGAGTTTGTCTTCGGCTGGGGCTGGGATAACGGGCCATTCTCGCCGACCAACCTGAAAGCGATTTATAAAACCACTCTAGACTACCCCTACCCAACGGTTTACAACAACGCTTCACTGGTTGTTCCTTCGCTGAACTCCGCGGGTGCAAGAACATTTCCAGATATTTCGCAGCCCGCTTTCTATGACAGCGCAGGCATTTATCTTACTAAAAAAGCAATTCCGTCCTTTGCCGACAACATAACCAAAGTATGGAAATCGCACACGATCAAGTTTGGAGCGTTCACTGAACTGGTGGGAAATAATCAGGGAGTCTATGCCTTTCCGAATGGCCAGTTGTGGTTCGGCTCTCAGCCCGAGCCTAACGTAGTTACAGGGAGCACACTTCCCGCGACGACGCAAATCGGCGCCTTCAACCCAACCGCGAACCTGGTGATGGGCATTGCTTCAAACGGTACCAGCAATGGCTTCAGCCAGAATAGCTACGAGCCGGTTCAGGATATGGCTTACCGCACAACGGCCGTTTACCTGATGGATGACTGGAGATTGAGTTCGCGGCTCAGCGTCAACGCCGGCATACGATGGGATCACGTTGGACGTTGGTATGACCGTCAGGGGGTGGGTATGGCCGTGTGGCTTCCGCAACTTTATGCCACGGATCTAGCGGCAAACGAGGCGGCTAAATCGATGGTGATTGCCTACCCCGGCGTGCGCTGGCACGGAATCGATCCCGGCATTCCGAACTCGGGGTCGCCGTCGCACATTGCCTATACTTCTCCCCGCGTAGGATTTTCCTACAACGTGCAGGGACAAGGACAAACGGTCGTCCGCGGCGGATGGGGCGAATATGTTTGGAACGATCAATACAACGACTACGGCGGTCCGTTGAGTACGTCGCAGGAGATGGCGACTTACAATTCTCCGGGCTCGCAGGCAATCACGCTGGCGCAGATTGGCTCACAGACACCGGCTGGAAATGCACAACCTGCGGGCGGCATCAGCGCGGCGGACTACAACGACAACTATATGCCGACGACCTATTCGTGGAACCTGACCGTGGACAGGCAACTGCCGTGGAAGACTCTGCTGGAAGTGGCGTACGTGGGAAACAGTTCGCAGCACTTGCTAATGGACGGCCAGAGCGACGGAGTTGGCATCGGCGGTTCGGAGTTTGCGAATGTGAACAAGATTCCCTTTGGCGGATTATTCAAGGCCGATCCGGTGACCGGCGCGGCTGCTCCCGCCGACCCCGATAACACGTCCACCTACACGCTTCAGGATTATTATCCCTACGGTGGTTGCACGATAGGCGGCACATGTTATGGGTTCGGCACCAACTCGGTAAACGTCAAAGAGCACTCCGGCTACTCCAATTACAACGGGTTGCAGATTGCATGGCTCAAACAGTCCGGCCATGCGTCCTTCGACTTCAATTACACATGGTCGAAGACGCTGGGAATTATCAGCAGCACACTGGATGCTTTCAGTGTCCACGGCAACTACGGCATTCTGGCCATCGATCGGCCGCAGGTCTTCAACGCCTCCTATTCTTACGCTCTTGGGAATGTCTATCATGGTGCGCAAAAGCTGGTGAGCGGATCGGCAAACGGATGGACCATCTCTGGCATTACAACATTCCAGACGGGCGGGAATCTGCAATCGAATTCGTCGCAGAATATGGGCCTGACCATCGAGAAGCAGGATGCAAGCGGCAATGACATTGAAGCGTTGACCACAAAATCTTACTTCGGAACGGATGCGGACTCGATACTTCCCATCACTACATGCAACCCTAGAAGCGGTCTGCAGTCTTTGCAGAAGGCGAACCTGACTTGTTTCAGCGCGCCCACCATCGGACATCAAGGAATCCGGCAGGTTTCACCGTATCTGAGCGGGCCGATCTACACCGACTCCGACGTGACTGTCTTCAAAACGTTCAACATCAGAGGAAGCCAGAATGTGCAATTCAGGGCGTCGGCATTCGACTTTATGAATCACTCCCTCTGGGGCTTCAGCGGCAATAACCTCCTGACGCTCAAGTACGGAACTCAGGATGGAGGCCATACGTTCTACACCAATAGCAATATTCTGGGAGTAAGTACTACTGGCAGTTGCGGAGCAGGCTCCGACGTCTGGGGATGCATGAATCAGAAATCTCCTTACTCAGGCGCTGGTTATGCACGAATTGTGGAATTGTCGCTGAAATACAACTTCTGATTTGCAGTCAAATACTTCAGCCATGGAGCGGACCAACAGCCGCTCCATGGCTATAGACTGTGATCTGGGTTCCCGCCAGAACTCTGGAGCCAATAAACCATGCAGAACCGCAGCCTCCTATCCAATCTTGGCATTTACATCTATGCCACAAGCGCCATCCTCCTCGGCTTTGCCGGCATGGCATCGGGCGACTTCGCGACGCCTTGGCAGCACGTCGGCGCGAACGTTCCCATGCGCGAGCCGCTGGCCTATCTCACCGCCTTGATCGAGCTCGCAGCCGGAGTGGCGCTGCTCTGGCCGCGAATTGCTCGAGCAGGCGCGCTGACGCTCACTATCGTCTATTCCATTTTCACGCTCTTGTGGGTACCGAATATTCTCGCCGGCGGAAGCGGCTTCGACCCTACCGGCAACTTCTTTGAGGAGTTTTCGCTGGTCGTCGGCGGAGCCGTTCTCTTTGCATGGTTGTCGCCCGCTAGTTCCGCCATCTCGCGGCGCGAGTCCCTCTTTGCCCGTCTCGCCGGCCTTTCCGCAATCTCATTCGGCATTGTGCACATTTACGATATGCCAGGCCTGTTGACGTGGATCCCCAATTGGATTCCGCCATCGCAGATATTCTGGGCCTACGCCACTACAATCGGCTTTTTCCTCGCAGCCGGCGCAATCCTTTCCGGCCTTCTGGCTCCTCTGGCGTCGCGCCTCCTTACCGCTGAGATCGTCGGATTCGAGATCCTGGTCTGGATTCCCAAACTCATCGCTGGATCACACGACCATTTCAACTGGGCTGGAAATGCCATCTGTATCGCCATCGCCGGTGCAATATGGGCCGTCTCCGACTCCATCCGCCGGACCTCTGAACGAGCCGCTGCCCAGACGGCTCCGACATCCAAGGCCGCTGCGCACACCTGACGCGCCCGTAGCCTGCCTAATGCGATTGACCCGCCACACTCGCGAAACCAAGTCTGAAAGGTACGGGAAGATTACTGGAAATGGGAAGAAACAGGAATTCCCTTCCCCAAGGAGTTTATTTTGCACTCCCTACAATACTTCAGCCTGAGGCGCTTCGGAGATCCAGGAACCGAAACGTTTACAATTATGAAGTTGGCGGGACGCTTCAGCATCACGAACACAGAGCTACTAAGTATCTGAGTTTCTAGATAATGCATCTCCAGATACGGAGAATCCGCGATAGAGAAATTGATCCGTAATACATTACTTCTAAAAGAAGGGCCTGTAGCTCAACGGTTAGAGCAGGGGACTCATAATCCCTTGGTTCGGGGTTCGAATCCCTGCAGGCCCACCAAAATCTAAACAGATAAACAAAACAATATGAATAAGTTAAAGTTGGTTATGAGTTGGCCCGAAAGAGCTATATTCGCCATACTTGCGCCTCGATATGGTCATCGGGTACACTTCTGGGTACAGTGCCAGAACGTGAGCACTGTTTTGGAGGTACAGTGGCGACGATTATCAAGAGGCCTTCGGGCAACTGGAAGGCCATCATTCGTAAGGCTGGTTGGCCGCTTAAGGCAAAGACATTCCGGACCAAGCGAGACGCGGAAGACTGGGCGCGCCGCACCGAGGATGAAATAGTGCGCGGCGTCCACATCGTGCGCGCCGCCGCCGAGCGCCTGACGCTGGCGGAGGCATTGAAGCGGTACACCGCCGAGATCACCCCAACAAAGCGTCCATCGTCGCAGGAAGGCGAGCTGCGGCGCGCAGCGATTCTGGCGCGACATCTCGGCAAATACTCTCTTGCTGCGCTCAACCCGGAGATCGTGGCCCGCTTCCGCGATATGCGTCTCGCCGGAGAGGACCGCAAAGATGAAAACGGAAAACCGATCCCCCGCGCCAACAACACGGTCCGCCTGGAATTGGCCCTGCTTGGCCACCTGTTCACCATTGCCATCAAAGAATGGGGCATCGGCCTGATCGTGAATCCGGTGATGAGCATTCGCCGTCCAGCGCCGGGACCAGGGCGCAATCGACGGTTGACTGAGGAGGAAGAGAAACGTCTCTTAAAGGCCGTGGACCAGCACTCTAATCCAATGCTGCGATGGATCGTGCGCGTTGCGCTCACAACCGGAATGCGTGCATCAGAGATTCTGACGTTGCGCAGGCCACAGGTGGACCTCCAGCGCCGCGTCGTTCGTCTTCTCGAAACCAAAAACACGTCGCCGCGCACTGTGCCGTTGAGTGCGGCGGCCACAGCGGTATTCCGCGAGGCGCTGAATCATCCCGTGCGTCCAATCGACACAGACCTGATTTTTTTCGGCGAGCCAGGGCGGGATGGCATGCGCCGCCCCTACCAGTTCAATCCGGTATGGCTGAATATCAAACGTGAATTGAAGCTGGTCAATGTACACTTTCACGATCTCCGCCATGAGGCCGTCAGCCGTTTCGTTGAAGCGGGATTCTCTGACCAGGAAGTCTCCGCCATCAGCGGCCACAAGTCGATGCAGATGCTCAAACGCTACACGCATCTGCGGGCAGAGGATTTGGTTGAAAAGCTCGATCTTCTTCCGAGCAGAAAAGCTCGTTGAAGTAGCTGGCAGAACGAAAGGAAGAATGATGGCAAATCGAAAGCGCTGCGAGAAACTTGCTATTCCAGCGTGGTTTAGATTGGAAGCCTATGACGGCCTCTCGAACCTAACCCTGCCTCTTGATTGGCTGAAGCAGCTTGCATTCCGTATTGACCTGAAACATTTTTGGCTAGACATTGCAGATGGACATGTAGCGCGCTCTTCAGATACAGGCTTTCCATTCGAACGCGATCTTGCCTTCGATCAGATCATTATGCAAATCCAGCAAGACCCAATCGTTTCAGTTGACGAACTCGTTATGAAGCACAGTCGCTGCATTGACTTCGCGACGGTCAATCTAGTGGAGAGAGGACGTGATCCAGTACGACCGATGACGGTTACAGATTTTCTTTCAATGTATGCCCTTTTGGATTCCGAAAAAAGAGATTTCATGGACCATGTTCTTGGCCGCATCAAACACGATGCTCCATATCCGGACAACGTGATATGGTATGCCAGACGTGACGATGCAGAAGGATACAAATCCAATTCGAAGCCTCCTCGCATCTCTCACGAGCACGGAGCGACAGCGAGATACCTGGAAATGTTCAAGAGCCTCCTATCGCTATGGAAAGCAAAGGATTCCAAGGTTTCTTACCACAATTGCGTATTCCAGTGATGTGGGCACTTGATTCCGGCGATGTGGGCAGGCGTCGGAGCGAAGCGACGCTGGTTGAGTTTTACAGTATTGAGGTTGCCCACATGAGTCAAGAAAAGGGTAAATA
>JBEKCA010000172.1:0-7914 GCA_050015115.1 Occallatibacter sp.
CTGTGGTCGTCGACCACGGCATCCCTGCTCTTCAGTTGCTGCGGAAGGGCGATCAATCAATAGTCCTGGCAAGTGGACTGGGGCAGGAACCGCACACGGTGGAAGTATTCAAACGAACGGAGACATGGCAGGGCATCGTTACCATGCTTGGCGTAGAACTGCCGAATGACGGCACGCTGCTTGCCTCTCCGCCGCTGCCGGCCAGAAGACTCATGTTCGTCGGGGACTCGGTCACCTGTGGCGCGGGCGTGGAGAACAACTCCACCTGTACTGCCAACCCCGCCAACCCTTCGAGCGACGCATTCGACAGCTATGGAATGGAACTGGGCCGCCGATTGGATGCGCAAACTCATCTGGTTTGCTTTGGCGGCCGAGGACTGGATCGCGACTATCGCGGGCGCGGACTGGCCGACAACGTTTTGAACGCGCCGCAGTTTCTCGATCTCTCGATTCCCGCCGAAGACCCTGCAAACCGCGCACCCTGGGACTTTAGAATGTGGATTCCCGATGGCATCGTCGTCTCGCTGGGAACAAACGATTTCAATCTTCAAAAGACCCTGCCGCTCGACGGCAAGGTCTTTGTTGCAGACTATGTGCGCTTCCTTGGCACGCTTCGCTCGCACTACCCCGATGCATTCATCTTTGTCACCGAAGGAGCCATCGTTACCGATCCCCTGCTTCGCGGCTACATTCAAGATGCCGTGAGCCGGACGAACGATGACCGGATTCAGTGGGTAAGAGCCAATCACTATCCGGGCAACGGCTGTGATGGTCATCCCACCCGTCTGCAACATCAACAGATCGCCGACGACCTCGAACCTATATTGCGCAAGGCCCTTGTTTGGTAACGGCACTATTCTCCGGATTGGTCAGACGTGGCCACTCATGCAGCAGCCCTTCGCGCAAGAGAGCTGGTTCAAACGCCGTTCGCACCGGAAGTGATGTGGAAGATGCGCCAGGGAACCATTTTGAATCAACCGTATTCAGCCAAATGGCCAGATATGGTTGGCTTGATACTTGCTGAACAAACCTAATCTTCGCTAACGCCTTCAGCCCCGCGAGCGCCTTGATAAAGAGGTCCATATCGGTCTGGCCCGGAGGTGAAGCACGATCTGCACCTTGAGGCCAGACCCGCGATCCGACGTCTGATACGCCAATCGCGGATGAAGGGAGGAGAAGTGCCCCTGAATCTCCAGGCTGATTTCGCGGGGCTCGCCCTTCAGTGCCCTGGCTGCGGTGATAAGCGGAAAAACGCGCATCCGTGAAGTGACGATGGCGGAGGCGCGGTTCCGGGATGGCCAACGGCTTCTTGCCTTCGACGGTCCGCTCCTCGGGCTAGCAGCCATGTCTCTGCCCGCTACAAAATCAGACTCCGCGAAGAGACGGGCACCAACAGTGTTTGCCTGGAGCAGCTCTACACTTTTGGCGATCCGGAGCGCGACCCGCGCGGACGAGTGGTGTCGGTGGCGTCTTATGCGCTCGTTGACAGGGCCAGCTACCAGCTGCCTTTCTGCTGTAACATGTCGGTTACGAACCTATCTCTCTGGAGCCCCTCATGCAACAAGCCTTGCAAGGTCTGGAACCGAAGTCCATTTGGAAGCACTTTGACCGCATCGCGGCGATCCCCCGCGCCTCGACCAAAGAGGCCGCCGTTCGTCAGTACGTACTCGACGAGGCCGCTCGCCTCGGCCTTCGAGCCACCCAGGATGCAGCTGGCAACGTGGTGGTGCGAAAGACCGCCCGCCCCGGGCGCGAATCCGCCACGCCCGCGCTGTTGCAGGGCCACCTCGACATGGTTTGCGAGAAGAACGAGGGCACGCCTTTCAATTTCGATACCGACGGCATCCGCATCGTACGCGACGGCGACTGGCTTAGGGCCGACGGCACCACCCTTGGCTCGGACAACGGCGTCGGCGTCGCCGCCGCCCTGGCCGTTATGGAGAGCACTGCAGTTAACCACGGCCCGCTTGAGTTCGTCTTCACCATTGACGAAGAATCCGGCCTGACCGGCGCCGCTGAGTTCCCCGGTGGCGCACTCCAGTCGAAGTACTTTCTCAACCTCGACGGCGAAGAAAAGGGCACTCTGTGTATCGGCTGCGCGGGCGGCCTGGTGACCAAGGCGCGTCGGCGCGTTTCCATGCAAGCGCCGGTGGCCACGGCGGCATGGCGCATCAAGGTCAGTGGCTTGCGGGGCGGCCACTCCGGCGTGGATATCCACATCGGCCGCGGCAACGCCATTCGCATTCTTGGCGCCACCCTGCAGGCAGTGATCGGCGAGTTGCCCGCCGAACTGGCCGATCTGAAGGGCGGCAGCGCGCAGAACGCCATCCCGCGCGAGGCCTTCGCGGTCGTTGCGCTCGGCCAGGATCGCGAAAACCAGCTGCGGCAGGTGGTTTCGCGCTGCAAACACGAGCAGCAACTCGACCTCGGCGCCTTTGATCCCGAGCTCACCATCACCGTAGAGAAGGCCGAGCTGCCATCGAATGTAATGGCTGAGCGCGACGCCCGCCGCGTGGCGGACCTGCTCGCCAGCCTGCATCACGGGGTGCTTGCCATGAGTCCCGATGTCCCCGGGCTGGTACAGAACTCCACCAACCTGGCTACGGTCTCTCTGAGCGACGACCTGGTCGAGATCGTCACCAGCCAGCGCAGCGCCATTGAGAGCAGCAAGCAGGCAGCGGCGAGGCTGGTGGCCACCGCGTGCGAACTGGCCGGCTTTGAAACCGAGCACACCGGCAGCTATCCGGGATGGAAGCCCGAACCCGAAAGCGGGATTGTGCGCCAGCTCCAGGAAGTGAACAAGAAGCTGTACGGCGAACCCGCAAAGCTGGTGATCATGCACGCCGGCCTGGAGTGCGGCGTGATCGGCGTTAAATATCCCGGCATGCAGATGGTGAGCTTCGGCCCGCAGATCGAGAACCCGCACAGCCCAAATGAGCGCGTGCAAATATCGTCGGTTGAGCCCTTCTGGCAGTACCTCTGCGCGGTGCTGGAGGAGATATAGCCGTTGGCTGTTGGTTCATTGCTTCGGGTACGAGCGATCTGCAAGCGCAACGAACCTCGAGCGAACCGCGGGAGATAAGCGCCGGATTCTGGACCGGCGTCTTAACCAAATTAGCGCGCTCGGAGAACCCGGATTCTTCCTGAAACCGGCACAGCTTCTCCGTGAATATCGGTGGACCCTTACGCCATCGATCTGCCGTCAACGAGCGCCTCGGCGATTCTTGTGCGAAACCAGATTTCTTATCGGCTGAATGGGTGTTTGGGGGCAGCTTGGCGCTGCCTCCAGCCTCGAAATCACTTTGTTATTTCGGGGCGAGGTCGCCATACCAGTAGGCTGCTGTGACGCCACCGTCCATGAGGAAATCGCTTCCGGTAATGAACGCGCCTTCAGGCCCCATGAGGAGCGCACCAACCGTTCCAACTTCGTCCGGTGTGCCGGCTCGTCCAGCCGCAGACACCTCGATCATGCGCCGATAGCCCGGCCCCCGCGGTCCCTTTAACTCATCGTTTGCGAGCGGAGTGATGATGATTCCGGGGCTGATGGTGTTAACCCGCGCACCGCGCTTTCCCCAACGGACTGCCTCCGCCATCACGCGCAGGGAGTTGCCGCGTTTCGAAATCTGATAAGCGTGGAGGGAATCCTTGATTTGGTCCGGCTGAAGCATGGGAAGGCTGAGCAATTCTTCGACAGGCGTGGTTGCAAGAACGGCGTTCTGTTCGACTGAGAGCGGCCCCAGACGATGCCCGGATTGGGACGCGATTACGATGCCGGAACCACCGCGTGCGATAACCTTGCCGAACTCCTCCAGCACGAGTGCGGTTCCATAGAGATCGACCTTGAGAATTGTCTCTGGCGAGGCTTGAGAAGGCGAAACACCCGCAGCATGGATGACACCGACGACTTCGCCGAGTTTGGTGGCCGTCTCGACGAGAGCATGAACTGAGACGCGCGAGGAGACATCGACCGTCGCCGTGCTGACGTTGAAGCCGGCATCGAAAAGAACCTTTGCCGCGGCATCGGCGTTTTCCTGCCGTATATCCGCCAATAACACATGTTTGCCTGCACTGACGCGCCGCACGATTGCCTGGCCGATCGAACCTGCTCCGATAACTACGATTACATCTGTCATTTCAATCCTCACCGAACTTGGTGTTGTGGATGCTTTGCCCGAAAAGCATTCATAGCCTTGATGCCGAGCACCTGGTACCGAACGGAAGTGACCTCGGAGTCTTCGCTTTCAGCTGGCGTCTGATTCAGATGAATGCTTACGCCGCAATTCGACGGATACCCGGTGAACGACGGCCTCATGAGCCCCTCAGTCGACTTCGCGGGAGGCTCACCCGGTTTTGCACCAGGCATCGGCCCAAAAGGCAACCATGCCTCGCGTGACTCTGGCCTGCACTGCAGAGCATTGGGGAGCGGGGATCCTGCTGCGTCGCTGAACCACCAGGTATCGCCATGGTTGATTTCGGCAGGCGTCCAGGTTTGCTTCGTGATGAGGCCGCGCAGAATCGACACAGTTGGTTGTTGGCCTGGAGGGAGGAATGGCAACTGCCCCGGAGGCAGGATATGCGTGACGGAAAAAGCCGCGACTTTGCCGTCGATCAACGTAAACACATATGACTCCATCTCAGTTTCTGCGACGAGATAGCGCATATCAGTATAGTCGGAAGCCTGATTGGTGTAGAACGGTGCCGTTGACCTCAGCGCTGCCTTCACCTCAGCCTCACTCATGCCAAGCGATATATTCGCCAGCTTTAAATTCTGCCCCAGAACGGGTTGAGCGAATACGATCAGACTCGCGATCAAGAGTTGCAACGGGCATTTCTTCATTGCTAAGGCCCCCCTTTACCCAGTGGGCTGCGACTAACGGCGGATAGCTGACAAGGTTCGCAGATCGTCTTTCACGCGCTGCGGCTCATCTTCCAGCGGTTGGTTTGGCATGTCGCGCACGCCGTCGAGACTGCTGTTCGAGTCCGGATCGAGGCCAGCGAATAGGGCATCGAGATCCTCCTGTGCCGGACCCTTGGTTGCAACGAGTTCAAATGTCTTCCGCAATGCCGCACCCGAATTCAGACTGCTGACCAGAACTTTCGCAATCTGGCGCCGCGCAATGACGCCATCGCTGGAGTTGCCGGCCTGGCGCGTATCGCCTTGCAGGAATACGAGCTTATGCTCATCAGCTTTGTTGTAGTCGAACCATCCGGGACGTACGATCGTGTATGGACACCCGCTTGCGCGCACCAGCCTTTCAGCCCGCCTCTTCCAGTCGTGAGACTCGGTGGAACGGTTATAGGAGCCGGTCCGGTTCGTGACTCCGATTGCAGTCATCAGCGCAATGCGGGCTTTCCGCGAACCGAGTGCTGCGAGAACGTTCCGGACTCCGCCGTAATCGACTGTCTCTGAACCGGCCTTCCCCGCGCCATCCGACCCATGTGCAAAAACGATGGCGTCAATGTCTTTGACCGCAGCGTCGAGAGTATCCGGGCGAGTCAAGTCACCGATCACCGCTTCCGCTTTCGCGGGAAGGCGGCGTGCTTTCTCCGCGCTACGCACCAGTGCCCGAACTGAGTATTCCTGACGAAGTGCCTCTTCGACAACAAGACTTCCAATGCTGCCTGTGGCGCCAATCACCAATATAGTCATCGATTGATTGTTCATGATGTTGTTACCTCATCGATAGCACGCAGTCCATTCAACGCACGGGGGTACCCGATAAATGGCACCAACTGCGTGATGACATCGATCAACCGTGTGCGGTCATTTCCAACGTGAAGATTCGCGGAGACATGCCCTTTGACCTGTGCCTCGCATCCGCCCAAAGAGACCAGCATGCTGAGTGTGAGCAACTCGCGGGTTGGAATATCGATGCCGCCGCGCGCAACGTGATCGCCAAGGCAGTTTGCCGATAGAAAGCGTTGAATGTGCATTTGATCTTCGGGAGCGGAGGAGTAGAGCTTCTCCACTCGATCCGGGCCGATGATCTGTCCCTGAACCTCGCGGCCTTTCTCCGCGCGATTCTCGGGCGTCGTTGCGGATTGACCCGGCAGCGGGAGTTCTACACCACGCTCAGTAAGAACTTCATTGGTTACGTGAATGAAGTCGTAGACCTTGGCCATGCCCACATACGGCACAGCCTGGTAGACGATCTCTTTTGCCTCAATCGGAGTAACGCCCACAATGAACGCCGCCCCGAGCATGATCCGGTACTCGCTGAGAGCCTGACAGGCGATCATCGATGCGAGTTGCACCATCAGTCGGGTGCGCGGGTCCAGACCGCCGTGCTGCAGCACCTCGTCGAATGCAAAGTTGTCAAAGACCTCGATGATCTCCGGGTCGGTAGCAGCCAACTTCGAGGTATGGCCGGGGAAGAGCTCATCGTGATTCTTTCGTGCCTGCGCACTGATTGCCATCGTGATTCTCCTTGTCTTTCGAGCACCCCCGGCATGCGCCCGTGCCAATGAGGCTTGCTTGCCGAGAGTCGCTGGCTCTAGCGGCCGACGCGACTTGCTAGTTGGGCGGGGTAGCGGGCGCCCTGCACCTCAATGCCTGAAACTGCACTCTCAATCTCCACCAGATCGCCGGTGGTCAACTCCACCGCAGCGGCGCCGAGGTTTTCCTGCAGCCGATGCAGCTTGGTGGTTCCCGGGATGGGGACGATCCAGGGCTTCTGCGCGAGCAACCAGGCGAGAGCAATCTGTGCGTTGGTCACGCCCTTTTGCGCAGCGATCTCGCTGAGCACATCGACGAGCGTCTGGTTGGCCTTGCGGTTCTCTTCATCAAAACGCGGCACCACGTTGCGGAAGTCCGTTTTGTCAAAGGTGGTGTTCGCGTTGATGGCTCCAGTCAGAAAGCCTTTGCCGAGCGGGCTGAAGGGGACGAAGCCGATTCCCAACTCTTCGAGCGTGGGCAGGAGCTCCTTCTCCGGCTCGCGCCACCAGAGCGAGTATTCGCTCTGGAGTGCGGTGACTGGCTGCACCGCATGGGCACGGCGAATGCTTTCAACGCCCGCCTCCGACATGCCGAAGTGCCTCACCTTGCCTTGCGCGATGAGATCCTTTACAGCGCCGGCGACTTCCTCGACAGGAACATTCGGGTCCACGCGATGTTGATAGAGCAAATCGATCACCTCGGTGCGCAGACGCTTCAGTGCCCCCTCGGTCACCTCGCGGATGCGCTCCGGCCGGCTGTCCATGCCCATGGCGGGCTTGCCCTCAACAAAGCCGAACTTGGTGGCGATGACGACCTTGTCCCGAAAGGGCGCAAGCGCCTCGCCCAGGAGTTCTTCGTTCAGGTTGGGGCCATAGGCCTCTGCGGTGTCGAAGAAGGTAACTCCGTTTTCGTATGCCGTGCGGATCAGTTGGATCGCCTGTTCCTTCTCCGTTGCCGGTCCATAACCATAGCTCAGTCCCATGCATCCCAGGCCCAGGGCTGAAACTTCAAGGCCGCTCTTACCCAATGTGCGTTTCTGCATTGTTTCTCCTTCCGCAAATCTGCTTCCACCTGATACCGGAAGATGCCGTGCCTGAGGGGTAATTCGTCTCTGCCCTTACCTCAATACTACGGAGCAGCGCATTTCGAGCGGTATCCTGATCCTGCGAACTTCTTGCCTGATCCTCCGAGTTGCCCATTTTCTCGTACCCGCAATGCCGGCCCGGCGGTCCGAGTTGGCCGGCAAGATCGCTGCCCACGTCCAGGTAGAGGGTGATCAGGCCGCTTCCGTACCGGGTCTCGTCCTGTTTCGCCGGACTCCCTTCACGAGTTGCTACTCGGCTACCTACGAGCCCTCGATTATCGTCTATGGGCAGGGCCATAAGCATGTCAACATCGGTGGCGCGATGTATGTGTGTGATGAGTCCACGCTACAGCTCACCTCTATCGACATGCCGGTCATCAGTCAGGTGACGCAG
>JBEKCA010000173.1:0-7709 GCA_050015115.1 Occallatibacter sp.
AGCGGCCCACGGCGGATGTCGATGTGGTCGAACTTGCGCCGCGCGCCGCCGCCGAGATCAGGATGGAACTTGGCATTCGCTGCGGTCCGTTGCATCAGAAGTACCGGACTTATTTCGACCGCGTGACAGTTGCCGCCCTCCCGGAGAGTTACGAAGACCGCCTCGTTGAGATGTTCCCCGGCGCTTATCGCAATCTCCATCTCATGGCTCTTGATCCCTACGAGCTAGCCCTCTCCAAACTTGAGAGGAACAGCCAGAAGGATCGTGACGACCTGCGCTTTCTGGCGCGCAACATTCCTCTTAACCTCGACTTATTTCAGGAACGCTACGCGACCGAATTGCGCTGGCAGCTTGGTGTTCCCAAGCGAGAAGATTTGACCCTCCAACTGTGGCTTGATGCGATCCGCGAAGATCGTGGCATAGAGCCGCCAGCAGTAGGGGTGAAAGGTCCCTAAAGGCCCCTCCCAAGCATGCCTTGAATCGCGGCTAATTGGACCGAGCCAGTGCTTTGAGTTCGGTATCCTCTGAGTAATATTGTCAGCGGCTCACATCCTAGTGCCTTGCCGCTTTGTTAGGATGAATGCGCCATGACGAACCGGTTGCTCGCTGCTGGATTCTGGATTGGGCTCGCTTTCTTCGGCGGCCATGCTGTCACCGCTCAGACCTCTTCCAATGCTGCTTCGACCGTTGTCGATGAGGCAAAGGCTCGCGCCACTCTTGTGGGGGACTCGATACGATTTCAGTTGCCGCTGACGACCCCGGCCGTCGCCGGTGAGCGGGCAGTAGTCTGGTTGCTTTCTCCTCTGAACGCCGTTTCCAGCGAAACGTCGGTGGCACGGCGCGAGGGCAGCCGCTCTGTGGTGGTTACGCTGCCGTGGGCAAAGGATGCGCGCAGTTCTGAAAACCAGGAAGTTGGCTGGTACCGAATTGCATACAGAATCGAAAAGGGCGGTGCGCCGATTGCGCACGGGATTCTATCGGTCGGCGCGATTGCGACTAACCTGCTGGCAATGCGGTTGGCCCGGCCAGAAATACTCACCGCCGGAAAGCCGTTGGGTGTGCGAGTTTATGCCGGCAATCCCTTCACCCACGAGCCTTATCGGGGAGTACATCTCCAAGCGTCGCTGGTTCTTGCACCTCAGGATACCGACGACAAGACGGAGGAAAGCAAGCCTAAAGAACAGAGTATTATCCGCACAGCCACAACTGGAGCATTGGGAGAAGCCGTCTTCAACTTTCCCATTAAAGCCCAGCCAGGCCAGAGTGTGACTCTGACGGTAGTCGGGACATTATCTGGACCTCGCGCCATAGACTCAGGCAATCCAGGCATAGCAAGCGCGCAAGCCCATGCAACCATTAAGGTCGATTCTGTGTTCGGCGATCGAACCATTCTTCAAATCGAAACAGATAAGCCATTGCACAAGCCAGGCGAGACCGTGCACCTGCGAGCACTCGTCTTTGACGACAGCGGACACGCGGCCGCCAATAAAGCGCTCAATCTCACCATCAAGGACCCGGAGTACAAGACGCTGTTCAAAACACCGCTGACGACGAACCGCTTCGGTATTGCCGCTTACGACTGGAAGACCATTCCGCAACTCGCCACCGGGAATTACGAACTGACACTCGGTGCAGAGAATTCGGGATACGGCGGCTCCGCTATCGAGACGATCCGCATTCAGCGCTATGAGTTGCCGGAGTTTGCCGTCTCTGTTGCTATGGATCGTGGATACTATCTTGAAGGCCAGGCGCCAGTGGCGCACATTCACGCTGGCTATCTCTTCGGCAAATCGGTCGCAGACGGCAAGGTGCGCATCATTCGCGCCGACGAGCAGACCTGGAATCCAAAGACCGGCAAATTTGATGAGCCGCGTCAGGTGGAGCAAAACTCGAAGCTCGACGCCAACGGAGACGCTGACCTTCACCTTGATGTCAAAGAGGATTTCGCCGACTTCGAGGATCGCGAGGGTGAACGCTACGACGACGTTCAATATCGCGCGATCGTGACCGACAGTACAACGGGGCGCAGCGAGCCACGCAACTTCACAGTCCGACTCACTCGCTACCCCGTGCACATTTATCTGCGCGAGCTGGACGGCAACGAACACGAAGGCGACTATATTGTCTCAACCAGCTATGCGGATGGTGTTCCAGCCGCCTGTGGGGTCAAGCTAGATTGGATGGACGGAGAAGCGGTTCGTGGGAGCGCCGCAACGGCAGCCACCAATCACTATGGCGTTGCCAGGGTACATCTGCGCTACCCCGCCTGGACCGAAGAGAAGGATCAGAACGGCACTCTGCCTAGTGTAGGTATTCGCCTCACCGCGACCGACCGGAAGGGTAGCACCTCGATCTTCGATGATACGGAGAGCCTGGATCATGCGGAGATATCAGATAGCGCTAGGAACATCTGGATCAGCGTTGCACATACGTTGCTAAAGCCAGGCCAGCCGATTGAGGCTGCGTTGCACGGACCGGTGGGCAGCACGATCGATGTGGAGGTGCTCTCTGACGATGGAGTGCTCGCGCAGTTGCAAGTGCGCATGCGCCATGCGGAGGAGCCGCTCACCATCGCCGCCAACACCGCATTTCATGGGCTCATCGGCCTGCAAGCCTATTCGATGAACAGCGACGAGGAAGGTTACCGTTGGCATCGCTCAACAGGTTACAAGGCGGTTCTCTATCCGGAAGACAGGGAGTTGAAGCTGAAGCTAACTGGGCTTCAGCCCTCTTACCTGCCTGGTGCGGAGGTCGAGGCCGGCCTTGCAATTCACGACGCGTCTGGCTCGGCTGCACCAGGAGCCCTCGGCGTTGCAGTGATCGACACGGCCGTGGAGCAGCGCGCGGAGACCGAGGAAGAAGCGAACGAGCATTGGTATGGCTGGTCATGGTGGCAGAGCGAATCGAATGTTGCCGGAGTGACACGAGCCAGCCTGGACAAGACGGATATGTCGAAACCTGTGCCCGACGATCTCGATCTTGCAGCGGAAGCCCTGCTTCAGAACGACTCCAATGCAGGAATTGACGTGGAAGACAGCGCCAACGACAATTCGCGCGATCAGTATGAAACCGGCATGAAGCGGGACTTGAAGCCGCTTGGCGAAGCAGTGCTTGCGGCTCGACCGGCGCGCCTTCCTGCGACGTTTGAAGCCATTCAGAGCATAAGCCGTGCAGCCAAATTGGATGATGCGTTGCTGCTAGACCCCTGGAACACACCCTACAAGGTTGCGACCACAGTCGAAGGCAACGACGAAGTAGTGCGCCTCATAAGCGCCGGGCCGGACAAACGCTTCGGCACCGATGACGATTTTTCGATCGACATGGTCCGGAGAAACTACTTTGCTTTGCCCGGTGAGCAACTGACGAAGCTGCTTCAAGATACCCTTGCAGCAGGCCACCCACTGCCGGGAACCATCGATGAACTGAAGGCGCTGGCCCGCGCAGGTGGATTGGATCTGAACGCGACGCTCGACCCAGGCGGAAAACCATATCACTATGAGGTTCAGGTTGCGCGGCGCTCTTACACCATTCGAGCTTTTCCACACGATGCGGTTGTACAACCAGACGGGCACTACTTTGGTTGGCAGGGATGGTCAAGCCCATCCGTCGATTACTTCTCGCACATCGAGGCCCACATGGAAACCGCGCTGCGCGACTGGTCCGCAACCGGGAAGCCGCTTCCCGAGACCGAGGCGGAGGCGAGGCAGGCCTTTGCCGCTGCCGGAATCGATTTTGACGCGCTGCGCGACCCGCTCGGTCAGCGCTTCCAACTCCGGATTGCGCAGGTAATGTCCTACACAAGGGTTGAGAGGGTCAAGGCCGCTAGCGGAGAGCTCAAAGTACAAAATAAGCCCGTGACGCACCTGATGCGCGCCATCCAGATTGTGCGTCCGAATGGCATCGGTACCGGAGACGCAGCGCTGGACGTAATAGCTCAGTTTCTCCATCCGACCGCGGAACAGAGCGGCGGCGATCTGAAGCCGCAGTCTGTTGATGCGGGAACTTTCAAGGAGAATACTGGCGCAATCGGAGGAACGGTTACAGACCCGACCGGTGCGGTGATCCCGGAAGCAGTCATCAACGTGAAGACCGGCAACGGAACGCTTGTTGCCAGCGGCAAGACACTAGCCAATGGAAGTTATCTGATCGCCGACCTTGCCCCCGGCTTCTATTCCGTGCAGGTTTCAGCGCGTGGACTCGAGAGCTTTGAGCTGCACGAGGTCTACGTCTTTTCGGCCTCGCTGACCGCCGTAGATGTGGAACTGAACCTCGGGTCCGAGACGGAGACAGTAACGGTGACGGCAGAAGGTGTGTCTCTCCAGACAGACTCGGCTAGCGTCTCCTCCCTTGTTTCCGTTGCGCCGGGTCTCGTAGGTCCGGACGGCAAGGCGATTGTCGATGGTCCAAATGGGAAAGCCACCATCTCCATACCCACCTTCACCCCGCGGCTGCGCCACGTCTTCGAGGAGACCGCCTACTGGGCGCCTTCGCTGGAGACCAACTCCAGCGGGCATGCAAGCATTCGCTTCCATCTGCCCGATAGTCTGACCACCTGGAAGCTGCATGCGCTGGCTTCGACCGTGGATGGGCGCATTGCCGCGCTAGATCAGACTTTCAAGAGCTTTCAGCCCTTCTTTATAGACCTGGATGCGCCGCAGGTGCTCACTGTCGGCGACGAGATCACTTTGCCTGTCAACCTGCGAAATTACATGGCTCATAGCCTCGCCCTTCCGGTCACCGTGAAGCCGTCGGACTGGTTCACTCTGCTCACGCCATCAAAAGTAAACGCGACTGTCCCTTCAAACGGAACAACTCCCGTCATCTTCGGCTTCCATGCAGCAAAGGCCGCCGAAACAGGGCCGCTGAATATCACCGCGACGAATGCGCGTGAAGGCGATGCGGTCGAGAAGACCGTGCGGGTTCATCCCGACGGCGAACCGCGCAGCATCACCACATCCGGCCTTCTGCGTAGAGGCCCGACGACGCTTGCGCTCGATTTGCCCGCCGATGCGATTCCCGGTTCAGTTCATGCGGAATTGCTGCTCTACCCAAACCTTGGCGCGCATATTCTCCACTCCATGAAAGCGGTGCTGGAACGGCCCTATGGCTGTGGCGAACAAACCATTTCTTCAACCTATCCGAGTTTGCTCTTCCTCGAATTATTGAAGGCAGCGAAGACAACATCGCCAATGGAGGCTACGGCGCAGAGTTATCTGCAACAGGGGTACGACCGTCTGCTCGGCTACTTTGGCGCGGGAGGTGGACTCACCTACTGGGGCCACGCAGGCGAAACTTCTGACCCGGCTCTCACGGCCTATGGCATCGAGTTCCTCACCGAGGCCGAGCCTTATGTCAACGTGGATCGGAGCCGCATCACAGGCGCTATCGGCTGGCTCGTTGCCAACCAGCGCCCGGATGGGAGTTGGGAGCCGGACCATGGAGGGACCGGCGCGGACCTCAACCTCTATGTGGCCGAAGTGTTGAGCCGAACGTTGGTCAACGGCGAGTTCGCCAAGGATGACTCAAAGGCTCTGCACGAACAGGTCAAGAAGTCTGTAGCACGGGCGATTGATTGGGCGGCTACCTCGGCTGCCGCTGCACATGATCCTTATGCGAACGCCTTGCGATTGAAGGTGCAACAGCGGCTGAATGGCGACGCTGCAACCATTGCCCGCCTTAGGGCTGAACTGGCCCAGACCGCGCTGCACGATCGCGAGGGCGCGCACTGGACTCGGCCCGGCTATTCGCCATTCTATGGATGGGGCCGCGCGGGCGATTTGGAGACTACGGCGTTGGTTCTGGGCGCGCTGGGACAGAGTGATGCCTCGACCGGGGATGGCACGCTGGTCAACGATGCGCTCTTTTACCTGCTCAGCAATCAAGACCGCTACGGCATCTGGTATAGCGGGCAGGCCACCCTGCGCGTACTTCAGGCATTGCTGCCAACGGCTATCGAGCGGATGAATCATCCTGATCAAGCGCAAGATTTCCGGTTGGCGATCAACGGCGTCACGCTCACCGGCAATGATGCGGAGGTTCTGCACGCCGATCCAAAACTGTTGGATGCTCCCCGCTCCATTGATCTGACAACATGGCTGAAGCCGGGTCACAATGAGTTGACCTTCAGCAACGCGGGCGACGCGGCTTTGGCCAGTGCGGAAGGTTCCGTGAACTACTACGTCCCTTGGGCTGAGGCAACAACTCCTACCTCGGCAAAGACGCAGACCGGCAAGAACTTTGGCCTCGACTTTGGCTACCATTGCGCTGCGGAAAACGCAAAGGTGGGCCAACCCGTCGAATGCACTGTGGACGCGCGCCGCTTTGGCTCAAGCGGCTATGGGATGCTCCTCGCCGAAGTAGGCCTGCCGCCGGGCTCTGATGTGGATCGCGCCTCGCTGGCAAAGTTACTGGACACTTGGGCGATCTCACGCTACGAACTCCAGCCGGATCGCATCATCTTCTATCTCTGGTCGTGGAAGGCCGAGGGCTCGCATTTCAGCTTCCGGTTCACGCCGCGCTATGCAATCCACGCCAAAGCCGCGCCTGCCACACTCTTCGACTACTACAACCCCGACCTGAAAGCGGTTCTCGCTCCGCAGACATTTCAGGTCATAGATTTGCCGTGAAGATAACGGGGCGGATCGAGAATGTTCCTTTGTCTGCTTGTTGGGTACCATTACCCAAGCCTAATGACCGATTTCTGAAATCGCGATCGATGTTGCCATGGGAGTTAGCACACACTAATCCTGCGGTTCGCGCTGAACCAGGTCTGGATCAGTGGGTCGGCCGGTCTTGCCAGTTGGGGTTTTACTTCCTGAGTGACGGTCAGTCATGCGTCTCCAGAGACTGTAATGATCTATGCCAAAGTCTATCCAAGCAATCTGATCGAGGAGTATCGAAAAACCGTTCGCGGCCTCTACAACGCGCACTACGGCGAAGAAGGCCTGAAGAACCCGACCAAAGCGGAGTGGACCGCCTTTGCGGCCAGTTGCAACCTGCGCGACATGGGAACACACCTGTGCGCCTTGCCCACCGGCGAGCACTGCCCCAGAGGCTTGGTCTGTCTCGGCTGCACCCACGCTCAGCCAAAGAAAAGCGCTGTGCCGGTTTTTCGACGGATGCTCGCCAGTCATCAACGCAGTCTAGACGCCGCGCTCGGCCACAACGAGCCCGCGGGGCAGATCGCGGCTCGCGAACTGGAGCTTGTGAGGATAAAAGGAGCGTTGCAGAGAGCCGAGGAATTGAGCGATGATGTGGCCACGGCGATCGAAGAAGTCCTGTGAATCCGCTTGCTGTGGCCTGAGCAGAAGATACTCTGCCGGCTGTTCTCCGGGAGTCCTGCCGCTGGCACCGGTTGGAGTAATGACATCTACCGTTCCCCCCGCGGCGGGCGTTCCAGGCGCCGCACGGTGTGACACTTGCGAAAGTGTCCTCATCGAGCAACAGCCACCCAGTTTCATCGACTAATATCGTGATCGTGTTCCAATAGACCTTCTCATTCCGTTCGGGAGATGTCCCGAGCGAGGAAGTATATCGTCATGCGGAATTGGTTTTTGGTTGTTCTATTTTTGGTGTTGCTGTCGGTTTCTTCGCGCGTCTGCTGGGGAAAGAACGAGCGTCTCTTTACAGAGCCGAACTCAAGGCTTTTGTTCGCCTGGGACTACGGCAACCTTCTCGTCTCGACTCCCGCTGGCGATATTGACGTGCCT
>JBEKCA010000174.1:0-8385 GCA_050015115.1 Occallatibacter sp.
CGCTGCTCCTCGCTCAGTTGCAACTCCGGCAATCGGCGTCCTCGTCTCATGACATCGCTCCTGTCATGTTAGACACCGCGCGCGACTATTTGTTTAGTTAATTAATGACTCATGACACTAGGAGTACTTGCCGGCGGCCACCAGCGCAGCTTTCATCGTGGCAAGGGGGAGCATAAGCGAAAGCGGCGCGTCGACCAGTGGGATCGCACCGTAGCTCAAATACCAGCGGGCAACCCGTTCATTTTTGGCGTCGATGACCAAAACAACTCCGCCCACTTCGGACGACGCAAGCAGACACCGTCGGCCCGCTGAAAGCAAGAGTTGTCCGCCAAGTCCCTTTCCTTGAAATCTGCGGTCCACAGCCAGACGCGCTAAACGAAATCCCGGAACCTCATGACGTGCAAGTCCGCGCCGCACAATCTCCGGCGTGCGGGCATAGGCAACTGAGGCGGCACTCAAACTGTAGAAGCCGAGAATTGTTTTGCTGTCTGCGCCGTCGATGGCAAGAAAGGTCTTCGCGCCGCCCAACTCGTGGCTCTTGCGCGCATGGCGGAGCAGAAACTCATTCAGCGCTTCCTCTCCACAGTCGAAGGATTCCCTGTCATGCGTCTTTTGAATTGCCTCTTCGTGCCAGATCATGACTGCCGGGGCAAGGCTTGAGCCGCAGCCAGAAGACGAGAGTTTGGCGCGTGTGGGTTCTCCAGCAGTTCCAGCACCCGCAGGCTGTCCCTCGCAGAAAGCTGGAGCTGATCGGCTTCTTCGATGACGGCCTTGGCCGCAGTCAACGCATGACATTCTGCTATTGTCTTCGACTGCAAGTCTCGGCATAGCACTTCCTCCGTGTACGTATTCAAAGAGTACAATAAAACGTGGAAAGATGCAACTTATCGCTTTGCCTGAGCTGTTCTGGTTGCCGGGAAGGCTATCTTCGGCCGCTCGGTGAGAGTGACCGTAGCTTCGACCGGCTCAGCGTGAGCGCCGCGCTTAGCTTGATTGTCTTTGAGCGTGAGCGCGCCATTGGCGATTTCGGCATCAGCGCTCCAAAGGTCAAAGCGTACAAGAGACGGGGGAATCGCACCCGAGCTGGAGGCTGAAGCGATGGCTCCCCGCTTCCATTCGAAGTGAAGAGCGCCTTTGGCCGACGAAGCCAGATCGTCGCCCGTGAAGCCGGCCAGTTCGATCTTCCCATTGCCTTCAATGACGCCGCCCGAGGAGCGTAATCCGAGCAACTGGCCGAGAGCCTGGGGGCTGAGCTTTTCAAACTGGCCTTCCAGCGCGTAGGTCGGCTTTTCTGTTGCGGTCTGTGCGGCGTGGAATGCGCCCGATCCATGAATACGGCCGCCCAAGAGCGCGGCGTCGAAGGCGGTGATCTCAGCTCCATCGGCAAGGGTGGAGACGGTCACTACGGGTTCACGAAGCGTCACCGGACCAAGGATGAGCGAGTCAGCTTTAACTGTTCCCTCAAGCCGCGGCCATGCCGGAGCAGTCGTCGGTCGAAGGCGCTCAATGAGCGTCGAGAGCAGAGTTCCCCGCTCGTGCGCACCCAGGAATGCGGTTTGAATTACGGCGGCGTCCAGCGCGCCAAACTGGACCTGAAAATGGGGAGCGCAGGGCTGGGGCGTCTCGCATGCAGTGGGGAGCGTGAGGCTGGCTGTTCCCTTCAACGGGCCGTAGGTGAAGAAGACTGGGTCCCAGCGACCTTCGCCGGCAGCCAGGTGGAGCGTGGCCTGGGAGATCTCGACGTGATTGACCAGGTAATCAGCCTTCCAGTTAGCGTTGCGCAGGTTCACAGTGCCGGTGAGGCTGTCGGCTGGGCGCATCGGCGCGGACGTGGCGACATCTGAAGAGAGCGCCTGAACGAGCCTCTCTGTGGGCATCTGGATCGATGGCGCAACTGGCATCCATGGGCCCACGGCGGTCAGGTCCACTGAGAGGGGATCGCCGGCCACCTCATCCAGTAAATCGGCTTTGTCGAGGCCGGTCAGATGCGCCAGTTCCCTGGCTTGCGCGAAGGAAACCTGGCCCCGTAGCACAAGTTGATAGCCGGAGGGCGACAGGCGCACAGACACTGCCAATGGGCTTGCGCCACCGACCGGGATAGCTGTGGTGGCCGCGAGCGCCTGGGAATCGTCTGAGGCAGCATTTGCGGTTAATGGCGCGGGGTCCAGTTGCAGCTTGGCAATATGAATTGGAGTGCTAAGACCCTTGCCGCTGATTTGGAAGTCTTCAATGGAGATGCTCCCGGTCAGCAGCGCTTGGTTCGCCGGGGGGGCATTGGCGGAGTGGCCGCGGCCTTGGCGGGCTGATGGTTTTGCCGCGGGCTCGTTTGGCATGGATTTCTCGTCGGCGTTGGGTGCATAGGTGAGCTTCCCTGTTGCCGAACCCGCTACGACCAATCCTGGGGCCACGCCGCTGCGTACGGTCCGCAGAGCGTCGAGGCCAAGAGAGACCGGGACGTGGTCAAGCTCGGCGGAGAAGCGAGGGGAGCCGCCCTGGCTGGGCTGATTGCCGGGCAAATTGCCGGTCATGCGGATATGTCCGCTGCCGAGAGGGGAATCGCAAGCCAGGTTCTCGATGCCGCGGGCAATGAAGTGGGCGACCAAAGTGCAGTTGGCGTCAAAGTCCAATGGCTCGGCCGGAGCAAACTCGGCGCGGTGAACTCCGGTTGCGCGGAGCCGGGTCTTGATCTGGGCTGTATCCGCAGTGCCGTCGAACTGGAGTTGGCCGGAAAGATCGCCGCGCCAGCCGGGATCGGTGCCGAAGATCAGACGCGTGAGCTGGCCGAGTTGCGCCTCGCGCCATTCCATGTCGAGATGAATCGGCATCTGGCGCAACTCCGGAGCGCGGCGCATCTCCGCTTCGAGTCGGACCACCCCTGTATCAGCCTGTTCTATGGCGAGGTCGGTGCGGGCCGGTTGGCCGCGCAGCCGCAATCGCCAGTCGCCCGGACTCTGCTGCCAGAGGGAAATGTCGGCGTCGACCAGTGAAAACGGCAGTTTCTCCGTGCCGCTCTTGATATTGATGCGCGAGTTTGTGGCCTCAAGATAGGGCAGCCGGACAGGCTTGTTCTTGTTATCCGCTGCGCCACTCGCGGATTGATCCTGTGAGGTGGCCGTGCGGAGCAGCGAATCGAGGTTCCAATGGCCGGCGGTGGCGCGCACCACGTTCAGGCTGGCCTCGTCCACGCTGATGGTGTCGATCTCGAGGCGCCCGCGCCACAGCGAAAGCAGGCGGATGGAGGCCGTCACAGAATTGGCGTGAAGCACGGGCTCCGCGCCGTAAGCGGGGTCTTCGTCGACCGTGAGGTCAGTCAGCAGAAAGCCCGGCCGAGGCAGTAGGCGCACCTCAACCGATGACAGGCGTACCGGCCGGCCCAGCGAGCGGGAGATCAAGTTAGTGATACGGCTCTTGTAGCGGCTCACGCTCACGTAGGGTGGCACGAAGACCACTGCTAGAAGGACCAGCACCGTCGCCAGTGCGATCCAGAGCCGCTTGCGCTTTCGTTGCCGGGATTGCAGTTCTTCGATCATGGTTGTTTCAGTGGACAGCTGACAGTGGACGGTGTGAAGCGGACCGGGCTTTGATTGGTCAATGGCCCCTGTTCACTATCATCTCACTCGATGGAAGGTCCGGCTCCAGCGGGTTTCGGTAAAGAAATGCAGCGCGACGTGGCCCATCCAGGCCAGAGAGTTGCCGATGCCCGGCTGTTCCAACTGTCCATCCGGAGTCTTAAAGGACCAGTAGTTGAACAGGGGCCGGCCGATAATGTTCTGTCTGGGCACGAATCCCCAGTAACGCGAGTCCAGACTGTTGTGCCGATTGTCGCCCATCATGAAGTATGAGCCGGGTGGGACCACCAGGTCTCCGTTCTCGATGTAATTGGGAAAGTTGATTGCCCAGGCCTCGGGAGTACCCAAGTTAGGATCAGAGGTAGAAACCGGCGCCATGGAAGGAAATTCGTCTAAAAAATCCGTATGGTTTTCCGGCGTTGTCGGTTGGGCATAGGGTTGGTCCTGGGCCACGCCATTCAGGATCACAATGCCGTTGCGCAGGTGGATATGATCGCCAGGAACACCGATCAGTCTTTTCACCAGAATCATGTACTCGCCATTGTCGGCCTCGACGGGCTTGTAAAAGACCACGATGTCTCCGCGCCTGGGATCGCGGTAGTGCACCTGTGGCATCCACTTTGTGGGCGGGGAGTAAGTGATCCGATCCACCAACAAATGATCGCCAACCAGGAGTGTCTTTTTCATTGAGCCAGAAGGGATGACCATGTTCTGGCCCAGAAAGGTCAGTATAAAAAGGCCGATGACCAGGATTGAGCAGATGCTAGCCAGAGCTTCAAAGGGTGTCTCTTCCACTTTGCCTTGAGTGGCGGTCTGTTCCGGTGGCATAACTTTCGTCTTCATCGAAAAGGAAGCACCTTTGAGCAATCTTGCAGAGTTCGTTACTGAGGGAGACTTGAAGTGCCAGGGTACAACTTCAGTCGTGCCGCCAGGGGCCAAAAGCGATTCCCGGCTTTAGCCGCTGCGGAATTGCAAATAGCAGAAAGAAAGACCGCAGGGGCTAAAGCCCTGCATTGTTTTGTTGCGTTTGCGGCACGACTAAAGTCGTACCCTGACACTTCAAATCCCCCAAAGATTAATTTTGCAAGGTCTCAATGATTCAGGTATTAACTCACCACTGATCACTGTTATTTCACCAGATGGAAGGTCCGGCTCCAGCGGGTCTCGGTAAAGAAGTGGAACGCAACGTGGCCCATCCAGGACAGAGTGTTGCCGATGCCCGTTTGTGAATACTGCTCATCCGGTGTCTCAAACGACCAGTAGTTGAAGAGCGGCCGGCCCATAATGTTTTGCCGGGGAACAAAGCCCCAGTAGCGCGAGTCGAGGCTGTTGTGCCGGTGATCGCCCATCATGAAGTATTTGCCGGGCGGGACCACCAGGTCGCCGTTCTCAAAATGATTGGGAAAATCAACCGCCCACTCTCGAGTGGCGCTCGCGTTCATGGCCGGCGGAATCGACGGAAACTCGTCGAGATATTCACTCTCGCTGGGATTGCCATCGGAATTGTCCGCATCCTTCGGCAGCGCCTGCGCAACGCCGTTGAGAATTACAACGCCATTGCGCAGATGAATGTGATCTCCGGGAACCCCGATCAGCCGCTTCACAAGTATCAGATATTCAGGATTCCCATCGGCATCCAGATCCGGCACGGGCTTGATAAAAACCACAATGTCACCGCGTTTGGGCTCGCGGTAATGCACCAGCGGCATCCACTTCGTTGGCGGGGAGAGCGTGATGCGGTCTACCACCAGGTGGTCGCCGACCAGCAGCGTCTTTTCCATCGAGCCCGAAGGAATGACAAAATTCTGTCCCAGAAAGGTCAGGATAAAGAGACCGATGACCAGGATCGAACAGATGCTGGCCACGGCCTCGAAGGGCGTCTCTTCCACCCGCTCTTCTGCGGGCTCGGGAACCGGCTGGGCATCGACGGGCGTTTTTTTCTTGGTCATTCTCTAGCTCTTTTGAGAGATACGAAACAGCGCTGGAACAAGTTCTCGCTTGAAGCTGCACTAGTGAACCACGTGGAAGATCCGCTTCCAGCGGGCAAAGGCGGAGAGTTTTGCCGAGAGCTGCCTGTCGTGTCCGAGTCTATCATCTGAAGCTTGCTCGGCCGCCGGCTGCACATCGGTCGTGGAAGGTCGGGAGAGCGAGAAGTAGATCACAAGCGGCCGGGCTACAATCTGTTGCCGAGAGACGAAGCCCCAGAATCGGGAATCCTTGCTGTAGTTGCGGTTGTCGCCCAGCACGAAATACTCGCCCTGTGGCACTACGAGTTCGCCATCGCGGGTGAGGCTCTGCATCTGTTTCCACCAGAGCGGCTCGACGTTGGGGTCGGTGTAAACGGTGGCTGGAAAGTCGTCGCGGAAGGGATTGCGCGCAGCCGGTTCAAAAGCGGCGTAGGGCTCGTCGAGCAGCGTGCCGTTCACGCTGACGCGTCCGTCCGCGATACGCAGCCGGTCTCCGGGAACTCCTACGACACGCTTGACTAGAAATGGCGGCTGGGAGTGATAGAAGAAGACGATATCGCCGCGCGCT
The DNA here is from genome assembly GCA_050015115.1 of Occallatibacter sp. Lineage (GTDB taxonomy): Bacteria > Acidobacteriota > Terriglobia > Terriglobales > Acidobacteriaceae > Telmatobacter. The sequence continues at coordinate 6,105 of JBEKCA010000174.1, forward strand.
ACATCGCGGTAGGGCAAGATCCAGCGGGTCAGGCTGCCAGACGGAGCAAAGATCTGCTTGTTCACCAGCAGAAAGTCACCCACCAGCAGGGTGTGCTCCATGCTCTCGGATGGGATCAAGTAAGGCTGCAGCACAAACGTGAGCAGGAACAACGCCACCACCACCGTTCGCAACAGCGAGGCGAGGGCCTCGGGCACGGTGGGTAGATGGTCTCGCAGCGACGCAAGCCACCGCGGAGGGTTACCTGGCCCTTTGGCGGGGATACTCATTCCTTTGCCGGTTCCTCCCCTTCGGCGCAAGCGGTCATCGCCGTTGGTAGGTTGGATGCCTTCTGCTCTGCTTGCAGCCGGGCCAGGGCTCGACGGGCGGCATCCTGTTCGGCATTCTTCTTGGTGTTTCCCATGCCGCGCGCGAGTTGTTTTCCCGGCTCTCCTTCGGTCATCTTCAGCCGGACCTCAACCAGGAAGCGCTTGCGGTGATCGGGGCCGCTCTCGCTCTTGACTCGGTAGACAGGGGCCCCGGCGCGCGAAGCCTGCAGGTGTTCCTGCAACGCCGATTTGTAGTTTCCCAGTGCTTCTCCGGAGTTCAACTCCCGGGCCAACTGCTCGGCGGCCTCGCCCATCACCCAGCGCCGGACAAATGCTCTCACGGGCTCCAGACCGCCATCCATGAAGAGCGCGCCCAGCACGGCCTCCATGGTATTGGAGAGCACGGTTGTCTTGCGTCGCAGGCCGCTGTGCTCCTCGCCCCGGCTGAGGCGCAGATGGCTGCCCAGCCCAATAGCCGCGGCGACCTCAGCGATGTGTTTCCGGCTCACCAGCAGAGCGCGGACGCGCGTTAATTCTCCTTCATGCCACTCCGGATGGAGCTGGAAAAGCGCCTCGGCTGTCACCAGTCCTAAGACGGCGTCGCCGAGGAACTCGAGGCGCTCATTATCGCCTGTTCCCATTGCGCCCTGCGCACCGTCGAGCCGATCGCCCGGGTCCGGCTCCAGCGCCGACTGCTCATTGGCCAGAGATCGATGCGTCAGCGCGCGCACCAGCATCCCGGGGTGCGCGAAGCGATGACCCAGTGCGGCTTCCAGTTCTTCTAGAATGGCTTCCAAATGCTCCTCGATCGACTTCCCTGGCTCTCGGGGGCTATCGCTCAGACCGAGATCTACCACCCAAAAGGCGTCTCCACTCTATTATTGGACGTTTGGCGGCCTTGCGGGGGCTCCCTGAGCGGAGTTACTTCGGATTTACCGTACCATTGGGCCATGACGCTTCCGGTTTGTCCGGAGCCGGCTGGTTCGCCTTGGGCTTCTCAGGCGCGGAGGCGGGCGCGTCGTCGTCGCTGTCGTCGTCGCAACTGTGGCCCTTGACGGAATAGGTGGTCTTGACTCCACGCTCGGCGGCGAGTCGCGTATCCTGCTGCCCGTCGCGCACCTTCAGTGCCTCCTGATACTCGGCGACAGCCTGGTCCCGCTTGCAATCCAGATCGAGCATCCGGCCCAGATAAATATGCGACCAGGAGAGCAGCCGCGGGTCTTTGCTGGCGGCCAGCGTCCGTTGAAAACCTTCGATGGCCTGGTCGGGATGACCGGTAAGAATCGCTGCCCTGGCCAGGATGAACTCGGCGCGGGAGCTGTCGGCTGCCTCCTCCAGCTCGTTGAAAGAATCCGAGTGCATTGTGAGCGCCTGGCGAGCCATGGCGCTGGCCGTGGCGACATCGCCCGCAGCAAGCCGCGCTTCGGCCAGATCCAATCCGGTGAGCTTGCGCGGCTTGCTGCGCGCGAGCACGTCTTCGTCGGCTTCTTTGTCAAACTCGATCTGGCGGGCGCGATGCACCTGCTGGTCAACATCCATGCTGTAGACCATCTCGCCGATGGTGTCGCGCAGACTGGCGGGGTCCTTCTCAAATTGGGTCAACTGCTCGTAAAAGTACTGGGTCAGCACGAATCCCTGGTTCATGTCGTGGCGCATGGCGGCTTGGCGAACGGCTTCCATCTTCTGCTGAACCACCTGGCGTTCATGCTCATAGCGCGGCATCTCCGACCGGTCGATATTGGCCGGTATCTTGTACTCGGGAATGCCGGTGTCCATGGTGCGGGCCTCTATGGCTTTGATGAGGCACTCGATCGCAAGCGGCACGGTGTCGGATCGGTACCGGTATTCCAGCGGAGCCTCCCGGACCTCTTTCAGGATCGGCTGCATGCGGTCGATGGCATTGGCCCGCGTAAAGAGCAGCGGCTCAATCACGTAGTGCAGGTAGGTGTGCCGCACATCGTTCATGCGAATGG
>JBEKCA010000175.1:0-7307 GCA_050015115.1 Occallatibacter sp.
GACTTTCAACCGCCAGCATCTGCTCGTCAAAGACCAGTCCAAACTGTCGCGCCGCGGCGTGTGCAATCACTTCGAGCGAGGGAAGCTCTACCGGCGGCCGGATCTCCTTTTCCAGGCTGGTCACCGCGTGGTCGAGAATGCCGCAGGGAACGATGAGTCGAAAATCCTCAAGATTTGTCGTCACGTTGAAGGCGAAGCCGTGCGTAGTGATGCCGCGAGCGACGTGAATGCCGATGGCTGCGATCTTGCGCTCCGTGCCATCACGCCCAACCAAAGGGCTGTCGTCCGCAGTACACCAGACACCGGTCAGCCTGCAGATTCGCCCGGCCCGCACACCAAAATCGTCGCACAGGCGTACCAGGGCCTCCTCCATCCCGCGCACAAAATCCACCGGCCCCATGCGGCTGCCGCTATGGTTGCGCAGGGTTCGCAGATCGAAGATCGGGTAGCCGACCAACTGCCCCGGCCCGTGATAGGTCACATCGCCACCGCGGTTGATCTCGTGCACGGTGACGCCGCGGCTGGCCAACAGCTCATCTGAAGCAAGAATATTGGAGCGGTGTGCATTGCGACCCAGCGTCAGCACCGGCGGATGCTCCAGCAGCAGCAACACGTTTTGAGTGCGGCCATCGGCGACCAGCCCGGCGATCTCCGCCTGCAGCCGCAATCCTTCCCCGTATTCCACCCGCCCGAGATAGAGGACCTGAATCATCGCCGCCTTTTCCGCGAAAGATAGCAGGGATTCAAACTAGCCGCGTGCGGGTGCCCCACATCTCGATTCTGAGATGTGGGAAACTGAAGCACTCAAACAGCCAGCCGCCGGGTGCCCCATCCATTTCGCGCACTTTGCGAAATGGGTGGGAAACCACGAACCCCAACCGTGGTGCTAACCCAGCAACTCTCCAACAATCCCCGCCGCCGCCTTCAACGCCGCATCGATCCCCGCCTGGTCCTTGCCGCCAGCCTCGGCGATCTCCGGCTTTCCGCCGCCCGATCCGCCAACCAGCTTGGCAACTGCGCCGATTAACTTGCCAGCCTGAATCCGCTTCGTCAGCCCCGGTGTTACTCCGGCAATCAGCGCGACCTTGCCCTCGGGCTGCGCGGAAGCCAGCACCACCACGCCCTCGCCGAGCTTCTGCTTCAGGTTGTCGACAAGCGTCCGCAACTGTCCGCGCTCCAGCGAATCGGCTCGCAGCGTCACCAGCCTGACACCCTTGACGTCTACTCCGCGCGCTAGCGCCTCATCCAGCGCACCGGCTGCCGACTTCATCCGCGCCTCTTCAAGTTCGCGCCGTAGCCGCTTCAGCTCGTCTTCCTGCGAAGCCAATTTTGCCCGGAAGGAATCCGAAAGGCTGCCACCGGCAGCCGGCGGAGCAAGTTGTGTCACGATCTGCGAAACGGCAAAATCCTGCCGGAAGGCATCGAGCGCGCCCATGCCGGTAATTGCCTCAAGCCGCCGCACGCCGGATGAAACCGACCCCTCGCTGACAATTTTGATGAGCCCAATCTCGCCCGTAGCGCGCGTGTGCGTGCCCCCGCAAAGCTCCGTCGAGAAACCATCGGAGAGCTTGACCACCCGCACCTTGTCGCCGTACTTTTCGCCGAAGAGCGCCATGGCATGGTACTCATTCACGGCCACGTCGATCGGAACGTCTTCCAGCGTCTCGACGCGCGCATCGGCCAGCACCTCACGATTCACAATGGACTCGATCTCTTCCAACTCTTCGTCGGCCACCTGCGCGAAGTGCGAAAAGTCGAAGCGCAGACGATCTGGATGGACCGCCGAGCCCGCCTGCTTCACATGCGTGCCCAGCACCTGCCGCAGTGCAGCATGAAGCAAGTGCGTCCCCGTATGATTTCGCCGGACCGCTTCGCGGCGTTCTCGATCTACAACTGTATTGATCGTGTCACCAATGGCAAGCGGCTCCTTGAGCAGAGCCTTGTGAGCGCGGACGCCTTGAACGGGAAGGACGCAGCCAGTAATCTCGGCCACCGTTGTATTGCCATCCGCCGAAGTGAACCAGCCGGTATCGCCCGTCTGGCCGCCTGAGTCGCCATAGAAGCTGGTCTGATCGAGCACAACATCGACCAGATCGCCCGCAACAGCGGCCGGAACTCCCACGCCGTCCTTCACAATTGCCAACACCTCAGCGCCGGGAGCGGTGAGCTGTTTGTACCCGAGAAAATTCGTCTTGGGCAGTTCGCGATAAGCCGGGCTGGCCGATTTTTGGCTGCCGCCCTTCCAACTGGCGCGGGCCCGGGCCTGCTCTTCAGCGCGGGCGGCTTCAAAACCCTCACGGTCAAATCGCATGCCACGGTCACGCGCGGCATCTTCCATGAAGTCAAGCGGAAGCCCGTAGGTCTCGTAAAGATGAAATGCAACATCTCCCCGGAAGACCAATTCCTGAAACCCCTTGACCATCAGCGCCTTGAAATGCACGGCACCTATCGTTTCACCAAAGAATTCCGTAAATGCGCTTCGGATTTCATCCAGGGACAACTCTGAGTTCAGCCGGTACTTTTCCGCAATGAATCCCTTAAAGCCAGGGTTCAGCGAGTCGCCAAACTCGAAGACAAACGCCGTATACCTGCGGGCAATCCGTTCCTTTTCTTTTTCGAATGCGGCATCCATCTCGGTAACCGCACCGGCGAGCACTCGTGCGAACTGCTTCTCTTCCGCCTCAACCACCTTAGCCACGCGAGAGGCAGAATCAATCAGCTCCGGATAAGCGCCTTGCATCAAATCCCGCACAGCATAGACCATCTGATAGAGAAACGGTTGCTCCTGGCCGAGGAGACGCCCATGCCGAATCCCGCGACGCAAAATCTTGCGCAGCACATACCCGCGACCTTCATTCGAAGGCAACACACCGTCATTGATCAGAAAAGTTGCAGCACGAGCATGGTCCGAGATGATTCGTAGGCTGGCGTTGGCGACGAGGCTTTCTATTCCCTCAGGGGCTAAAGCCCCGCCGTTTTTGGGGGCTGCTTCGGCACGACTGAAGTCGTGCCCTGATACAAGGCCCGAGTTTGGATTCTTTTCCGCCAACTCGCTAACGTGTTGACCAGATGAGTCGCTGACTTGCTGACTCGCTGTCCCGCTGACTCGCTGTCCCGTCAACTCCGCCGCTCTCTCAATCAGCGGCGTAAACAAATCCGTCTCGAAGTTGGAGACTTTGTCTTGCAGTACAGCCGCCAGCCGCTCCAGGCCAGCGCCGGTATCAATCGATGGCTTGGGCAGCGGTGTTAGCGTATAACTCGTCTTCTTAGTCGCCGGGTCCACGACCGCCGAACGGTCAAACTGCATAAAGACCAAATTCCAGATCTCTACGTACCGCGCCTCGTCTTTTCCGAAAGGCAAGTCGACGCCGGGAGTCTCGGCAGCGTCCATCCCCATGTCGTAAAAAATCTCCGAGCACGGACCGCAGGGCCCGGTCTCGCCCATCTGCCAGAAGTTGTCCTTGAGGCCGTATTGGAAGATTCGCTCCTTTGGCACCCCAGCCTCGATCCAATAGCCCTCGGCCTCGTCGTCGCGCGGCACGCCATTTGCCGGGTCGCCCTCGAAGATCGTCACGTAGAGCCGGTCCTTGGGAATGTCCAACCACTCGGGGCTGGTCACCAGTTCCCAGGCAAAGTTGATCGCGTCTCTTTTGAAATAATCTCCAAACGAGAAGTTCCCCAGCATCTCAAAGAAGGTGTGATGCCGCCGCGTGAAGCCGACGTTTTCGAGGTCGTTGTGCTTGCCCCCCGCGCGGACGCACTTCTGAGAGGTCGTCGCCCGCGAGTATTCCCGCCGCTCGGCCCCCAAAAACAAGTCCTTGAACTGGTTCATCCCGGCGTTGGTAAACAACAGCGTCGGGTCGTTGGCAGGCACCAGCGAAGAGGAATGCACCCGGCGGTGCCCCTTCGTCTCAAAAAAGCGCAGAAAAGCTTCGCGAATCTCGTTCCCAGAGCGGATTTCCATATCTTATTTAGTGTAATTGGCGACGGGATGGGGACGCACGGAGTAGAGCCTAGGATTCTGGGGCTGGGCACTCAGTTTCCCGCACCGTGACAAAAAACTAGACGCGGGTCCTTCGACTGCGTTGGGCGCAAAAAACGCGCCCAACTTCGCTCAGGATGACAGGGCACGGGGTATCGTTCAGCAACCAGCTCTACCGCTCCAGCTTCTTCAAATACTCCGCATCCAGCCGCAGAGACTCCATCACATCCATATCGAATTCTTCCTGCTCGATGAAGTAATGTTTCGTTCCTGTCGCCGCGCGCAAAATCGGCCGGTAATCCACCACTCCCCGGCCCATGATCGCGGAATGCATCTCGCCCGTCGCGCCTTTCACCATATCTTTCACATGCAGCAACGGAAAGCGCTCCGGCGTCTTGCTCAGATACTCGACAGGGTTGCGCCCGGCCGCAACCACCCAGCCGCAATCCATTTCAAAGCTGACCAGTTTGGGATCGGTCAGCCGCAGCAGTTCGTCGTAGAAAACCACCCCGCCCTCGCTGCCGAACTCGGGAGTGTGATTGTGATAGCCGAAGACCATCCCAGCGGCATTCACCTTTTCGCCGATGTGATTCAGTTGCTCCGCAGTCCAGCGCCAGTCATCCAGCGTCAGCGGCCCCTTCAGCGCAGGATCGCGGTGCATCGGCGAGGGGCAAACGATGTACTCCAGTCCCAGATCGTGCCCATACGCGATCAACTCGTCCAGCCTGGGCAGCAGCACATTCATTGGGTGATGCGTGCTGACGCAGCGTAGCCCCGCCTTGTCCATCGCCTTGCGAAAATCCGGCGCCGTGTGGTCGTAGTATCCCGCCGCCTCGACCTCTGTATATCCCGCGGAATGCACCTTGGCCAGTGTTCCGTCAAAATCCTTGGGCAACAGATCGCGCACGCTGTAGAGTTGCAGCCCAATCGGCACCCTGAGCTGCTTTGCAACCAGCCGCGCAACCCCTGTTCCCGCCACTGCCGCAACCGCCGCCGTCTTTTTCAAGAAACTCCTCCGTGATGTGTTGCTCATTCTCTCGCTCTCCTGAACTCTTCTTGCCTTACCCTCTGATCGACTTACTTGCCGCGTCCCACGTTGCGACGGTGCGATGGAAGTAAGAGTGATTGGCCATGTGGCATGCGATCGCCGCATTGTTGCCGAAGACCTCATCCTCGGCCACGTGCTCGCGCGACTCGATGGCATGGAAGAAGTTCGCGATGTGGTCGGCGGTGTCGTCGTAGCCCTCGGGCGCGGTGTAGCTCTCCACTTCGGCCAGTTTCGCAGGCGGTGTTGGGTGCGCGGCGTGCCATTCGTCCAGATATTGCAGCTTCGCCGCGGCGGTCCAGCCGTCCAGCGAATAATTCTCTGGCTGCGGGCTCGTATCCAGTGGGGTCACCGTCACTGTGTTGCCGACGATCGTCATCGTGGCTTCTCTGCCGCGAAAGACAATCGACTCGCTGGGTTCGCTGTTCTGGTTGCAGTGCAAATTCACCACCACGCCCGGATAGTCGTAGAGCGTTGCAAGCAGATCGGGAAAATCGCGGCCATCGTTGAAATGGGTCAAACTCCCCGCCGAATAAGCCCGGCTCGGAATGGCGTTGATCCCGCTGATGCACTGGATCCCCGAGATCAGATGGACGTAGAGATCGCCAGCCACGCCCTCGCCGTAATCCTTGTAGCGCCGCCAGCGGAAGAAGCGCGCCGCATCGAACGGCACCGGAGGCGCGTCGCGCAAAAACGCATCCCAGTCGATCGTCGTGGGGCTGGCATCCGGTGCGATCGGATAGACCCATGCTCCCGACAGCGAGTTACGGTCGGTGTGGCCCTCGATCAGGTGCAACTCGCCGAGCCGCCCCGAGGCACATATGTCCGCTGCCTTCTTGTAGACAATGTTGCTGACCCGCTGGCTGCCCGCCGCAAAGATCCGCTTGTTTGCCTTTACGGCCTCGACCATCGCCAGCCCGTCGGCGACATTGTGGCTCATCGGCTTTTCGCAGTAAACATCCTTGCCCGCCGCAATCGCGTCCAGCACCACCCGCCGATGCTGAAAATCGGCAACCGCGACAATGACCCCGTCGAGATCCTTGCGGTCGAGCAGCGCACGGTAATCGCGCGAGGTAGGAACCTCGGCTCCCCAGGCCTCGATGCCCGCCCGCTGGTGCATGTCGTAAAGATCCGCCGTCCCGACCAACTCCGCATTGGGCAACTTCCGCGCCGAACGCAGCAGATCGCAGCCGCGAATCCCCGTTCCGATCGAGGCAAACCGAATCTTCCGCCCGGCCGCCGGCTCCTCAGCCGCCAACATCTTTGGTTTCAGAGTTGTCGTATTCACCGCCGCTCCCGCCACCGCCGCTCCTGCTCCTAGACGTACAAAATCGCGTCTCGTCATCGATGATGCCTTCATCTTGTCATCCTCCCAAGCGTGCCCAATTCTCGCTCCCCGACCAGCACCGTGTCCACCGGGCGAGTCTCTCCGCAGAATCCCGGTCGAGGATTCGAGGCCGGTTCAATGCTTTTGAATCTTACCTTTAGTAGATTCCTGGAATCAGCCGTGCTGTCCGGCTACGGTAAGCTTCATACTCGCTGCCGAAGTGCGAGCTCAGCAATCGCTCTTCCGCGTTCATGCGCGCAACCAGAGGCGGAATCGTGAGGAGCGCGAGGATCACTCCCACGATCGAGCGAAACGCCAGAGCCCACCCCAGCGTGCTGATCAGCAACCCGAGATAGCTGGGATTCCGAATTCTGCTATAGACACCATCCGTGACCAAGGTATGTCCCGCCTGAATAGCGACCAGGCCACTGAATCGGCGGCCGAGAACAAAGACCGGCCAAACGCGCAGCGCGGCACCGGCAGTGAGCAGCGCGACGCCAACCCACCGAAGCGACTCTCCATCCAGCACCCAGATTCCCTTCCGGTCTGTGTAGGCGGGCAAGTAGGCGATCAGGATCGCAATTACACTGAAGGCTGCGAGCACCCAGCGATTGCCGCGGTCCTCCTGTTCGCCAGAACTGAGATTTCCGCCCGCAAAGAGAGCCACGACAGTCAGCACGAACGTCGCAACAGCGAGGCCAATGAGAGCCGGGTGCGAGAAAAAGGCAGAAAACCCGCCCTCGCCGAAGATAGCGAGTCCGAATTGAAAAACCACCGACGCGATTGCGATCAACGCCATTTTGATTGAAGCCGCCATCGACTCTCCCCTCACAGCGATCTGATCTTAGTCCAGCCAACTCCCCGAGAGCCAGTCACCAATGCCCGCCCCGACAAATCTTGAATCTGCACCCCCTTCTGCCCCACCCTCCCTATTTCGTGAAAGAATGATCAGG
>JBEKCA010000176.1:0-7210 GCA_050015115.1 Occallatibacter sp.
GCCCGGCCACCCCAATACCCGCGTCCAATCGTTGTCGCGCATCGGAAGGAGAATACCCGATTCTGCCACTCAAGCAAAATCCGCGAAAATCACGCCGCCTTACAGATTCCTGCGCAGAGCCGCTTAGACTTTGGCCAATCTGGATTTATATTCCATATTTTCGGCGACAGAACGATATCTTGATTGCGCTCCGTGAGCCAGGAAAATAAACCCAAAGAGATAGGCGCTGCCAAGCCAAATGCCATACCGATATACATCCACATTGCCGCTCCCTCCAGATGCACCAATCTTAGCACCTGCGCAATCTGGAAATAATCGCGAATCAATCTGATATTGGACGGCTTTTCCTCATGTTGGCCGAATTTCAACCGCTAGTCCGAGGGGCCACGGATTGCGCTCGGCGGCTAGAATCTAGAGTAGCCATGGCTGAATTTACACATCTGCATTTGCATACCGAGTACTCGCTGCTGGATGGGGCTTGCGACGTTACCAAGCTGGTTGACCGGGTCGCAGCGCTGGGACAGACCTCTGTCGCGATGACCGACCACGGGAATATTTACGGCGCGGTCAACTTCTTCGCGGCGGCCAAGGCCAAGGGAATCAAGCCGATCTTGGGCTGCGAGCTCTACATCTGCAAACATGAGGACCACCGCGCGCCCGGCGACGGCGACGAGAACAATCACCTGCTGGTGCTGGCCACGAACGAGGACGGGTATCGGAACCTGGTGCGGATTACATCGGAGGCATCGCTCTATGGCTTCTATCGCAAGCCTCGCGTCAGTAAGCGCTACCTGGCCGAAAACTCCAAGGGGCTGATCGGGTTTTCCGGGTGCCTGAGCGGAGAGCTGTGCGAAGAGTTGGTCGCCGGTAACTACGAGAAGGCGCGCGGTGTGGCTCAGCAATATGAAGATATCTTCGGCAAGGGTAACTTCTTTCTCGAAATTCAGGACCAGGGGCTCGAACAGGAGAAGAAAATCCACGAGGCTCTCTTCCGGCTGGAAAAGGAACTGAGCATTCCTCTGGTCGCGACCAACGATTCGCATTATCTCTGCGGCGAGGATTCGCACGCGCATGACGTGATGCTCTGCGTGCAGACCGGCGCAAAGATTCACGACAAGGAGCGCTTCCGCTTCGATTCGAATCAGTTTTTCGTGAAGAGCGCCGACGAGATGGCGCACACCTTTAGAGACGCGCCGGGGGCACTGCAGCGGACGATGGAGATTGCCGAGCGCTGCCAGTTGAAGCTGCATCCGGTGGAGAGTCCGTGGCCGCAGTTCGCTGTGCCGGAGGGGCACACGATCGACAGCTACTTTGAGCAGGTGTGCCGCGAGGGCTTCAAGATTCGCATGGAGACGGCGGTGCGGCGGCTAGAGAGCAAGGGACAGTTGCGCGCGACGGTGGCTGAGTATGAGGCGCGGCTCAATTACGAGATCGGCATCATTCACCAGATGAAGTACTCGGGCTACTTCTTGATTGTGTGGGACTTCATCAAGTATGCCAAGGACCACGGGATTCCGGTGGGACCGGGGCGCGGCTCAGGCGCGGGCTCGCTGGTGGCGTACTCGATGAAGATCACTAACATCGATCCGATGCAGAACGTGCTTCTGTTCGAGCGGTTCCTGAATCCGGAGCGCGTTTCGATGCCCGATATCGACGTGGACTTTTGCCAGAACCGGCGCGGGGAGGTGTATGAGTACGTAGTTCAAAAGTATGGCCGCGAGCAGGTGAGCCAGATTATCACCTTCAACACCATGGCGGCCAAGGCTTCGATTAAAGATTGCGGGCGCGCGATGGATATGCCCTACGGCGACGTGGACCGGATTGCGAAGCTGATTCCGGCGACGGTGGGCATGACGATCGATACCGCTCTGGAGGAGGTGGCCGAGCTCAAGAAGGCTTACGACAGCGATGCGCAGATTCGCGAACTGATTGACACGGCAAAGAAGCTCGAAGGACTCGTGCGCGGGTCGGGCGTTCACGCTTCGGCAGTGGTGATTGCGCCGCGGCCGTTGACCGAACTGGTGCCGGTGGCGAGGACCAAGAACGACGAAATTGTCACGGCCTATGACATGAAGTCCGTCGAGAAGATGGGCCTGCTGAAGTTTGATTTTCTGGGCCTGACGACGCTGACGGTTATCGATGACTGCCTGAAGTTGATTGAGAAAACTCGCGGCGAGATGGTGGACATTGAGTCGATTCCTCTGGATGACGAGGAGACTTACACAAAGGTATTTCAATCGGCGCTGACGGCGGGCGTTTTTCAGTTTGAGTCGAACGGAATGCGGGATATGTTGCGGCGCTACAAGCCGGACAAGCTGGAGGACTTGACGGCGTTGACTGCGCTGTTCCGGCCTGGGCCGATCCAGGGCGGCATGACCGATGACTTCATCGAGCGCAAGTGGGGACGGCGCAAGGTGGAATATATGTTGCCTGAGTTAGAGGGAATTCTCAAAGAGACTTTGGGAGTTATCGTCTATCAGGAACAAGTGATGCAGATTTCGAACGTGCTGGCGAGTTATTCGCTGGGCGAGGCAGATCTGCTGCGGCGCGCGATGGGCAAGAAGAAGCCCGAGGAGATGGCCAAGCAGCGCGATCGCTTCATGGACGGAGCGGATAAGCTGGGCCACAAGAAGACGACCGCAGGCGAGATCTTCGACCAGATGGAGAAGTTCGCAGGGTACGGATTTAATAAGTCGCACTCGGCGGCCTATGGGCTGGTGAGTTATCAGACGGCTTACTTGAAAACGCATTATCCGACGGAGTTTATGGCTGCGCTGCTAACTTCGGAGACATCGAAGCCGGAGAATGTGGTGAAATATATCGCCGAATGCAAGGAGATGGGCATCAGCGTGGAGCCGCCCGATGTGCAGATCTCAGGTGCGCAATTTACTCCGCATGGGGAAGCGATTCGATTCGGGATGGCGGCGGTGAAGAATGTCGGCGGCAACGCAATCGAGTCAATCATGAAGGCGCGGGCCGAAGTCGGCGGGCGCTTCAAGAGCTTCTGGGAGTTTTGCGAGAAGGTCGACCTGCGAGTAATGAACAAGCGGGTGATCGAGTCGTTGATCAAGGCCGGGGCGCTGGATTCGCTGGGATCGCGCGCTGCGCTGATGAAGGCCGTGGACAAGGCGATGGAGCGGGCGCAGAGGGCGCAGAAAGACGCGGCTCAAGGGCAGAGCGGACTCTTTGGGCTCTTCGATGAAGGGCCGAAGGCTGGCCGAGATGCCGATGATCTTCCAAAGACCGCTGACTGGGAAGAGAGCGAGCGCCTGGCTAACGAGAAGGAGGTGCTGGGGTTCTTTGTCTCGGGGCATCCTCTGGATAAATATGCGGAGAAGCTGCGTAACTTGACCGGAGTTATTTCAACGGCCGAGGCTCTTGAGCGCAAGCCACCTGAAAAGCGATGGGGCGCGCAGTCAGACCCGGCAGACGAGATACTCGTTGCAGGAATGATTTTGGCACTTCAAGTGAAGAAGACCAAGAAGGACCAGAAGCTCTACGCAACCGCGGCTCTGGAAGACGCGATGGGAAAGATCGAGCTGGTCTGTTTTCCGCGAGATTACGAGAAGTTGTCGGGGCAGTTGAAGATGGAGGCTCCGGTGCTGGTGCGCGGCGTATTGCAGGGCGATGAAGATACTCCTCCGAAGATTGCGGTGAGTTCGATTCAATCGCTCGATGCGGTGCAGGTGAAACTACCGACGGGGATACGGATTCGCATCAATCTGGATCGGGCGTCGGAAGAGATGTTTGACGCTCTCAAGAGTGCGGCAGAGGCTGCGCCGGGGCCAGGCAAGGTGATGATGCATCTTGAAGCGAAGGGCCAATATACGGTGATCCTCGAGCCTGAGGGGATGAGCGTCGCAGCGGATCGCGGATGGGTGGAGCGAGTAGAGGAGTTAGTGGGTCGAGGTTCCGTGCAGGCGCTGGGATAGCGGATAAATCAGTTGCTAGCCTCTTTGAGAGAGTTACAATTGCGCTCGTGCCGTCTGGCATTCAGGGTTAGAGCTTTCGTCACAGAGGTGAAGATCGGAGGATCTTTCCATGATGATCCATGGTGATAGGCCGGACAGAAGCGCAGGAACGAGGTTTCACGAGTTGTCGCCCCTGCCACTAAGCAGGCGCGCTGCTCTGAAAACCTTCGGTCTTACGGCGGCAGCATTGGCGACGTCGACTCGATTTTCCAACGCGCTGCTCTGCCAGGCACCCCAAAACACAATGGCATCGCCTCTCCGAGGACCTGCGCACAATCCGAAGTGGTACGGATTCAATCTGCTTGAGTACTTCTCGACCGATCCTGACTGGATGAGATACTTTCCTTACAAAAATGATGGTTTGTTCCTCGAAGATGACTTTCGGTGGATTCGCGACTGGGGATTCAACTGGGTCCGCCTGCCGATGGATTACCGATTCTGGACCGATCCCAACGATCTGATGAAGATCAATGAAGAAAAGATTGTCCCCATCGACCGCGCCATCGCACTGGGTGAGAAATACGGCATTCACGTGAACGTATCTTTGCACCGCGCGCCGGGGTATTGCATTCTCGATTCGATGAACGAGTCGCTTACCGGCATTCACATCACGAAAGAAAAAGGCAACGTATTCTCCGACCCGAAGATGCAGGATGCCTTCGTCTATCAGTGGGTCTATTTCACCAAACGCTACAAGGCGATCTCGAGTGAAAAGCTTAGCTTCAATCTTGTGAACGAGCCTGTGTTCATTCCAACCGAAGCTCAAATGATGAGGCTCCAGACAGCCGCCAAAGAAGATGCCGCGAAACTATATGCGGATTATTTGCGCCAGCATGCCTCGGACTATTCGCGGGTTGCGCGAGCGGCCATGGAAGCCATTCGCAAAGTGGACCCGCATCGGCTCGTTATTACCGATGGCTACGGCGGCGGTACCGAGGTGATCGCCGATCTCGTCGACACCGGGATGATGCAGAGTTGCCATACGTATCACCCTGGGCAACTAACGCACTATCAGTGCGAGTGGGCGCGCGGCTGGCTCCCCGAAAAGCAGACGGCGCCAACATGGCCCATCAAGGTCAACGGCGTCACGATTGATCGGGCCCAACTCGCGCAGAACTTCCGGCCGTGGTCAGAGCTGAACAGCCGTGGAATACCAATCCATTTCGGCGAAATGGGTTGCTACAAGCACACTCCGCCGGAGGTTGTGCTGCCGTGGTTGGATGACACGCTGAGTGTGGTGAACGATCTGCACAGCGGGTGGGCTCTGTGGAACTTCCGCGGGCCTTTTGGCGTCCTCGACACGGAACGCGCGGGCACAAAATACCAAGACTGGTACGGACATCAGCTCGATCGGCCGTTACTCAACCTGCTTCAGAGAAAAATGGGAGCATAGACGCTCGACCAGGCAAACTTTGTACAGCATGTCGGACGCGTCCTGGACCCCCAGAGGAGGGTGCGGCGAGGGTGTCGTGCCGTCGACTTGGACGGTTCGCGCACGCGCCTTAGTTGACGCAACGACCGAGAAGAGCGCGGCAGCGTTCTGCGAAGGTCGGTACCTCAGGGCACTCGAAGTAGACTTGGCGGTTGAGCGCCATGAGCATTTGCACGGCCTGTAGTTGCCCGTTCTTTGCAGAAACGGGGAGCCCCTGATGAACGAACTCGTCGGCGAGGTATTCGATGGCGTGACCCAGAATCTCAAGCGCGCGCCCTGCCTGGGGCGTAATGCGGCGGCGGCGATTGGGTCGCGCATAAGCAAGCGGAAACGCCTGAGTGCAAGCAGGAACCTGGAATCCGGAGGTCGTGGTGGCTGCCATAGTCTTATCCTCACTCTCTCCTTCGGCTCCGTTTGAAGAGAATTCAGATGACTGAGGTAACGTTTCCTAAAACGGGACAGTAAATCGCGGCGAGTCGGTCTCGGAACCACTCTATGCTCGGGTCAAGACCCTCACCGCCTGTCCCAGCACCTTTCCGGAAAACCTGGCTGAAAGCGTTTCACCAGGGGATGACAGGTCCGTAAACCCTCCGCATCCAGGCCCTAACCTTGACGGAACGCGGTTGGAAACCTAAGCTCAAACAAGCATCCTGTGCAACGGAGCCGCTAGCCGCTTCGCTGAGCATGATGGAATTTCCCAGGGCAGTCTCCGGATAGGACAGTGATGATTCCCTACCACTGGCAATATCTCCCGCTCTTCCTGCAAATTCTTGCAGCGTTTGGGCTTGGCGCTGTGATGGTGACGGCCTCCTGGTTCGTCGGACGGCACCGCAACACGCCCGCAAAACTGGCGGCCTACGAGTGCGGGATTGAGGCCGTGGGCGATGCGCGGCAACGCTTCAGCGTGCGCTTTTATCTGGTCGCAGTGCTGTTCATTCTCTTCGATGTTGAGGCGGTCTTCATGATGCCCTGGGCGGTGGTCTACCGGAAGTTGCCGGAGTTGACGGGGTGCAGCCGCTTTTTCGGCTTTTGGGAGATGGTGGTCTACCTGGGGTTTGTGGGCGTGGGGCTCTACTACATCGTGCGTAAGGGCATCCTGAACTGGAGCAAGGACAAGGCGGACCTCTAGTGGCAGAATCGCTCATGAAGACATTGACCGGCAGAGCCGCGGTTTTGGAGAGTCTGCCGGAGCATCCGGCGGTCAGGGCGATCCTGGTCTGGAACTCCGACGCTCTGGCCGACGCCGGCTTTGACCGGGGCGAACTGACGCTGACCTTTGCTGCCGAGCAGATTCGCGCGGCAGCGGCGACGTTGCAGACGGCTGGTTATAACTTCCTGGAAGACGTGACCGCGGTCGATTGGTTCCCTTCCTCGCCCCGCTTTCAGGTCAGCTACCACATTGTGTCGCACACATATAACGATCGGATCCGGCTGCGGGTGTTGCTGGACGGCGCAGCGCCCGCGGTCGATTCGATCGTTTCGGTCTGGCCTTCAGCCAATTTTTACGAGCGCGAGGTCTTTGACCTCTTCGGCATTCGATTTGAGGGGCACCCCAATCTGCGCCGCATCATGATGCCCGACGACTGGAAGGGGCACCCATTGCGCAAAGACTATCCGGTGGAGGGCTACCGCTGATGGCCGAAACAAGCGGCACTCCCATACTCGAAGCGGCGGTTGCCGAAGGCGCGCGCGACCAGCACATGGTGCTGAACATGGGGCCGCAGCACCCGTCGATGCACGGGGTTCTGCGGCTGGTGGTCGAGATCGACGGCGAGATCGTGGTGCGGCTCTATCCGGAGATCGGATA
>JBEKCA010000177.1:0-7184 GCA_050015115.1 Occallatibacter sp.
AACTCGACTTCGGAGAAGGTGTTGCCGGAACGGCGTATCCGTCCGTGACGTTGCTCCAACTGGTCGGGCCGCTGGGGAAGGTCGAGGTCGATCAGAGCCTTGAGGCGGGTCTGAATGTTGACGCCGATGCCGCATTTCTCCGTGGTCCCGAGCAGGACGCGGACGCGGCCCGCGCGCATGGCCTGTTGAAGGCCGAAGAATTCCTTGCCCTTCTTGTAGTCGTGAACGATGGCCACCTGTTCTCTGGCCACTCCGGCGGCGATGAGCTTCTTCTTCATATCCTCGAAGAGATTGAAGTCACCGCGCTGGTAACGGTCGGCAAAGATAATGACAGTCCCGCGTTCGGCTTCCGTGCGGCGCAAGACATCGAGCGTGGTACGCACAGCGGTATTGGCTTTACTGTCGGGATCATCCGGGCAGGTCGGATCGTAGAGGCGGGCGTCGAGCGATATGGCGCAGGCGTCGGAATCGAGTTTGAGCCAGTTGTCTTCCGTTGGGTCAGGCCGTTCTGGGTCGCTCATCGGAAGGCTCAGCAGTTCGCCGCGCTCGGCGATGCTCTGGAGCAATGGCTCCTGGGCCGGAGTCACTTTGACGAGCATATCTTTGCGCACGGCTTTGGGCAGAGTGATGTAGCCTGCTTCCTCGGCCTCGTCCTGCATCATCACGTCGGCAAACTGAGACCAGATCGACTGAAGCTCTGGGACATTGACGTAGTTTGCCAGCGCGGTCTTCGGCTTGATGGTGACGCCATCGGTGGCGTACTCCATGCGCGTGACAGGCTCGGCGAAGTTGGCCGCCCAGTCGTCGAAATTGTTGATGTTGCACTTATTGAGGATGTCGCGGGCCAGGTATCGCGTCATCACGAATTGTTCGCCTAGCGTGTTCGTGATCGGCGTGGCGGTGGTGAAGATTACGCCTGCGCCGTTGTGCGTCTCCTGCATAAACTCGATCTTGGCGAGGATGCGCTGTGCTCGCTGGGACTCGCGGGTGCTGATGCCAGCGATGTTCCCCATCTTTGTGACGATGGCCAGGGCCTTGTAGGCGTGGGCTTCATCGACAAAGAGGCGATCTACGCCCAGATCGTCGAAGTAGATGGTGTCGTCCTTCCGGCCCTGTGAAAGTTCTTTCAACTTCTCCTTGTACTTCTGAATCTTGTTCTCGATCTGCCGCGTGGTCCGCTTCTCCGCTCTGGTCTTAGTGCGACCGTTATCAGAGCCTTCGCGCAGCAGGTCTTTCATCTCTTGCATCTGAGCGTTGACAGTCTTCGCTTCCCGCTCAGGAGAGATGGGAAGCATGTCGAACTGCGAATGAGGAACGATAACGGCGTCCCATTCGTTGGTGGCGACCCGACTGAAGAGGCGCTTCCGGCTGAGTGGCGAGTCGAAGTCGCGTTCGGTCACGGCAAGGACGTTGGCGGAAGGATAAGCTTTCTTGAACTCCTCGCGCCATTGCTGAATCATGTTGTTCGGGACGACGTAGAGGTTCTTGCGCGAAATTCCGATTCGACGCGACTCCATGCCGGCAATAATCACGGAGAGGGATTTCCCGGAGCCCACGAAGTGGTCGAGAAGAGCGCGGCCTTCGACCATAACGCGCCATGCTCCCCGCATTTGATATGGCCGCGGAACGATGGTGGGATTCAGCCCTGGGAACGATAGGTGCCCGCCGTCGTAGATGCGGAGGCGGTTGGCGTTGAAGGTTTCATTGTAGATTCGCTCGATCTGCGGATGAATGTCGGCCTGCTTGTCGTCTTTAATCCATTCGGTGAAGGCATCTTTGATCTCGCGCAGTCTGGCGCGCGCAGCGATGGTGCGTACCGTGTCGATGACAGGCTTACCATCAGCGTTATTTTCGTAGAGGGTAGGCTCCTGGAGATTGAGTCCATATTCGAGGAGCTTGTGGCCGGACATTCCTCCGCCCGCCCACTTGTGCGTCAGCTCGAACGTGTTGTAGCAGGACGGCAGATCGACACTCCACCGGCCATTGA
Organism: Occallatibacter sp.; assembly: GCA_050015115.1. Classification (GTDB taxonomy): domain Bacteria; phylum Acidobacteriota; class Terriglobia; order Terriglobales; family Acidobacteriaceae; genus Telmatobacter. The sequence goes on from JBEKCA010000177.1 coordinate 1,988, forward strand.
GATCTCTGGTGATAGAGGGCGCGCGGTCGCCGGAAGCCGGACGTTGTTCAGCCAGATGCCGGTTGAGGAAGGCGGCGTACACCTCGGTGGGAACCCAGGTCTGCCCGAGACGCACGTCGATGTCGATGAAGGGAACGATCTCAGGCTGTACAGCTTCGAGCGCCTTGACGTTCCGTTCAAACGCGGTGTCGAGCAGTGTAGCGCCTTGAGCGTCTTTCAGCTTCTGCCGCACGTTGCCGGAAAGGTACTCATCGGCTGTCTGATATTGCTGTGAATTCGGTTCCTTGTAGATCAGGTCGGCGGCGACAAGCTGGCCAATAACCTCTGCCTCCGGCTTGTCGAGGAGACGTGACATTAGGCCGGTGTCCAATCGGCCGCACTCGGCCAGCACTTGGAGCATCGCGGCCTTCGGATCGCTCGGAAGTTCCCGCAGCGGCTCATAGGGCCGGATCGTGCGCTTGGTAAAGATGTCGGCGAGCGAGATTCTCGAAGTCTCTGGGTCGATGTTTTCGAGCGCCGTCAGGAGCGGATATTCGGGATCGTCCTCGAAGAGCTTCGCGGTGCTGATATTGTTGAGCGGGCCAAAGTTCGCGCGATAACTTTCATAGTGTTGGAGTAGCTGCTCCTGGCATTCCGCTAGCTGGCCTTCATTCGAGGATTGGAGTTGAAGCCGGATGACTTCCTTCAACGTGTCCCGGAGCGCAACCAGCGATTTCAATTGAAAGAGAACGCGCCCACTCGACAATGCGCGTGGCAGCGGAGTCCTGGCGCCGTTGTCGTTGAACCAAACAGTGCCTTCGTCAATGAAGTACGAATGATTCTTGACGGTGTCCGGCGAAGGGACAAGCGAAGAAGCGCTTCGGCTACTCCGTGAATCCTTGGAGACAGACGGATCGTAAGGGGTGAAGATATTTTCCGGCAATGTCTCGATAACTTCCTGAAGACGTTGAACGATGCTCGTGTCGCCTTCAAAGGGTTTGAGCGTGTAGTCCTTCCGCCCGTACATCCGGCTTTCCGCACTGTGAACTCCGAGAACCATCTCAGGATGCTCGTCGAAGTAGGCGTTGTAGTTGACCGCTGCCGGGTCGCCATAACCCGGAACCATGTGCGGAATGCTGTCGATCCAGACCGGATGCTCCGGCTGGGCTTCGTTCGGAAGCCGCTTGCGGAAAAACAGAATGTCGGTGGTAACCGCGGTGTTGGCGTTTTTCTGAAAGGTATTGTCGGGCAGGCGAATTGCAGCGACGAGATCGGCCCTGGCAGCCATCGCGTGGCGGGCGCGCACGTCGAGAGAATCGAGCGTGTAGTGCGAACTGATGCAGACGGCGACCCCACCCGGCTTGAGCTTGTCGAGAGACTTGACGATAAAGTAGTTGTGAAGGGAGAGCTTCGGGTCGGAGTATTCGGGATCGGCAATTTTGATGTCAGCGAATGGAGGGTTGCCGATGATGAGGTCGAATGAGTTGTTTGGTAGTCGGGTGTCTTCAAAGGGCTGGACGAGAATCTTGGCGTCCGGATAGAGCATGGAGGCGAGTGCCCCGCTGAGGGGGTTCTTTTCGACTCCGAAGAGTTCGGACTCATGGAGAAGCTGATCGGGAATGCGAGCAAAGAAGTTGCCCACTCCCATCCCCGGTTCGAGGATGCGCCCGCCGGCAAAGCCAAGACGGTTTGCCGCCGCCCACATCTGGTCCACGACCTCAATGGCCGTGTAGTGCGTGTTGAGGGACGTTTCCTTGACCGCATCAATCTCGTCTTCAGTGAGGATTTCGGCTAGGCGATTGCGCTCCTCGTAGTAGCGGTAGCCTTGATCCCACAGCTCGCGCAATCCGCCGAAGTCGATGTACTGCGCGATGCGATTCTGCTCGTCGGTCGTCGCAGTGCGCTGCTCGGCCTGGATGGACTTGAGCAGTTCAAGAACGTCGAGATTGTGCTGTATGCGTGCCTTTGAGCCGCCCTCGGCAATATGCGAGGCCACATCGTTACTGAGGCGGAAGTTGCGGCTGTTGCGGAGAGGGTCGGGCGGAAGAATCGGCTTGGGTGTCGCCGGTTCGGCTTGGTCGTCTGAAGCGATGCCAAAGTCCAACTGGGGGGGGGTGGCGTCGCTTTCCAATATCAGTTGCCGTCTGACTCCAGTGGCGGGTAGACCAGTTCGGAGATCAGTTCTTGCGCCTGATTCATCGGAACTCCCGTCGAGCGCGCCTTGGCGAGGATCTCCCACGCCTGTGCCGCGCGTTCCTGAAGGGTGAATCGGATCGTCCCCTCCAACTCCAGATCCGCTGCTTCCTTCGGGCGGTTCCGGTAGAAGTTCGTCTCTACCTTGGCGAGCAGGTTCTGGAAGGCCGGGAGTTTCATCAACTCCAAAACGGAGTCGGGGTTGCCGGGGATGGTGCTGGATGAGTCGTTGGGAGTCATGTCGTGCCTCCTGGTTCAGTGTAGTGAGGGGTTCGGGTTCCTGGGACGTGCCGGACAGTTCCGGGAACAGGGACTGCTGTATTGGCCGAAATTGTGGCATTTCCACCTCGCCCAAATGAGGGTACACGCCAGTATAGTACACAACTGATATATTATCTACTCGCATATTGCTGGCTTTGTACTTTCCATCCAAGGGGCGTCCTGCTTCTGATGGATGTGCTTGGGAAAAATGGCTGAGTAGAACGAAGGTATGCGTGTCGCCATTATTGGCGTGGCGCTGGGCCGCTTCGCCGAGTACCAAGACAAGGGCAGGGCCTCTCAGCCAAAGTTTCAAAGGGCAGTGCGGGAAGGAATAGGGCCGTGTGGGTGTCGCTGCGTGTTCCGGTGCAGTGGGCCACTGATTCCGGCGATGCGGACCAAAGCCGGCGCGAAGTATTGATGTGAATCAGCACCCGGTAGGCGGTCTGTCCCTGTCAGGAATTACTTGTCTCGGCATATCGGTGGTCAAGGTGCGGATTATTCTCCGAATCAAGCTCGCCTTGTGGTCTCCGCCTAACAAGGCCGATGCCGTCGACAGTTTCGAAATCGCGGATGGCCAGCTTCAAATCGGGCGGGCGCAATGATCTGCGCGGCTGCCTTTCCGTCAAGCCCGCCGGCGCGGAGGTGGTATTTCACTTGGTCCCGGCGCAGGCTGTTAGCCTCCGATGCCTACTCCTTTTGCGACCTAGCCGATTTGCCGAAAACACGCTGCTCGAATGAAGTCAGTGCGCGCTCGCTGAAACCGAACAGCAGGGGAACGGCCAGCAGAATCAGGATTCTGAGAGCAGAACCAAAGGTAGATACGTTTGTTGAACTGACATCGAGCACCTCGGCAAAAGCGCGCCCCTGAATCGAAATGGGAATGAACCCCCATCCAAGCAAACCACATCCTATCAAACTTGCAATCGTGCCAACACTAAGGCGGCTCCATATCAGCCTGTCGTAAGAATCGATTTTTTCAGATCGACACACCTCTAGCGTTGGAAGTTTTGAGATGACACTAACGCAACTTCCTGCTCCACCGGCAAATAGAACTCCGACTGCAAGAAGTGGTCCATAAAGCACTGGCGCGTGAAGAAACGAAAAATATAAAGTTGCAACCGCTAAAACTGGAAGTGCCACAATCGCGCTAAAGAGCCATCCTGCGCGGACACGCATCGCATCCTCATAGTCGTCTCTGTAGTCCTCCCATTCATCTCTCTCTTTGAAGAGGGCGCGCAACGCGATTCGGCCATCTTCCGGTTCATTATCGGCTCTCTCTAATTTCCCTTCGAGCAATGCGCGCAGCCTGGTAGTCTCCGATCTGGGAACCCCCCACCATTCCATCAGTTCAAAGGCTAGGTGACCTTCAATTCTAATTTCTTTCCGTGGGCAAAGGTAAGCACTGAGGTTGCTCTGTTTATCTGCTTTATCCGCTAAATGCTCAAGTATGTCGACTTGGTCTGTTTGTTGGGCATTCTCGACTATTATCGCTAGATCTTGCCGCATTCGTTCAAGCAACTCAAAGTCTATAGCGTCGTCGGTACTTCGTGGACGCTGTGCCATTTGCTCAATATCAGATTGCCGCTCAGCAATCCGTAACAGCACGTTCGTCCGATGCTCTTCGAGTTTCAAGTTCTGCTTCGCTAGTTTTCGCTTCTTGAACCAGCCATGCACCTCTTGCCCGTTCGACGATTCTGTTAACATCTTTCGCTCCCACCCAAACGGGCACCTTCCCAACAACCCATCAGAAGGGCCGGATCAGACGATAGATTGCACTCCAAAATGCAAGGCCAGTTCATTGCCTAAAGGTGACGCCACTTGTCTCTGCCTGGTCCAACGTCGCGTACACGCTCCACATGGATGGTGGCATCCGAACTCGCTTCTTTTGCCCACGCGATACCTTCGGCCTGCGTATCCGTCACGACGCTTGGTCGCTCAGCATTTGGCTTCGAGACGTTGTACCGACTATCCGGCCGCTGCTCGATGAAATATTCCTCTCCCACAGTCACCTCCTGCGCCTATACGCAAATTTGTTATGCCAGCCCCGTCGCCGGGGCTGGCCGGTGATTACTTCTTCTTTCTGGGGGTTTGGGCAAGATCTGAGGCGATAGGGCCCCGATCTCTTGGAGGGGTCTTCGGGTTCCGAAGATCCTTGCCCGCCTGCGAAGCTGTCGATTTGGAAGTTGCCATGAAGCACCTCATTGGATACAGCATACCACCATTACACGTGGTGTAAAGATGGTCTTGACTATTTTTTTCATTTCTGTTTATATAGAGCAATGGAGGTTCGCTTTCAGGACGAGCGGCTGGATCGGCTGGAGACCGATCCAGGGTACGACGCTGGATTTTCTCAAGCCGTCGTCTCGGCGTACCGCAAGCGGATTCAAGTCATTCGACACGCTCTGGATGAACGGGACTTCCGCAACTTGAAATCTCTCCATTTTGAAAAACTTCAAGGGAATCGAAGCCATCAATACTCCATGCGACTCAACAAGCAATGGAGACTGGTTATTGAATTCGAGGGGACAGCTCCGAATAAAGTGGTCGCAGTCATCAGCATTGAGGACTACCACTAAAACAGGGCTTGATGGATTTTGCTTGCAAACAACTGGCATGGCGAGGGTGAACGGCGTGGAAACGACAGAGAGAACTCCGGCAGAGGTATTTCCTCCAGGCGAGTTCATCAAGGAGGAAATTGAGGCGCGCGGCTGGAGCCAGGTCGAGTTTGCCGAAATTATTGGTAGGCCGCCCAGGCTGATTAGTG
>JBEKCA010000178.1:0-7084 GCA_050015115.1 Occallatibacter sp.
CAAATGTTATCGATTTGTCGTTAATTTTCTACAAAGAAGGCGACCAGAGCAGTGTGACGATCAAATGACGAAAGAGCAAGAACAAGTAACAAACAATAAAGAGCTATAGATAGGTGGAGCTATCCCACCTTAGCGGCAAAAACAAAAACGCCGCGAAGGTGGGGCACCCGGCTTGTGAGGATTAAATAACTCTGGCGTCGATCAGATCTCCAGAATCACCGGCATGATCATTGGGCGGCGGCCGGTGGTCTTTTGGATCAGGCGCTTCAACTCGCCGCGGACTTTTTCCTTGACCATTCCGTAATCGGCCTTTTCTTCGTTGGTCAGGCCATCGAGTGTCTTCAGGACTAACTCGCGGGCCTGGTCGGTGATGTCTGCGCCGCCGAAGCCGCGCATCACCACCTCTGGAGACTTCTCGACCTTGCCGGTGCGCTTGTTGATGGCCAGCACCGCCAGGACCACGCCGTCTTCAGAGAGGATGCGGCGATCACGAAGAACCATGTCCTCGACCACGTCTGTATTCGAGCCGGAGTCGATGAGCACGCGGCCCGTGGTGACCTTGTCCTTTTTGCGCGCGTCTTTCTTGTCCAGTTCGAGCACATCGCCGTCTTCGATCACGATTGCGTGTTCGACGGCTCCCGTATCCATGGCTAGCTGGGCGTGCTTGCGCAGGTTGCCGTAGTTGCCGTGGACGGGGATGAAGAACTTAGGCCGCAGCAGGTTGATGAGCAGGCGCTGCTCCTCCTGAGAGCCGTGGCCGCTGACGTGGATGAGGCCGTTGGAGCCGTTGTCGTAAATGACATTGGCTTCGCGGCGATAGAGGTGGTCGATGACGCGGAAGATACTTTTTTCGTTGCCCGGAATGACGCGCGAACTGAGCACGACAGTGTCGCCGGCGTCGATGTGGGCGTGCTTATGGTTGTCGATGGCGGCGCGGCTGAGGGCGCTCATCGGCTCGCCCTGCGTGCCCGAGATCAATACCATCAACTGTTCCGGCGCGAAGTCGCGCATTTGGCCGGGATTGATGATGAGCCCGTTGGGAATTTCGATGTAGCCCAGATCCTGCGCAATCTCTGTCGACTCCATCATCGAGCGGCCGATTACGGCCACCTTGCGTCCATGCTGGCGCGCGAGATCGAGCGCAATTCTGATGCGGTAGATCGACGAGGAGAAGCAACTGAAGAAGAGCTTCTTTTTGGTACGCGCAAAAATCTCGTCGAGACGCGGAATGACCGCCGTCTCGCTGGGCGTGTAGCCGGGGCGGTCAACGTTGGTCGAATCCTGCAGCAGCGCCAGTACGCCTTGCTTCCCGTATTCGGCAAATGTATGCAGGTCGAATGACTTGCCGTCGAGCGGCGCGAGATCGATCTTGAAGTCGCCCGTGTGAACGACGATTCCAACCGGGGTTTCGATGGCCAGCGAAACGGCATCGACCAGCGAATGCGTCACGTGGATCGGCTCAATCGTGAAAGGCCCGATGGTGAACTTCTCTTTGGGAACGATCTCGACCAGTTCGGTCTCGTCGAGTAACTGGTGCTCTTCGAGATTCCCCTCGACGTAGGCCAAGGTAAACTCTGTGGCGTAGACGGGGACCTTGATCTCCGAGAGAATCCAGGACAGGCCGCCGATGTGGTCCATGTGGCCGTGGGTGAGGATGATGGCGCGGACATGCGCCCTGTTTTCAATCAGGTAAGTAATGTCGGGAACAACAACATCGACCCCCAGCAACTCCGACTCCGGGAACATCAGCCCGGCGTCGATCACGATAATGTCGTCTTCCCAGCGGATGGCGAGGCAATTCATGCCAAACTCGCCCAGCCCGCCCAAAGGAATGATCTTCAGTTTTTTAGTTTGCATCTGTCATCTCTGATGCTACCACCACCTGCGGTGGGGGCCAGACGCCTTCGGCATGTCCGCGCCAGAAAGAAGGCGCGGAGCGGGCGTCAATTGCGAGTACCGGGGACTTCAATTTGCACCTGAATGACCTTGTTATTCATCGAACGCTGCGAGGAGGAATTATGCCAACCATCGTTCGCTTTCATGGAATCGGGGGTCCGGAAAACCTCCACCTCGATGAACTTCCCACCCAAGAGCCCGGAAAGGGCGAGGTCAGGCTGCGCGTCAAGGCCGTGGGCCTGAACCGCGCCGAGTCCATGTTCTATCACGGCATGTATCTTGAAGCGCCGCAACTGCCTTCGCGCCTGGGTTATGAGGCCGTGGGCGTGGTCGAGGCTATCGGCGAGTGCGTCGACAAGAGCTGGACCGGCAAGACGGTCGCGACTGTCCCGAGCTTTTCGATGACTCACTACGGCACGCTTGGCGAAGAGGCCGTCGTTCCCGCCGCGGCGCTGGGCGAATATCCGGCCAATCTTACGCCGACGCAGGCGGCCGCCATCTGGATGCAATACCTGACGGCCTATGGCGCGCTGGTGCATTTCGGCGGCGTGAAAGCTGGGGATTTTGTCTCTATTCCAGCAGCCTCGTCGAGTGTCGGATTGGCGGCGATTCAGATTGTGCGGGACGTGGGTGCGACGGCCATCGCCTTGACGCGCACCTCGGCCAAGCGAGAGAAACTGCTGTCGCTCGGGGCGAGCCACGTGATCGCCACCCAAGAAGAAGATTATCCGGCTCGCGTGCATGAAATTACAGGCGGTCAGGGCGTGCGGCTCACCTTCGATCCGGTGGCCGGGGCATTTGTTGAGAAGCTTGCGGCGGCCGCGGCTCCGGGCGGGATCATCTTCGAGTATGGCGCGCTGTCACTTGCGCCTACGCCGTTTCCGCTCTTGATTGCGCTAGGGAAGGGGCTGTCGTTGCGCGGTTACTCCATGATGGAGATCACGCAGAATCCCGGCCTGCTGGCGAGCGCAAAGAAATACATCTTTGACCGGCTCGCCAATGGACGCTTTGTGCCAAAGATCGCCAGGAGCTTTCCTATTGAGCAGACCGTGGATGCCTACCGTTATCTCGAATCAAATCAGCAAGTGGGCAAGGTGGTCATCACGGTCCCGTAAGCCGCTTGCTTTTCAATCGCCGGGAAAATGCACGCCGAGAGCGGTACGAGCCTCTTCGAGTAGTCGCGCCATGCCCAGCGACATGGAGTGCGGAATCACCGGGCTCTCGCGCTTGCCTTCGCGAATCAATTCGCAGAAGTGTGCTGTCTCGTAGTTGAAGCCGCCGTTGATGTAGGGCTCGTCCAGCTCGACCTCCCTGCCGTCGAGATAATGCACCGTGGCTCGGCACGGGTTCCACCAGTTGGCGTGGATCTTGACGTAACCGCCGGGCGCAGAAAGAATCGCGTCGCCGAGGCTGAGCAGGTCAATACCGGTGTGAAGTTGCGCCATGCCGTGCTGGTGTTCTGTCTGGAACAGGGCAAGAGCATCAACGCCTGAGGCGGCCAGCCTTCCCATGGTCTGCACACGCTTCAGTTCGCCGAGCCAATCGAGGGCGAGGAAGGCCTCATAAGGCCCGATGCCCATGATGCCTCCGCCGGCCAGCTCGGCAAAGTGCAGCGGGTACTCCGGTGGCAGAGTCGAGTCGGCGTGACCGGCGCGCACAAACCCCACTGGGCCAATGGGATCTGTTGCGAGATGTTCGCGCAACCGCCGGTAAAGAGGGAAGAATGGAGGCTTCATTGCCTCCATAAAGAGCCGGTCCTGACGTCGGGCAGTTGCAAGCACCTCGACAAGCTGACGTTCGTTGAGGGCGACCGGCTTCTCGCAGAGCACATGCTTGCCGGCCTCGAGCGCCTGGATGCAAAACCTCGCATGGCTGTTCGGATGGGTGGCGACATAGATGGCATCCACGCCGGCGGCCAATAGCTGCTCCAACGTGTTGCAAACGTGTCGAATACCGAATCTGAGCGCGTAGGTGCTGGCCCGCTCGACGCTGCGGCCCCAGACCGCATCGAGCGTAGCGCCCTCAACGGCTTGCAGTCCCCCGGCAAAGCGCGCGGCGGCACGGCCCGGTCCAACGACCGCCCAGCGGATCAGTTGCGTTCTCTCACCGTGGTTGAGCATGGTTTCAAACAGTCTACTGCCTCATCATGGGGTCTGTTCATGATGGAACAGCTACTGAAAGGATAAGGGCGGGTGGGAAGACGAAAAGTTTTTGTCACTTCAATCCGAAACAGAAGAAATTTCGGGGCGAGCATGCCGATAGAGGAATAGCAAATACCGAAGATGGGTTGCACCATCTCCGCCAATTGCGAATTCAGGGACGCCCATAGCGAGCAAAGATCTCCCTGACCTTCGCAAGATCGCAGCTGAAGACCAACACGATTGGATCGATCACAATGGGCCAGGAATCGAATACAGTCGAAGAACCCAAGGCAGGTGAACGGGAGAATACGACCGAGGTACCGAAGGCAGAGGAGAAGCCGGATCCGGGCGCGGAACTTCGCAAGGCCCCTCGTCTGCAATGTTCGGGCCTTGCCGGCATCCAGACGCTGCCCGCGGTCGAAAAGCCCTGTCCCGCCAAAATCATCAATCTCAGCATAGGCGGCTGCCTGATGGAGTTTGAGAGACCGCTCCAGCTCGCCACCGATGAGATTGTGGAATTGATTTTCTGCGTTAATCACATGCCATTCCGCGTAAGAGGCCAGGTGCGAGCAATTCGATCGGAGACTTTGGTAGGTTTTCAATTCCCCATGCTAAGCGATCGAATTCGGAGACAGCTCGAGGATCTTGTCGGGGAACTGATCGACCATCTAAAGAAGCTTCATCAAGAGAGCGTGGCGAAGAACTCCAGTCAGGATGATGCGAAGCCCATTCGCAATCCTGCCGTTTTGGCGCCCCACGCGCCACTTCCATGCCGTCCAATCAAGCCGGTTGAGGTTCGGCCTGACAAGGTTGCCGTTCGTCCGGAGCCAGCCAGAAGATGGTTTTAATTCTTTATAGGAGGCGCTCGCCCAGCGTGTGAGACTTCTATTTGATCCCTTTGGAATTGAGGTGCGGGCCGTATTTCTGATCGGAGCCCATGATGTGATCGGCCAGCCAGCTCTTCAGGAACGCCATCGTTTCCATCCCGACCTCACGCGATTGCCCGCTTTCGAAGCGCGCCTGCAAATTCATTACCCGTCTGGCGAGCAGGGCGTGCTCGGCCTTATGCGCGGCCCCTTCGGCATAGCCGGTCTGGGCAAACATCCGCTCCTCGCGCGCAAAGTGAAACTTGGTGTAATTTGAAAGCTTTTCGATCACTCTCTCGAGGACCGGCCTAGCGCGGTTCGCCTCGATTCCGTCATTCAGGTCGTTCAGCATATCGATCAAAGTCTTATGGTCGTCATCGAGCACCTTGACCTTCACGCTCATCTCTTCGGTCCATGTCATCAGGGGCATACGCAGAACTTCCCTTCTGGATTCAGTCTGTGCCCGCGAATGCTTGCTACGAGGCCCTGCAAACGAGTGGGGCTGCCGCCCTCGCACTTCACTTGAGGTTCGGCACTCCCCACTTTGTTGATCCATTGATGACTATCGGCGAGCACGGCAAGGAATTACAGCGCGATGACATCTGTCGGCTCCGTCGTTACGGAATGTACTCGATCCAGCATCCACGCAGGAACAGACCAGCAGCCTTCGATCTGACCTCACCATTAGCGGAGCAACTCTTCCAGAGCCGTGCTCAAATCCGTCTTTTCGTCGCGGTATTTTACGATCACCGGCGCATAGACGCTCAGGCCCCACTCCCGTCCTTTGCCCTTGTTGACGGCGCGGGACCCGGGAACGACCACGGCATTCTCGGGAATGATGAGCGGCATCTCGGCAGTGGCGCGCAGGATGTCTCCGTTGACCAGATCGTAGACCGGCGTTCCGCGAGTGAGTATCGTTCCGGCTGCCAGCACCGCTCCCTTGCGGACAACCGCACCCTCATAGACGCCGCAGTTACCGCCGATCAGCACATCATCCTCGATGACAACTGGGCTGGCATTGACCGGCTCAAGCACCCCGCCGATCTGTGCCGCTGCACTCAAATGAACGCGCTTGCCGACCTGGGCGCAGGAGCCAACCAGCGCATGCGAGTCGACCATTGTGCCCTCATCCACATAGGCCCCGGCGTTAATGTACATCGGCGGCATGCAGACCACGCCACGAGCCACATAAGCGCCGGAACGCACCGAGGAGCCGCCCGGAACTACGCGCACGCCATCGTCCAAACGAAAATGCCGGGCCGGAAAAGTGCCCTTGTCGACAAAGGAGAGAACTGGGGCTGGAAACTCCTCTAATGCGCCGAGGCGAAAGCCCAGCAGAATGCCCTGCTTGACCCAGGCGTTGGCCCGCCAGCCGGAGGGCGAAGCGGCATCCGGTGAGGCGGCGCGCACGTCACCGCTTTCCAATGCTGTTCTGAGAGCCAGAAAGGCCGTCAAGGCAGAACTATCGCCGATGGCAGCCGGGCCCGCGACAAAGTGCCGCTCAATTGTCTCTTGCAGATGGGTGATTGTCATTGCATCCCGAGTCTATCAATAGACAGGGATCGGGGAATAGGGACCACGCAAGACGGCCCAGCGAGAAAACGCAGCAGTTACAGCTGTTCTCGGTCGCATCTCTGCGCGCCGATCGCTGTCCTTCCGGTTGAGATCTCAGGCCGCGACTTGATCATGGAGCTTGCCGCGAACGTGCCCATTCAGGCGGATCGGCTGCAACCGGAAGGAGTTCTTTCCCTCTGGAATCATGGCCATCGGGATCGATGTTCGACCCGGCTTGGCATGCATGTGACTGGATTCCAGCCACGCGCATAGCCGGGGATCGAAGATCTCCGGTTCGCCCTGCCAGAATGCGGGTTTCAGACCGCATTCAATTTGAAGATGACCGAGCACCAGTTCGACGCTCGATATGCTCTTGGGGAAATAGCGCCGGACGTTGTTCACGCCCACATGAAGTCCAGTGACTCCGCGTCCCTTGCTTTGCGTTTTGACCACCATACGTACCTGCCGTTCAATACCGGATGATGTCAGATTAGGGAACCGGTCAGCTAAAGCCTTCTGCCGGTTGACGAAAATCAGGCTTCGGATTCCATCTTTGGTACTTATCGACCGAAAGTCCGTTTTGATAAGGGGGAGTAACTCTTTTTTTTTCATGCTCCGGTGACAAAT
>JBEKCA010000179.1:0-7055 GCA_050015115.1 Occallatibacter sp.
TCTCCGGTCTGATCTGTCCAAGATTGCCGATAATAAAGAGATCCCCCCCCTTCAAAGTTTGCAGAAAGAAATTGGAGACAGGTTGTCTTCAATGCCGGTGGCAAATTATCCACATATGAACTTTACCCAGATGCACGAGCGACTTCGTCTGGAACTGTTGCGAAGGATACAGCGGGGCACTCTCAGCGTCTCATTGCTGGCGCGGCAGACCGGTTTTGGGCAGCCTCATCTCTCAAATTATCTTCGCGGGCGGCGCCAGCTCTCGCTTGAGGCACTGGACCGGGTTCTGGTCGCCCAGCACCTGACCACCAGCGATCTTCTGCCCGCCGCTCGTGGTACAAATGCTTCGCCGGTCGACGGAGAAGGCTGCTCGGTCCCGGTCGTTTCCGATGCGGTGGCGTCCTTCGAGCCAATCATCCGGCCCTCGGCCGTGCAACTGATCCTGCACTTGCCCGCGGGACTGCTGGAGTCTATGCGAGCCAGAACGACGAACTCACGCCGCGCGTGGCAGCGGTTTGTCGTCGTCCGCGTCTCCAGGTCTGAGGCGCTGGCGATGGATCCGCTGGTGATGCCGGAGGCTTTTGCGCTGCTGGATCGCCACTACAACTCGTTGATGCCGTATCGTCGCAGCCGGCCCAACCTCTATGCCGTGCGGCACGGGGCGCACCTCATTCTGCGCCATGCAGACTTTCTGTCGAACCGGCTTGTGCTGCGTCCGCACAACCTGGCTTTTCCGATGGACCTGATCGATGTGGAGCCCGGCGCAACGCCTAACGAACTGATCGCCGGCCGCATCGCCCTGATCGTGAACCCGCTGTGAGCGGCCTCAGTAATCGTTGGTTGACGGATTCTATCAGCCTTCGGCGCTTGTATCGCGGTTTTCAAATCTCGTGAATTTACCCAGGAAATTCAATCGAACCGTTTCTGTCGGACCGTTGCGTTGTTTTGCAATGATGATCTCGGATAAAGCGAGTTCAGACTCCGAGAGCTCGTCTTTATTGGTCTTGTAGTAGGCCTCGCGATGGATGAAAGCCACCACATCGGCGTCCTGTTCGATCGAGCCCGATTCGCGCAGGTCGCTCAGCATGGGACGCTTGTCGTCGCGCTGCACGCCGGCGCGGGAGAGCTGCGAGAGAGCCACGACGGGCACATTCAGCTCCTTGGCGAGGGCTTTAAGACCGCGCGAGATTGCCGAGACCTCTTGTGTGCGATTCTCATAGTTTCTCTTGCCCGACGAAGGCACCGTTGCGCTCATCAGTTGCAGATAGTCGACGACGATGAGGTCGAGTCCTTTTGCATTCTGCTTAAGCCGCCGCGCCTTGGCCCGCATTTCAGAGAGCGAGATGCCCGCTGTGTCGTCGATAAAGAGACGCGTTTCAACGAGCTGGCCCAGCGCATTGACCAGCTTGTCGTGCTCTTCGCGACCCAGGAAACCCTTTCGGAGTCTCTGCTGATCGACCCAGGCCTGTGAGGACAACATGCGACGCAGGAGCGACTCCTTGCTCATTTCGAGGCTGAAGATGGCTACGATGGCCTGATGATTGATGGCAGCGTTCTGCGCGATGTTGATCGCGAGAGCCGTCTTGCCCATTGAAGGCCGCGCGGCGATGATGATTAGTTCGCTCTTCTGCAGGCCGCTGGTCAGCTTGTCGAATTCAGTGAAGTCGGTGGCCAGGCCGGTGATCTCACGGCTCTCTTTATACAGGTTGTCGATCGTCCCGAAGGAGTGCTCGACGATTTCGTCCAGGCGCTGCAGTCCTTGCGTGACGCCCTTTTCGCTGACTTCCATCAACTGCGACTCGGCCGCGCCGAGTACGTCGAGGGCGCTCTCGCCCTGATCTGCCGCGCGCGCAATGGCCGCCGAACAGATGAGCATTAATTTGCGCAGCAGGCTCTTGTCTTTGACGATGCGGATGTACTCTTCGATCACCGGGCGGCGCGGCAGGCCCTCAGTGAGCGAGGCTAGATAGGCGACGCCGCCCACCGACTCGATCTCCTTTGCCTTGGCCAGTTCGTTCGACAAGGTCACGATGTCCACGGCGCGGGCGGCGTTCATCAGCTCGGTCATTCGCAGGAAGATGCGGCGGTGCGAGTCGAGCGAAAAATCTTCAGAGTCGAGTTTTTCGGCGGCTTCGGCGTGAGCTGCGTTGTCGAGCAGGATCGCGCCGAGAATAGTCTTCTCGGCATCGATGTTGGCCGGCAGTCCGGAGTCAAGCGCCAGGTTGGGGATGGTGGCCATCTCTTCGAGTGTAGGCCGGATGGGCTTGCGGAAGGCTTGTGAATCAATGCGGTAAATTGTGGGAATCCTGAACGGTGATTCAGTTCGAAATAAATACGAAGGCCCTTTGGCTTTGAGCCAAAGGGCCTTCAATCAACAATAAACGAGTCTACGCCGCGACTGTCCGCGAAGGTTTAGAGCCTATAAAGCCGTAGAAGGCAATATACAAGTAGCAGAGCACGGGAAGCAGCAGTGCAATCTGATAGCTGAAACTGCTAACCAGGAATCCGATGACGACAGGAATCACGGCGCCGCCGACGATTGCCGTCGTGATCAGCCCCGAACCTTTGCTGGTCATCGGTCCGAGGCCGGCAACGCCCAGCGTAAAGATATTGGGGAACATGATCGAGTTGAAGAAGCCGCAAAGAACCAGGCTCCCGATGGCGACGTGACCCGTGAAGGCAATCGAAACCAGAACGAGAGCGGCCGCACTCAGGCCGAAAAGGCCCAGCAACGTGCCCGCCTTGATTTTACTTACCAGCCACGAGCCCATCAAGCGGCCGATCAACGCGCCACCCCAATAAAAGGCGACCAGCTTCTGTGCTTCGGGTTGTAGCAAAACCGCAAGTCCGCCGTGCTTGAAGTCGCTGAAGTAGAGCACCATCGTTGTAGCCAGTCCGGCCTCGACGCCCACATAGGCAAAGATTCCTACGGCGCTCAGCACAGTGTGTCGATAGCTCCAGATGCTCTGGTTTTGGGCGATGTCACCGTCTTTGCCACTCAACTTAGGGGGATCGATGTGCGGCAGGTGCAGGAAGGCGACGATAGTGCCGAGCACTACCAATGCAAGCGCAATTAGTAGATAGGGAACACGCACCGTATCGGCGATTCCCACCTGATATGCATGTTGGTCGGCGGTGCTCTTCAATGCAATTACGTCCGGGCTGAGAACGGTCGCCGTGAGGAAAAAGGCCCCGGCCACCCAGGGGGCGATCGTCCCGCCGATCGAATTGAATGCCTGTGCCAGGTTCATGCGAACCGGAGCGCTGCTTTCCGGTCCGAGAATCACGACATACGGATTGAGCGCGGTCTGCAGCGCCGCCACGCCTGCGCCCACAACGAAGATGGCAAAGAGAAAGAGCGGAAACGAGACGAGTTTGGCCGCGGGAAGAAACAGCAGCGCGCCAGCTACTTGCACAAAGATCGAAACAACGATAGTGCTCTTGTAGCCAATGGCTCCAATCAGTTTGGCAGCGGGTCCAGAGACCAGATAAGCGGTAAAGAATGCGCCATTGGCCAGCATCGCCTGCCAGACCTGCAGCTTCTGAACCTCGAAGATATTGCGAAGATAGGGCACGAGCCCCATGTTCAGGTTTGTGATGAAGCCAAAGGTAAAGTAAAGCATGGTGACCGTGATGAATGGTCCCATGTAGCTGGGCGCGCTCGGCGCCCTTTGAGTTGTCGATGGTGTTGCCATAAATTTCTGTTCCCCGCTTCCTCAAAAAGAAATCACCCGGTTAGGGCTTGATGCATGATCCCGGACGTTGAAGGCGCACAAGAGTACCGGCCCTCGGTGGCCGGAGGATTGAATTGCGGCCAGGAATCCCGGATTTTCGCTGCACACAACACTAAATGCTCAACCCTGCGAATGGGAAGCGGGAATGCGAATGGCGGGACGAGTGTTACCGCCGAGGTCGCTGACTCCGTTATCCTTAAGAAACAGCAAGGAGACGAAGATGCCGAATGCAACATTGAGCAACGCCAAGATTAAGAAGGTCTTGGCGGCCTTGGAGGGCAACTGGCAGGCTGAGATGGAAGGCTATCACACCTATATGACCCTGGCCGACCGGGACACGGACCCGGTGCGTTCCCAGGTGCTACGCCATCTTGCCGGCGCCGAGTGGGAGCACGCGCAGCTCTGGCACGGCCGCATTCTCGAGCTGGGCGGAGAAGAGCCTGTTTACAGCGGCAACCCCGGCGGCGAGGCCAACTCGCTGGCCAACCGCGCGGGCGGCGTGCGCATGGCGCTGCGCCGCTTGGAGATCGAGGAAAGCCGCCACATCGCCAACTACGGTTCGCAGTTGAAGAACCTGGGCGATGAAGATTCGATCGCCATTCTCGAACACGTCATCGAAGACGAAAAAGACCACCACCGTGAGCTGGGGTCGTTGCTTCGCGGCCACTACCAGGCTCCGGCCGGGGCGCCGCGCATCGATCCCAAGGCGGTGCTCGAAGAGTTGCTGGCCAAGCGCAATCAGGGCCGCAAGCAGCCCGGAAGCTGGATCGGCGACGCGATTTACGGCGTTAACGACGGTCTGGGAGCCATCTTCGGCATTGTCAGCGGCGTCAGCGGAGCCACCGCGGGCGACAGCAAATATGTTCTGCTGGCCGGTCTTTCAGGTCTCATCGCATCTGCATTGTCGATGGGCTCCGGCGCATACCTTGCCGCCAAGAGCGAACGCGAAATCTACATGGCCGAACTGGAGCGTGAGCGCGAGGCGATCAGGATGAACGGCCCCGAGGCGCGCGAACTGCTGTCGCTCTACTACCAGGTCAAAGGCCTGCCCGAGGCCGATGCGGATCATATGGTCACCCATATTGCCAGCGATCCCGAGCAAATGCTGCGCGTGCTGGCTGGCGAGCGGCTCGGCACCTCGGAGGAGGCGCTGGCCAATCCGCTGGTCTCAGCCGGATCGGGTGCGCTCTCAACGGCGATTGGCGCGGCAATTCCCATCATTCCTTTCTTCTTTATGCAGGGGATCGAGGCGGTTGTCGCCGCCGCCGTTATTTCGCTGATCGCTCACTTTGCCGTCGGCGCGGCCAAATCGCTGATTACCGTCCGCCCCTGGTGGTCCTCGGGCCTGGAGATGACCGTCGTCGGCGCGCTGGAAGGCGCAGTCACCTACGGCATAGGGTTCATGCTGGGCAAGGGCGGGATGTAGGTTCCGGCGAGCAGAGACCAAAGCGTTTTCACCATAGTTGTAATTCGAGCCTCGTGGTATCCCACCCTAGCCGCAAAAACAAAAAAGCGCGGCGAGGGTGGGGCACCCGCATTGTGTCAGGGCACGACTTCAGTCGTGCGGAAAAGGACCGTAAAACCTGAGGTTTTAGCCTCTGTCGGATTGCATCTTGGTACTAACGGGTCGATTCCAGCAGCTCTTGCGCGGCCTGGCGTCCCAGGCGGATGCAATCGGAGATCCCGATGCCGTCGTAGGCGTTGCCGGCCAGCCGAAGTCCGGGCAACGCGGCGATCCGCTGAGCAATGCGTTCTCTGCGCTCTTGATGGCCGACGCCGTACTGTGCCATCGAGCGGCTCCAGCGCGAAACCTGCGTGTGCTCCGGCTGGGCTGCTTGCGGGATCACCGCTGGTCCGAGAATCTCACTCAACTCGCGGCGGACGGTGGCTACCAACTCATCGTCCGGTTTGGTCAGCAGGCCTTCATTGTTCACTCCGCCAAGGAAGGCCCTTAAGACAACCTTGCCGTGGGGCGCGCGGCCCAGAAACTTGCGGTGTACAAAAGTGCAGGCCAGCATCGTGCGGCCCTCGACGGCTGGAACCAGGAAACCAAAGCCATCGGGCAGGCGGCCCAGTTGCGTTTCGTCGAAAACAAGATTCACGGTGATCGACGAAGAGTAGTGAATGGCGCTCAGCTCCTTGCCCAGCGCGGCGTCCACACGCGTGAGCAGCGCTCCAGCGGCCCAAGCGGGCGAGGCCATGATGACTGCTTCGTAGTGCTCGATGGTGTCGTCCGATTCAACTCTCCAGCTATTCGCCAGCCTCGCGATGCCGCTGACCGGCGTAGAAAGCCGTATCGAAGCGGGATCGAGGCGCGCGGTCACTGCGTCAACCAACTGCTGCATTCCGCCGCGCAGGGCAGTGAAGACCGCACGGTGCGCACGAGGCGCTGCACCACCATTCTGTGACGCGGCTGCCTTGGCTCGGGCTCTCATTTTGCGGTGCGCGGCCAACATGCCGAGCGTCAGCGAGCCGTACTCGCTCTCCATCTCGACCAGGCGCGGCAGCACGGTGCGGGCGCTCAGTTGCGCGGAGTCGCCGCCGAAGATTCCAGAGAGCAGCGGGTCGGCCAGCCGCTCGACCGTTTCACGGCCAAAGTGGCGCTCGACGAGCGAGGCCACTGATTCGTCCTGGTCAAGAGGCCGGGGCGGCAGCAACAGTTCCAGCCCCATGCGCACTTTGGTCGAGAGGCTGAACAGGCGCGTGAACGCAGTCGGAACGAGCTTGGTGGGCACGAGAAACATCAGCCCATCGGGCAACGGGATGAGGCGGTTGCGAACGACAATGTAGGTCTTGCGGCCGGCGTCGTTTGAGGGCGTCAGCTCGGCTGCGAGGCCCAGTTCGCGGCAGAGTTCGGCGCAGGCCGGCTTCTCGGTGAGAAAGGAGTCTGGGCCACGCTCGAGGACCGCGCCGTCGACAATCTCAGAGGCAAGGCAGCCGCCCAGCCGCCCGGTGGCCTCAAAGAGCGTGTACTCGACGGCCGCGCCGGTCTTGCGCGCCTTCTCCAACTCGTAGGCAGCCGCCAGGCCTGCTATTCCGCCGCCGATGATCGCTGTGCGCATCGCTCGCTCCAGACCCTATTAAAGCAGTTTCGGGCCGAGGTGGCTTGCCGGGAGCAACCCATTTGCCGCTCTTGGGATCCTGCATCAACGGTGAGAATGAAATGCCCTGCCGGGAGGTGGCGGCTAAACCTAATACAGTTCACTTAATGAAATTTGTGGCATTCTGTATTAGGTAAGTACAGGAGGCTACAGGTGGCGCGTACGGTTGCGGAACTCCCTCCGGGTGCCCGGATCACGGACTACATCAGTCTTGGGGTAA
>JBEKCA010000180.1:0-7019 GCA_050015115.1 Occallatibacter sp.
AGCGGATGCATCTGGGATAGACGCCGCCAGTACAGCCGGTCTGGAGACCGGCGCTATGTTCCATTCTCAATTTGCGGGAATTTCTTAGTTTCTGTTGAAGCCGTTGAACCACTCCACACCCGCGCCTGCCAGAGCCGCATGATCGAGAAGTTTAGAGACGCGTAATTGAATCTTCAGGCCCTCCAGTTCCTTCGCGGCGATGGGAAGGAACAATTGTGGAGAACGCGCGATGCCTCCGCCGATGACAACCACGTCCGGCGCGAACTCTGAGAACAACATGCGCATCGCGAGGCCCAAATGGCGACCAAATTCTGCAAAGGCCTCTGATGCATTCGCGTCGCTCGCAGTTACAGCGGCGATCTCGGCCACCTGAAGCAGCTTGCCGGTCTTCTTTTCGTAGCTGCCCTGGATGGCGCGGGTCGAGACCGCGTCCTCGACGATTCCACCCTCGTATGGCAAATTCCAGATTTCTCCTCCGGGGGGAACGCCGCGGCCCTCGGTAACCACGCGGCCGTCGACGGCAAAGGCTGAGCCGACGCCAGTTCCGAGGGTAATGCCCACAGCGCGTTCGATGCCGCGCGCCTCTCCTGCCCCGATCTCGCCCAGCAGGAAGGCTGCCGAATCGAGCAGAAAGCGCACCTGATTGGGCCGCCAGCCGAAGCGTTCGGCGAGCTTTCCGCGCAGGTCCACCCCGTAGAGGTAAGGCAGCTTGTGCTTCATGCGGCTGATGCCCGCCGCGTAGTCGAATGGGCCAGGGAAGGCCAGCTCAGCGCCGCTCACACCGTCCAATCCGTCTGCCGCTTTCATTCCCAGGGAATGCAGCAGATGGATGAATGCATCGCTGGTCTGCTCAGCCGGGTGCGGGGCACTCACGACCGGCCCGAGTTGGTAGTCCCCACTATGGCAGACTGCGGCCGAGACATGGCTGCCTCCTACGTCGTAAACCAGGACAGTATTTTCCAAATCGGTTGGCATGTGACCTCGCAGATGGTGGCGTTAATACCGGTATTATACAAGGGCTTATATCACGAAGTTTCGCGCGGTTTTGCTGATGGGCAGTTCGTCTTCAATGATGCCGGAGTCGAGGTGCAGAAAGTAAATACCCCGGAATTTGAAGCCAATGGTTAGACCTGCCGTTTTCGCCATCCATCAAAGCAGCCAACGGTAGCAGATGGAGGGAAAGTGTGGGAATAAGTCCGTTCTCTCGGTGGTGGTGCAGCTTCCGAATAGGCGGTCCAGACACACTCGGAACAATCAGCCAGGACTCAACGGAACTACTTCTTTTGCTGGCGCGCAACTCGCGTGATCGAGCGGTTGCGTGAATCCAACTTCCAACGACTCTCAGGGAAGCATTGCGGTGTTCCGGGGGCACGATCATCGTCAGTTGAAAAGGCCGAAATCAAGACGGCTCCACTGTCGCTAACACCAAGGATGCGAAATAGAACATAGCAACCAGCGGGAATCTTCGCCTTGAAAAGCGGGAACAATTCGACTCTCGAATATCTCTTCTTCGTGAAGTCGAATAGAATCGGCGTGGTTTCATCCCAGTCGCCCTGCGCCTGAATCTGTGAGGTCACCACAATGTTTCCGTCCTGTGACCATCCATCGATCTGAAAGGAGTTTTCCTGTGTCCATTCATTGTCATCGGGGGTATCCTCGCGCTGTCCGACCGTGATGACCTGCTCATTTCCATCTTGTCTACGAAGGTGTAATCTCCACGAAGTTACGCATCGGCGATGATTGCCCGATCCGTTGATTGCCGTTTGAAGTTCCACAGCCGTGGAGAACCCCGTGCTGGAGGTCACCCATTGACTCCGGTTCCCAGTTGGAGGCGAGTAATCGCAGGTAACCGTTCCGGCGTCAGCCAGTGGCTTGCTCTCCTCTGCAAAACCGCAAGGAACGACCCAGAACACAAGAACGAACATCAGTTTACGCATGCGTCAATTTTAGGCTCTGGGTGAAGACAAACGAAAGTCATGAGCGAATCACCGACCATGGACAGTGATCGCGGTTCTGTCACCAGCTATCCGGAAACCCACAACCTATTCTCGGCTTTACGCCAGAAACTCCCGCACAAATGGGTTCTGGCTTTTTACCAGCTCGTGCAGCGTGCCATCGAAGATCAGGCGGCCTTCTTCAAGCATCAGGAAAGTTGTGCCGGGATCGGTCTGGCCCTTGGGAAGCAAAACCATGCGGCCCAACTCCTGATCAAAGCGGTGGTTGCAAAGGATCAGCGCATCCTGGATGCGATGGGTGACCATCAGCGAGGGCGTGTGGTAGACGTCGCGCTCCTTGACGATCAGTTCCATGATGGTGGTCGATGTGAGCGGGTCAAGGCCACCGGTAGGCGAGTCGTAGAGCAGCAACTCCGGCTGTTGAATGAGGGCGCGGGCAATGGCGACGCGGCGGCGCATTCCTCCGGAGAGGCTGGACGGATAAAGGCTGAAGGTCTCCTCCAACTCGACAAAACGCAGGGCATCGTGGACACGGCGGTCGATCTCGTCGTCGGGGACGCGCTCCTGAATCAACTGGTAGGCAACGTTATCGCGGACGGTGAGCGAGTCGAAGAGCGCGCCTTCCTGGAATACCATGCCGGTGCGTGCGCGCAGCGGGAAGAGCTGCTCTTCGGGCATTCGGGAGATCTCTTCGCCAAAGAGACATATGCTGCCAGAGTCGGGGCGGAGCAGGCCATTCACAAGCTTGAGCAAAACGCTCTTGCCTACTCCCGCCGGGCCGAGCAGAACGCGAGTCTCCCCCGGCGCGACCGAGAAGCTGACATCGTCGAGCACCGGAGGGCCATCGAATGCGATCGAGACATTACGAAACTCTACGACCGGCTCGGCGTCGCTGGACGGTTCCGGGTCTTGTCCGGGCTCTGGGAATGCGTGTGTCTGGCTCATAGTGGAGGGAAAAGTACGAGCAGCACTTGCGTCAGCATGAAGTCCACAAAAATGATGAGCACTGAGGACCAGACGACGGCTGCAATCGTGGAGCGGCCCACGCCCTGCGTTCCGCCTGAGGTCCTCATGCCGTAGAAGCAGCCGATGGAGCCGAGGATGTAGCCGAAGAAGAGCGGTTTGACCAGCCCCTGGATGACGTCGGGGTAGCGCAGATGCTCCCAGGCCATGTCCAAATATTGGGTGCCGTTCTGGTGATTCATGAATACCGTGACCAGGCCGCCGCCGAAGATGCCGCACGCATCGGCCATGATGGTGAGAAAGAAAAGCATGATGATGGAGGCGGAGATGCGCGGGGTGACCAGCTTGCGCATGGGGTCGACGCCCAGCGCGCGCATGGCGTCGATTTGCTCGGTCACCACCATCGAGCCGAGTTCGCTGGCCATCGACGAAGCGTTGCGCCCCGAAACCATTACGCCGGTCAGCACCGGACCGAGTTCGCGAATCATCGTAAGCGCGACGAACTGGCCGGTGACGGCGGTCGCGCCGAAGGACGAAAGGGTGGCCGCCGATTGCAGCGCAAGCACGCCGCCTGTAGAGACTCCCGAAAGGATCACAATCAACAGCGAGCCGACGCCGATAATGTCAGCCTGCATCAGGAACTCGGGCCAATAGATGGGAGGGCGATAGAGGTTCGAGAAGGCTCGCGCGGCGAAGAGTGAGTAGTCCTGCACGGTGAGGACGATGTTCTTGGCGTAGTTTTCGACCACTCGGATCGCCATTGCGTTTGCTGTCCTCGCGAGGCAACGAGGTGCGCCGCTCTCCTCGACAGAATAGCGCATGACGGAGGGCGGGGAATAGTTATCGAGGAATAGGGGTTAGGGAACACGGAATAGAAGTCTTGCCGCCGAGCGCGCTCGACGGGCTGCACAGTAAACTGGCATTGAAAGCGAGCGAAGATTGATTTCAGATGCAGCCGAGAGGTTGAACCGTTTTTTCAGCGGCTTTGCGGGTCCTGCGAGGCTTGTATTGCTGCTGGATTACGATGGAACGCTCGCGCCCTTCCGCGTGGACCGCTTCAATGCGCGTCCCTGGGCAGGAGCGCGAGAGCTGCTGGCGGAGATTCAGCGGCAAGGCCGGACAAAGATGAAGGTGATTACTGGCCGTCCCGCGGCTGAAATTGCGCCGATGCTGGGCCTTGATCCTCCGCTTGAGGCGTGGGGTCTGCATGGGGCCGAGCGGCTTTATCCCGATGGGCGGCGAGTGCTGGAGCAGGCTCCTGCGGCCACTCAGGCCCGGCTCGAAAGATTGCGGGAGCATCTGCGACACGACAGCCTCGGCGGGCTCTTCGAGAACAAAGCAAACGGAGTAGTAATGCACTGGCGTGGCCTTTCGCGACGCAAGGCGGAGCAGATCGAGCGAAGGACCAGAGAGCTCTTTGAGCCGCTAGCTCACATGGAAGGCCTAGCTCTGCTCGAATTCGAGGCCGGTTTGGAACTGCGCGTGGGCCGCAACAAGGGAGGCGCGGTCGAGGCGATTCTTGCTGAGGCCGGGACTGACGGCCCGGTTGCGTTTCTAGGCGACGATTTGAGCGACGAGGCTGCTTTTCGCGCAGTCAACGCAGTCGGGTCGCGCGGGCTGAGCGTGCTGGTGCGGCGCGAGTTGCGCGAGACGGCTGCGCAGATCTGGCTTAGGCCGCCGGCGGAGTTGAAGAGATTTCTAGAGAGGTGGATCGAATACGCCGGTTTCCAGCCGCCGTCGCAGTTCTAAAGCATTTTCATCGATAACGAAAGGAGACGGGTGCCCGACCCTCGCCGCGTTCTTGTTTTTGTGGCTAGGGTGGGATACCACGAGGCTCGCATCGCAGCAACGGCGAAAGTGCCCTGATCTTCGAAAACGTCACGGCAGAGACGCCTCTGGCAGACCGCCATTCATGGGAATCAAATGACCCGATATGCAGCGCGAGCCTGCCCCTGCCAGAAATAGAATCACCTCGGCGCAATCTCGGGGAAACATCGTGGTTTCCTCCAGCACATTAGCCGGACAGATGCCATTGACGCGCACTCTGGGAGGCTGGCTCTCAGCCAGTTCGCGAACAAGATGGCTCAGGGCGGCGCTGCTCAGTTCGCAGGTCTCACTGCCGCGCGTGGGCGCAACGGCATTTGCAGTGCTGGTCAGGACGATCGAAGCTTCCAATCCTTGCGCGGCGAATATTCTTGCCGCCTCATCGCAGAGCAGGCGATTCGCCGCGATGTTCGCACTGAGATCCTCGGTCCGCATCGACTCGGTGTTCATCAGAATGTCAACACCACCGAAGGCCGCGATGGTTGCCCTGAGCGCCCGCTCGATGGCGTTGCGATCTCCGATGTCCACCGCCGTCGCAGCAACAAACTCTTTTGAAGTCATCTTTGCAAGCTCGCCAACGACGCTGGCGGCGGCACTCGCATTGCGGTCGGCGACCATTACATGAGCGCCGCGCGCTGCGGCCAGCAGCGCAACTTCACGGCCAATGCCGCTGCCTCCGCCGACTACCAGGACGATGTGGCGGCTCAGTTCCTTTTCAGGCGGCTGGCGACGGATCTTCGCGTCTTCGAGCGCCCAGTATTCGATGCGGAAGGCCTCGCGCGGCGGCAGTGCAACATAGTTCGTGAAAACCTTGAAGCTGTCCGGGGCCATCCCGTCGGCGCATTGCGGAACCGTAGCTGCTTCGCGCGCATCTTCTTCCTGTAGCAGGCTAGCGCCTTCCATCACGTGAATCGCATTGGTATAGAACTCGCCGCCGATACGCGCTTCCGTTTTGTTCTTGCCAAAGCTGAACATGCCGAGCCCGGGGACCAACACAATGGAGGGACTGGTATCGCGCAACGCGGGCGAACCGGGGAGAGCGTACGCCTCGTAGTAGCTCCGATACTGCGCGCGATACTCGGCCAGCGACTCGTCGATTTGTTCCTTGAGCGCGTCGACATTGTCTACTTCGGCCCACGGCACAAACATGGGTCGGATCTTGGTGCGAATAAAATGATCGGGACAACTGGTTCCAAGGAATGAGAGATCCTTTGCATGTCTAGAGTTCACAAACTGCAGCACGTCCTCCGAGTCGCTGAAGTTCGCGATCCATCGACGTTGGCTGCTGATGCGACCGCGCAGGAAGGGCAGAATCTCGACCGCCAGGGCCTTGCGATTCGGTCGTGAATTTATCAGCAATCCGCCGAATCGTGAGGGGCCTTTCTCCAGGCTATGGCGCTCAATGAACTGGCCGAGCTGATCGATCACGGTCAGCGTGTTCACGTAGCACTCGCGCTGTGTTTCGCCCCACGTGAAGAGGCCATGCCCACCCAGCACGATGCCGTTGCAACCGGGATTCTGTTCAACGGCGCGCTTCATCATCATGGCCAGCTCAAAGCCCGGACGCTGCCATGGAACCCACACCAGCCGGTGATGAGACCCGCGGTTGAACTCCTCCATCTTCGCCAGGCCATTGGCCGACGCGGCCAGCGCGATCGCCCAGTCGGGATGCAGGTGATCGACGTGCGCGAAGGGCAGGAAGCCGTGCAGCGGGGTGTCAATTGAGGCCGCGACGGGATTGTTGCGGAAGGCGCACAGCGCATACATCTCGACCATGGAGTCTTCGGTCTCCGGGCCGCGATAAAGATTCTCAAGCGCCAGCAGTTTCTCCTGGTAGAGAGTGGCAAAGCCTGTTCGCTTGATGCTGCCCAGATCGCCGCCGCTGCCCTTGACCCAGAGCACCTTCACTGTCTGGCCCGTGAGCGGACCGAGTTCATCGACCTTCGAGCTGGTATTGCCGCCGGCGAAGTTGGTAATGCGCAAGTCGGAGCCGAGCAGGTTCGAGCGATAGCGCAGCAACTCTGGTTCGTCCAGCGTTTCGGCTACCGCGGAGTCCCAGCGATCTTCCAGAAATTTCAGCGAGGGGGAGGCAACGGCTGCAATGGTCATCTCTGCGCACCTTGAATAGGGGAGTCACGCGATCCCATCGGGTCGCTCCCACCATCCTATGCGTTGGAACTGACAGGCGCCATCTCCAGGAGTTTCTGAGCTACTCTCTGCCCTTTTTGCGAATCTCGATATTGAGACGCTTGATCTTCTGGTTGAGGGTCGAGAGAG
>JBEKCA010000181.1:0-6860 GCA_050015115.1 Occallatibacter sp.
CTCCACCCGAGGGTCTGTCAATTCGGCAAAATACTTCAAGGGGCTGTCCATTTCCCCTTGTTACAGCTCGATTGCGGTTTGCATATAGCAAATGCGGTTCATTTATATGCGTCGGCCCTGGTGGGAATCATTCGCAGGAGACGCCTCGGGCGCCGCGAACGCTATATTTGAAAGAGTTGCTGCTCCGCAAGGCGGCGCACTCTGAAGAGATGATCTGGTGGAAGCCCTAATTGGCTCGGGGTAAGGCGGGCCGCAGGATCTGACGACGAAATGTTGGACAGCGTCTCAATGGAGTGTAGGCGTCCCCCTCCGCAGGCAGGGCACTTCACCCGACGACGCAACGCAGCCACTCGAACCATTGGGGACCAAAGATGCTGGCACGCGGAACAACGCGCCTTCGTAGAGATGGGCCAGTCGAGTTCCAGAATCCAGGGAACCGCGGGCGTCGCGAGAGCAGGTTCTGTCTCCGGGCCCAGAGACGCTCGCAATGCTAGATTCATAGGAAGCCGCACCGTCTCGGCGGCCGGATCTGCGGCGAAATCGGCATCATGCCAGGGACAATCAACACTGCGAGGTATCCGAAAAGAAGTCCAGGCTGTTTCAGGCAAAGACAGAGCAAGCTCCCAGGCGTGCGCCTCTGTGGGCGCTTTTTCGGAGAGGAGGAAGCGCAGGCCGAGATCGACCTGCATACCCGCGATAATGGATGCCATTGTAGGGGTACTCGGAATCGCAATCTGATCCGCTTCCACGGCCGTGCAACTCTGCGAAGCTGCGAGCGAAAGCGAAAGCAGTTCTGCCCGTCGCGTAATATCGAGCTGGCACAGAAAGCATCCAGCATCGCCGCCCGGGAACCATGTGACGCGTCCTGCCCAAAACGCTCTTCCCTTCAGTCCTGCGTCCATCATGGGCAGGTGAAGCCGTCGTGAGGCGTAGCAGGTCTCCACTCTGGCCAGGGAGTTATCGGTGCAGGAGAAAATAAGCGCGCAAGCCTGCAACCGCGAAAATCCGACATCTGCGATCTCTGCTGGGAGAGCAACCCATTCGGTGTCCGGAAAATGTGCGGCGAGCGACTCAGCGAGTATCTGCGCCTTGGGCTGCCCGAGCGCGGATGCCGAACGCAGATAGGGGCTGTGCGTGAAATTTGTCGCCTCAACCAAATCGGGATCGATCAATAGGACGGAGCCAATGCCGAGGAGACCCAGCAAGCGGGCGGCTTCGGATCCAAGCGCGCCGCAGCCGACAAGAGCAACTTGCAGTGTTTTCATCAGTTCCCGCCGATAAGACGTCGGGGCCAGGCGGGTATAGTCAATTGATTTGGAGAAATTACCCATGTGCTGGTACGATGTTACTTAGGTGCTGCGTCTTGCCTATCGGGCCCGGGGGAGAAACACAGGTCACAGTCTAAAACCTCCTGCAAGGGTATCATTTTTCGATACCGGGAGTTGAGCGCGTCGATGAATGTCTACCGAAATCTGTACTTTGCCGCTCTGACGGGTGGGGTGGCAGGACTTTTTGCCTGGGGTATCAGCAGTTTGATTTTCGCCGGCTTGGAGCCGCAGCTTGGGCTGTGGGTTTCAGATGCCGTTGTGGTGAGCCTTTTGGGTTCGCTGCTCGCAATCTTTCTTTTTCTGCTGATGGATCGCGTCGCGGGGAGAGCTATGCGGTGGGTCAATCTGCTCTGGGGCCTGTTGCTCGGCGGGGGCTTCGCCATTTTAGCGACCCTGTGCATCGAGTTACTTCGGACTCACGTTCAGATGGAGTCTCCTGCGCTCTTCCGGATGGCTGCCTGGGCTCTCGCCGGATCATTCATCGCTTTAGGTACCGGTCTGCGATGGGTTAAATCGAATCGTGTTCGCGTCTTGCATACCTATGCGGGCGGCTTGGTCGGCGGTTTGGCGGGCGGTCTGATCTTTACCTTTATTGGCCCGCATTCTCCTGAGATCTGTCAGGCATTCGGATTGATGCTCGTCGGTGCGGGCACCGGATTCGGTGCAGAGCTTTCGCCCATGTTGGTGCGCGATGGAGTTATCCAGTTCATCAGCAGTGGAGATGCACGGGCGCAGAGCAAGTTTGGGAGGACCAAGAAAGAGTGGCCTCTCAATTTGGGTGAAAGCTACGTCTTGTGCAATATTGCTACAGCGGACACGGGGAGCAAGTTTCAGCAGGGCGGTGATATTTTTATCCCGGATGCTCTTTTGTCGCCTCGGCACGCTGTGCTGTTTTCACGGGATGGACGATATTTCATCGCACGACATCCCGACGCCGGAGGCCCAGCAGGAATCGCAAAGTATGTTCTTCGCGTTCGTGGGAAGACTGTGACCACATCCCAGGAACTTCATGAATCCGACGATATACTTGTTGGTCGCACGGCATTACGGTTTGCGAGTAAGAAAGTTACGATTGGCTAGGATAGAGTAAGTATCGTGCAAGAACGAAGCTTGACCTCCGGAATGATGAGTACGCTCCTGCTGGGGTGTGCGGCGTTCGCGTTTGTCCAAAGTTCGCTGGGCCAAGCCGGGGTCATACAGGCCGGCGCACCGTTCTCAGAGCCGGCGCAAACGCCAGACTACAGCTCAATGCAGTTGTTTTCCGTGACTCCTCCCGTGCTGGTTCAGTGCGCTCCGGTAAGTCAGGCTCCGTGTTTTTCCGTTGTCCTGACCCCTGCCGACAGAGATGGAAAGCCCGTTCCCGTTGCTCTTCCCTCGAAGGACCGCCTGTTGCAGTCGATTCAGGTTCAGTCGAGCGGTCTGACTCTTTCCCCGTTCTACGCTTCAACGGGAACCGGTTCGGATGCCAGCCGGCGCCCTAACATCGTTCTCATTGAAGTTGATATCAGCGGCAGCATGAACTCACCGGTCAGCGGCGGAGTTACGCGCTTTGATGCCGCCAAATCCGCAATCGCCAAGTACATCGAAAGCATGCAGGAGGGCGTCGACCAGATAGCTATCGTTCCCTTCGAGAGTCACAATGTGGTGCCGACGATCCGAGCAGCGGTCTTTACCGGCAAGCGCGAAGAGGCGATGGACCAGTTGAATGCGCTACGTTCTCCTGGCCCGAAGAATAATACGGCGCTTTACCAGGCTGTTTACTCCGGTGTTCAGTCGATGCAAGACGAGATGGAGACGCTGGTTAAACCGGGAATGACGGAAGCGGATTTTCAGCCGCGAGTCATCGTGATGACCGATGGAAAAAATGAAGTGATGCGGGGCGATGATGCGGACCTTCTTGACGGCCCTTATGGAATGCAACAAGCGGTCGCTAAGGTGTCGGCCTCGGGACTGGATGTAGTCGGTATCGGCTTCGGCAATCGAGGCGAAATTGACGCGGATGCATTACAGCATCTCGCCAAGAGGGTCTTTTTTGCAACTACCGGCGACGAACTGGTTCAGATATTTCGCGGGACCACGCCACTCAAGGTCGCCAATATTCAGGTGACGTTTCAATCGGCGGTGACCGACCGCTTCTCACTTGGCGCTCAAGACTCCCAGTTTGTCTTTACTCTGATTTTGCCGGACGGCCATCGCTTGGCTAGTCAGCCTTTACGTTATCTCGCCCCGGCAATTGGCACCCCTTTATATACGCGGCAAGCCGCTCCAGAAGAGTTGAAGGCGCTGATCCTCACTCGTCCTGCGGCTGATTCCGGCTGGAATACGGTAATTCGCAGTTTTCTCGTTCTGGCAATCTGCGCGGTTGTGCTGATTGTGCTCTGGTTTTGGATTCCGCGACTCATTTGGGGCGACCAGTTTCATGGCAATCTTGCCTCTACAGGATTGGACAGGCGTTGGAGCAAGGATATGGGTGTCCGGGCATCGGCAGTCCAAATGCGCACGGTCGAGGACCAGCCGGGCGGATTCGATGCAAAACAGGTACTGGCAGGGCAACAGCGCTCCGCAGGACAGACTACGCAGGTCTTTCCCCGAAATGAGCCGGCAAAGGCGAAGATAAACCCGTAGGACGCGCTCAGTAATTTTTGAAGATCAATCAGTCGGCACAAAGAAAGGTGAGGAACAATGCCGTTAATCAAGGTAATACGTAAGGGTGTATCGCCCGCCATTCGAAAGGTTCCTACATCCACGGCCGCTTTGATGCTGCCGATGACCGTGGATCGTATCGGTTGTGAGGCTGCTTCCGAGCGCGAGGAGCCGGTCAAGGTCGAGGATCTGACCGACAGCTTTCGAAAATTTGAGCCGGCACTGAGTTTTCGAGGAAACGCCGGCCCCGAAGAGACTGAGTTTCGCGCAGAACTACGCTTTCGCAGCATCAAGGATTTCGATCCTGAAAATCTGCAAAAGAAACAGGAAATCAAGAATGCCGATGGAGAGTCGGAATACCTGCGCAACGACATCGCCGACCTCAAAACAAATATAGATCTACTGTACAGACTAAAAGATCGCTGGAAACTACCCAACGTGCGTCGCGCCTGGGCGAATGAGCAACAGCGGAAAGAAATCATCACGGCGCTTGGCAAATTGCGCACGGAACTCGAGCGCGTGGCGCAAGGAGAGAAATAATCATGGCGACCGCATCAAAAGTCACAACCGAGCAGATCATCGCGCAATCTCCCGCGCACGACTTGTTGCAGGAGATCTTTGCCGACCTTCATCCCGCTCTGACGGATGAGAAGCGCGACATCGCCAGCATCTTTACGGCGCAAACCGCCAGGGATTTTCTTTCCCAACTGATGAACTTTGAGCAACTCCTCAGCCCTGAAGACAGTTATGATGTCACGGTCAAGAAGCTGCAAAAGAAGATTGACAGCGCAGAAAGCGTGCGCGATGAGTTGTTAGAGAAAGTCTTCGACCAGATTCGTCCGATTGAGCTGAGCTATCGGCAGATTCAAATGTTCTTTGAGAACACCAAGGTCGGCGACGGCAAGATTCGCAAGCCTGTTGAGCTGTTTGTGCTGAATTGCGATCCCAAAGCCATGCAAGACGTCTTTAGCAGCAGCGTTTCGGCGATCGAGAACTTTGTCGTTCAGCGCAACGATAACTTCAACTTTCGCGATGACATTTGCAATCTGGTCGTTCCAGGGTTCTATCCACAGGCTATTCGCGAAAAGTTTGAGCAGATTGCCAATGCCTGGGGCATGCTGTTGATCGGCGATCTTGACGACGAAAAGTCTTTCAAGAATGTCGAGCGCAACTTCCTTCCCGGCGGCAAATATGAGTTTCTGAAACGGCCGGATGAAGCTGCCGCTTCTGATGTGTGCCTCATGGGCTATCTTCAGTTGCGAGGCCCGCACTGGTTTGAGAAGGGCGATGGCAAAGATGGTCTATACGCTCCCCCCTCGGTCGTATTTGCCGGTGCTGTTGCTCGCGCCGACGATGCGCAGGGTATGGCCCAGGGACCGGTAGGATCGCGATTTGGCCGAGTCATCGGGGCAGAGAAGGCCCGCATTGAGCCTCTTATTGGCGAAATGGAACACCTCAGCATGGAACGACAGCTGATTCCAATCGTTCGCGACGCGGATAATCATTTGTGCTTCTACGGTTGCAGAACACAAGCCGATGATCCATACGGCGTGCTGAAGTTTTTCACTTCCTATCGCATCCTGCGTTACCTGGAGCGCTGCTGCCGCCACTATCTTTTGCAGGTTGCCGGGCAGATTCTTACCCGTGACTTCATGGATGAACAGATCGAGACTCCGCTTAAGCGGCTGCTCGATGAGCAGGTTGAACAGGGGACCATCATCGGTTATGACCTTTTCATCGACAAAGATTCAAACAAGCGAATGCAGGGAATCTGCGACATCACGCTTCAGGTTATGCCAACCGGACCCGCGGAGACGTTCGTGCTGAAGATCGATGTTCCGGACTTCGGCAAGCCGGAGAAGGAGCAGTAGGTTGGATTCGTCGATTCTTTCTGAGTGAATATGGAGTCGCTGCGATGCCATATTCACTCAGGCCTGGAAGAAAGTAGAAAGGAATTTCCATGCCCCAGCCTTCAAACGCTACCGTAACCGTCGATGGAAACAAGTTCAACGCTCACTCCGCGCACGTCGGCATCTCAACAGTGCACGATCACACCGGTATGCCCATGATCGGCGTGCCGCATTACATCATCGATTGCACTGTCGATCTTCACGATTCCACGAATATTACGTTTGCCACCCTTAGTCGGCTCTATGAACTTGCCAATGGCGTCACGAAGGATAAGATTGTCGCTATCAAAACCGAGTTCTGGAAGGATGAAAAGCAGCACGACGCTATCTGTACGTATAGCTTCAATGGCTGGATCAGTGAATTCCATACCCTCGCCGGTGGGGGCGGTGAAAACCACTCCCTACAAATGACCTTTGTTCCCAGTCTCGGGAAGAATCAGTATGTGGATATGAAGATGGGGAACTAGCCATGGGCACAATGTATGTGTCAATACCGCCTATCCGCATGAATCACCCCGATCCCGACGATGTCATTCGGCATCCAGGCGGCTGGGAGGAGATCTTTGATTACGCCGAGGCCGCGCGCCTTTCTTCTACTGAGCCTGTGGTGGTAGTGACCGGGCCAAAGGGAAGTATGAAGAATCAACGTGCCGAAAATCTCGATGCCGCATGGGTACAAATGCATCCCTATGTCGTGTATCGTGGAGGGCCGGACGACCCACACTTTTTCCGCAAGTCAGGCCCACAGCCCATCGCAAGTGCGCAATATTACAAGCAACGGAGCGCTCTCAAAGCCAAAATTCAACACCTAGCCATGAATGCTCAGATAAAGCAGCAGAATGAGAGGAAGACCGATCAACAAAGTGAAGATCAAAAACAATTGCCTTCGAGTAACCAACAACCGCAAGGAAAAAATATTCAGAAATCTAGCATTTTCAGAGCACCCGATTACGTCTCTGGAAATCTCAATATCGCGATT
>JBEKCA010000182.1:0-6825 GCA_050015115.1 Occallatibacter sp.
CCCGTGCCGCTGTTGCCCAACAGAAGCGCGTTTTCGCGGCGCACAATGAACTCTGACCGAGCCAACTCCAGCACCATGGCCTTGTTCAACGATGGGATGGCAAGGAAGTCGAAGCTATCCAGGCGGCACCGAAACGCAACTCCTCCGGCTCAAACAAGCCGCGGCAGACCTCATAGCTGTAGTCTCCTAACGTGAAAGAGAGCGTGATTTCAGCGTCGTCTTGGTCGCTGCCTACGATCCTCCCGCGGAAATAGCTCGTCGAGTATTGCTTTGTGAAACGGTAATACTCGTCGATTGATTCGAATGTGCGCTCGGGGTCGGACATGAATCCGAGAGCTTTCACCCGGAATTAGACTGGCTTGCGCGAGAAATTCAACGCCACTTGGCCAATCGGGTCAAATTGTGCAACATAAGACCCTACACATTGGAAAGATTGAGCTCATATCTTGCGTGCTTGCGCTCGCCGGTCCGGGTGAGCGCACCCTTCTCCGTAAGATCAGCCAAATCGCGGGTTGTGGTTGCTGGAGAGGCTCCGGTAATCGTACTGTACTTGCTTGCACTCAAGCCACCCTCGAATCCGTTTGGGCCTTCCCGAAACATTCGCAAGAGCGCTTTCTGCTGCCTTTCGTTGATGTAGCCGCGCAGCCGGTCAAGCAACTTTGTTTTGGCAATGAGGAACTCTACCTGCGTGATGGTCCGGCGCTGCGCTTCCAATGCGATGTCAGCGAACCAGGCAAGCCACGCGGTCACATCGATCTTCTGGTTGGCCCTTTCAAGGGCTTCGTAATAGCTTTTCTGATGGGCAAGGATCGTTGTAGCCAGTGCGACAAGCAGGGGCTGACCGAAACTTTGCGCTATCGCCTTTTCTGCGATGGCCCTTCCGATTCGGCCGTTGCCATCCTCGAAGGGATGGATGGACTCGAAATACAAATGGGCAATGCCCGCTCTGGCGATGGCCGGCAGAAATTCCGCGTCCTGCGGCATGGTTCGATTGAACCATAAGACGAACCGCTTCATCTCTGACGGAATTTGCATCGATGGCGGAGCTTCAAAATGCACTTTTTGAGCGCCAATCCGACCAGAAACGACCTGCATCGGTTCCTTGCCTGTGCGGTATTTCCCTATGTTGGTGAGGTCACTTCTGCCAGAGGCCACCATCCGGTGCCAGCGAAAGAGCATCTCGTTTGATAGAGGCTGAGCGGATGACCGGAAAAGATCGACCATCATTTCAGCAATCCCTTGTTCCGCTGGCGTGGCACGCCGCTTATCAGCGAGTATCCCGAGTTGACGCTGAACGGAGGATTGAACACTGGCTCGATTGAGAATCTCGCCTTCTATCTCGGAGGTCGTCAGTGCTTCACCACTCATCGCTTCCACGAGGAGTTGATTGTGTTCGTCTTCGCCCAGGTGCTTGACCGAGCCGATGACAACGCCCGCCCCGAGGAGAAACTGTTCCTCGACGGCGGCCATTCGAGCTCGGTCCCACTTGAAATTCGGCCAATCCGGGTTTTGCCAGTTCCATACCATGAGCGATAGCCACCCTCTTTATCGCTCAGTATATAGCTTATTTATGAGCGATACAAC
Organism: Occallatibacter sp.; assembly: GCA_050015115.1. GTDB lineage: Bacteria > Acidobacteriota > Terriglobia > Terriglobales > Acidobacteriaceae > Telmatobacter. The sequence goes on from JBEKCA010000182.1 coordinate 1,585, forward strand.
AAGGTTCTATCACTCATGCACCGCGCCGGTATTTGGTATGGCCTGCACACGGTGAGGCTTCTTTGCATCGCCGACCGGCACGACGTCCTCTTGCGAAGTTGGAGTTGGAACGACTTGCGCCGCCGCTGGCGTCGGCGCAGCCGTCGTTGCGGGAACCGAATCCCGCCAGCCTTGTATGGCCAAACCGGAGCATAGCCCGATCAAGAGGGCAGCTCCAGCGACGAGGGGCACCATAAAGGACTTTTGCTCCTTCCTGGACCCAAAAGCCAGTAACTATGTTTCCTTTGGAGATAATAGTCTGTCACAACGGGTGTTGCGTTGAAAATCGTCTCTGACAGACCGGAATCTATAGGCGGGAGACCTACAGTACAGAGGCGGAGAAAACGCGCTCTATCCGCGCTCTGTTTGCCGGTTTTAGGCTGCATTGCACGGTCTAAGGTGTCATCCGCTGACCTGCATGTTGTTGAAAATACGTTTGGTTGATAATTCGATTCCTACCGCGTCCACCATAACATCAATAAAATAAGTAACTTACCAACCGCCCCCAAAGGCGGTTATCTTTTTTGTGCGCGAATGGCTGTTTTGATGGCTGTTCTGAAAAATATTTATATTTTTTGCGGAGAATCGCACTGGCCCAGCCTCCAACCGGCACCCGACTCTCGCGAAGCCTTCGTGATCGCCCTTGTTCATCCAGCCGACCAAATCTGCGCGAGGGTCAGGGCCGCTACGATTCTGGCAGGGCTTGGCGCTGAGCCGGGGTCGCGGTATTTCGCGCTACGGCGAGCATCCTGGTACGCCCAAAAGCGTAATGACGATTGAGGACTGCATCGATTCTGCTTGCATATTCCGCTGGCTCAACCGTCGCGGACAAGACGTTGAACCAGGCGGGCAACACCTTCTCCCAGTCGAAACCCATCTGGCACGACCCGCCTTCGTCGGCGAACGAGACCACATCGTCGTGGCACTCATCGATATGATCGAGCAAACCGAAAACGATCTCAAAGGCCTGGCATACTTCGTCGGCGTTGCGCCTAGCCGTCTGTTTCGTACAGCGGTCGAGGAGGCGACGGCAGTCGGCGATCCAAGACAGCGTTTCGATGGGGTCTTCTTCGCGATTCTTTCCGTGACCAGCGCTGCCGTTATAGTAGCTGCCAGAAAGGCTCGCTTTCTGAAACGATTTCGCATCGGCAAGTAGGTTCCGCTTCCGTGTTCCGTCTGCACCAAACGCTGTCACGTCCAGGTAGTTTTCGACCAGCTTACGGAGTTTGGCTTCTGGCAGGAGAGTGATGGCATCGTCCAGCATGTAAAAAATGTAGTCGCCGCCCATCCTTCGGATGGCGGTTCTGAGCTTCTCACGATCAAGTGGCCGGCCGTCCACGTATCCCTCCATTCCCTGCTGTATCCCGCCCGCTTTATTATCGTAGTTTCAGGCCGGTGAAAGAAACTAATGCCTACGTTTGGATGGATCTGGCCTCGCCCGAGTGATTTCTACCCAACATCATTGAGGACACAGGATGAATTTGACAGGACTGGACGCCCTGATCGACGAGATCATTGTTGACGCATACGGCGATGATGAGCAACTCGAAGCATTTCGCCAGGCCCTCGAAGATGAGGCTCCTCAGCCTGTCGATGGAGTTGTGAGTGGCACACCAGTAAAGGTAATCTCCTTCGACTACGACGGTGATGAACGTCGAGGTCTGACTGCACAATGTCGGTGGGAGAATGGCACCAAGCACACTGTCGCGGTAGCGGAATTGGAAGATTTCACGAATGAGAGGCTCGCCCGATACGTGGCCGCCTACAGAAAGTGGATGGGACTAGCTCCGTACACAAACAGGGTTGGCACGACTGCGCGACGCGAGACGCAAAGAGAGGCGAAGTCCAGCAATCCGGATTTGGTCTCCACTATCGAGATTGTCGTAGTCTCAATGACGATGAAAGAGACCCAGTGTCGATTGCTTGGGAGCGAGTGTAGAGTCTTGTTCCGCTCGCCCCAGCTTGAAAGGCTTGTTCCCGGAGTAATCGCGAAAGTCGTGCCGCGCAGACAGTGGAAGTACGCTGGGCGGAAATGCCTCACGGGTGAGGTAGCGACGACTCGACTGGACGTGTCCGCACTCGGCCTCACACCGTTGCGGCTGGAGCCGCGTGGGATATGGAACCCGATGGATGAATATTGGGGCGAGGAAGGAGAACCGGTCGAGGACTGGATCAAGAAGATCATTGCCTGGGGTCCGCGTCCGTCCTACGAAATGGAGCAGGTGTTGCCCATGAATGATCCCGACGACCCGGATAGCGATCCCATTGTCCGCTCCAACGATCTGAAGGACGTTGGCGATATTTCAGAGGCGTCACGGATACTCATGGGGCTTTGCGAGGTAGATCTTCGCTGTCTCGATGCTCACTCCCACCTTGGCAATATGGTTTTCGAGGATGATCCCGCAAAGGCTCTACGCCACTACGAAGTCGGGATGCGGATTGGCGAGCTGTCGCTTGACGGACTTGGCGACGGCGTTTTGCCTTGGGGATGGATCGATAATCGCCCGTGGCTTCGCTGTCTGAACGGCTATGGGCTGTGCCTGTGGAGGCTCGGCAATTTCAAGGAGGCAGAACACCTGTTTGATCGCGTTCTCTGGCTCAACCCCACGGACACTCAAGGTGTGCGCTTCAATATAGAAGCGGTTCGTGCGCAAAAGAAATGGACGCCTGAATGATGCGACTGGCCAACAGCAGATTGAACGGCGTGGGTCTCGACGAGAAGTCGAATCCCACTCGCCCGTCATTACTTTTTCTGGGCTTTTGAGCAGATTCCAAGAGCCACTCCACGGGGTGTACGGAGTGGCCCTTCCCAACAAATATCGGTAATGGGCCGTTTACCGCCCTCGGTCGGCTGTTTGCCTTCTCTTGAAGCGGGGAGTCTGCACTGCCGCCACTTCAGGGGATTCGCCTGGAGCATCATCAATGGCGACCTGGATTGGGGATTTGTCTTCGACGGTCTCATCGCGAAAGATTTCGTTGTTGTCCGCGATTTCCTGATCGCCTGAAGTGGTCTTCGAGGACGAAAGCTCTTCGGTTTCAGAATCAACAAGCTCCTCAACCTCTTCCGTCTTGCCAAGCAGTTCTTTGTCGATCTCCGCGAGGCGCTGCTCGTACTCTTTGAGCTTCGTCTCGTAGGGACTCTGGTACGGCTATTTGACCCTCCTGCGAGGCCCACATCAGCGCAGTCCAGCCGTCGTGATCGGGGAGATTGACATCCGAGCCATGGGCAAGCAGTGTATTCACAACTTCAAGACGGTCACGTTGCGAAGACAGCGAAAGTGCAGTTTCTCCCTCACTCCCTTGGAGATTAACTTCTGCCCCTTTTGCGAGCAGGAGTCCCACGATCTCGATATGGCCTTCTTGCGAGGCCCACATCAGTGCGGTTTCTCCCTTCTGCGTTCTGGCATCGATCGCAGCTTTTCTGTCGAGCAGAGCCAGTACGACATCGGGAGGAAAGAAGCCTCACAGCTGCGGAGAGAAAGGACCTAACCCTCCTACCAAAAGGTTCTCGGATCTATCGACTGGATAACTTCACGAGTCAGAGACCACCTGGAGATTTCCCTGTTGAACTCGACGGCAAGACATATCGTCCTCGGAAGGGCTACTGGAAGACCGGCGAAGAAGGGATGGAAGCGTTAAAACAAGCACAGCGCTTGGAAGCTACCGAAGGTGGCCTGTACTACGTGCGTTACTTGGAAGATTTCCCGGTTTTTCCGATAACTAATTTTTGGGAGGACACAGGAATTGCAGGGTTCGCTTCAGATAAGAAGTATGTAGTTGAGACCAGCACGAAAGTTGTGGAGCGCTGTCTTCTAATGATGTCCGATCCCGGCGATCTGGTGCTCGACATCACATGTGGATCGGGTACGACCGCTTTCGTCGCCGAGCAGTGGGGCCGCCGCTGGATAACGTGCGATACATCTCGCGTGGCGACTACCTCCGACGGGACCAAACATGTGGTGCGCCTCGCTGATCTCCGGCCTTTTCAGCATGAATATTCCCGGCCCCGGATGCACGCTGACGAACATATCGTTGTCTTTCCAAAATCGCATCCGCGTCGGAGATCGCATTTTGGTCAAAGTGCAGGTTACGGCCAAGGACGACTCCACAAAAAGCGTTGCATTCGATTGCGAGGCAATCAACGGCGCCGGGACACCGATCTTTTCCGGTACTGCCCGGGTTCTCGCGCCATCGGTAAAGCTGCGCTGGTCGACACTACCTCTGCCCAAGCTCATCGTGAATGAGCCCTATCGCCGCTATCAGGGTCTCATCGCGCGTGCGACTTCGAGACCCGCTGTCAGGACGGCGATTGCCTGGCCTTGCGACGAGGTGTCTCTCGGGGGCGCCATCCAGGCATTCAAAGACAAGTTGATCGTCCCGGTTCTTGTGGGTTCTGAGGCGAAGATTCGCGGCCTCGCGGGGACCATGCAACTCGAACTCGGAACAATTCAGATCGTTGACATCGCCGAAAGCCGCTTGGCTGCGGTGCGAGCCGTCGAGATGGCTCGCAAGGGCGAGGTCCAAATGCTCATGAAGGGCTCGTTGCACACCGACGAACTCATGAGCGCCGTTGTCTCGCGCGAAGGAGGAATGCGCACCGGGCGGCGGATCAGCCACGTATTCGCCTTGGATGTGCCTTCCTATCACAAGACCCTTTATGTCACCGATGCGGCCATCAACATCCAGCCGGAGCTGGAGACCAAGGTCGACATTCTCCAGAATGCCATCGACATGATGCTCACGCTCGAGGTCGTCAATCCCAAGGTGGCAATCCTGTCGGCAGTTGAATCGGTAAACCAGGCAATACCATCTACCCTCGATGCTGCCGCTCTTTGCAAGATGGTCGATCGCGGCCAGATTACCGGAGCAATAGTCGATGGCCCGCTGGCATTCGACAATGCCATTTCAAGCGATGCCGCGCGAATCAAGAAGATTGAGTCGCCGGTTGCAGGAGCCCCGGATCTCCTCATGGTCCCCAATTTGGAAGCCGGCAACATCCTCTTCAAGGAGCTTCAATACCTTGCCGGAGCCCTGGCGGCGGGAGTTGTTGTAGATGCCAAGGTTCCGATCGTTCTCACCAGCCGTGCCGACGGAGAACTGGCTCGAATGGCAAGCTGCGCCCTCGGTGTCCTGCTCGCGAAGCCAGCGCCTGAGCTAAGGTTGGCGTGATGAGCGGCGCTCCTTAGACTACATGAGGGAATC
>JBEKCA010000183.1:0-6810 GCA_050015115.1 Occallatibacter sp.
GTCCTTGACGACATTCGAGGACAACCTGAAGGGCAACCTTTACAAGGTCTGGAATCGGATGTCGTCGGGTTCGTACTTTCCGCAGCCGGTGCGGCTCGTCGAGATACCGAAGGATAACGGCGGCAAGCGTCCGCTGGGCATTCCGACGGTCGGAGATCGCGTCGCACAGACCGTGGTGAAGATGGTGTTGGAGCCGTTGGTGGAACCCAAGTTCCATCCAGACTCTTACGGCTATCGGCCCGGAAAGTCGGCGCTCGACGCGGTGGGTATGGCGAGACGGCGCTGCTGGGACGCCGACTGGGTTATCGATCTGGACATCAAATCGTTCTTCGATTCGATTCCGCATGACCTGGTTGAGCGGGCTGTGGCGCACCATACCGAGAGTCCCTGGGTGCGGCTGTATGTTGCGCGGTGGCTTCGCGCCCCCGTGCAGAAGGCGGACGGCACTCTGGAGCAGCGGACGCGAGGCACGCCGCAAGGCGGAGTCGTCAGTCCTCTGCTGGCCAATCTCTTCCTGCACTACACGTTCGATCTCTGGATGCGGCGGCAGTTTCCGCAAGTCCAGTTCGAGCGTTATGCGGACGATGCCCTCGTCCATTGCAGAAGCGAACGGCAGGCTCATACGGTACTGGAGGCCATTCGGGATCGCTTCCATCAGTGCGGTCTGGAACTTCATGCAGCGAAGACCCGGATCGTTTATTGCAAGGATGACGATCGGCCTGGGAACTCGGAATCGGTTAAGTTCGATTTCCTCGGGTACACCTTCCAACCTCGGCGGGCGAAGAATCGTTGGGGAAAGTATTTTGTGAGCTTTCTTCCGGCGATGAGCGCCAAGGCTGCCACAGCGGTTCGGGCCACCATCCGGGAATGGCGGATGGCTTCCACGCGCAACAATCAGCGCCTGGAAGATCTCGCCCAGCTCGTGAATCCCGTAGTGCGCGGCTGGATGAACTACTATGGGCGGTTCTACCGCTCGAAATGTGTGCAAGTCCTGCGTCATCTCAATGAGGTCCTCGCTGCGTGGGCGCGAAGGAAGTACAGGAAGTTCCGGCGTCGTGAACGTGCGTCCATGTATTGGTTGGGACGCATTGCACGGCGAGACCGCATGCTGTTTGCCCACTGGGCGCTTGGCGTGATGCCGGAGGCCGGATCGTAGGAGCCGGATGAGGCGAGAGCCTCACGTCCGGTTCTGTGAGGGCGGAGGGGTGCAATTCCCCTCCGCTACTCGACTTATCATCACCGGCCGTAGCCAATCTCTGTTGGTCAACGAAGTTCTCCCACTGGTGGGAAAGTTCCTGCGCGAGCGGGGTCTGGAACTCTCAGCGGAAAAAACTCACGTGACTCACATCCAGAAAGGGTTTGATTTTCTCGGCCAGAACATACGCAAGTATGGAAGGAAATTGTTGGTCACGCCTGCCCAGAAGAACGTTCAGGCGGCTCTGACAAAAATCCGAGGGATCATCGAGAGGAATAAGTCGGCGACGCAGGAAAATCTGATCGTTCGGCTCAACCCCGTCATACGGGGATGGGCTAACTATCATCGACACTGCGTTGCGAAACGTGCGTTCGCGCGCATGGACTTTGAGATATGGCGCAAGTTGTGGTGGTGGAGTTATCGCAGACATCCGCGTAAGAACGCTGCATGGGTGAAGAATCGGTACTATCACGCCATCGGTGAACGGACGTGGAGGTTTGCGGCGCGCACCGTCACGCCCCCGCCGGGACAACCTTCTTGGAAACGGCTGCTCTATGCGGGGAATACGCCCATACAACGACACCTAAAGATCAAAGGGGAAGCCAACCCGTACGATCCCCAGTGGCGTTCGTATTTTGCACAAAGGGCAAAAGGTTCGAAAGTGCGACAAACTGTTGATGATGACCGGCTCTCCACTCCAGAGGGCTTACACATGGCTTGAGCCGGATGAAGGGAAACTATCATGTCCGGTTCTTAGGGGAGGGCGAAGCGGTAACGCTTCGTCCTTACCCGACTTCGATGGTCTGAGTGCGAAGGTGCAGACCGTGCTCGAACAGCAACCGTTCTCTGGACACGTCTTCGTTTTTCGAGGGCGCAGAGGCGATATCGTGAAGCTTTTGTGGTGGGACGGCGATGGGCTATGTCTGTTTGCCAAGCGTCTTGAGCGGGGACGTTTCATCTGGCCCCAGGCCACGGAAGGAACGGTTTGTCTGACGCGTGCGCAGTTGTCGATGTTACTCGAAGGCATCGATTGGCGCAGACCGCAGAGAACCTGGACCCCGGAGATCGCAGTTTGATTTACTGGTGTGATTCCCCTTTATTCATGCGCCTTTTGTTGATGCATTCTGATTCAACTGATGGCATACTGTGTGCATGGATTCCGCTCCGTTGCCGGATCTCGATGGGCTCGATCGAGAGGCTCTGAAGGCGCTACTCGTCAAGCATCAGGATGAGCTTCTATCTCTAGCCGCATCTCATGAGAACGAGCTTCGTTTGCTGCAGATTGAGCTAGAGTCCCATCGCCAGACACTTTCCCAACAAGATCAAGAACTGCGTTCAAGCGGTGAGCAGATCGAGCATCTGAAGCTGGTCATCGAGAAGCTGCGGCGCAGGATATTCGGCGTAAAGAGCGAGAAGATCGTTATTCAACTCGAACAGCTTGAGCTTCATCTGGAAGAGCTGGAGTCCTCGCAGGCCGAAATGGAAGCCGCTGTTGATCGGGTGACACCGGCCTCGGAACCTAAGACGAGATCACGGCGCAAGCCGCTTCCCGAGCATCTTCCACGCGAGGTTGTCAGCCACGTTTTTCACGATGACGCGTGCCCTGACTGCGGCGGCCAGCTGCGCAAGTTCGGCGAAGATGTTTCCGAACAACTGGAGTACATTCCGGATAGCTTCAAGGTGATCCGCCACGTGCGACCGAAGTTTGCCTGCAGCGCTTGTGAGCGAGTGGTTGAAGCGCCTGCGCCATCGCGTCCGATCGAGCGTGGCCTTGCCGGACCTGGATTGCTGGCTCACGTGCTGGTTTCTAAATTTGCAGATCACTTGCCACTCTTTCGCCAGTCGGAGATCTACGCCCGCCAGGGAGTTGAGATCGAACGTTCCACACTGGCGGGATGGGTAGGCGGAGCAAGCGAGTTACTCGCTCCGCTGATCGATGCGATTCAGAGGCATGTGCTCGCTGGAGCCAAGCTTCACGCCGACGATACGCCGATGCCGGTACTTGCACCAGGCAGCGGCAAGACCAAGACCGGTCGTCTCTGGACTTATGTGCGCGATGACCGGCCCGCAGGTCAAGATACGGCGCCAGCGGTCTGGTTCGCGTACTCGGAGGATCGCAGGGGCGAACATCCGCGGCGGCATCTGAAGAACTTCAAGGGTGGCCTTCAGGCGGACGCATATGCAGGGTTCCATCACCTGTACGGAGACGGCGCCATCTATGAAGTTGCTTGCTGGGCGCATGCACGCCGCAAGTTCTACGAGATCCATATCATCCACGCCTCCCCCACAACGACCGAAGCTCTGGCGAGGATCGGCGCCCTTTACGCCATCGAAGACGAGGTGCGCGGCAAGCCCCCTGATCTGAGGCTGAGTGTTCGACAGGCGCGAGCCCGGCCACTGCTTGACGACTTCCACAAATGGATGGAGAAGGCGTTGCGTTCGCTTTCGGCGAAGAGCGAAACTGCGGGGGCGATCCGATATGCGCTCTCGCGATGGCGTGCGCTCACTCGGTATTCCGAAGACGGGCTGTTGGAGATCGACAACAGCGCGGCCGAACGGGCGCTCCGCGCCGTGGCTCTTGGGAGAAAGAACTATTTGTTTGCCGGTTCCGACTCAGGCGGGGAGCGTGCCGCTGCCATGTACAGCCTGATCGGAACGGCCAAGCTCAATGGCCTCGACCCGGAGTTCTATCTCCGCACCGTGTTGGCTCAGATCGCAGAGCATCCCATCACCCGCATCGAAGAGCTCTTGCCCTGGAACCTCGCCCAGTCCTCACAGGATCAATCCTCCCAAGCCGCTTAGACACACTCATCAGGTGCCCACTAAAAAGGTAGTGGGCACTTCAAGGATTACTCCTCTCGTAGGGCCAAGAGGGGAGATCGGGACGCTTACCGACGCTGGCCATCGCTACCAACAGCTCCCTCACGGCGCGGTTGGAGGCTGAGCCTGCCATGCGGCGAGGATTGCCGGGGCGCGGAGCACCGCAGGGTCCTGCCAATACGATTTTCCTCGGGATGATCGTGGGCTGGCCGGGACTGGGAGGACTGGCGGCGGCCTTCCGCGGACGGCGGAAGGGAACCAGGGGGAGAACGCGCCTGGCGCAGCTCGGCCTGCTCGCCTTGCTGGCCGCGTCGGTGCTGGTAGGGTTCTCAGGATGCGGCGGATCGTCGTCGGTGACGCCCCAGGGCAGTTCCGCCATCCTGATCACGGCGACGCCATCGGGCTCGGGTAGTGGATCTCTGGCCAGCCAAACGCTTTCACTGACCTTGACCATTACGCAATAGGAGAAAGGCCGCTGCTCTCGCTCCCCCGGCAGGGCAGGAGAGAGCCGCTGCCTTCGCAACCCGGACGGCGTGAAGGCCGTTCCAGGAATTGCGCGCTCCATCTACGACGCCTCGCCCTTCGCCGTCTCCATGTATCCGAATATCGACGAATTCACCGAGCACGGACAGATCGTCATCGGATACTTCGAGCCCATCGGCGGCGTAGCCAACGCCTCCGAGGGGCGCCAAGCCATGGCCATGCTACGCCGACGCAAGAACGAACCCTTCAAGCAACTGCTCTCCCGCCTCCACACCGCCATCGCCAAAGCTACGATCGACAATGTTTACATTGACGAAGTGAACACTCCGCGGAACTGACTTAAACACTTCTTGCGACCTGTCGTGTCCACTTTAATCGATCATGGACACATATGGTCCCATCCCTCACAAAATTCCACCCTCGTCCAGACGGCCGGAACGTCACGCTTACATTCAAGCGGCGGCGCAGGCGGAATCTTTGCCGCTTCGCTGTTCATGGGAGCCATGCTGGGCGGCGCGGTCGACTACATCGACGTTGCCGTCTTCCATCACTCTTCCGACGCCATCAGTGCTTTTGCGGTGGTCGGGATGGGCGCGGTCTTTGCCGGTATTGTGCGCACCCACATGACCTCGGCACTCATTATCTTCGAGATGACCGGTGGCTACGGTATGGTACTGCCCCTGATGATCGCCAACATGAGTGCCTTTGCTCTGGCTCGTCATTGGCGTCACATGCCGGTCTACGAGGCGTTGCTGGACAGGACGGCATTTATTTGCCTCACAAGAACTTGCCTCGCAGCCCGCACGTAGCTACCCGCCCAGCTGCACCTGCGTTGCCTGCCGATAAGTCGAGGCCGGAAACGTCTAAGTCGAAGCGTCGCAATCAGTGACAATTCCTGGCAGCGGAGAACCGTTCAATCGAATTCAGTTGGCAACCAGCGAATTGATAAACAGGGCCGTTTGGTTCCCATTCACAAGAGAAGCAGTTACGCGAATCTTGTCGCCCTTATGGGGTTGATACTTGGAGCCGACTACAACTCCGTATTCAGTTTCGGCCACCGTATTTCCGGTGAGTCTAAAAGACTTGATCGACCCCGATTCGTCTGCGACCGAGATTGAATTCCTGCCCTCGATCCTGACGACGGTTCCGGCGTTCTTCGTGAACGGTCCAGCCCCAAGCCCTCGCAAGGCAACTGCCGTTCGTACGCCATCTCCACCATAATAGAAGACGATCACATACGACCCCTTCATTTTGAAGGCATCGGCTGTAATTGCGTTCGCGCGGATGTTTCTGTCGAAGTTGATTGGCGTATTCGGATTCGTCATATCCTTGAAGGTGCTATCGGAATGATTGTCCGTATAGACCGTAATCGTCTTGGCAGACGCATCGATGGATGCGACTGTCCCGGTAAGGGCATGAACCACCTCTTGCGCCGCCGCGGCAACGGAGACGGACACAAGGCATGCCGCCAAAAACAAGACTTTCAATTTGCCTGTCAACATATGCTCACTCCAAGGTTCAGCTTCTATTCAAGCCGGTAAATCGAATAAAAAACCGAAATCCTCATCCGAACCGCGTTTTTCACTCATACAAAGAAAGAGCGCTGCAACCCAGCACGCAAAGACTGGGTTGCAGCGAATCGCGTCAAATTGCCTCCTCGGCGCAAAAATGGACCAAGCTGGTTCATTGATGTTCTAGTGATCCAGGGAAAATCCGGCGCGGCGGTTCTGTTGCCAGCAAGCCTCATTTGATTCCGTGCAGAAGGGCTTTTCCTTGCCGTAGCTGATTACGCGGATGCGGGCAACAGACACGCCGGCATCGACGAGAGCCTTCTTGGCGGAGTCGGCGCGATTTTGACCAAGCGCCAGGTTGTACTCGTTGGAGCCGCGCTCATCGCAGTAGCCGCCAATGAGGATCTTCGCATCCGGATGGCTCAACAAGTACTTTGCATCCTTCGCCAGCGTCGATTGCGCGTCGCTGCGAACATCGTATTTGTCGTAGTCGAAGAAGATGTCCTGAACATTGGCCTTGAACTCCTCCTCGGCGCTCATGGTGTTGACAGGGGCCGCCGCAACCTGAGGTGGAGCATTCACGGTAATGCGAACGGATGCATCTGCTGAGCCGCCAGCACCTTTAGCAACCAGGTGATAACTCGTCGAGACGGTTGGAGTCACCGTCTTTACGCCGGAGGTCGGCACATCGCCCAGACCATCAATGGAGACAGTTGTGGCATTCGTCGTGCTCCAAGTCAATACAACAGGATCGCCAGCCGAGACTACGGTAGGAGAAGCGGTAATCTTCGCGGTGGGAGC
>JBEKCA010000184.1:0-6768 GCA_050015115.1 Occallatibacter sp.
GAGGGCGGCTACATCGCCGACTACGTGATCGACGTGCTCAGGCGCGTTCCGCTCTCCGGGGCTATCGAACGAGACGGCAAACCGGTCCATGACCCGTTCGGAGCAATCTTTGGCCCAAAGGTGATGCTGATCAACCAGAACTCCGGTTCAGGGGGCGACGCCATGCCCTGGTACTTCCGCAAGGCCGGCATCGGCAAGCTGGTAGGCACACGGACCTGGGGCGGACTGATCGGCATCGGAGGCTATCCCACTCTGCTCGACGGCGGCCACGTCATGGCGCCGCGCTACGCCATCTACGGCCTTCATGGCGAATGGGAGGTGGAAAACCACGGCATTGCACCCGATTTGCCGGTCGAGGACCTGCCCGCGGACGAAGCAGCCGGTCATGACCGCCAGCTCGAAACCGGCGTACAGACGGTGCTCGACGAACTCAAGGCCCATCCGATTCCAGAGATACCAATTCCGCCGTATCCGAACTACCACGAGAACGACGGTCTGGGGAACCAATAGACAGTTGGCCAAAACAGACCAAGGCCAGCGGAAGCGCATGAACGGAATGAATCTTCTGGAGCAATAGTTTTGAAGGGGCACGGCTTCAGCCGTGCCCCTCAGGAGGGTCCACGCAGTCCGGCTTCAGCCCGTCGAGGGATGATTTTCTCGCGCAGATTTCTCGTTGACTCAGTTTCCCAAGATGCCCTAGTTGAAATAGGCCTTGTTCTTGTCGGCAAAGTGTGCCTTGTCGGCCGGCAGATCGTCGAGTGAAAAGATCGCGTTGGAGGGGCAGACCGACGCGCAGTTGCCGCAGTCGATGCACTCATCGGGATTGATGAAGAGCTGGGAAACGCCGGCCGCGGCGGAATCGTCGGCCGAAGCGGGTGCGATGGCGGCGGTTGCGCACTCAGAGGCGCAGACAAAATCCTTGGTGCAGGCATCGGTAATTACATAAGCCATGATGAAACTCCTGGGTCGCTTGGGCGCTCAGGCGCCTGCGCCAACCCTCTCAGGCTATCGAGTCTCGACCCACTGGCTCCGTGACTCGGATCACACTTCGGCGGCCCATTTCCGATTTTGAGACGGGGCCAGGGCACGAAAAATGTCACCAGGTACCGTACGTCAGCATCTGATCGGTTATGAGCCACGAGAAGGCGACCTTTGGCGCGGGCTGTTTCTGGGGAGTCGAAGCTGCGTTTGCGGCAGTTCCCGGAGTGAAGGCGACCGCCGTCGGCTATGAGGGCGGTTCGCTGGAGCGGCCCAGCTACAAAGACGTCTGTACCGATCAGACCGGTCATGCCGAGGTGGTCGAGCTGGACTTCGACCCGGCTTTGGTCACCTACGAGCAGCTTCTGGACGCCTTTTTCTCGCTTCATGACCCGACGACCCTCAATCGCCAGGGTCCTGACTGGGGCGCGCAGTATCGCTCGGCGATATTTTTCCATTCTCCCGAACAGGAGGCGCAGGCTCGCGCCAAGATCGAGCAGCTTACAGCCGAGGGTCGCTTCAACCCCAAGCGAATCGTCACCAAAATCGAGCCTGCCCAAACCTTCTGGCGCGCAGAGGAGTACCACCAGAAGTACCTCGAAAAGCGCGGTCAGGCGAGCTGCCACATCTAGCCTTCAGCTGTCGTCGTCATTGATGCTAGATTGAATTCACCAGCTTTCCTGCTCCTCATGAACGTCACCCTTGCTCATATCGGCGCTCGCCCCGGCTCGAAGGACGAGGTCGATGCCATGACTGCGGTCTATCTCGGGCGCTGCTCGCCCTTCGCCCGCTGCCAGACCGAGGCCTTCCGCACTGAGGAGGCGATGCTCGAATGGCTGAAGCGGCTTGATGGGCGCACGCCTGCATTCGCCGTGCTACTGGACAGCCGGGGCAAGCAGTTGAGTTCAGAGGCCTTTGCGGCATGGATGGGTGCGCGGCGAGATGATGGAACACAGCAGATTGTCTTTGCCATCGGACCGGCCAGCGGATGGTCTGAAGATGCTCGTAAACGGGCCGGCCTGTTGCTCTCGCTGGGCCCAATGACGATGGCTCACGCCCTCGCGCGGCTCGTAATGGCCGAACAGCTCTACCGGGCATTTACAATTCTGACTGGCCATCCCTATCATTCAGGCCATTGAGAGACAACCCACAGTAAACAGCCGACAGCAGGCCGGATAATCCGGGCGCCTGCTAACTGCAAGCTGTTCGCTTTAAGCTGAAAGCTGAGAATGACCGATTCGCGGCGAGGACTGATTCTGATCAACACCGGCCCCGGCAAAGGCAAAACCACTGCCGCCATGGGCACGGCCTTGCGCGCGGTCGGCAATGGCATGCGGGTGCTGATGCTCCAGTTTCTAAAGGGCTCCTGGCACTATGGCGAACTCGATGCGGTCAAGGCCTTCGGAGAGAACTTCGTGATGAAGCAGATGGGCCGGGGATTTGTGAAGGTCGGCGGAGCCGAGACCGATCCGGAGGATGTTCGGCTTGTGGAGGCGGCGTGGCAAGAGGCGCGCGAGGCGATCTACAGTGGCGAGTGGGATATGGTGGTCCTGGACGAGATCAACTATGCCATCGGTTATGGGATGCTCGACCCTGCAACGGTTGCCGAAGTGCTGCGTGGACGGCCGGAGATGGTTCACGTAATCCTGACCGGTCGCAATGCCCACCCGCTACTGACTGAGCTGGCCGATACCGTGACCGAGATGCGCGAGGTTAAGCACGCCTACCAGAAGGGGATTCTGGCCCAACGCGGCATAGAATACTGAGAGTGAACAGCAGTGATCAGCCGGCGGCTCGGCGCTGTCCAGAATTGACCGCATCCACTGACTGTCCACTGTTCACTGACCACTGTCCACTGTTTCTCGAGAGGTTAGATGTCCTGGTTCAAGCGTGAAGGCGGCGAGTACGGTCCCGGCCCCAAGGGCGTGGCGGAGGCGGAATCACGCGTGCGTACCGAGGGTCTGTGGATCAAGTGCGTGGGCTGCCGGGCAGTGGTCTGGAAGGCCGAGCTTGAGGCCAACCTCAATGTGTGCCCCAAGTGCCAGCACCACTTCAAGATCGGCGCGCGACGGCGGATTGATCTGCTTCTCGAGCCCGGCTACGAGCTTGTAGACGGCGGGCTGCGCTCGACCGATCCCTTGAACTTCGTCGACGTGAAGCCCTACAAGAAGCGGCTGCGCGCGGCTCAGGAGCAAACCGGCCTGGACGACGCCATTTTGAATGCGGTCGGCCAGCTCGGGCCGCATTCTGTGGTAGTTAGCGCGATGGAGTATGGCTTTATCGGCGGCTCGATGGGGGCCGTAGTCGGCGAGACGATCGCCAGGGCCGTGGACCGGGCAAGGCTGGGGCGCTTGCCGCTCATTGTGGTGGCAGCCTCAGGTGGAGCTCGGATGATGGAGGGCGTGGTGAGCTTGATGCAGATGGCCAAGATATCGACGGCTCTGGCGCAGTTGGACGACGCCAAAGTGCCCTATATCTGCGTGCTCACCGATCCAACAACTGGCGGAGTGACTGCCAGCTTTGCCATGCTTGGTGATCTGAATATCGCCGAGCCGGGAGCGCTGATTGGCTTTGCCGGGCCGCGGGTCATTGAACAGACGATCCGCCAGAAACTGCCCGAGGGTTTTCAAAGGGCCGAGTTTCTGCTGGAAAAGGGCTTTCTGGATGCAGTAGTGCACCGCCGCAATTTGAAGGCTTATCTTGTACGATCCTTGGCGTTTTTGAAGGCATGAACTCCGGGAAAGGCACTACACACAAAGATTTAAATGGATTACTGAAATCGGTATTGGTACATAAAATCATAGTTTACTTCTCGTCTGCTATGGAAAAGGAGGTACTTTATTAGCTTCTGATCTTGTAACCGCATTCGATTCAATCCAATGAGACTATTTATGTAAAATAGAATGAACAACTTCCTGCCAACTCAGTGCAGGTCAGTCCGAGTAGACAAGATTGGTGATGGAATTGCTGCAAACATGGGAACATTTGCCAGCTCAGAATGGTTCCACTTGGTAGCACCAATTGGTGCCCGAGTATTCGATTTGACAGAGTCCCGCTTCAGATAGCCTGCACATCTCAAAAGACGGTTAAACGCTCTCAACCCCTGGGAAGGAAGAAACGCATGATCACACATAGAAGGCTTTCACGGGCGCTGATGCTGGGCGCGATGATGGGTGCGGGTTTAGTTTGTGTCACCTTCGCCCCGCGCGCGGCTCTGGCGCAGACCAGCAAGGGAACTCTGACCGGTATCGTTCGCGACGGCAGCGGAGCGGTTGTTGTTGGGGCCAGCGTCACTGTTTCGGATGTTGCAACGGGCGAGACCCGGAGCGCTACAACAACTTCGCTCGGCGCCTATCGTCTGGATGCGATCACTCCTGGCCAATACACGCTGCGCGTTGAGTCGACCGGCTTTGAGCTCTTCGAGGCAAAAGGCCTCACGGTTCCAGCTTCGCTGGTAATCTCCTATGACGTCGAGTTGAAGCTCGGGCATTTGAATGAGACTGTTTCTGTCAGCGCCAGTAACGTCCTGCTGAATCAGGAGAACGGCTCCCTCTCCCAGACGATTTCCGGCGAAGCGTTGGTCAAGTTGCCAATCTTCTCTCTCAACCCGATCGAGTTGTTGACCACAGTGCCGGGTGTACAGGTTGTGAGCAACACTGAAGACACAAACGGCGAAGAGATCCAGGTCAGCGGCGCTCGTCCCCGCGCGAATAACTTCATGATCGATGGTGAGGAGATCAACGATGCCACCATTGCCGGCCAAGCGGTTCAGCCAAATATTCCTGACATGTATTCCGACGTGATTATCTATACGCACAACCCGCCTGCGGAGTTTGGGCGCGCATCGGGTGGCGTTGTAAACCTGATCACGAAAGGTGGCACGAACACCTTCCACGGTTCGTCGTGGGAGCTCTATTCGGGATCGGGACTCAACTCGACCGACGGGCAGCAAAGGCAACTGACTCCCAGCAGGAGCAACAAGCCTCGCTACGATCAGCATCAATTCGGTTTCACGGTCGGCGGCCCAGTCATCAAGGACAAGCTTTTCGCCTTTGGCGCGGCGCAGTGGTCGCGCTACTACGGCAACGAGGTCGCCCAGGAGATACTTCTGCCCAATACATCCGGCATAGCCTTGCTTAAGGAACTGGCGGGAAGCTCGGGCACCGTTGCAACCAACGCGGCGCTTATGTTGCAATATCTTTCAAGCGGCAGCTACGTCAGCACTTTCGCCGATCTCACCCCGCAGTCCCCTGCCGCAGCCGGTATATCCCTTGGTGCTGCCTGCTCTCCAACTGACGATGTCTGCAATAACGGCCTACAAGTCGACACCTTCCTCCGTCCCGCGGCACCGGAGCAGAATCCCGACACCCAATGGACCTATCGAATCGATTACACCCCCTGGACGAAAGACACCTTCACGGCGCGCTACTTGCACGATCGCAGCAGCCTCACACCTGATTTCTTCGCCAATGGTTCTTCCATGCCCGGCTTTGACACTGAGCAAGGCGGCTTTTCAGAGTTGGGACAGGGAACGTGGACGCATATATTCTCCACGCATATTCTGAATGAGTTTCGCGCCTCAGAAACACGTCTCTCCTTCGCCTTTGCACCGACCGCGCAGACTCTGGCGAACCCGCTCTATAATGCCCCAAATATCGACACACCGGAAATTCAGAATCTGGGGTTTGACCAAACGGACTTCCCGCAAGGCAGAGGACAGGACATGTATCAGTTTCAGGACACCGTTTCCTGGACACATGGCCGGAATACGGTGCGCGCGGGCGCGGACATCGGCCGCCGCATCGAGAAGGACCTCAACGCTGTCCCCGTAAACGGGGTACTCAGCTTCGCCGATGGGGGAGACGGTTCAACCGGCGTTGGCAATTTTCTACTCAACGAGCTTGGTCCATCGGGTACTGCGACTCGCACCTTCGGCAACCCCGACGTCGATCCGCACAGTTGGCGTTCGGGCATCTTTGGGCAGGATGATGTGAAGCTCTCTCCCAGTCTTACACTCAACCTGGGCGTCCGGTGGGATTACTTCACCAACCCGGATAACTCGCTGCCCTACCCGGCGATCAACCCAAGTACCGCTGCGACGCTGTATGGACCAATCGACACCGTTTATAAGGTTGCCGAAAACAAACACAGCTTTGCGCCGCGTGTGGGATTTGCGTATTCGCCGCGTCAGGGTAAGTGGCTCGCAGACGGCAAGACGGTTGTCCGTGGCGGCTTCGGGATCTTCTTCGATCCGGAGTTTACAAACATCACTACGAACGACGCCGATTCCGCCCCAAACGTTGCCGCTGGGGAGATTCAGCAAACTAACACAGTCATAGGCAACGCGACTGGGCTGCTTGCGACGATTTCACCTCAGGTTAGTCAATTCTCGACGGTCGACGCTCCGGTCAATAATCTCACGTCGCCTTACTCTGAAGAGTGGAACCTCGGTGTTGAGCGGGTGCTGCCAGGCCAGATCGCTTTGAGCATCACGTATGTTGGCAGCCGAGGCGTGAAGCTATTTGCCAATCAACAGTACAACTACGAGGACTTCAACACTGGCGAGCGTCTCGATCCGTCGCGAGGCGTGATTATTGCACGCGGCAATTTCGCAGACTCGAGGTACAACGGCCTTGAGGTGGGCGGGAAGCACAATTTCAGCCACGGACTAGCGGTGACCGGTTCCTACGTCTACAGCAAGAGCCTGGATGACGGTTCCGATATCTTTGCACCCGACTCTTCGCCGACTTCGTACAGCGCCAACCTTGCTCCCGGTGGCCGCCATCAGGA
>JBEKCA010000185.1:0-6589 GCA_050015115.1 Occallatibacter sp.
GAGAGCTGTTCCAAAACCAGCCCACGCCACTTCGCCCTATGCTCCGTGATGCTTTGCCTCATTACTCAAATATGCCGCACAAACTGCCGCAATCCAAGATGAGGTTCACAGAGCGCTCACCGACCTTACGCTCATTGCGGAAGAGGAGCTCCAACCCTTCTGGAAGGAAGAGGGTAGCATCAAGACGCGACACATGAATCTCCACGAGTTCCCCTGGCCGCGCACGGAACTCGAACAACTGGGAGAAGCCGAAGTTGAGCTGCGCGTGACGCTCTCTTACTTTATCGAGCCGAATCCGGGAGATAGAGGGTGGCTCAGAAAGCACAGATATGCCTCCCACGCGCTGCGGTTCGCAGTCAAGCGCGAACACGAAAGTATTCCGGAATTCAGAAGCCGCATCAATGCCGCCGTTGAAGCGGAAGAGGCCGGCTTAGCTCCTGTCCCTGGCGGCACAGACGACTGGCTCCTTGGGCGTATCCGGAATTTAGGCTCAATTCATTCCGATCATTGGTACGGATCAGCCGCTACCTTAGCCCAGAAATCAGCCATTGGCATTTATCCCATTGGCGGCTGGTGGAAAGAGAATCCCGGCCACACGCGGTACGATAAGCGCATTCGCTACTCTCTTATTGTGTCAATCCGGGCAGCATCTTCCGAAGTTGATATATATACGCCAGTTCATACGCAAATAGCGACTCCTATAGAAGTTATAACTTAAACTGTAGGACGGGGCTTACGCCTCGCCCGCCCCGTCGCTGGGATCGTTCGCAGCCTCGACCTTCGACAGACGCCTCACCATGACTATCAGGAGTCACCGGCTCATCCCCAGATCGTGCTTTCGGTCATTCTTTTTCCGCAGCACCGACGGTTCAATGGTTTGCAAGGGCGGCCGCTCAGGGCTTTGCATTGGCGCGGGATGAGGCGGCGCCTGTTCTCTCGCCAGTTCAGTTGCCGATGGCCGCGCCGTGGAGATGCCGAGCAAGTTGCGCAATTGCTCACGGTCACTGGTGACCACGACGATTTCCTGGCGGCCACGCGAAGCACCGACGTAGAACAACTCCTGCTTCATCGCATCGGCGGAGAGAATCACCGCATCCACCGTCTTTCCCTGGCTGCGATGCGCTGTGACCGCATAGCCGTGATCGAACTCGTGGTAATTGGCCGGCAACGTCCGGCCATCTTCAAGGTGAATGCGGCCACCATCTACATCGCGCACTTTTACCAGTTCGCCGTTAGTGGATCGGAAGCCCCCACCGCCGCGATTGCCAGTCAGCAGCAACTTGTCGCCAGGGGCCACCTCAATCTGTTGGCGTTCATGCACAGAAAAGGAGCGCGCTTGTGTTGGACTCACCGTGCGCTCCATGCCATGCTGGTCCCTGGCAACGATACCTGACATGTCTGTTCGCACAACGGTGAGCGCCTCATGCTTTTCGACGCCACGCGAAGAACGATGGAAGAGCAGAACTTGCCCTGACTTGTAGTTCACCAAATCTTTCTTTTGTGCCACGGTCCATTGCAGCGACACATAGCGCTCGGAGACAACGCCGCGATCCAGTTCGCCGCGCTGCTTCATATCTTCACGGATGGCATCGGTGATCTTGCCGATCTCCTCATGAGTGCCGGCAACCACGAGAACCGTGCGACTTGAGTCTGACATGAGTGCGCGATAAGCTGATGCCACTGCGTGTGCGCGCTCCATATAAGGAACCTCACGAACGGCACCAAGCTGCTCCAGCTTTTCAAATCCCTGCTCCGGCGAATGCCGCAGTGTCTGTATCGCATCCCGATATTGAGCTTGCGTCTGCCGTTGCACAGCCGTGAGTGACACACTCTTCATCCGCGATTCTTGTTCCAGAATACGCAGGGCATCCGATGCCTCGACGCTCTGAAGTTGTTGAGTGTCCCCGGAAAACAAAATCCGCGCGTCTTCGTGCTTTGCCAGATTGAGCAAACCTTCCATCTGACGGCCAGAGACCATGCCCGCTTCATCCACAACCAAAACTCTGCCGTGCAACGCGGCCAGCGCCTTTGGGTCCTCCAGCAATCGCGAGATCGTCATCGCATCGCGAAAGCCGACCTTTTGCAACTCCTCAACAGCGCCGCGCGTTGGCGCAACTGCCAATACTTCCCGGCCAGCCTCGCGTAAACCACGGGCGATTTCCGTGAGCGTAGCGGTCTTGCCGGTTCCGGCGGCACCACGTAGATTGACTGCGAAATCCTGCGAGTCCAGTATCTGATGAACGGCCCACAGTTGTTCCTTTCGCAGTCGTTCAGATGCGCTGAATTCTCGCTTTCCGCCCAGGCGTTCATAGCGCCCAATGCCGCTGTCCACCGCTGCAATCATGCGCTGTTCGCGTTCAAGGCTTTCTCGCGTGGCCAGATTGTTCCCGGCTCGGATCAGTGAACCCTGCGACTGTTCCAACTCCAGAGCACCGCGCAGTTGACGGCGATCAAGCTTCCCGCGCCCGTGCCGCAGAGCCTCGGTCATCAACTCGTGTTCGCGCACGACTGAGCAACGCTCAAAGAGATGCTCTTTCGCGTGTTGAAGCGACTCCGCTGCTTGCAAGAGTTCATGCGGAATCACTCTGGCACAATCAACAGACTTTTCATGCAGATGCTTCAGCGCGTGGCGTTCTTCAGGCAACAACCTCGCCTGCTGCTGTGTACGTAATCTCTCCGTGGATATTTCCGCCAGTTTGTCTGCGCGGGATTCACGGACCAGCACGGCAACTTCATTATTGGTTGGCTTGCGACCATGCTCCGCAGTGAATCGTTCGATGGCGGCATCCCGCTGCGCGCTGCGTATGCTGTATTTTTCGAGTAACTGATCCGAGACGCCGCGAATCTCGAAACCGTGATCCCTGCCCTTGGAATCGCGGCGCGTCTCAATCTCATATCCCAGACTACATACTTCACGCGCCAGAGAGTTCCGGTAAACTTCCGTCAGATACGCACGGCGCTCATATAGTCCCGATGCTTGCAACGCCTTCCAGCGCCCCTCCACGCCATCGTAGGTCAGATTGGCCGTGACAGCATGGGTGTGCAGTTGCGGATCAAGTTCACGGCTAGTGTCGTGCCGGTATGCGGCCACAATCCAGTTGGTAGTTGCCCGATCCTCGTTCGCACCATTCAGCCGGACACGCGCCGCGGCATAGTTTTCTGCCTCAGCGAGCGACTCCCGGACAGCTTTGTCATGGGCAGCAATCAACCGCTCATCCCCGCCGACGAGCGCCTGAATCGAAACTGACTTCGGCGCGGAAAAGGTCAGATCGTACAGTGATCTCCCTTTGCTCTGTTCGCTTCCGTTTGCATCAACTCGGTCAGCACTGTGGCGAGGGCGGAGGAATTCTCCAGTCTCTGGATGCAACCCCTCTCGAACTGCTTCAAATTGTTTCCGCGTAACCTCTCCATGCAGACCCAACAACTCCGCACCCTGGCCATGCCATTCACCTTGAACACGACGGCCTTCATCGTAATAGTCGCTGTGTTCCAGATGCCGTTGAGCATATCCAGCACCACCCGTCATGGCCCGCAAAGTCAGCACAACCAAACGGTAACGCTGTTCGAAATCCGAATGCAAGAGCCGGAGTCATTACACCCTGCTTATAAACAATCAGGTATATGAACCCGAAGAGCGCATCCTACAAATCCTCACGACATTCGGGCGGGACATGGGGATGCAGTAAAGGCCAATCCGACATCGTAATTTTCCAAAGCCGCCAGGTTCTGCGAGCATCAATTCGAGGAAACACGCAGAGAAACACTCTCGCTGCGCTCGCTTTGAAGGAAGACACCATCCCTAAGCCTGACGGCTTAGGAGCGCTTTAGGATACCGCTTATATCGAACAGAACTTAAACAACCTCGAACCATGATCGAAGACAATCGTCGATCATTCGGTGTCGGTTCGAGTTGCGACACAAAGCTGACAATAACCGTTTGGAGCCCTCAATTCTGGCGCGTTTACCGATATTTATTCTGCGTTTTAGGAGACTGATTGTGGCTGGTTGTGGTCAGTTCCCCGCTGCCCGGGTTTTGTGGTCTCCCAGGTGAACAAAAGCGAAGCACCTTCACCCACTAACCTGAGGCACCCATTTTTGTGGGTGAACTCAGGTCCCTCGACGCCTGAGTCAGCTCCCCATTTCCGTCCCTGAGAGCCATTTCGCCTTTTGCGCTGATCTGGACGATCGCAAGTGGCGTGCCTTCGCCGCCGACTACTGAGTCGTCACCGCGATTCCGGTGTTGTAAGAGTCAGTTGCGCCGCTGGGGAGAGGTAATGCCGTGGCTGCGCCATTGACCCAGTAGGCTGCAACGACCTGGCCGTCGCCGATGGGTTCACCCGCGCCGTATTGCACGGCTCCCGACACATACACGTTGCTGCCCGAGACCACGATGGACTCAGCCACAGCCTCCGTCGAATTGCCTGGCAGGGACAACATAGTGGCTGTGCCATTCACCCAATACGTGGGGATGGCTTCCCCCGCGCTGTTCGAGACGCTTCCCGCGACGTACACATCGCTGCCGGAAATCGCGATCGAACTGGCTTCCGACTGTGTCAAATTACCCGGCAGCGACAAGATTGTGGTCGTGCCGTTCGCCCAGTATATGGCGTATTCCTCGCCTGCGCCGGTGTACCCGTATCCTGCCATATATATATTGCTGCCCGAGACCGCGATCGCCGTGACTGCGGCAGCGTCAATACCGCTGGGCATCGGAAGTACCGTAGCCGTGCCGTTCACCCAATATACAGGGCTGTAGTTTATCCCGTATGCAGATGCGTCTCCTGCCACATAGACATCGCTGCCCGAGACCGCGATCGCGTCGGCGTTAGAACCCGCCATGCCACTGGGCGTGGGTAACGTCGTGAGCGCGCCGTTCATCCAGCATGCGGCGGTGCTGGCCGTGCTGGTGGGTACATTGCCCGCCACATAGACGTCGGAGCCCGAAAGCGCAACTCCGCAGGCCTCAGCACCTGCCCCAACACCTGTCACTCCGGTGGGCAGGGGTAACAGCGTGGCCACCGCCGTTCACCCAGTACACGGGAGCGTAGATGATGCCGGTGGTGGCGTTCCAGGCAAACCCCGCCGCATACACACTGCCCCCCGAGACTGCCATTGCCCCGCAGGTTTCGGAAGCCGTCGAGCCACTTGGCATGGACAGAGCCGAAGCTGTCGGTGTTGAGCTGCCGTTGGTAACTTGCCATACCTCGGCGGCTTTCCCAGTAGGCAACGGAGCAAATCCGGCCACGTATATGGTTGTGGTTTGGCCGCCCCCTGTGGTTTGACCGCCTGTGGTTTGGGAACTGTTGCCGCCGCATCCGCTGACGAGCAGGGCCAGCGACGGAATCGAAAGAATGAGCAGCTTAACACACCTCATGTGAGAGTCCCCCCTTGCCGGTTCGCACTTGTGGCTGTTGCACCGGTTGCTTGCCGCAGTGGTAGTTTGTAGATTCTGATTTCGATGCAACAATCTTATAACACCCTTTCCAGAGCGGTTAGATCCAGGGTGAGCGAGTTTGCCAGTTGGCCGGAAACTGCATTGCCCTTAAATTAATCGTCGGATGAGCGTTGAAATGAGCCTTGAGCCGTTCGCCCCAGCGGGAATCAGGACCAATGTCAGCGAGTAGCGTTTGAATGATCAGTGCGATCACGTAAAAGCGGTCGTTGCCAATGCCGCTTGCTTTCCACGTCACTGGCAATTCCGGTTTGACGGCAAGCTCTCGATTCCACAATCGGCTGTGGTGCGCACAGACGTTACGGGCCGCCGTCAAGGCATGAAGCCAGCTCACAAAGACGGGCTGCGGCTGGTTGAATTCGCGGGCGATTTTCTTTCGGAAGCTTGTCCGCAAGTGCTCATACATCTTCGACAGCGCGCCAAAGCTGATCAGCTCCGTGGCCATCCACACGGGTAGTTCTGTTTCAGAGGTGTACTTGGTGCGGTAATGGCCGATGAAAACCTCGGTCGATCTCCCCTCTTCGCGCCGGAGAATCCTCATGAAGTCGGCATGATTGAATGTGGCCGCGAAGTTGGCGGCGTCCGCATAACCGAAGACGCCCAGGTCTTTTCCTATTTCGTAAGTAATGACGGCGCGGACGCTGATCTCAATCCTGTCCAGGGCTTCGCGCACGAGACGCCGCAGATCGGCATCGAATCGATAGAGATCAATGATTTGCTCAAAAGTCGTCCCTGGACGAAAATTGCCGGTGGCCGCATCTTTGAATGGGATGAAGTACGCACTCAGGCGGTAATAGCCGATTCGTTTCAGCCAAAACAGCGTACTCGCCCTGTCTGCGCAAGCGAGACCGCGACGGATCAGTAAATCGACTTGATCTTCGTATGGAAGATGAGGCTTGCCGTATTTCATCGGAAAATGAAAAACCCGCCGATTTGAGCTTCACCTGTTTCCAGGGAGAGGCTTGGCGGGTGTGTCATCACTATAGTGACGGAATACCCGCCGGTTGTCAAGTGTTACTCTCTTCCAACACAAGATGAGCCTGAAGGAGGGCTTTGATTCCAACACAAGATGAGCCTGAAGGGGCGGTCATGCTGGGTAGTGAACATCCGCATGGACGACGCAGAAAAGTTGAGTAT
>JBEKCA010000186.1:0-6582 GCA_050015115.1 Occallatibacter sp.
AAGACGGAGTTTTAGCAGGTGATTTTGCAGGCGAAGAATGAACAGGGCACTTGGCGACAGCTATTGCGGTAAGGTTGCACGCTTGCCCGGTCAATCCGCGCCGCAGGAGTTCTTGATGCTCGTGCATGGCCTGCCGCGCGAAGTTGCAAAAGGCCAACCGCCGAGCAGCAGAGGAGAAAACAGTCCGCAAGATAGAGGCCGGGGCGATAGCCTTTATAGTGGCTCAAACCATCGGCCTCAGCACAGGCCGGTCACACCTTCTCGGTTAGAATCGTTGAGTGCGAGATCGGTACGCATATGGTGGCCCGCCTTGCGCTTCGCAGAGAAGAGGGAAAGGTTTTCCAATGAGCGATATGGCGCTTTTCGAAGAGCGGCCGGTGCGCCGGGTCTTTCACAATGAGGAGTGGTGGTTTGTTCTCACCGACATCGTCAGTGCGCTGACGGACTCCCTTGCTCCCTCCGATTACCTGAAGAAGCTGCGCCGCCGCGATCCCTCTCTGGCCGAGGCCTTCAAAGGGGGGGGACAATTTGTCCCCCCCCTTGCGCTTCCCTTTGAAACGGAGGGAGGAATGCAAAAGCTCCAGTGCTGGAACGTCCCTGGAGTTCTCCGGCTTATCCAGTCCATCCCTTCCCCCAAGGCGGAGCCGTTCAAGCGTTGGCTTGCGAAGGTGGGCTATGAACGCTTGCAGGAGATCGCCGATCCGGCCTTGGCGCTGGAGCGGACCAGGGAGAATTGGCGCAAGCTGGGCCGCAGCGAAAAGTGGATTACCCAGCGCATGACAGGGCAGGAGACGCGCAACAAACTGACCGACTACTGGGCCAGTCACGAGATAAAGCAGGGGGAGGAGTTCGCCATCCTCACCAATATCATTCACGAGGAATGGTCCGGCATCTCGGTCAAACAGCATAAGGATTTGAAAGGTCTTGAAAGCCAGAATCTTCGCGATCACATGAGCGAGGCCGAACTCATCTTCACGGCCCTGGCCGAGCTCTCTACGCGTCAGATTGCGGAGACGGCGGCGGCGGCGGGCTTGCCCGCCAACAAAAGAGCCGCAAAGACGGGCGGCGGGATTGCCCATCGCGCCCGAGTGGAACTTGAAAGCAAGACGGGTCGAAAGGTGGTTACCGGCGAGAACTATCTGCCGCCGTCCAAAACGAAAAAGGGCCTCAAGGCTTGAGAGAGGACTGCGCCCATTCGGCAAGCTCAGGGCAGGCTGCCCTGCGGAACTTCAAGATCTCAAAGATGAGGCCAGAGGCACCAGGCCGGTCCTCGGCTGATTGCAAGGGTTCTCCAAAGGTGGAACAATCGAGAGTCACGAAAATTTAATCGGTTCTCACTGCTTGCGGGAAGGTGATCATGAAAGTAAGCGACCTCGAAGGTTTTCCTTTTCCCTCTTTCAATGAATATCAAGCGGCGAGCAGTATCGGCGTTGCCGGCCTTCGAGTCGATACTGAGATCGCAATAAAGCTCGCAGGGGCAGGCCGATTTGGAAGAATTCCTCAGGCTTTTGCCTTGACGATGCTGACTGTTCCCTGGGTAATTGTCATTTTCAATCTTGGATATGCTCTGGCCCGCAACAGTTGGCTGCTCCTTGGATTACCACTCCTGTTGGTTGCCTTCTTTCTTTCTCATCCTGCAATGGCTTTTATGAGACGGATGCTGCGTCCTTTGATGTTCCTATTGATCGTTTCTGTGGGGGCAGCCAGCGCGTATGCGCTTTTCATAGCGCACCATACGGGAATCATGCTGTTGGGGGCCTCTATCCTTGCAATCGTGGCGGCGAACTTGGCGCTTTTATCCTTGCCAGTGAGGCTTACGATCCGCAAAGCCAACTCCGACGAGGAATTCCTCTGTGCACTTTGGAGGTCGAATGCACTGAGGCTGACCACAGCGG
This sequence comes from Occallatibacter sp., assembly GCA_050015115.1. Taxonomy (GTDB): domain Bacteria; phylum Acidobacteriota; class Terriglobia; order Terriglobales; family Acidobacteriaceae; genus Telmatobacter. The sequence continues at coordinate 1,896 of JBEKCA010000186.1, forward strand.
ACCGGAGGGAGTTCTCACCCGACACTCGCCAAGGGTCCGTGCCTGACCACCGCGACGGGGACATGCACAAGGATGCGCATCCTCTCCAGATCAAGAACAATAAATTTGCATTTCAGGGGAAGAGACACTTCACAAAAGGGGACTGGCAGATTCCAAGCGCATTTGGTGTTCACTTCAATGTCGCTACCCTTCAGGCTGAGGTCGGACCCGAAGTCATTCTCCTCCTGAGCGAGCGCCGAGCATTCTTGACCGAGTTACGCAATCACGGCCCCTATCAGTTGCGGCTGAATTCAGGAATCGTAAAGACGAGCGCTGGGCCAATCATCTTTTTGCTTTGGTGGTTTCCGCCCCTAATTGATGGGAAACCATTTGCGGGTTATGAACTGCTGATCAGCCCCAAACCAGGACCATCCAGTGTGGATCTTCTGACGCAAGTTACTTCCCAAACGCATCTGCACCTTGTCATTCTTGATGAACATCAAGACGTGTTCGGAGTTGTTGAGTTTGAGAACACCTATGGTTTAGACGGACTGGTAGACGCAACCAGGAAGATCGGTTCGTTGTCCACGGGGTACGATTTTTTCAAGGCCAAAGAAGCATTTCTGCGAGAAGTACCGCAGGAAAGCCTTTTGTAAGAAGCCACGCGAAAGCGTGCGCCACTCTCATCGCGAAGATCACATGAAGACTGAAATTGTGCGCCAGCTATCACCGGAAGAGGAAGAGCTTGTAGCCAAGCGTGAAGAGTTGGCGCGGCTCGAAGCCCAGCTTGCCGATCAAGAACTTGTCCTTGCCAGCCTGAAAGCGGAGTTGGCTGCTTTTGAGGGGCTGTACCTTCGTCGTGTTGGCGTGCTGTATGCCGAACTCGACGAGTGGAATGCACTTCTTGCCGAGCTACGCGCCGAACGAACGGAAACCCCAGAAGCAAAGGCAGAAGCATCCGAAGCCCGCGCACAGGCTGAAGAGGCTTATTCAGCGGCCCACGGCGAGGCAGCGGAGGTTCAGCCTTTCTCACCCACTGCTGATTTGAAGAAACTCTATCGCGAAGCAGCCAAGCGGGTTCACCCGGATACCGCGACCGACGAGACAGACCGTGCGCGGCGCGAGCGTCTGATGAAGCAGGTCAATGCCGCATACGTTGCGGGAGACGAAGACGCACTGCTGCGCATCCTTGCCGATCTCGACACAAGCCCCGATACGGTGCAAGGTTCGGGTGTTGGTGCTGACTTGGTAAGAGTATTGCGCCAATTGAGGCAGGTACGAAGCCGCATAGCAGCAATCGAGTTGGAAGTTACAAGCCTTTCAGAAGCCGATCTTGCCAAACTGAAGGCAAAGGCAGACCAAGCTGCAACGGAGGGACGAGACCTGCTCGCAGAAATGGCATCCAGCGTTCAGGGGCGCGTCAATGTTGCACGGCAGCGGGTCGAGAAGAAATCAGATGAGGGAACTGGAAAATGAGGGGACCGGAATCCCAGACTGCACTTGTCGTTGCACAACCCACCGCACTCGTCCGAAAGGCGGCTGCAAAACTCGCAAAGCGCGGCTTGGGCGATCTGTGGTTGCTGGAGAGCGCAGAGGAGTGGTTTGAAAGGGCGAAGACGGCTAAGAGCCAGAATCAGCTTATTGAATTCTTTGAATGCCTCCAACGGACAGTGGCCCTGGACCCTGAGCATAAAGACGGATTGGACCTGCTGGGCATGGCCTATCACGATGGCATTGGTACGCTCCGAGATCAAGTCGCTGCGGTCGAGTATTTCCGCAGAGCAGCAGAAAGAGGTCATGCTCAGGCTCAATGCCACCTGGGACTGGTTTACGGTTTAGGGCACGGCGTAGCGCGTAACGAAGTTGAAGGTTTGGAATGGGAACGCAAGGCTGCAGAACAAGGTTATGCGCCCGCAGTGTGGCGTTTGGCAGATAGATATGCCTGGGGCGAAGGGGTTCCCAGAAGTCGTTTTCAGGCAGAAGCATGGTATCGTAAAGCAGCTGAAAAGGGTCATGCACCATCGCAATTCGAACTAGCCAAGATGTACCTAAACGACGCGATTCAAGAACAAGCCAAGATCTTCATAGACGACCCATCCAAGATGTACCAAGGCAAGCGTCATTGGTCAGTGGGAGTATTCGATAAAGCTGCCGAAGCAGAATCATGGGGCCGCAAAGCGGCTAATCAAGGACTCGAAGAAGCGAAGGAGTGGCTGGCGAGATATTACTCTTCGTAACAACAGGCATAAACATTATCAGTCAGAAAGTTCGAATTTCAGACATCGCACTGTTTCTCGAAGCGAAGGAGCAGCGTTTTTCAGCGCGCAGCGGATCAGCTTAACCGATCCTGCGCAAGAGCTCAGGTTATGCACGGCTATGGAATTGCGAAGTATGAATCCAGCTTGCTTGAATCAGAAAATGTAGCGAAGAGCGTCGGATTCTCCAGAATGCGTAGCAGGGTTAGACGCAGGGATATTTCTGTCTGTTCCACCAACTGATAAGCATACGCGGACTCCTCCGGCTGTCCTCTGTTAGCAAGCCAAGCGTTATCAGGTATTGGCTTTCCATGCGCAAACGCATTCCGTAGTTTGAATATGTCGTTGCTTACAGTTTGCAGTTCCTTGTGGATACGTGTTGTTTGATGCGTTGGGACGGAAACTGTATCAGCTTCATATAGTTTCAATTTCGGCCCAAGAAGGATTTGCATCCGGCGGGCAATCTCTGATGATGCCTGCTTCTTTTTATCAACCTTCGAAGCAAACAGGCAGTCGAGTCCTGCCGCCCATAGAAATTGGCGCGGCTCGTGCGGAGTAACTGTGTAGCCTTGACAGAAGAACATCACGGCACGGTGTATCGGAAGCACCGGGTGATCCCAAGAGCCGTACGCTCGGTCTAGAGCCTTCGACAGGCTAGGGACCAGGCCGACAGCTCGCCGAAGGTCAGATTCGGTGATGCAATGGTGCTGCTGATATTGCAAATGCGGGACTGGCTGGAATCGATCGAGGTCAGAAACAGGCCTCGATACCATTTCGGTCAAATTCTCGCCGTCAAGCCGCAGCCATAAGTCCAAGAAGGAACACGTTGGCTTCACCAATTGAAGCGCGATGGCAACAATGTTGAGTTGGTGGTGAACTGTTTCGCCGGCAATGGTGCCATCATCGTACATGCACAATACCGCAATCGTACACCTCTCAATTACCTCAATAACCCCCTTCCGTAAAGGAACCCTTCCGGCGTCAGAAAGTAACTTGGGCGGCGGAGCTAGAATTACAGAGGTGGTGCCGCGTAACGCAATAGGGCCTTTCTGGACGATCTTTTTCTTCAAATCGTCGCAAGCGCTTTGCAGTAGAATTAGCTGTGTTTTAGTCATCGTATTTCAGTATTCCACTATATCCGTAGGTCTGCAATTCGATTTACGCTGCACATCATCTGACCGATGGTGAGAAGCAGGCGAAGCCTCCAGGTACTATTCAGGTTTGCGGACGAGCCAATACGTGGACCAGCCGAGGAGGAGAATGCCAAGCCATAGATCAATTGGTTGCCACTGCGCGCGCTGCATCCGGATCGGCAAAAACGGGTTCAGGAGCAGCGCCACGGCAACAAATTCCCAAGTCCAGCCCCGCAGTCCAGCCTGATACACTCTCCAAGCCCAGTAAAAGGCACCAACCGTGACGACTAGGCGAAGCACCATGTAAAAGTTGTAGGTATGCCTGCCAGCCGCTGCAATGAGCAACAGCACAGCGCCGAGCAAAGTGAAGGCCACTTCCCAAATCCGTTTTTGGTTCACGATTGCTCCTGTTTTGATTAATTCCACGTTGCGGAAACCCCAGCACCGAGAGAGAATTGGGGCATCAGCACGGGGGTAAAAAGATGCCCGTTATTGAACATTATGGCCCTCCAGGGGGGATTGAGCCTCGTATCTGCCAACACGCCGATCCATCCAATAAGGGTGGGCGGCACACTGCCGAGTTGGTGCTGCGTGACGGCCCTCACCAGGAGCGTTACCTCTGTAGAGAGGATGCTGCTGTGGAGCTTGCAGGCAATCTCCACTTGCTTGCCAAAGCAGTCGTTGAGTTGAGCCTACGATAGCAGCCCGAAAAACCGTCACGGCCTCCGGATGAATCTGTCTCATCTTAAGACAGTCGCGCCTGTGGCGCGGATGATGAACAATTCGGTATCGACGTGGATCAACTCCCGGTCGGCGGTCTGCCCTTGGCTGGAGAGACTCGTGACCGTGTAGCTGCCTTGCCGTAGCCTCTGACGGCCGCCACCAATCCCTTGCCGGACTCCTTTTCTCCCTGCTTCTCCCACGGTTAGACTTGTTGCGATTCTTTTGGCTTCCTTCACTTCCATGCAATGAACCCACTACACTCTCCGGCGCATCTTTCGCGTAAACTCTTTTTGCAACAATCGTTTGCAATGTTGTCTGCCACGCTCATATACTAATGCTGTAAGATACATATCGACAAGGAAACCACATGCCTGCCGCAAAGAAAGCCACTGCCCGACCGAGGCGCAAAATCGTTTCTCCCGCAGAGACGCGCACTCAGCTTCGGCTCACCGTCGATTCCAAATTCACCAAGAGCCATTTCAACCAACTTTTTGCCGTGCTCAAAATCCGGCGAAAGAATGCCCTGGCTGAACACATCATCATGAGTTTCAAAACCAAGGCCGCGCAGGCGCAGCTTGTAGCGTTCTACAACAACCA
>JBEKCA010000187.1:0-6702 GCA_050015115.1 Occallatibacter sp.
AAGACCAACGGAATACGCCGCGCGCAACTCACTGACCATCCCCTTGAGAAGTCGAGCCTTGAGAGGCAACAACTCACGCCGCTCCTCAAAGCGTTCGAGCAGAGAAGCGAGTTCAGGCGGCGCTTTCCGTGATGCAATGTGCATTGCAGTAGAGTATCGCGCTTGACCGCGACTAATGCAAGCCCGAAAGGACAGATTATGAATCATATTTGCTCAGGAAGACTCATTAGGGCTCACAAAGCCTCACAGTCAAAGCGTTCGCGGGTAGTATGAGTCTTTATGAGCCTTTGTCTGGTTTGATGAGCCTTTGTCTGCTCCCGGTGTCTGCTTCTTTCCGAGGCCGTCAGGCCGCCGGCGGGATTGGTGTGGAGCACGGGTATTCATAGGTAAGGCAGTAGTGGAACATAAAGCGCAGACGCGCTAAGAAGAGTTTCTCCACTCATCCCCTTTATCGTCTTTATCGTTTTGTGACGCACGGATGTACTTTAGAGACCCCTCCTGTGCGTCACATTGCGGTGAGATGTACATTGCGGTATAGTGTGGCCATGCCAAGACCGAAGCCGAAAGAGATTGTTCGTTACACCATTCGCCTCAAGCGTCCACAAGCTGAACGCATCGCCGCCATCAAGTCGCAGCTTCACGCCAAAAGCGACAATGAAGTATTCGAATACATCGTTAATGTGGCGACCGACCAGCGCGATGATCTGATCCAGCTTGTCTACAGCCTGTTCGGCAATCTCACAGACAACATCAGCCATCGGTTTCAGAGCCTTGAAACCGTCTCGCAACTCCATCTGGCTCTGACCGACACCTTCATCAAGTACGCGCTGACGGTCCTGCCCGAAGTGCCGGAGCCGATGCTCCGCAGTGCGCGTAGCCGCGCAACCCAAATCTACGAGCAAGTGAATTTGACAGCGGCCAAGGAATTCCAGCGTCGCCGAGAATCCGGCGCCTATAGAGCCAGTGAATTGGGCCTGGCTGATGGTACGGAGCTGGCAAACGAGGCCGGGAAGGAGTAGTCAGGAATGGCCAGGAGAATCCGAAGCCAGAAAGCGGGGGAAGAGGACCGGGAACGGAGCGGTCAACTTCGCCCAGGCCGCGTCAAGCAGACTCCGTCATCGTATCCACGGATGACCGGAACTGCCCGGAACCTTCTACGCCTTGCGCGCATGGTTGCCCGCACCTCGAAATCCGGAGGGAAAAATGGCCGAACTTCCTCCTATTCACTGTCCTCACCCAGAACGTCGCCCTTCCAGCGCCGCGCCATCGTCAACGTTCGATACTCCGCCGCCCGGACACGTGGAGGCTGGAAAGCGCACGGAACCTACATCGAACGTGAAGGCGCCAAGGGTGATCGAGAGAATCCCGACGCCGAACGATTTGGACTGGCGAAGGAGCAGTCTCTTGGATCGCTCGCCAACGGCTGGCAAAAGGCCGGCGACCGGCGTCTCTTCAAAATCATTCTCTCGCCAGAGGATCCAAGCGCGAACCTTGAGCGGCGGACTGCGGTGCCCGAGTTGCGCGCGCCCGACATGACCCTGCGTGCCCGGACGTACCGCTATCGCGCCTTCAGCCAGTTCACTGAGGCGAGAAAGGTTCCCCTCAGTCGGCCCTCGCTCAGGCCGGTACGAGCGGAACAGCCGAGTAGCGGTCAGACTACGACCGCCAGAACGATCAGGAACAAAAGGCTGCCATTGGCCAGCAACACTCAAAACAAGAGACGGAGTACCTGACTGCGACACGCGAGGCCGCGAAGGGACAATACGAAGTCAAAGCCGGGTGGCTGATTCCGGCGGTTCTCGAACAACAGCTCAATTCCGATCTTCCCGGCATGATCCGTGCGTTAGTCCGTGAAAATGTGTATGATTCCGCTACTGGGAGGTACATTTTAATACCTTCCGGGAGTACACTGATTGGTGTTTACAACTCCCACGTAGGCTACGGACAAAACGCCTTGCAGGCCGTCTGGCGAAGGATCGTCTTCCCGGATGGCTCCAGCCTCGCTCTTGGTGGATTCGAAGGGGACGACAGCGCGGGCGCTGCCGGGTTCCGGGACCAGGTGAACAATCACTGGAGCCGGCTTCTCTCCGGCGCGCTTTTGACTTCGGTCTTCACAGCCGGTATCGAGGTCAGCCAAGGAAGGAATTCCTCGGTCCTGCAATCGCAAAGTGTCGGCCAGACGGTGGGACAGGCAGTAGGTCAGCAAGTTGGCGAACTCGGCACGGAAGTCACGCGTCGGAACCTGAATATCCAGCCCACGATTGTCGTGCGGCCCGGATATAGGTTCTTCGTGAGGGTCGAGAAAGATGTGAGATTCAGCGGCCCGTACTCTCCGATGACGAGTGCAAGCGGCCGGAGCAGCAGAATTACCGCAGTAGCAGGAAGGGATGCCAGTGGCAGTCAAGAAGTCAGTAAAGAAAGCAGCCAAAAAGGCGGCAACGCCGGGGTCCCCACGGACAGGTCTTCGTCCGGGGGGTGGAACGCGCAAGGTGAACCGTGAGGGGCAGCGGTGGACGGAAGACCGGCCGGGGATGACGCTGCGCCTGCCTCTAGATCTCCGCGAAGCCATCACTGAAGAATCCCGCGTAAAGGGCGATCTGGCCAGGATCGTCCTTTTTGCGTTAAGCCACGTGGATCAAGATGAAGTCGATATTCAACAGACCCGCAAGGCCGGCATGGATCTTACCAATCCCCAACTCCTCCACGTCGGCGCCGAAGCGCGCACCAAGCTCAAAGACTGGGCCGAAGCCGAAAGCGTCAGCGTCAACGCAATCGTCGTAAGCCTCCTCGATGAGTTCTTCGCGCGCCTCAAAAAGAGCAGGGCGCTGCGTGAAGAACTGCGGCTGGAGCTTCGTGCACATCGAGGGTTCTTGCCGGGGTGATTTGAAATGCATTTTGCGTGCTAAAATTTGCAATAAGCACCTCACACGAGGCGCATTCATTTTCCGCCGCTGATGACGGTGCAGATACCGAAATGATTTTTGTGTTTGCAGATCAACATTGAAGGCTGGGGTGAAAATATGGACGAAACATGCTTTCTGATTTCTTTTCCTGACTCTTCGCCTGCCCTTGCAAATCAATATGCGTCAAATTTGACCGGCTTTATAAGGGAAATAAGGGGTATATCAAGGGCAGATCAGCAACGCGTTCAGGACAATACGCAGGATCTAGGATCAACAATTGTGCTTATTTTAGGAACTGCTTCAGTAACTATCGTTGCACAAGGAATTGCATCATGGCTGGCGAGGCATAGTGGAGCAAAAATTCAAATAGAGGTAGATGGTAGAGTTTCGGGCTCGAACCTTGATAGCCGCGACGTGTCTCGAATCGTGGAGGCTCTCACTCAGCACAAATGATCGAGATGCAGACAAGCAAGGCGGGAACAACGTTAGTTGTTATACTTGGAGCAAGCGAGTTTCCAAATGCTCCGGGTCTCACGGCTGGAAAGAACTTCGCAAATTCTGCACATGACCTAAATCTATATGCATTGGATACGGATGGACTTGACGTTTCACCAGAAAACATTTGCTCCTTTTTTGATAACGAAGAATCATCGCCGAAACAATTATGTAAATTGGCAGATTTTCTACAAGAGCGAATATCTACGCTCAAAACGGCTGGTAGCCCGGCAAATAATCTACTAGTTTATTACGTCGGACATGGAATTTTTAATAGACGAGACCAAAGCTACTGCTTGGCCATTCGCGACACTCGCGTTCTCTTGGAAGGTCCGACTAGTTTAAGGGCTATTGATTTGGCCGACACCATTCGAAACTTTGCATCCAGCTTGAGAAATTATTTGATACTAGACTGCTGTTTTGCAGCAAGCATAATCAAAGAACTACAATCAACAAATCTTCTCGAAGGATTATTAGCCGAAATCCAGGATCGATATCCATCTAGAGGTATAGCTGTGCTTTGTTCTTCAAGTTCCTCTGATTACTCTTTCTCCCCGTCAAGCATTACACACACGATGTTCACGGAAGCTCTTATCCAGGTGCTTCGGAATGGTAAAGAGGGGCGCAGTTCACACTTTAGCTTGTACGAACTATCAGAACTTGTTACAGATAATCTTCGTTCGAAATGGCCAATGGGTTGGGCGCGTCCTGAAGTACACTCTCCGTCACAGGGCGAAGGGGATGTGGCACGGGTCCCTCTGTTTCCAAATCCAAGCTATAGACCATTTATGGATTCATCCGCTCAGAATGAGGAGTCGATAGAAAGTTTAACGCTTGATTCTGAAGCCCAGGCATCCCTCACTGTGCCTCCCACAAAGGTTCGTTCTCATCGTTTGCTCACCGGGTCAATATTTCTTTGCATTCTAATTTCTTTGTCAGTACTATGGCGACCCACAGCGGCTCTATTGGGCAGCTACCTGTATAGCAAGGGTAATGAATATCGTTATGGGCAAAACGGTATAGCGAGGAATTATGACACCGCTGAAAAATGGTTTGAACGATCTGCTTTCGTTGGCAATGATTCTGCGATGGAATCACTCGCGAATATGTACTATTCAGGCACTGAATTGACACAAAATTACCAAATAGCCCGCGAATGGTTCGAGAAGGCAGCGGACAAAGGCAATCCTGATGCAATGTATAGTTTGGGAAATATGTACTATTCTGGGGTTGGATTCACACAAGACTACAAAGAGGCTCACAAATGGTTCGAAAGCGCTGCCTCAAAAGATAATTCTAATGCAATGAAATCTCTAGGTGATATGAGTTATTCCGGCACAGGCATAAAACAAGATTATAAGCTTGCTCGTAAGTGGTATGAATACGCGGCTGCTAAATATAATTCAGATGCCATGGATATCCTTGGTGATATTTACAGTAACGGCGTCGATGTGCCGCAAGATTACAAGAAAGCTTTCGAATGGTATCAAACGTCCGCCGCCAAAGGGAATCGAAATGCGATGACCTCACTAGGTTATCTATACAAAAACGGAAATGGTGTTGCCAGAGACTACGTGCAAGCGAGCAAGTGGTTTGAAAGTGCCGCATCCAAAGGGGATGCACAAGCAATGGACGGCCTTGGCGATATTTACTATGAAGGAGGAAATGGGATTGCACGAAATTACAAGGAGGCATTGAAGTGGTATCAAAAAGGCGCTGATAATAATATAGCTGGCTCTATGTACAGTCTTGGACAATTGTACGAAAACGGCGAAGGTGTTCGACGGAGCTTGGATCAAGCATCGTCTTGGTACTGTTCAGCACTCAATGCCGGGTATGCAGACGCGCAAGAGGCACTTACTAGAATATCCTATGAATGCAATTAATACTACAAACGTATTCAATATTGAATCTAGGTAATTCAAGCCCGTCGGGTGGGCCAAACGAGACTGACGCGAAGCGGCAGCACATCACAGGGCGGGAAGACGGGCGCCGGCAAAAAAAACAGGGGCCTGCCTCAGCAGACCCCACGATTCAAGATTCATGAATTGACGCTACGCGGCCTTGGCCTTCTTTGCGGCTGCGGTGCGCGGCTGGCTCGGCTTCGCTTTCTCCGTCGCCTTCCGGGCGGCTTGCGCTTTTTCCTTGGCGGCGTACTCCTGCTTGACCTTGGGTGCGACCTGTAAAGCTGTACGAATGATTGTCCGGGAAACAAGATTGGTCGCACATTGTTTTACCGGACCTGTTGTCCCATCAGCAGTACTCTACGAGGCAATGCGGCGAGGTAACGAGCCGTATAAAGCCCTCGGACAAAAGATTCGAGAGCCCGCAAGGGCTGGCGCTGGAACTGTAAGGCGATGGCGCACCTGCCAGCATCAAGGCGGGGTAGGGTCAGGGTTGATGGCATGGCTAGAAGATTCAAACATCCGTAAGCGCCGTAACAAGCGAGGGACTGATGATGCTGATGGTCCCACGCAGCTAGGCATGGAGCGTCTAAGGATCTTCATCATGGGCAACAAGGCTGCCGGTGTAGAGGATGAGCCTAAACCATCGGGTCATTCGTACGGAACAGGGTAAATCCGACTCACTCCCGGCGACGGGTAGAAAGCCGTAAGGCGAACGACGGTGAGGCGGACAGAAGAGGGGAGAAAAAGCGAATGCCGCCCTGTAATGGGGAGGATACCGGTACTGAGTGACCGGACGCGAAAGCGGGCAGACTTCTCCCATGGTTCTCTACACGAGAGAGGTTGAAGAATCGGCTTATGAGGCAAAGCAAATGACGACAGCAAAAACTGTTGGTGCGGTCTCGGGCAAGACGGTTGACTGGCGCGCTATCGACTGGCGACGGGCAACACGGAATGTGCGCCGACTCCAAGTGCGTATCGTGCAGGCAACGACGGCGGGCAAATGGGGCAGGGTGCAAGTTCTGCAACATTTGCTCACGCACTCGTTCAGCGGCAAGGCTAGGCGCTGCCATTGCAGCATGGCATAGTCAACTCGATCATTTTGGAGCGAAGCCGTTGCTGTAGTTCCTTCCACTCAGGGTCTTCAAGTGGCAAGACAACGTCTTTACCGCCAAGCGAGGCACGTAGATTCATGCAATATGCGGAAACCAGTTCGATCTATCGCAGCGGCTCAGTCCCTTCGTTGAGGATGTCGAGGTAGCCTTTGTAAACGAAGAGGCGGTGACGTTCCCGCCCGGTTGTTTCTTCAAGGATGCCCAAGTCGATCATGTGGCCTAGAGATTTTGCGACGGTTGGAGCTGAGATGCCGATCTTCTTTGCTGCCGAAGGAATCGCGATGA
>JBEKCA010000188.1:0-6488 GCA_050015115.1 Occallatibacter sp.
GTTCACCACATTCTTGGCGTCATGGACTCAGAAGGCCAGGCCGAGGCCGAGATCGAGGAGATCGCGGCATAGCCTTCCACCGGCACCAATCCACTCAGGGCCAGCCGGGAGCCTTATCCCGGAACGGATACCACAATGGAAACCACCATCCGCAAAGTCAATCCAGTTCGGCTCGCTTGGGGAATCTTCGACCATGCGAAGAGCGATTACGTGAACGAGGGAGACATACCGGCCAGCTATAGCGGCGATTGCATCGCAATGGGCCAGCCCGTTCGCAAACCGTTCCGCATGGACGGCGAGATGTGGGTCACCATTGCGCTGAGTAACAAGGAGGCACGCGCATACCGCTTGTGCCCGCTGCGCATCTTCAAGGGAACCACGACCACCTACCGCGACAAGACCGGCACTGCCGAACGCGCAGAGGAAGCCCGCAACGACCCCAATGGGTTTTACGACCGCATGATCGTGAAGCATGGCGGGCAGGAGTTTGTTCTCTGCGGCCCCGAAATACAGATCGTTGCGGGAGCGCAAGAGGAGATTCCCGTGCCTCAAGTTCAGCTTGCCCTCTTTTGAGCAGTACCCACCCGCAGCAAACACTCGGAGACATCCCATGCAAGGACGCAGACTCAACCCAACCATTCACCGCTATGAGGACGTGGAACTGATCGAAGTTCATTCCGAGTATCTGGAGTGCAGTTTCTTGGTTGCCAAAGACGAATGGGAGAGCGGCAAGACGCTGCTCACCATTTTCAGCCCGCTTGACGGCAATGTGCTTGGCTTTCCGCACTACCGTCTTCACCGCGACAACATCTCCGTCGCCGGACCAAAGTTGCCCGACGGCACCACTGCCCAGCCCGACATGGCCGAGGCCATCGAAATCGAGCGCCAGGCCGGACACACCATCTACGCCGACCATCTGTCCGCCATGCTCTACGGAACTGGCACCAATCCCGCGCGTTCCTGAGAAACGCGCTACCGGAAAGGACTCTATGCAAATCACTGTTTGGAGTGTGGCAGCGGACGACGACAACGGCACCTATGCCAGCGTCCACGCAACGGAACGCGCCGCATACCGTCGTTTGATTCAAATGACCGTCGATGCCGACAACAAGGACGACGTGGCCAAGGCCGAGGCATTCATTGAGGCCGAGGACTTCGATGGTCTGGACGAATGGATTCACGAGGACGTAATCGAGCCGTTGAACCTCGGTTATCACCTTGAAACCGGCCATAAGTTATCGTTTCAAAACCGGCCAACGGGATTGGCCGAAGACGTGATTGTTTTGCCTTGCCGCAGCATGTTTCAGCAAGGGGCGTTCCCTCACTTCCGAACCGGCGTTTGGGTCAGCTCTCATTCTTCTTCAGGATCATCATCAGAGGACTCTCCCAGATAGAGCCGCCTTTATTGCGGCAGGGTGGCCGTGAAGCTGGCGATTTCGCGCAGCACATCCGCTTCATTCGATCTGAAAATGTAGTGATCGGCATGGGCCAGCCGGACCACGCGCGCTGTTGGCACGCCTGCTTCGAATGCATTCGCCTGCGCCGTGGTAACATCCAAGTCCATGGCTTCCAATTTGGCTCGGGCGGCAGCGTCCATGGGATATGAGCTAAGATCATGCGGGACCACGAAGATGGCCAGCACTGGAGCCTTGATCTCTGTGTACTTCTGCTCACCCATAGTAATGGCCTTGAAGATCGGAGGCATTTCTGGAGCCTTGGGTGGATCGGCAGATCCAGCGGGCATCTCAGGGATCTCTTCGTCGGAGGTCTTCAGGGTTTTCTCGAATTCAGGAAGGCTGGAATGCAAGAGTTCTTCAATCACCGCCTTTTGCTCGCGCGGCCCTTGGCCTGAAATTAACTTGCCCAATTTCCTCCGGAGATCGACAACGTCGCTAAACAGATAGTTCTTTGAGCGGTTGTAAAAAGCGTATTGATGACCTGCATCGAGATAAATCAATCCCGCAACTTTTTCCGGATGTCGCGATCCAATGGAACTTAATTCCTCTCCGGCAATCGAGTGTCCAACAAGAATAGGCCGATTGAGATTAAGGGCAGCGATGACGGCCAGTACGTCGTCTCCTAACTTATCCGCTAAATAATTGTCTTCAGTCGGAACAGGCGCGCTGGATGCGCCAAAACCACGGCGCGTGATGCCATAAACGTGATAGGAGGGCGTGAGCTTGAGTGCAAAATGATCAAAGACGTGCGCCGTATCGCCAAGACCGGTCAGCAGAATCAATGGTCGTCCCGTGCCGCCCCAATCCAGTACCTCAAGCTTCACATCCTGGTCCACAGTGATGAACTTGACAGTGTGCGGAGACGGGTCGGTAGACCACGCAGTCTCTTTGGTGGCACGCGTAAAATTCAATGGCTTCGATGAACCCAGGTTCCATGTTCCGCTGATGGTATTGCCGTCTGCACTCAACTTGCCGATGTAGGTTCCGTGAATCATATCGACCGCAAACCTGAGTTCGCCCCCTTGAAGAGTGATCGATGAAACGGGAAAGCCATTCGGCCCAATGTCGATAATGAAAAACTGTGCCGACCACCCGTTATCAGCTTTGGCAACCTTCAGAATGACGCGCGAATCTCCCGGCGAAAGATCGAGGTTCTGCCAATCTCCGGCGATGTTTTGGGCGAACAGCGGGCTGCCCGCCAGAGTTGCGAGCGCCAGTATGCATAACAGAATCTTCTTCATCAGCAATCTCTCTGAGCGGTGGACTCTTCGCAATGTTCAATCCCGTCAAGTTGTGCCGAGACTGGGTAAGGCAATTCTACAACCCACATCCCGGTCTCCTGTTTTGGCACCATAGGTTCTGAATGATATGCGCTGTCAACGAGAGTATCTGCTAAAGGAACCCGCTCTGATCACTTCGCGGAATTGTGATTTTCAATGCGTCTGGATGCGTGTTAAGGTTGTATTCCCATCCTGCATGGGCCAGCTACTCGCCCGAGTCCGGTGCGGACGATTCTTTTGCGCACCGTAGCGCGTGCAGCATGATCCGCTCCGTTGCTTCGTCCCCAAGTAACGCGTTGACAAACATGCAAAATTGAATGGCTCTCAATGAGAGAGGTTCCACCACTTTCTTGAGGTCCGCTTCCGACAAAGTGTGAAGATCGGCCATCGCAGTTTCCGTATCAAGATCGCAGAAAGCCCATTTCAACGCAGAGACGACACGCCACACGTATCGCTCTTCCAGCGGCAGCGCGGCCAATGCAGCCAGGTACGGTTCGGTGTCCTGTCCAGACATTTGCGCCTTCAAGAGGGCGAGGTACGGCTTCATCTTTTCGGAACGGACGAGATCCTGAGCGCCTTCTTCAGAATGAATTTCGCTGATGGGAAGATTGCTGATCTTTTTCTCCGCCACACTTCCTCCTGATTGAAGATGCCCCGCCGCACTCCTGAGAGAATCGACAGGCTCGCGTACATTCCAAGGCTACTCCGCTCGACCGCTCGCGTTTCCAGAGGAAAGAACAGGGCGCTTCAACCCGTTGCGCTCAAACCAAATGCAATGGAACAGTAAACCAACTTAAAGTTTCGCGCCACCTCTTCAATAGCGGGTTTTCTGATAGAAGCGTTGAGACGGAAGCAAGGATTCACCTTCACCATCGTCAACCCCGTCTGCACGAGTGACAGACTCATCTGGATCAGGGAGCGAGTCAGCCCATAAGATGGTCAATGTGCGGCCGTATTCGCCCAAGCCAATAACGTCTTCATTGATTTCCAGATCATCTCCATGAAACCAATCCGCCAGACTTGATTGTCCTGTCGCGCGTTTGGCCCCTTGGACATTTGCGCTATCGCGGTTGAACGCCGCAGTTGTGGATCTCTGCGGCAGGCCCGCACCCTTCTTAATCCACGTCAGATTGCGCTGCTTTTTCAATTCACCCGACATGAAGGCAAACGATACCCTGTCGCCCTTAGAACAGACAACCGCAACAGGCATATCGACGAGATTGGCAAAGCGGATGCTCGTTGCGGTAAGCGACGTTCCACAGACCTCTGCAAGCGCCTCGACTGCCTCCAGCCCCTCCCCTGCATCCTTGATCGCAGCTTGGAAAAGGTCTTTCGGCATTAAGAGTCCGGCAGCAATTGCATCGGCCTCCTTCTCGCAGGCATTGTCCGATAGAAACCCGCTATCTGACTGATGAAACTGCTGACCTGCTCCAAATAGTTGATCGACATGACCATCCAAAAAATAGTGTCCAAGCTCATGTCCGACAGTGAACCGTTTGAAGCCATTGCTTGCAAACCGAGTACTGTACATGATGCCGAAGGCGTCGCCTATTTTCATCAGACAGCCTGAGATTCCAGATGAAAGAGAGCCATTCTCCTTATGCAGGATTTCGTGGGCTTCCGCAACCGCGAAGGGGTTGATCGGAAACTTATTCATCCCGAGTTTCCTGAGAACTTCGGAAGCACGCGCCTCCTCTTTCCAGCACGGCTCAATAGCCATGTTTACCCTCTCTTTTTTTCAGCCGCTTTCGTTGCAAGCATCTCTGCAAATGAAGTCAACGTATCGAGGTCATTGCTGGACATATTCTCTGCGTGCCGGAATAGCTGATCCGCAACGCCCCCGACGAGTTGGGGATTATCTACGCGACCTAAGAGGTAATCGGTCGTCACCTCCAGGGCATTTGAAAGAGCTTTGAGATTGTCGAATGACGGCGCGCGTCTGCCGGTTTCAAAGTGAGACACGGCGGACGGCTGGAGTCCGGCTTTTGCGGCGAGTTCCGACTGGCTAAACCCTCTAAGCTGTCGGGCGGAAAGGAGGCGAATTGGAAATTTTTCAGACATAGTTGACAAGAACTAGACGAAATCGTATTGTATACCAAGACGACTCCGTATTGTTTGGGTCGTCTTCTTCTGGGCCTTGCTGTAGACGATCTCGTCATAGCTTAGAAGACGGTGGCGCAAAAATCAAGAAGGAGTCCTATGAACAGCGGTTCTCTCACACTCAACGGCATCTGCGATGCACAACTCGACACCATCGTTCGCGTCAAGGAGCAACACGAAGGCGCGATTGATTTCAACCCGCAGCAGCTTCAGCCAATCGGTAATACACCTCAGCCATTCCCTGGCCGGCCTCAATTTCCGGGCCAACCTTTTCCGCCACAACCACCACAAGCGGGGCAGAGCATTTACAACAACGCCGTCGTGAGCTGGCACAGCGACGAAGGCATTGGAGTGATTTTGGAGCTGGTTCACCGCCTTTATCCCAACGGTCCTGTTCCTCCGTTTGCCCCTCTGTCCTGATCCACGGCCCGATGTTTCTCGTGCGAGAGACATCGGACCAAACACAATGGCGGATTTTCCAGCAACAAGAAAAGAGGAATTGTATGAACGAATATCAAGTTACCTGTATCAACAAACCGCATCGGATGAGCCCTCACGAACACATCACCCACATCGGCAATGTAACCAATGTCTCTGCAGACAGGTGGCGCATGACACGCGAAGAAGCCATTCGCCAGATCGATGCGAAAGAAGCAGCTTTCTACACTATCGACCGCTCCACCGGGCGGAAAGTGTATATAGGTGTTGTGCGCGAACCTTACAAAGACCCGTTTCTACGGACCCATGCAGACGGCAAGTGGAATGACAACTTGCTAGCTCTGGCCGACTGCGATGGAAGCTGCAAGCTCGTTGGTTGACTGGTAACAATCAATATGGGGGCGTTGATTACACGTGATAATGTCCTCTATTCAAGCGTTGTTGGGAAAGACAAAGGAGATTAACTGAGCATGGCTATTCACGTGAACACAGACGATTCGCATGGACTGCTCGATTCGATCTATGCCGCCATCGACGAAGGAAGCATAGAGACCTGGGCCTACGACGACGATTCGGATTTCTTTCACGATACAGCAGATGGGCAGTGGAAAGGGGAAGCCTGGTTGCACCCGACTGTAGGAAAAGGGGTTTTAGTGCTGAATGTTATTCCACCCAAAACGGGGGTATCGAAGGAGGCTTATGCCGTATACCACGGTCGATTTATTGAAATGCTCCCTGCTCATTTCGACGAGGAGTTTTCGGAAGCTTTCGGCACAGCCAAAGCGACCAGAGATGATCGCGTTAATTGACCACGGTGCTGGCTTCTCGCAGGTGTGGCGCAGATCGTGCGAGCCGAAAAGCTCGATCCCGATGGCCTTGGTGGAACTTATAACCAAGGGTTTTGACTAAAACCACAAAACGCACTTTTGCCTTATCTTCGTCACCACATGATATAGTATACGTACAGTGTAAACTGTCCACATATTGCGCTTTTATGCCAGTTGGCGACATAAGACGAGCTGACAACAACCGGGCTTTCGGCGCAAGAATCACTGATCTGGGTCCGGCCTCAGGGCCGTAGGGTGTTGTTTACTGATGGCTCTCGCAGTTGGGATCGACCAAGTCGCATCGATGTTGCTACTCCACCGGCACCCCGATGGTGTGATCTCGTTCGCGGTTGAAAGCGACGGCCGCTGGAGGCCGGTGCACGCCG
>JBEKCA010000189.1:0-6384 GCA_050015115.1 Occallatibacter sp.
TCACCGGAACAAACCTCGACACAGCAGCGGCGTGGGTCACCGAGCCAAACGATGCGTCGACAATCACACAGGGAGATCCCATAGTCCAAACAGCAACCGAGTTGCAAATTCCCTTCACGGTTCCTGCCAGCGATCCTGCGGAGACCGTCACGCTTGTAGTTGATTTCGTCGATGGCGGTTGTGCCAACGAAGTTCCAACTCAAATCCAGATTGAGCCCGGTTGCACCCCTACTATTACTTCAATCAGCCCCAGCACGTGGTTTGCGGGGAAGACCTACAACAAAGTCGTCATCACGGGAACCAACTTCATCACATCGGACAAGGCCACTGCGCAATGCCCCGTGACTGCGGTAACCGCAACCACGCCGGATGGGAGCGCTGTTACGGTGTCCAATGTAAATGTCGTGGACAAAACAAAGATCACTGCGACCATCTCGCCCGACGCCAACACCACCACCGAACAGGCCACCGTCACCGCTGGAACAGCGCCCAACACATCGACGCCGCCCACTCCAGCGCAGATTCTCGGCAACCAGATCCAATGCGACCCCAGCATGAACTGCACTCAATCCGTTATCAGCACAACCGACGGCTCTGAGCCGCCTGTACAAAGCGTAGTCGTCGGCCAGCAGATACACCTGACCACCCCGGCAATGCCCAGCGGTATTTCCGTCAAGAGCAGTCAATGGAAAGTGGACGGCACAAGAATCGCCAACTATTCGCCGACCACTGCATCGGCAAGCGTCACAGAGGTAACTGACGACGACCTGACGAATGACGAAATCACCTACTACTGGGTCTATCCGGAAGACGACAATATCCCGGTGACTTACAAATACTGCGCCAATATCCCTGGTCTTTCCGACCCCGACGACTGTAGCCTCGAAGCAAAGGCTGCATTCACTGTGACCGGGCCACAAGGGGGTACGATGACTTTCACGCCTTTTGCCCCAGCAGTCACAATCTCTAATCTCTCAACTTGCGTTGATAATACCGGAGCAACCTGGCAAGGGGGGCCATGGATGTATTATGCAACGGGAGTAACTGGTCCTGCCTGTCCGGGCCAGGCAAATTATCCCGCCTTTGGCATTAATTTCAACTACCCAACGGGGTATGCGAATGATTCTAACGGCACATACTTGCTCGTTCAGTTGATAAGCAGGGACATAATAACCGGAGAAGCTGCCGGTGCTTCCGTTGCCGGCCTTGATGGTGAGTATCCCTATGGCTTACCTCCGTCCTCTGACAGCCCAAAACTTTATCTGAAGCCTACCGCTTCGTCTGTCAGACGAGATTTCACTGCAAATATGTTTTTAATGTGGCAATCAGACACAGCAAATTCAATCCCGGTTCCGCTTGGATACCAGACCTGGGGATTCTCCGGCAAAGCAACCTGTAGCGTCGCATGCGGAGCGGCGAGCAGTTGGAAAGCAACCACTAACGGAACGCCCGGTCCAGTAGAAAACTTTACGCCAAGTTCCGCATCTCAGACAAAGAAGGTGGGAAACAATACACTTGTTGATGGTTATCCAACCTGGACCAATCCCTCAGATTGAATTGCTGCGACCTATGAATGAATCGTGTGGTTCAAAACTGCAAAGCTTGTTGTTTCGGAAGCATACCGGTCTCGTCCGGGCATTCTGGACGGTTCCAAACATGCATGAGTAGAAATCTATTCATGGGAGGAGTTATGAAAATCGTTTGCGTGTTTCTCGTGCTTGGTGTTTCACTGACAGTATGCGGTCAATCTGGGATTGCGAAACAGACCGATGCTGTGAATGCGCCCTTTACACTCACAATCGCTTCTTATCAAAGCAATTTCAACGACGAAAATACTGCTGAACAGAAAGTGGCCGACGGTTTATCTGTATCGCTCCGGATTCGAAAGACAAACGTCTCCGATCACGAGATAGTGAAAACGTCACGTACGGGCAAAGATTACGGGTATGACTACGAGGTGCTCGACAGCAACGGAAGTCTGGTTGGCCCAAGACATCCTAACGAGGTGAAGATGATCGGAGGAGATAAAGGGGGGATACGGCTGTGCGCAAAATGCAACGTATTGCAGCCGGGAGAAAGCAAGATTGAATTCATCCCTCTGGGCCGAGAGTTTGATATGAGCGCGCCAGGAATCTACACAGTTCAGGCATCGGCGCATATTTCGGATGATCCCAATTCAGGTGTGGTGAAGTCAAACATCATCACCATCACCGTGCTTCCAGCGGATAACACGCCGCCAGCGAAGCAGTGAAGCCGCTTCACCAACCGCCGTCTCCGGGAGGGAGCTTTCCCTTCCGGAGCAGCCTGTGCTCCCAAGCGGAAACTTGCGTATGGGGCACGGAGGCATTATGAGAATTCTTTTTGGACTTTTGACGCTCGGAGTCAGTGGTGTTGCTCTCTCGCAATCACAGGCAGGTGGCTCGCTCATAGTCCCGAGGAATCGTCGTGAGCCTTGAGAAGCTGAGTCCCGTTCATCGCGGCCTGATCGCGATGAGCGGGTCTTGAGGTCAGATTGTGGCCGGTTTATGATGGAGCCCTGCCGTACGGCCTGAAGCGGTTCCAGAAAGCAGAAGCTCTCCACTTCATCGCTTTCAGTTGCTTTCGCCGTCTCCCTCTCCTTGACGCGCCGGGTCCCAGGAACACAGTCGAAGCCGCACTGGAACGGCAAGACTTCGCGGCCCACTCATCGCGAAAGGCCGCGATGAATGGGGCACAGATTTACATCTTTGGGATGGACAGTTGAACGGCAGGATCGGCGATCGGTTCGACTGCCGACTTACAGAAACTGCACGGGAAGCCTGCATCAACTACCGGAAAATGCGGAAGCCTTTCCTTTTCCAGGGTTTTGCGGGCTGGCCGCTGATGGATTGGGTCATCTTGCGAATCGCCTGCGAGATCTCGGAATCGTCGAGCATCAGCGAGACCGCGGTGTTTTGCATCCGCCGGACCGCTGCATAGTTGTTGGGAATCTTCCAATCGGGCTGCCTGGTCAGAGCCTTCGCAATTTGCTCTTCGGCGATCTCCAGATTGCGCGGGTCATACCTGTTCAGCACAACCTCGAGTTTCGGGCCGCCGCCTGTGGTAAGTCGCGCTATCAGGCGATTGGAGTTGCGTAGCTCGGCAACGCCGACCTGCGTGATCAGATAGATTGTGGCCGACCGGTCGAAGACCCGCGTGCTTTGCAGGTCGAGCCTCGATCCGGCATCGACCACTACATAATCGAAGTCCTGGCGGGCGACTTCGAGCAGCCTGTCGATGGCGTCATCGGAGATGTGCGTGGGAGCCAGTTCGCTGGGCGCCGCGAGCACCGACAAACCGGACCCGTGAATCTCGAGCAGGCTGGAGAAAAAACTGGAATCGAGCCGCTTGAAGTTCTCAAGCGCGTTTACCACCGAGTGATCCGGCTTGATTCCGAGGTTGATCGCCGCGTCGCCCAGCGGGAGATTGAGGTCGATCAGCAAGGTCTTCTTTGCGGGGTCCTGGGCCAGTGAGACGGCACAGTTGCAGGCCAAGGTCGTGACTCCGGAGCCGCCTTTGGCGCTTATAAATACGAGCAGCTTGCCATCGGCTCTTCTAGTGGGGCGAACCGCGGAACGGAGGGCCGAGGCCCGCTCGAGAGCCTCGGCCAGCGTGTCGGGGTCGAAGGGCAGGGTGAGGAACTCGCGCGCGCCGGCCCGCATCGATCTCAACACCAGCTCCGCATCGGTCTGCTCCGAAAAAACGATCACGGTCGCCAGGCCATTGATCGAGATGTTCTTCACTAAATCGAGAGAGTATTCGGGATCGCTGTCCAAATCGACCATCACGGCGTCGAAGTCGCGGGTCAGCACCTGAGGCACGTCGTTGAGGTTGGGAGGGTAGGAGGTGAACTCCCTCACAGGGCCCCGGTGGCACCCGGCCAAAGCAGCGGTTGCCGCATTGCGCCGTTGCATCTCCGGGCTGATCACAGCGACGGACAATATGCTCGCGTTGGAGGATGAAGAACCAATTCTTTCCATGACTCTTGCTTTAGCCTGTAGGCGTTCAAAACCTGCAGCCCCTAACGAAACAGGCTGAACCCCCTCTTCTTTTCCGGAACTGCGGGCTGGCCTGTAATGGACCGGGTCATCTGCCGGATCGCTCGTGAGATCTCGGTGTCCTCTTCGGTGAGAGGCGTAGCCGTGTTCTGCATCCGCCGCACCGCGGCGTAGTTATTGGGAACTTTCCATTCAGCCGCCTTGGTGAGAGCCTTGGTGATGTGATCGTCAGAGATTCCCATGTTGCGAGGATCGTACCGGTTGATCACGATCTCGAGCTTGGGGCTGGCGGCTGTGGAGAGCTTTGTGATCAGACGATTTGAGTTTCGCAGCTCCGGAATGCCGATTTGCGTGATCAGATATAAGGTTGCGGATCGATCGAACAGGTGAGTGTGCTGCAACTCGAGGCGGGATCCGGCATCAACGACGACATAATCGAACTCCTGGCGGGCCACTTCCAGAATCTTATCGATCGCGTCGTCGGAGTAATGTGTAGTGGCCAACTCACTGGGCGCGGCGAGCACGCTTAGCCCGGAGTTGTGCTTCACCAGCATGGTCTCTAAAAAGCTCGCGTCCATCCGGCTGGAATTCTGAAGCGCGTTGACGGTCGAATACTCAGCCTTGATTCCCAGGTTGATGGCCGCATCGCCAAGCGGGAGATTGAGATCGATCAACAGGGTCTTCTGATGGGATTCCTGGGCCAGCGACACAGCATAGTTGCAAGCCAGGGTGGTCACGCCTGAGCCACCCTTGGCGCTCAGGAATACCAGCAGTCTTCCGTCAACCTTCTTCGGGGGGCGGGTTGGCGAGCGTAGTGCCGAGGCCCGCACCAGCGCCTCAGCCATCAGGGCGGGGTTGATGGGTACTCGAAGAAACTCACGAGCGCCTGCCCGCATTGCTTTCAACAGCTGATTCGGGTCGTCCACCGCCGAAAAGACCATCGCGGTTCCCAGGTTGTGAGTACAGACGCTCTCCACCAGGTCGAAGGCGTTCTCCGGGTCGCTGTCGAAATCCACCATAACGACATCGAAGTCATTGCCCAGCATCGCCGGCACATCGTTGAGATCGGAAGGATAAGACTTGAACTCGCGCACCCGGCCTAGCTGGCATTCACTCAGAACTTCGAGCGCGGCGCGGCGCCGCTGCTCGTCCGGGCTGACGACCGCAATGGACAATGCGCTTGCACTCAGGGAATCGGTGGTTTGCATTAAGCTCGACATCGCAGAGTTTTTGCTCCCGTTTGTGAGGGGGACTTGCGAGGGGTTCAAGTCCACTCAGGTTGCCGCTTGGACAATACTCTCAACAATCGGAGGAGGTCACCTTGCCCTCGTAAACCCGACAACCGCACCTTCAGTCTATCGGCATAAGAGAGATCGTATCTAATTGTCTGCGAGAATATCTTTAGAGGAACTCCGGATTCTGCATTACCTCGTCGTCTGGAACAGCCTCCATTTTCCGGTACTTGACCCCCTCCATCCCATAAGCAGGCATCGAATATCACGGCTTGACACGCCGTACCAATCTGTGGAAACTGAGAGATGAATCATCGAATGAAATGGAGCACCACGATGCGAGACGCAGCCCCGCAAGGTACCTACAAAGTTCAAGCCCTGGACCGAGCCTTTGCCGTTCTCGATCTTTTGGGCGAGAGCGAAACGCCGCTGGGTCTGGCGCAAGTCGCCTCGTCGCTCCAGTTGCACAAGAGCACCGCGCATCGCTTCCTGATGGTCCTCGAGCGCCATCGGATGGTGGAGCGGACGGCCAACGGCAAGTTCCGCCTGGGATTGAAGCTCTTCGACCTGGGCAACCGCTCCATCGAGCAATATGACCTGCGCGACCGCGCGCAGCCGCACCTGCGCCGCCTGGTGACCGAAACCGAAGAGACTGCGCATCTTTGCATTCTCGAGGGCGCGCACGTAATCTACATCGACAAAATCGAGCCGACTCGCTCGGTGCGCATGATTACCCGCATCGGCGCCAGCAACCCGGTGCATTGCACCTCGGTAGGCAAGGCGATGCTCTCTTTCCTGCCCGAGGATCGGATCGCCGATATTTTGCGCCGCATCCGCTTCGAGCGCTTTACCCACCGCACCATCGCCACGGCCGAAGCACTGCGCGTAGAGATCGACAAGACCCGCCGCCGTGGTTACGCCGTGGACGACGAGGAGTTGGAAGAAGGCCTGCGCTGCATCGCGGTACCGGTGCTCGATGCGCAGCGGCTTCCGGTAGCGGCGGTGAGCGTCTCCGGGCCGTCCTTCCGTGTGACGGCGCAGAAGCTGCCCTCCATCGCCAATCACCTGCTCAAGTGCGTGCGGGGGATCTCTGTGGATATGGGCTTCGTTTCCGGCGCGCACGGCAACCGAGCGGT
>JBEKCA010000190.1:0-6237 GCA_050015115.1 Occallatibacter sp.
GCTGAGCGCGTTTACTGCCGGAGTTGAAATGTCGCAGCCTCAATCGTCGTCAGCATCCGGTGTTTTGTCGCCGAGCGCGGCTGCAACTCAAGCACTCGGCCAGCAATTCGGCCAGTTGGGCATGGAGGTGACGCGGAAGAACCTAAATATCCAGCCCACGGTGAAGATTCGACCTGGCTACAGGTTCAATGTGCGCGTGAATCGCGACATCGCGTTCACGGAACCGTATGGAGATTTGAGAGCGGGAGAATAGGAGATGACGATGCAGATTGTGTACCGCAATATTCGTTTCAGTGCAAAGGTTGATCGCTG
Organism: Occallatibacter sp.; assembly: GCA_050015115.1. Classification (GTDB taxonomy): domain Bacteria; phylum Acidobacteriota; class Terriglobia; order Terriglobales; family Acidobacteriaceae; genus Telmatobacter. The sequence goes on from JBEKCA010000190.1 coordinate 313, forward strand.
CCTGCGTCGGCGCTGGAGAATGCACGGCGATTTGTCGATTCGCGTCCGTGAGGCTCTGGATAGCGTCAACCTCCGCGAGGTGGAACTGCTGGAGGTGGATTCCCGCCGGGTCCACGCAACGCAGGTTGGTGTATTCGAGTCTGTGTGGTTCGCTACACACCAAGCAGCGATTACGCGCGGATGCTCTGTGAACACGCTCGTGAATAGCGCGGTTTGGGCAGCGTTCGGCGCAAAGAGGCCGGGCCAGTGTGGCCGACTTCGCGGTCGGGATCAGCCGGAGGTGCCAGTGGCCGAAGCTTGTTTGGGCTGAGCACAATGTTAACGTGAGCCGGGAAGGTCAGCGGCAGGCCAACGATGGTTCAGGGCGGACGTTGCACCGATGCGTCTCCACATTAACCTCCGTAAGAAATCACGGTGGTTAGGTGTACAATTCTTGCGTCAGTTGCGGTCAGGCTATCTCATCTTTATCCCAGAAAGGACCGGGGAATATGGGTATTAAACTTGCGATTCTCACGCTCTTCCTGCTCGTCTCACAGTTTTCCATGGGACAGGTTCCCACCACAGAAATCACGAACGCTGACGTTGTCAGTATGACCAAAGCCGGGATCGGTGAGCAAACAATCATACTCGCAATCCAGCGTGGGCCAGTCAAGTTCGACACAGCACCGCAAGCGTTGATTGCACTGAAGAAAGATGGTGTGTCCGACCAAGTTCTCAACGCAATCTTAGCGAGTGTGAGCAGCAAGGCGCAGGCAAGCGCGGAGGCACAGACTGCCGATGCGAGGGCCGTCTTCCAGAAGGCACTCGATGCATTTGGCCCACATGAGAAGGTCATGGCAGTTCACTCCGTCCGGTGGAAGGGAGTTGCCAGTGACCGGAATCAAGGCAGTGAGAGGTCGTTCGAGAGAGAACTTATAAAGATTTATCCGGATAAAGCGTATATGAAGGTGAAGGCCGCCACGGGGCAGTCGCAAACGCAGGTCGTTACTCCCGACTTCAACTACAGAATTACCGGCACTATGACCACTGCTGTTCCGCCTGCAGATCTTGATGTATTACACGATCAATTTGAGTTCGATACTTTACAGGTAGCACAACATGCCGAGGACTACGCTATCTCTTCATTGGGCGAAGACCAGGTAGGTGGCGTCACGGTTGATAAATTAAGGATCAGCAAATCTGGGAAGAGCATCATCTGGGAAATCGACTCGCAGACGGGGCGCCTATTGTCAACCCGCATGACTACGGCATCAGGAGATGTATCGACCGAATTCTCAGATTGGCGGTTGGTCGATGGGGTCTATTTAGGGTTCAAGCGGCACGTAACTCAATCTCAAGGCAGCTCAGACCTGACAGTTGCGGAATATGAAATCAACCCCTCTATCGACGAGAAGCTGTTTCAGCGGCCCATTCAAGCCCCAAGCCAGGGTCTCACTCTGAAAGTCCTGCAAGCACAGTCGGTGCCATATACTCAGGAGTCCGGCGGCGGGGTTTCAACTAGTTGCAGCATTGTTGGAAGCGCAAACACCTCAGCTTACGCGAATACTGTGGGAAACAGCACCTACGGCAACGCCACGACGAGCTCAAATCAGCATATGAATTGCAACTCTTACGACACTACGATCCGCTGGCCTCACGTACTCAATGTCATGTTTGCTGAAGCATCGGACGGGAATTCTTACATGTTTGCCTGCGATAGAGCTTGGCGCTGGTCAAAATGTGTTCCACTCCAAACGGGACAGGTTTTCAATGCTCGCTTTACGGATAAGGGCCTAGAGATTGAAGCTTTCAGCTCAAAGGGTAAAGAGGAGAACCCCACCTACCATGTTTTACAGTCAAAATCTCTGCGTTAGGCCTCGACATAGGACGATCTCTTAGTTCTGAGACCTCGGATCAAGGTTTACCCAAACGCATCCGAGCATGAGTACCCGCGGTATAGTTGGAAGCGAAACGTAGCAGCAGGTTCGAGTTTGGCAAAAGGTGAGACATATGCTGCGAGCTATTGAAATCTGGGCGCAACTATGGCTATGTTCGGAAGACTGCAATCGAATCATGGATTTGCTAAGCACAGAGGGACTCGCCAAGCGTAAGCGAATAGTGAAGAATATGCACTTGACGGTATACCACGGGCGACGGTCCATGCCAGGATTATTGACGCGAGTTGAACCCATTGAGTTAGTGATCCCGACAGCTGAGACACGCTTTATGGTGATGGCACCAGGCGGTGAGAATCCGCGCGCAGATTTAGAACCAGCCAACCGCAAGGTTGGCATTCGGATACAGCGAAGGAATCCTGCAAGGGCGGCGATTGACGAATTTAGAGACGGAATTTTGTTCTACGAAACAAAGACGGTTCTTGGTAGTAGGGCTCCCAGTAACCACAATCGCAATGCTTTTGGCGCGAGGTATTTTCAGCCGCACATGGCTGTTTTGCGGGCAGGCAGCGGTATCGACGGTGACCTTACGAAGGTGGGTTCCGTATTTCGAACTCAGATAGGTGCCCTAAGGTTTGATCGTTTCTCCGTGGAGATTTCTATACGTAAGATTTCAGAGTCAAGCGAGAGTTCGTCGCAAAGTGATTGAATGGGACGGCTAAACCTCTTTGGCAATTGAATGGCATTGATTCGGAGGGGATATCGCGCTATGAAGTTGACTGAAGTTGTCCGCAGAGTGTCTCCAGCTGTCGTGGCGTTCGGCTCGCGCTTTTATCCCTCTGAGACGAGTACCGCGCCAGCATTCCCGCTTATCATAGGTACCGGTTTCATTGTTGATAAACGAGGTATGGTTCTCACGAATCAACATGTCGTCGATGCGATCGAGAGATTCCCGGCCCCTGCTCGTTTCGTAATGTTGTTCCCGGAGCCGAAGGCAAAGGACGGACAGACGATGTTCGGGGTTGTTCTGCGCAAAATCAAAGCGGTCAATTCCGTCTCAAGCTTCGAATCGTCAGGCCCATTCTTTGGGCAGGCAAAACCGGATTGTGCGTTCGTTCAAATTGATATACAGGGATTACCGTTTGTCGAGGTTTGTGGAGATTCAAATGTGCTTGAAGTGGGGTTAGAAGTAGCTACTCTCGGTTTTCCGATGGGTGATGTCCCCCTTAGTCCTTACGAGCAAGGCAAGGCGTCTCAAATATCGGCGTTCGCTCGTCGCGGAATTGTCAGTAGCGTTCTTCCTTGCTCCTGTGCCGACCCCCATGGTTTTTCAATTGACATCCTGTCAGAAGGAGGAGCGAGTGGGTCGCCTATATTCCGAACGGATGACCCCAAGGTGATTGGCATACTACACGCAGGTTTTCAAGGCGCACCTATCAAGTACGGGGTCCCAGGGCATTTCCTCGATACAGGATTGAAGCAAGTACAGGCAGAGTGGAGGCCGGATCTCACAGGCGTTCCGACTTTGGATGACGTTATCGAGCAAGATGTACCTAACGGACCGAAAGGTTTCGATTGGACAATCCTGAAGGTCCCGGTGCAGGAGTGAGGGCATATTCACCAGCTTTCGTCTAATGAGGTCTTCTTCGCAGCCAATATGGGTTTCCTGAAACGTCAATCTTGTAGTTCGGTTTTGGAAAAGCTGCTTCGACACCTGTACGTGGCAAATTGCCGATGTGAGAAATTCTTAAAGTGAGCCCTCGTGTACTAAACTTCAATGGCATTCTTCACGATGCCAATTATCATCTGCCGGACTCAAATCGGAACTGCGCTTTCCAGTCCGTTTCTTCGCCCAAAGTCAGGTACGCCTCGAAGGGTTTGCCCAGTTTGGAAACGAAGCCTTTGAGCAAAGCAGTCTTGCCCTTCATGCAGAGCGTCTCGACCTGTTTCGGGGTCAGGGTCTTCTTCGCAATGGTCTCGTTGATGCTGAAGTTGCAGCCCTCGCGGTAGCGGCTGCAACCGTAGAAGTTTTGTCCATTGGGCTTCTTGACTGTGCCTTGCTTGCATTTCGGGCACACGAGCGATCCAGGCGACGGAGTTGTGCCAGTCGTTGCCGGCTTTGAACCGTTCGACGCAGGGGCAGGCTGCGGCGCGATGTGCAACTGCGCCAACTCCTTCTTTAGCTGGCCGTCGATGCCGGAAACCACGTTGAGATACTGGGCTTTGCCTTCGGCAATATCGTCGAGTTGCTGCTCAAGTGAGCGCGTGTAGTCGTACTCAAGAAAAGCGAAGCTGCCCTTGAGCGCGTCGATGACCAGGAGGCCGAGGTCGGTGGCCCGCAATATCTTCTTGGAATCGTCGATGTAGTTGCGGGTGATGATGTTCTTGAGGATAGCCGGGTAGGTTGAGGGCCGTCCGATTCCTTCATGCTCCAGCTTCTTGATGAGGCTCGCCTGGGTGTAGCCGTTCGGCGGGCGAGTCTGCTTGTTCAACACGCGGGTGCTGTCGGCGCGGAGTTGGGTGCCGCGCCCCAGCGCGGGAACACGGCCATTCTCGTCCGATTGCTTCTCCGAGTCTTCCGTGTCGTTCGGATCGGGTTCCTCGGCGGCATCCTTGGCCGTCAGAATGCGCCAGCCCGGCTTGATGAGGGTTCGGCCCATCGCTTTGAAGACGAATGGCTGTGAGCCATCCTGCGCAGCCAGCGTGAGCGTGTTCACGCTGTATTCGGCATCCGCAAGCTGGGAAGCCACAGCGCGGGTCCAGATAAGGTCGTAGAGCTTCTTCTGGTCGTCGTCCATCCCGGCATTGCGATGCTCCAAGTGGGTGGGGCGGATTGCTTCGTGGGCCTCCTGGGCGCTCTCTTTGGACTTCCAGGTGCGCGCTTTGGGCGGCAAGGGCAGGTTGTTGCTGGCCGCGTAGACCCGAATCTCGGCCAGCGCCTCAGCGGAGAAGTTCTGGCTGTCGGTGCGGTGGTAGGTAATCAACCCCTCTTCAAATAGCCGCTGGGCAATCTGTGCGGTCTGCTCCGGCTTGTATCCGAGCGTCACGCTCGCTGCCTGGAGCAGCGTTGCCGTTGTGAAAGGCGGCGGCGGAGCCTTGGACGCCGGCTTGGTCGCCGCTGCGGTCACGGCAAAGAGTCTGCATTTCGCAGCTTCTTCCGCCAGCGCGGCGTCCAGGATATATTCCTCGCCCTCCTTGAGAAAGGGGGCCGTGTCCCATTGGGCGCGCCATTTTCCGCCGTCAAAGATCGCTTCGGCGCCGAAGTGCTTTGTCTCTTTGAATGCTTCGATCTCACGTTGCCGATCAACGACTAGGCGGAGAGCCACACTTTGAACGCGCCCGGCACTGAGCCGCGCAATGCCTGTTTGGTTCGAGAGAGCAGGCGACACCTGATAGCCCACGAGACGGTCCGCGCCGCGCCTGGCCTCCTGCGCATGAACAAGGTTGGTGTTGAGCTGCCGAGGCGCTCGGATTGCGGCGCGGATCACGTTTTCGGTGATTGCGTCGAAGGTGACGCGCTCGTATCGGCGGAGATTCAGAACCTGCTGTAGGTGCCACGCAATCGCTTCACCTTCGCGGTCGGGATCGGTAGCGAGATAAACCTGTTCGGAGCGGGAAGCGCGCAGCCGGAGTTGTGAAACGACAGATTCGCTCCGTTCGAGTATCTGGTATTCAAGCCGATACGTGTTCGGCTCAACCCCCAAGCTCTTCACTGGGAGATCCCGAATATGCCCGACGCTTGCTGTGACATCCCAACCGCTGCCTAGAATTGCCTTGATCTTCTTGATCTTGTTCGGACTCTCGACAATCATCAGCTTCATGCGGTTGCCTCATGTTCCGCGATTTTCCCCGAGAATTACGCGAAGGTTTGTGTCGGAGTTTTCAGCTTATGGATGGAGGCAAAGTAGGCCACCATCACGCGAAACGTCTTGGAGCGATTCACTCCCCCAAGAATCTCGCCTCCGACTCTCTCCAGTTCATCTGCAATGTCGTAGGTCAACGGGAAGACGAAGGCTGTGTCGATCGTTTGAAATGGAATGTTCAGCCACGG
>JBEKCA010000191.1:0-6102 GCA_050015115.1 Occallatibacter sp.
CATTTGGCGCGGAAAGCAAAGTGATGCCCTCAGTGGCAACCCTCAGAAGAATGCGAAGAAGCTCGCTAAGGATCTTGGCGGCATGTTCAAGCACTTCCCCCCGTCCCACTGAAAAGCGATAACGGCTGATGAACGATATGGAATAGGGGGCGGCGAACAAACGTCGTCCCTCATCCAGATCCAAAGATCAGGCAAGTAATCGAATGGTTGCCGCCCATCGCGAATTGCCGTTGCCGTTTAGAACACCCCTTACGCGCAGATGTGCGGCGTCGAGATGTGACCGACCGTTTCCCTTTCAACCCCAATGAAAACGCTAAAGGAGCCACGTAGTGCAAAGTGCGATTGCTCTGCTGATTGTGGGCGCCGTGATTGCTACCCTTGGCGCCGCTGCCATCATCGTGCATGTGTTTCGGCGAAGGGCACATGAACAATTCCTCCTTTGGTTTGGTCTGTTCTCTATTCTCTACGGAATTGTCCTCGTTGTCAGAAATTCGGTTTTTCGTCTCGCATTCGGCCAGCCAGACGAAGTCTGGAATTTGATTGAGCGTCTCGTAAGCTTGTCCACGATCATCCCGGGGCTTTTGCTTTTTGAAGAGTTCTATGGTCGCGGATGGAGGTCGTCCATCCGTTGGTTGCTTGCGGTTTATTGTGTCTTGTCTGCGGTCGCAATAAGCGGCATGGGATTTCCGCATCCTTTCGGGATCCTCCTGCCACCCGGCGCCTTGCTGGTAATCATGGTGCCTGTAGTGCTAGCGATGGGGCGTCTCGCAGGATATATGCCACCTAGTGTGCCGAATAGTCGTGTTCTATTCACAGGCCTGATTGTGTTCTTCGTTGCATTTTCTGCCGACCGAGTGCTTCGTACGGAATTGAATAATTGGCACACTGGGCTCGAGCCATACGGATTTCTTGTTTTTGTCATCTGTCTTTGGTATGTCATCGCCCAAAGAGTGATTGCAGACGAAAAGTGCCTGGTGTCCCTATCGGATGAAATGCGCGCTGCCAGGAAAATTCAAGAAGCACTTCTTCCCCGGTCAGTTCCTTCTGTCGAGAATGTCCAACTGGCGGCACGATACGCGCCTATGACAAGCGTTGCCGGCGATTTCTACGACTTTCCAGTAGCTGGCCCGCACGGAGTTGGTGTTTTGGTGGCCGATGTAATGGGGCACGGAGTAGGGGCGGCTCTAGTGGCATCCATGGTCAAGGTTGCTATTTCGGCCGGGCTGGAACATGATCGCGAACCAGCGGGCATCATTGCCGGACTAAACACTACGCTATGCAATGCAGCCCGCCAGCAGTATGTGACAGCCGTGTACATGTACTTTGATACTGCCAGCAGGGTCGGCCGATACGCGTCCGCGGCACAACCGCCGGGTCTCTTGTGGCGACGCGGGAGGCAGACATTAGAGAGGCTGGATGGGTCTGGACTTCTTCTTGGTGTAAGGCCGAATGAGAGCTACACCGCCCGCGAAGTTCACTTCGAGGTTGGGGACCGACTTCTGCTCTACTCAGATGGCCTCGTAGATGCGGAAAATGCCGCGGGTGAATCCTTTGGAGATGCTGCCCTTCCCGCATTCATTCAAGCGAAGCAGAACCTGGGAGCCGAGCAATTTGTCGATCTGTTGTTGAAGAAAGTCCTCGCCTGGTCGCGCGGTGGATCCGCAGGAGGACAGGAGGACGATATCACGATTGTAGTTATGGACATACAAGACAGTACAAAGTCCCGCCAATAGAGCCCCCGGCATAGCTTCCAACATCGCACTCGTCACGGCGAATCCGGGGACACGCATGGACTAGGGTAGTTGATGTCGCATGAATAAAGTGTCCTTCGTGTTCATTTTCTTCCCAGTCTGCCATTTTCATGCATGTGGTGATGGCCTCGACTGTCGCGGGTAAGACACAAGGATACTTTCATGGCGCAGCGAGAGTCGTCAGGTCGACAGGTGCAACGATCGAAGACTTTGTAAGGCTGCGTGAGTAGAAGTTGTCCGACAGCACATCATCGTTCCCAAATGTCCGTAAATCAATAAGTTGATATGTAGTAATTCTGCCGAAGTGGTTCATCCGATCGGGATGGAATTCGGATTGCATTGAGAAGGTCGTGGCAAATTTGCCGTTGTTGGCGATCCACAACAATTGAGAGGACAAGGAGAGAAGAGCATGAGTGATAACGAAAAGAAAATCGTAGTTCCAGAAGATCTTTCGCGTCGGAGTTTTCTGGGAGCCGGCACTGCCGCAATCGCCGCCGCGGCGCTTGTTGGATTGACTGCGAATGCCCAGGATAAGGCAAGCACGCAATCAGCCGAGCATGACCATTCCTCGAGTGACCCCGGACCGGAGAACAAGACACTGCTGGACCTCAACCCTAATTCCAATAATCCTCCTCCGACGGATCATGGCGATCTAGTGCCTATCTGGTATTCCTTCGATCTGGTCAAAAAGCGTGTCGAAGAGGGCGGATGGACCCACGAGGTGACAGAGCGTGTGCTTCCTTCGTCGAAGGACATCGCCGGCGTGCAAATGCGTCTTACTGCAGGTAGCTTTCGCGAAATGCACTGGCACACGGCCGACGAATGGGCTTATGTACTCTATGGCAATGCTCGCGTCACAGTGATGAACCCCGATGGCACGCAGTTCATCGGAGACGTAGGTGAAGGCGATCTTTGGCTCTTTCCCGCAGGCTTCCCGCATTCGATCCAGGGCCTCGGCCCGGATGGAACGGAGTTTTTGCTGGTTTTCAATCAGGGGATGTTCTCTGAAGACGGGACCATGCTCGTCTCGGAAACGGTGGCACACATACCGACCGAGGTATTGGCGAAGAATACAGGCCTGGATAAGAGCGTCTTCGCTCAAACGCCCGGAGCGCCTCTCTACATCTTCCCCAGTAGCCTGCCAAACACGCTCGAGGAGGATAAGGCCGACATCGGCGGCGAGCAGGTAGCATCGAAGATTCAGTACACCTTCCGAATGAAAGCGATGGAGCCGACAGTAACCAAAGATGCAGGCGAGGTTCGCATCGTCGACTCACACAACTTTCCAGCCTCCAAGAATTTTGCCGCGGTCCAGCTCATCATCAAGCCTGGACACATGCGCGAGATACACTGGCACCCGAACGCCTCCGAGTGGCAGTACTATATTTCAGGCAAGGGCCGCATGACGGTCTACTTCCCGGTTGATAATGCCCGCACGATGGACTTCAATGGCAACGATGTGGGATTTGTTCCATCGAATTCACCTCATTACATCGAAAACACAGGTGATACCGACCTGGTGGTCTTGGAGTTGTTCGCAGCTCACGAGTTCCAGGATGTCTCCCTGGACCAGTGGCTCCGGCGCGTCCCCAGCGAAATGCTAATGGCGCACCTGAACATCGACAAAGCGACAGCCGCGAAGATCCCCGCAGAAAAGCCGTACCTGATGTAGGATCGCTCCTGCGCGGAAGCTGCAAAAGCCACGAAAGAGTATGTGGCACCCGGCCCGTCGCCATGCATCCATAGTCGGATTCTTCCCTTTGGAGAACATGGCTTCAAAGGCTTCACTGCAGCTTTCGCGGATACTGGGTGATTGAGCGCGGAAATCGCCGCAGTCAAGTGTGGCTGAGGCAGACTCTGGCTACCAGCGACTCCGTTGCAACCTTTGGCAGCCCGATTACGTCTCAAATTTTTGTTGAATCATCTGTGTCGAAGCTTGGAGTCGCAATTTGTTCACAACTATCATCGGCGCGCTGCTGCCAATCGTCGTCGTACTCCTCCTGGGGTATTTCAGCGGGTGGCATAAAGACTTCAGTGGCGATCAGGCAGCGACGCTGAACCGCATGGTAATGCTCTATGCGTTGCCGCTGCTTCTGTTCGGGTCCACGGTCAGTATTTCCCGCTCCAAACTGCAGGAGGATGTGCCGCTCGCCCTTGCTGTCGCCGCAGGCATGGTCGGCAGCTTCTTCATCGTACTGCTGGCTGCGCGATTCGTGTTTCGCCGCGGTCTAGGCGCCAGCGCGTTGCAAGCACTTACGATTGGCGGGCCGGCTGTCCCGTTTGTCGGCGTGTCCGTCCTCGGGTATTTATTCGGTCCGTCAGACGAATCGATTCCCGTCATAAGCGCCAGCCTGGTGATGAATCTCGTGCAAGTGCCCGTCTGCCTCATCCTTCTATCTACGGCGGCCACACGGAGCGGCGGCGCGAATGCGGCCAAGCCATCCCTACTGTCTCATGTAATCGCTGCAGTTCGGGAGCCCATCGTGTGGGCCCCAATTCTCGCGATCATTCTGGTCGTCAGCGGCGCGAGACTGCCGAAGGCCCTCAGTCAGTCGATGCTGCTTCTGGGCCAGGCAACAGGCGGCGTTGCCCTTTTTGCGTCGGGCATTATGCTGTTCGCGCGACGTGTATCGTTCGACTGGACAGTTGCTCTGAACGCGGTCGCGCGCAATCTGATCGTGCCAGCCGTATTTTGGGGTGCATTAGTAGCGCTCAAACTGCCGTCAGCTGCCGTCCGCGAAGCGGTCGTTACGCTGGCAATACCCACGGCCGCCGTTGCGGTCATTCTCGCTGTCCAGTTCAAAACTGCTGAGCAGGAAATGGCATCTTCGCTCCTGTTCAGCACCGTACTCTCTATTCCGACGATGGGAGCGTTTATGTATCTGGTCCGTTAGACCTGACAGTTTCAGCGATCTCCACAAGGGGGACATATGAATCCCGACAGTTTTTCCACCATAAACCCAGCCACCGGGGAGCGGATCGAAACTTTCACTTTTTTCACCGCTCAGGAAACAGAAGCTGCACTGGTTCGAGCTGAAAAGAGCTTCAAATCCTATCGGACGCTGTCCGTGTATCAACGCGCAGAACTCCTCTCAAACCTCGCGGCGACATTGCGGAAAGACAAGGCGCCGCTGGCGAAAGTAATCACAACAGAGATGGGAAAGATCCTCGCGGAGGCAGAGGCCGAGGTGGAGAAGTGCGCCCGGGAAGCAGACTGGTACGCAGAGCACGGACCGCAAATGTTCGCAGACGCGCCCGCCCCGACAGGCAGGGTCGAAGCTTACGTTTCGCATCTACCGCTTGGGCCGATCCTTGGAGTCATGCCATGGAATTTCCCGTTGTGGCAGTTGACGCGCATGGGTATTCCAACGCTGCTGGCCGGCAACGTAGTTCTGGTAAAACACTCACACAATACACAGAGGAGTTCGCTCGAGCTTGAACGCGTGATGCTTGAAGCCGGCTTTCCAGAGGGGGCGTTTCAAAATCTGATCATCAAGCATGATGACGTCACCAACGTCATTAATGACCGGCGCGTGCAGGGCGCCTCTGTTACGGGAAGCGTGCGCTCCGGCTCTGCGGTCGCCTCCGAGGCCGGAAAGGTGATCAAGAAGACGGTCATGGAGTTGGGCGGATCTGATGCTTTCATTGTGTTAGAAGACGCCGATATCCCCAGGGCAGTTGCGGCCGGCATCAAGGGACGCTTCAGCAACGCGGGTCAGGTCTGCCTGGCTGCCAAACGGTTCATCCTGGTCGGGAAAATTGCCGAAGAGTTTGAGGAGCAATTCGTCAAGGCGACCAAGGCGATCCGGATCGGCGACCCCTTGGATCCGGCAAGTCAGATGGGGCCAATGGCTCGCGCCGACCTTCGCGATTCTCTGCACAAGCAGGTGGAGGGGAGCATTGCGAAGGGCGCACGTGTACTATGTGGCGGCAAACCCAGGGAGGGCAAGGGCGCCTTCTACATTCCCACGGTGCTGAGCGGTGTGACTCAGGGAATGCCCGCATTCGACGATGAGACGTTTGGCCCAGTTGCGGCCTTTACCCGCGTTCCGGATGTCGATGCAGCCGTTGATGCAGCCAATGCAAGCCAGTTTGGGCTGAGCGGGAATATATGGACGAAGGATGTTGGCCTCGCACGCAAGATGGCGCGCGACTTGTATACCGGTGGTGTCTTCATCAACGGAATTACAGCGACGGACCCTCGCGTTCCGGTCGGCGGCGTCAAGAACAGCGGGTATGGCCGGGAGCTCTCGCATTTTGGCCCGCATACTTTTGTGAATGCCCAAACTGTCTGGATCGAGAACTCTTGAGCGAACTTTGCGTGAACCGAACGGCGTTAATCATCTTGTCA
>JBEKCA010000192.1:0-5849 GCA_050015115.1 Occallatibacter sp.
AAGTTCCAGTTCCGGATATTCGAGGAAGCGCGTCAGTTTTCTCCATAGCTTGATCGTGCAGGCGCAGGCCTCGCCCGCCGCACTCTTCGGCAACACGTTCGCACTGAGCGCCAGGATCTGGGCGTGGATTTTGTCGAGCAGAGGCGGAGCTTCGGGCTGGCGCAGGACATGACGGGCAGCGTGATCCATCTTCTCGTTGCGTGCCCGGGCATCGATGGCAAACAGCTGATCCATCAACTCAACGATGCTGATCGAGGCGGCATCCAGCTTGTTGAGCTTGATCGCGTCGACAAAACCTCGTCTCGCATGGCTCCAACACGCCGCGTGCACCATCTTCGTGCCGCCCACACCACGGTCGTAGGCCGCATATCCATCGGTCTGTAAAAGCCCCTCGAACTTGTCCAGGAAACGCGCCGGGCCTTCGCGCCCGCGGCCCATTTGAAAATCGAAGATCGTCGCGCCACCCGGTGTGCCGTATTGCCACAAATATCCCTGATGATTCTTGCCGCGCCGGTCATGCATCTGCACATCGACCGTCGTCTCATCGGCCTGGATGTAGGTTCCAGCAAGCAGTTCTCGCCGCATCGCTCCCACTACCGGCGCCAGCAGTTCGCCAACCGTCATCACCCAGCCGCACATCGTGGCCCGACTGATGTCGATGCCCGCGTCGCGCAGGAAAATGACGCTCTGACGAAAGAGAGGATTGTGGTCAGCGTATTTGCCTACGATGGTGTCGATGATGATCCGGTCCGAGACCAGGCTCCTGGCGATGATCCGCACCGGCAGCGACGCCATCGCGACGCCTTGCTCCTCACACTTCTTGCAAGCCCGTTTCTCGCGTTTGATCACTTCGACGAAATACTCGGCCGGCTTCACTTCCAGCACTTCGCTGACTTCGTAGCCGATCACCTTCGTGTCGGCCCCGCAGCCTCCGCATACGCACTGCTCCGGCGTGCAGGCAATAACCCGCTCCACGCGGGGAAGATCGGCCGGCAGAGTCTGGCGGCCAGGATGTTTGCGTCTCTTCTTCTCAGAAGTTGGTGGCAGCGCATCGCGTTCACTCTCGGCGACCACTTCCGTGTTGCTGACGCCAGGCTCGAGTTCCAATAACTCCAGCTGTAAATTGCTCAGCTTCTCGCTGCCAGGGCCGTACTTGGCGATCCGTTGCAGGCGTAGCTTCTCTTCAAGAAGCTGGATCTTCATCGCCTATACTGCAGCTCATCTTTATAGGAGACTACAGTGCGTTGAATGTCGCCCAACTGAGCGCTCACGGCCGCAAACAGCGACTCCGGAAGCTGCGCTTTCAGTTGTTCGAGAAGATCGGAGGAGAGCAAAGAACTGTTGCCCGGAGTGGACGTCGCAGCAGGTTGGGAAGCCTCACTCACGATGCTTATTTCATATCACGACCAATGAGCACATGCAAGCGTGTAGTGCAGTGTTTATGCGGTGATTCGTAACTTGTCAGATCCCGCTTCGCGCATCTTGCGATACCATGCCCGGCGACTCGTTTGCTTCAGATCGATGCCACCCAGCAGAAGCGTCAGCTCTTCATGACTCAGCACGATCTTGTTAATCGTGCTGTCGGTTTCCGGCCAGCGAAAACGGCCTCCGTCCAACTTCTTCGAACAAACCCATAGACCGCTTCCGTCATATACCAAGAGTTTGAGCCGGTTGCGGAATCGACCGACATTCCGCATACCAATCGCGATTGTTCGTGGTCGAATATGTTTGGCATCCACTTCATGGTAAGCGGGTGCGCATTGTGCGAAGCACCACGCGTGGCGGTTGCAAAATTGTGGATGTCGCGGTGAGCAAGAACCAGTCCCGGCAGCTCCCGGCGTGGATGTTGGACGTTTCGCGCTGCTCGGCGATGTCTTTAGGGGCGCCACAGATTTCTCTGCGCGCCCTGGCAGAACTTCGCGCCATATTGCCGATTGACTTGGGCAGCAGGCCGTTGAAGGATGGCTCTCGGAAGAAGGAGGGAGCATCCCATGACGGATCTGGTCAAAGGATCGGCAAGACAACTGGCATTACCCCTGAACAGCGCAATGCTCGATCTCAACCTGTTCGCGGCGATACGCGACGAGGCGGTCGCAGCTCTCGCCGATCTGTTGCTGGAAGCGATGAGCGAAGAGTCTCCAGCGCCAGCAAACGAACAGGAGGTGAGAGATGAACTCTAAGATCACTCCTGAGCATTTGAGCCGTGGCGCCGCGGTGTATGTTCGTCAGTCGTCGATGGCACAAGTTATCGAGCACACGGAAAGCAAGCGTCGGCAGTATGGGCTCGCCGAATCAGCCAACTCAATGGGTTTTGCATCGGTGGCAACTATCGATGACGATCTCGGCAGGTCTGGATCGGGCACTGTAGACCGGCCCGGTTTTCAAAAGCTGGTCGCTCTGGTTTGCAGCGGCTCGATCGGTGCAGTGTTTTGCATCGAGGCATCTCGCCTGGCCCGGAACGGCCGCGATTGGCACCATCTCATCGATCTTTGTGCACTGGTAGGAACACTGATCGTCGATCCCGACGGAGTGTACGACCCACGTCTGGTCAACGACCGCTTGTTGCTCGGATTGAAAGGCAGCATGTCGGAATATGAACTGAGCCTGTTGCGTCAGCGCAGTCAGGCCGCGCGGGATTCCAAAGCCAAGCGCGGCGAACTGCGGTTCTCGTTGCCGCCCGGCTACTGTTGGAATGAGTTGGGCAAGATCGATCTCGATCCCGACGAGCGCATCCGCGAAACCGTCCAGCTCGTCTTCCGAAAATTCCGAGAACTGGGCAGCGTACGTCAGGTGTTTTTGTGGATCAGGCAGGCTGCGATCAACCTTCCCGTGGTTCGCCCTGGGCCGGCAGGTCATCGAGTCGAGTGGCAGACCCCGGCCTATCACAACCTTCTTCCGCTGCTACAGCACCCCATCTATGCGGGCGCGTATGTGTTCGGCAGAAGGACTCAGCGCATCCTCGTGGTAGACGGCCGGGCAAGAAAGACCGAAGGGCATCTCAAGCCGATCGAGAGTTGGAATGTTCTATTGCGTAATCACCACGCAGGCTATATTAGTTGGGAAGAGTTCGAGGGTAACCAGAAGATGCTTGCCGAGAACGCCCACATGCTCGGCCGTACCTCCCGCAAGTCCGCGCGCGGCGGCCGAGCCTTGCTCACAGGCTTGGTGCGCTGTGGCCGCTGCGGCCGCATGATGCGGGTGTTTTATGGGAGCAAGGCCGGAGCAGCACACCGCTACCAGTGCGTCGGCGACAGAGCTCACATTGGCGGTAGCCCTTGCCTCGGCATCGGCGACGCGCGAGTTGATCGCGCGGTGGCGGCGCGAATACTTGACGCGGTGTCGCCGCTCGCCGTCGAGGCGGCGATTCAAACCGAGCAACGACTGACAGCGGCGGATCGAGATGTGCGTCAGGCACTCACGCGTGAACTCGAGGAAGCACGCTACGATGCGTCCCTGGCGGCCCGGCGATACGAGGCAGTCGATCCCGCCAAGCGTCTGGTCGCCAGAGAATTGGAGGCCCGCTGGAATGCGGCTTTGGAGCGAGTCGCGGAACTGGAACGGCGCCTCGGCCATCTGCAAGCAGCGACCGCTTCACGTCCGCAGATCGACCGCACCGGCTTGACGGAGTTGGCGAACGACTTGCCCGCCGCGTGGAACGCGTCAACGACAAGTCCTCGCGCCAGACAGCGCCTGACGCGCATCCTCATCGAGGAAGTAGTAATCGACCTTGACGATGCCTCTCACGAGGCGGTGGTTCTGATCCACTGGAACGGCGGTCGCCATACGGAACTCCGCGTGGCGCGCAGGCGCGAAGGAGGTTACCCCGAAGGCCAGTACCCAAGCCCTGTTGAAGTGATTCGCAAACTTGGCGGGCAGTGGCCAGATAGAGAACTGGCGGTTACGATGAATCGAATGCGCGCGAAAACCAGCGATGGCCAATCGTGGACCGTCGCGCGGGTTCGCGAACTGCGCGAGCGCCTGGGCGTGCAAGCGTTCGATCCTAGCCTGTCCAGGACAGAAACGATCACGGTGGACGAAGCTGCGCACAGGCTCACGATATGCGTCGGCTTCCTCATTCGACTTATACGTAGCGGTGTCATCCCTGCTACGCAACTTATGCCATCCGCGCCTTGGCAGATACCCGTCGCCGCACTCGATTCCGAACCCGTAAAGACAGGCGTGCGAGATGTAATCGCGCGGCGGCCTCTCAAGTTCGTGGATTTACAAGAGAAAAGGATCCCCAGGCTGCCTGGCTTCTGAAGGAGGACGCATTATGTCACTCGATTCCGACGCGCATTTGCGAACAGGAACACGTGGCCGCTTTCCGGATCACAGCCCAGACGATCGCGCACCAGGCCGTAGAGACCGTTGAAATTCTTCCGCATGTCGGTCGCGCCCGGCGCAAGGTAGATCCGCGTCGCCGGTCCAAAGCCGAACATGGCTACAACTTCTCCAGCACGCTGACAAGATCCGCCAGAGTCTCAGCATCGAAGCCGCTGCCAACCTCCACTTTCCGGCCGTTGGACAACAACACCGTAAGCGGGCTGCGCTGCTTCTCAGTCGCTGCAGAAGCAGGCATCGCGGCCGGCTCCACCGCTATCAGCCGCCTGTCTCCAGCCATGCTGCTCCCATTCGACTGCTGTTCACCTGACTGCTTCTTCAGATGCCGGGCCAGCGTGCTCAAAGCCAGTCCATGACTGCAACAAAACTCGCTGCGCCCCATCCCGCTCTTCAGGTACAAAGCAGCCAGACGCGCTATCTCTTGCCGGCTACGACGAAGGACCACAACTCAATACTCTTCTGCCATGGCAAGAGTCCATCACAGATTGGCCGCTGCGCACAGGTGGGGTGGTCAGACGCTTACCCTTAGTCGCCATCATCTTCAATGCCGCGAGCGCTAGGGGCGGATGCTTCGCGCACAATTCTCGCATGTCGCTTTTCTCAATAAAGAGCACATGAGCCTCGGATTCCGATACCGCCGAAGCTGGATAAGGTCCATCATCGAATACAGGAACGTCCCCTAGCACAGAACCTGCCGCATCTACATACATTACCTGCTCGCGTCCATCCTCATTCTGTTGGAAGGCGCGAACCTCGCCACTGACAACCACAAAGAGTCCTCTCGCAGGTTCCCCGCAAAGAAAGAGCATCTGGCCTTTCTGCAGGTGCAATTCAACGGCTCGTTTCGCTATGTCAGAGAGCACCTCGATAGTCAGACCTCCGAAGAGCGTCGTGCATTCCAGAGCCATGATCTGCTTTTTATTCATCGACTTCTCCAATGACGATCCCTTACCTGGAAGAAGGTGCGATCCTCTGACCTAAGTCATAGCATACTGTACAACCGGGGCATAACCTCGGGTCAAAGCGGCTCCTCTAATCTGCTGAGGACAAACACAATGAAAGCGATTCAAACACTTCATGACAACGCGCAGAGCCTTGCGGTTCATAAAGGATTCGGTGAAGACCTTCCTGGAAATGGCGACGCTGTGCTGAAGGAATGTGCCAACGCCGCCATCGACGCTGATGCCATAGCTGCCCCGTTTCTAAAAGGGGGAATCGAGTCATTTAGAGAGTGCTGTAACGATGTACTTCTGCGGATCGCATTCAAAGTCCTTGCAGCTAACAGGTGCTTGAGTTCGGAAGATTTAGGTCCGGAGGTGTGATGCCAGTCGAATCGATTCGTCACCTGACGAGCGGTCACTTCGCTGGACCGAATACAGCTACTGAGGAAGGAGAAGCATGGAATTGACTTGGATCCTGATTGCAATGCCCTTGGTTGGGCTGGTTTGTTTCGTCTGTTTGATTGGCCGAACGGGAAGACCGTATTCTCATTAGCCGTCGTATGTATC
>JBEKCA010000193.1:0-6548 GCA_050015115.1 Occallatibacter sp.
GTAAGTGGTACCCGACGCCACGGTTGCAATCAGAGTTGTCGGATTCGCAGTCGTTCCGCCGTAAACATTGTAGGAACTGATGGTGCAGTTAGCCGGTGGAGTAACTGCCGTCCAACTCAAACTGATCGCGCTTGAGGAAGAAGCCGTTGCCGTCAGATTGGTCGGCGCCGAAGGAACCGTGGTGCAGCTAGCGGTAGCTGAGCCAAGCACCTCGATGCCCTCGAACTCGGGTTGATTGACGGCGCCGTTAGTGAAGGTGATCACGATGTCGCCGCTGCTGTTGGCCGTGGCCGTGAAGTTCTCAACTACAGCTGTGTAGTTCGCGCCGGCCGTCGCGTACATGTCGAAGTTGGTCAACACTGCTGTGCCGTTGATGGCTACATTGAATTCACGATCGCCGGCTGCCGAGAAATACAGCTCGGCAAAGTGCAGGCGCACCGTATAGCTGCTCCCAGCGGTAAGGCCGGGAATCGTGTACGTCGTGGCTCCTTCCCGCGCCGTCTGGTAGACTGCCGCCGGAGCAGCTGTGGCAGCAACACTGGCGGGTATGGTGATTGCGTGAGTTACCGAGTAGGTAGTTCCGCCAACGTAGTCCTCATCCGCAACAAAGGAATTGTCGCCGCCGCCCGAGTTACTCACCGCCGCACCGCCGGCGTTGATGGATACTCCTGAGCCGGTTATCGGAGGCTGAGTTTCTGCGCTGGCCTGAGGCGAGGCCGCCGACGCACCGTACGAATCGAGAGTTTCAACCAGGTAATAATACGTGGTCGAAGCCGCGAGGCCGGTGTCGGTGTAGGTGGTGCCGGTCACCCCGTTGGCAATCAGATTGCCCGATCCCGGCGTAAAGCCGTTGGTGGTGCTGCGGAAGACATCATATGCCGTGACGGTGCAGGGCGGGTTCGCAAAGCCGGCTGACCAGCTTAAAGCTATCGAGCTTGATGAGACTGCCGTCGCTGTCAAGCTTGTCGGCCCTGTCGGGGGAACCGAGTCGCATGTCGGGGCAGCCAAAGTCGTTGTCTGCGCCTGCGCCGCGGCAGATGCGCCGTCCGCGTCGACTGCCTTGACGACGTAGTAATAGAGTGTCGAAGCCGTGAGGCCGGTGTTGGTGTAAGTTGTGCCCGATGTCACGCTTGCAATCAACGTGGTTGGATTTGCGGTGGTTCCGCCATAGACGTTGTATCCGCTAACCGAGCAGTTGGCCGGAGGGGTCACCGCCGTCCAGCTCAAGGCGATTGCGCTGGAGGAACTCGCAGTCGCTGTCAGATTGGTCGGCGCCGAGGGAGCCGTGGTGCAAGAATTGGCTGCGCCAAACACCTCGATGCCATTGATCATGGGTTGATCGGTGACGGCGGTGAAGGCGATTACGATATTGCCGCTGCTGTTGGGAGTTGCAGTGAACTGCTCTACAACAGCAGTGTCGCCCACACCAGCCGTGCCAAAGATGTCGAAGTTGGTCAGCACCGCTGTCCCATTGATAGCCACATCGAATACGCGACTGCCGGCTGCCGTGAAATAAAGTTCAGCAAAATGCAGGCGCACAATGTAACTGGTTCCCGCGGTCAGGCCAGGAATTGTATACGTCACGGTTCCTTGCCGCGCATCCTGGTAGACTGCCTCTGGAGCCGCGTCTGTAACACTGGCGGGTATGGTGATTGGGCTCGTGACCGAGTAGGTCGTTCCACCGGCGCCGTAGTCTTCGTCCGCAACAAAGGAGTTGTCGCCGCCGCCCGAGTTACTCACTGCCGGACCGCCCGCGTTGATGGATACGGATCCCGCTGCTTGTGTGGTGTCGCTGGCTTGCGCAGACGCTGCCGAGGCGCCATCTGCGTCCACCGCCTTAACGACATAGTAATACGTCGTGGCAGCGGCGAGGCCGGTGTTGGTATAAGTTGTACCCGTCACCCCACTTGCAATCAACGTCGTCGGATTCGCAGTCGTTCCGCCATAAACGCTGTAAGAGCTGATGGAGCAGTAGGCCGGCGGGGTCGTCGCCGTCCAGCTCAAGCTGATAGAGCTGGCGGTAGACAACGTCGGTGTCAGTCCGGTTGGCGCCGACGGAACCCCGGAGCATGCAGGAGTGGCCGGCGTAGTGGACGCAATCTGCGACGAGGCCGCAGATGTACCGTCTTGGTCTACCGCTTCCACGATGAAGTAGTAGGTTGTCGATGCCGCCAAGCCTGTTGCGGGATAGCTGGCGCTTGTGATCCCGCTCGCTATCTCGTTGCTCGATGACGGCGTAAACCCGCTGGTGGTGCTGCTGTAGATGTTATAGAACCCAATTGTGCAGTTGGTAGGAGGGCTCACCGCAGTCCAGGTCAAGTTGACGATGGCGGCATAGGGCGCGACGGTGGACGTAGAAGCAGACTGTCCCAACCCGGTTGGCGCTGAAGGAACCGTAGTGCAGTTGTCGACCGCCGTACGAGGATCCGGCACCGCAACGATCGTATATGACGCTGAACCGCTGGCCAGCCCCGGAGCCGTAGCAGTCACTGTCACGGTTCCGGGAGTGAACTGGCTGCGAAGGGCGATTTTGGTCAAGCCGCCCTCAACTGCCAACTGAGGATCGCCGGGCGCCATATAGAAAGCGTCAGGCACGCCATTTACATAGGTCGAGTTGGCGTTCGAATATGCGTCTGTATTCGCGGACACATATTGCTGCGTTCCGCCCTGGTATGTGGCTGGACCGGTCACCGAAAACGTGAGAGTGTCAGAGGCAAGGGGTTCCCAATTCCCATTCGCATCTTCAACCTCGGCCGTCACAAAGGCCGCGTCGGAACCATTTGCTGTAACTTGAAAGGTCGAGCCAGAGGTCCCCGGCTTCGTCAGCTCGGGAGTAACAGTCAGCACGATCTTGTTTTCGGCTCCAGCTGTTGTCCTGCTGTCCGTCGCTACCACAGTTCCGGATTCGTTCAGGCATTCCGCCGTCACCGTGCCGGAGACCCACGGCACAATCCATGAGGTCTGGAAGGGGATCAGAGTGTCGGTTTCCGTCTCATTCGCTGTGTCGTTCGAAGTCCAGGGATTTGGCGTCCCAATTGAACCCTGTTGTGCGCCATTGACCAACAGTTCAACCGATGGGCAATTGCTGAAGGCGTTCACTTGTACGTTCCCGGAGGAATAGTTCCAGTGACCCGATAAGTGGACGACCGGCTTGATCGAGAAAGGCGTCCAGGCGGCCTCATAGACGTAATACAACAACTTTGGGAAGCGGTTCTGGTCCATCGAAGAAGCGCCCAGTGAGCGAACCGCATTCGAGTTCCCGGGAGCCGTGGTGCTGGTACCGGCTTCTATATATTGGCCGGTTTCGCCGGGAGTATCCGCAAGGTACCACTGCGCCATCCCCATGGCATCTGCCGCCCTTCCCTGGCGCCAGTTGCTCAAGAATGGAGCAACAAATTCAAGCTCGTAATTCCAGGCTAGGCCGCGCGCCGTGCCTGTGCCCCAATACTCCGATCCCCAGGCCGGATTATTCGGGTAATCGCTCTTGATACCGACCTCGCAACCTTCCAGTGTGCAACCTAGCAGATAGCCGTTTACGGGGTCAGGCGTGCGATCGGCTGCGACGCGCGTATTGATTGGATCCCATTGCGAATTGATGGCCAAAAGAGCCGTGCCGATAGATTCTTCCATTGTGCCGTTATTCGACTCCCAGTCGAGAATCGACGGATGGCTGCGATCGCGAACGATCATGTCGCGTTGCAATTCTTCCTTCAGTGTCACCGAATCGGCCGTTGGGTCAGCAAAAGCCTCTTCGTTGTCTCCGCTCGGCTGGTCGAT
Organism: Occallatibacter sp.; assembly: GCA_050015115.1. Lineage (GTDB taxonomy): Bacteria > Acidobacteriota > Terriglobia > Terriglobales > Acidobacteriaceae > Telmatobacter. The sequence goes on from JBEKCA010000193.1 coordinate 3,778, forward strand.
CATGATGCCGTAGGCATCGGCCGCGTTCACGAACTCTTCGCTGGAGGTCGAGTGGCCCGGGCGATAAATGTTTCCGCCTTCCGCAGCCAATAGCGAAAGGTCACGCCACTGCTGTTCTTCTGGAACGGACGATCCCAGCCCCGGATAATCGTACCGTCCGGAGGCGCCCCACAAATTCATCGGGTGGCCGTTGAAAATCGGGTAATCCGTATTCCATGTGATCGTGCGGACACCGAGCGGGGTCTGCGCGACATCGACCACGGCACCATTAACGCTAACGATGTGGTTGACCGTGTACATATACGGCGTACCATAAATAGAATTATTTGGATACCATAATGTTGGATTTGTCATCGTGATCTGTTGACTGAACATTGGAGTCGGAGTAGATGGGAAATTGCCCGGAGTCATTGGAGCCACTGTCTGAGTGAGGGGCGCCCCAGTAGCTACTACGTCTCCGTTCTCATCCACGATCTGCGTCGTCAAGGTTACTGTCTGAGAAGTCGTAGTTTCATTGAGAACGTTTGTCTCAACCTGAATAACAGCCGAGGCAGCTTGCGCTGTACTGGTTGTAGAAGGAACCTCGGATACCGTTGCAACATAGGTACCCCAGGTCGCCTGATTGGAGTACACATTCACTGGAATATGCACCTTATTTGTAATAAACATCTTTACTGGCCGAAACAATCCGGCCATGGCCTGACCGTAGCGGAAGACCTCGGAGAATCCAGGATCTTCAAACCACGTACTGCCTCTGGAAACCCTCACCGCGAGCACATTTTCCGTGGCCCCGTCAGCGGTTATGTAGGGTGTAAGGTCGACTATAAATGGAATGAAACCCACTACGTGCGACGCCGTTGCATCGTCGGCGATGGTGCTGATGCCGGGCAAGAGCGTGCCATTGATGTAAACCTGCACGCCGGTATGTGCGCCCTCGATTTCGACCAGGATCTTGCTATTCGCATACGTCGGGGAAACTGTGAAGTGCAGACGATACCAGTTGTTTCCCCCACACAAGGATCCTTGGCCGCCGCCCGATGCCTGATTGATAAACGTACGCCATATGTTGGCGTCGGTCGGAATGCCCACCTGTGTCCAGTTGGGTGTGGAAAGGGTGGTACCGCAAGCGGCTTGGGAGTCGGCGATGGGGGTAGCGACCTCGCCGTAGCTGGTGGCCGCGAAAGTCGTAGAATCCTGATTGTTCTCGTACCACCAATTGCTTTGTGGCAAAGCGGCAGTCGGATCTGTGTCAGCCGTATTCCCAACGAAATTGGGTACTCCCTGCGAGAGATTGATCGTGATCCGAGGAGATGCCGGGGGCGCCGGTTGTGCACTCGCTCTGGTCGAGCCCATTGCAGCAATCAGGAGCAGAAGCATCGCCGGGACTATCCACGGTCTGCGAACCCACCGCAAGCCGTCGCTCATGGATATGTTTTCAAGGTGCTGAGACTCGAGTTGTGGACTGGGAGGCATCAGAATGCCGAGGCAGGTGAGGCTTCCAACGTAGATGTATTGACTATTCATGACACTCCTTTTCACCAGTGACTTGACTCTCAGCGTGCGCAAAGACTGACAAATGCACCGGAAAAACTCTTGGATTGCGGGTTCATCTGACAAATGAACTGCCGTACATTCGCAGTGAACGCAGTTGGCGCGTTGGCCCAAACACGCAGACTCCGAACCCGCACATTACACAGTGGGCTGACGGTTTGCGAACGTCGATTTCAATAGACTGGGAGTTCAGGCCGACGGGATAAAGTGCCGCCGGCCTGGGTTGGCTCGGTTGACATTGCCGGCTTAAAACACCTCGATGCCCTCGAACATGGGCTGATCGGCGGTGCCGTTGGTGAAGGCGATCACGATCTGCCCGCTGCTGTTGGCGGTGGCCGTGAAATTCTCCACCACAGCCGTGTAGTTCGCACCGGGTTCGCACCGGCCGTTTTGTAGATGTCGAAGTTGGTCAACACCGCTGTTCCGTTGATGGCCACATCAAATACACGATCGCCGGCTGCCGAGAAATACAGTTCGGCAAAGTGCAGACGCACCGTGTGACTGCTCCCAGCGGTGAGGCCAGCAATCGTATACGTCACGGTTCCTTGACGCGCCGACTGGTAGACCGCCATGGGAGCCGCGGTGCTACTGATACTGGCGGGGATGGTGATTGCGTTCGTGACCGCGTAGGTGGTTCCGCCGGTGTAGTCTTCGTCGGCAACAAAGGAATTGTCGCCGCCGCCCGAGTTACTCACCGCCGCACCACCGGCATTGATGGATACGGTTGACGTGCCGGATGTTGCTGAGCCAAGCACCTCAATGCCCTCGAACTCGGGTTGATTGACGGCGCCGTTGGTGAAGGCGATCACGATGTCGCCGCTGCTGTTGGCCGTGGCCGTGAAATTCTCAACTACAGCTGTGTAGGCCGCTCCGGCCGTTTTGTAGATGTCGAAGTTGGTCAGCACCGTTGTTCCGTTGATGGCTACATTGAATTCACGATCGCCGGCTGCCGAGAAGTAAAGCTCGGCAAAGTGCAGGCGAACTGTGTAACTGGTTCCCGCGGTAAGGCCGGGAATCGTGTAAGTCGTGGCGCCTTCCCGCGCCGTCTGGTAGACGGCCGACGGAGCAGCGGTGGTAGCGATACTGGCGGGGATGGTGATTGTGTTCGTGACCGAGTAGGTGGTTCCGCCGGAGTAGTCTTCGTCGGCCACAAAGGAATTGTCGCCGCCGCCCGAGTTACTCACCGCCGCACCGCCGGCGTTGATGGATACGATTGAGGT
>JBEKCA010000194.1:0-5651 GCA_050015115.1 Occallatibacter sp.
CAATTCCCCGGATCCCATCGTGCGAGGCGTGGTGAGAGAACGGACGCGCGCAACCCGCGTGGGCCATTCTTCGCGGACGAGAGCGCCGTCGGAAGGCAACGGCATAGAACTGCCGTTTTGGATGGGCTGGATCGTAATGCGCACCGTGCGCGGACTTATCGAAAAGACGGAGATATCGACCGGTGCGGAGGCGCTAATGATCGGCGTCTCTGAGTCTGCCGCGCGCGCAGGCTTGATCAATGCCATCGTGCCGGCGGAAATGACAGCCTTGAGAGCGTCTCTGCGGCTGAGCGGGTGATTCATCGATGAGCATTCCCCTTTCTGCCGTTCGAAGTCTTTGTCGCGCCAGCCGGAAAGCTTGATTGTCGCGTATCACCTATTCGTTGAAATCTGCCGGGGCTTCGAATCGGCGATCTCCGCCGATTAGACTCAGCGCAGCGTCCCAGTCGATCGCCGTAACGTTCCCAAGGAGCGCAAGGTGGGAAACGGTCCCCGGCCAAATGGATGGAAGGTTTATACAGCAAAATGTTGATTGTATGCAACTTTGCATTTGGGATGCGCCGACTTGTCCCCGGCAATAAGTTACTACCTGGTCGGCAACACGCACAGCAGGTATTACACTGTGTGGCAGGCGATTGGATCTCCTCAGACACCCACACCGAGCACTAGGACTTTGGCCGCTTGTTCTTGTACCAACTGGGGGTGCCCCAGGTCTCGATTTTGAGACCTGGGATATCACGGACTCAAAGTACGAAAATATACGGTCAGAGACCTAGACGCAGCTGAAGGCTGCAGGGCAACTGGAGTTGCTGAGTTTACCAAAGTGGCTCGACGTGTGCGTCGGGAAGATGACGATCGAAACCAATCTTACCCGGCAGGCTATCTCGCTGATGCGTTTGAAACGGTGACTCGATGGCGATGCCTTTGAGAGAAGCCCGGCAAACTGCGCAGTCTCGAACTACCGGGGCGCGATGGTATTTTGTTGTGCTGGTTACCGCGGCCATCGCCATCAGTTACTTCGACCGGCAAACGCTGCCTGTAGCAATCTCATCTATCGAGCGAACCATCCCGCTGAGCGATCAGCAGTTTTCGTGGCTGCAGTTTGCGTTTCTCATCCCCTATGCCGTGATGTACGCGGCGGGAGGGAGGCTACTGGACGCGATCGGAACCCGGCGTGGCTTTCTGCTGATCATGCTGTGGTGGTCGGGTGCGTGCGCTCTCCATGGATTGGCCATGAACTTCGGTTTTCTTCTGGTTGCGCGCTGTTTGCTCGGCATGGGCGAGGGTGGAGGATTTCCCGCGGCAACCAGGGTTGTGGCGGAATGGATTCCGATTGGCCGGCGATCGACAGCGATGGGCATGATCAACGCAGGGACTGCTGCGGGCTCGGTCCTGGCGCCGCCGCTTATCGGCATTTTGCTTGTGACGAGCGGATGGAGAATGGTGTTTTTCGTCTCAGGCGCGGCGGGGCTGGGATGGGTGGCGTGGTGGTATTTCGGTTACCACGGCAGCAACGAGCCGTCGCTAGCGACCCTTGATGTGCTCGCCGATGCGCAGAAACTCTCGTTCCTGGATCTGGTGAGCATGCGCCCGGTGCAGGTGCTGATCTTCGCCAAATTCATGAGCGACTCGGCCTGGTACTTTTACCTCCTCTGGCTGCCCAAGTATCTTTACGATGCGCGCGGCTTCGATATAAAACAAGTGAGTTACTTTGCGTGGATACCCTATGCCGCATCGGGGATCGGGAGTTTTCTGGGAGGATGGTTTTCGAGCGCATTGTTGAGCCGTGGACGGTCGCTGAACTTCTCGAGGAAGTCCGTTCTCGGCCTCAGCGCGCTGTTTATGCCCGTGGTGATGCTGGTGCCGCATGTGCCGGTTGCGTGGGCGCTCGGGTTGTTCAGCATTGCGTTCTTTTGCCAACAGTCCTGGTCCGGTTTGATCATGACCATTCCGGCAGACATCTTCCCGCTCGCCTTGGTGGGAACGATTGCGGGACTGGTAGGATTCGGCGGTGCAATTGGAGGGGCGATTTTCGGCGTTGCCGCCGGATTCCTGCTAAGCCGCGGATTTGGCTACAGCACGCTTTTTCTCATCGTTGGCACCTTTCACCTCATCGGCTTCTGTGCCATCTTGATTTTCGCCGGCACATTGCGGCCGCATAAGACCCTCGACCTGCAACCCAAAGTGAGACCGATATGAAGATCACTGAAGTTCGCACGCGCGTCGTTCAATGGCAGGGCGAGACAACGCCGCTGCCTCCGCATTTCTGCACAAATCCGATGGATCTGGTAATGCTCCGCGAAGCCTCCATGGGCAACTTTGCGTTTCATGGCTGGGTCCTCGTGGAGATCTTCACCGATGCCGGGCTGGTTGGCCTGGGCAATGCGGCCCTGTCGCCCTTGGTGACGAAATCCTGCGTCGACCACTATCTCTCGCCGCTGCTTCTCGGCGCAGATCCGTGGGACATCGAATTCCTGTGGCAACAGATGTACAGGCGGACCATGGCATTCGGGCGCAAAGGCATCGGGATGGCCGCAATCAGCGCGGTCGATATTGCGCTGTGGGACTTGCTGGGGAAATCGGCGGGGCAACCGGTGTACCGCCTCCTTGGCGGCCGGACGAAGAAGCGCATTCCCGTATACGCGAGCCGCCTTTACAGCATGCCGCTGGACGAACTGCGGCAAGAGGCGCAGCGGTATCTCGATCAGGGATACACGGCCATGAAACTGCGCTTCGGATGGGGCCCCGTCGATGGCGCCGAGGGTATGCAGAAAAACGTCGGGCTCGTGCGAGCGGTTCGCGAGGTCATAGGCGATGGCATCGATCTGATGGCCGATGCCTACATGGGCTGGACTCTCGACTATGCGAAGCGCATGCTGCCGTTGCTCGAGCCATTCCACCTTCGCTGGCTCGAAGAACCCGTCATCCCGGATGACACACGCGGCTACAGGGAACTCAAGGCATACGGGCGTGTTCCGATTGCCGGTGGAGAACATGAATTCACCGTCTTTGGTTTTCGCGACCTGCTTGAGGCAAATGCACTTGACTACATTCAGTTCGACACCAATCGCGTAGGAGGCATCAGCCAGGCGCGTAAAATTGCTGCGCTTGCTGAGGCGTATCAAGTTCCGGTGATTCCCCACGCCGGCCAGATGCATAACTACCATGTAGTGATGGCCAGTTTGAATTCGCCGATGGCGGAGTTTTTTCCCAAAGTCGACGTGGAGGTGGGCAATGAGCTGTTCTGGTACATCTTCGACGGCGAGCCGCAACCGGTGGATGGCTGCATCGATCTTGACGAGAAGATGCCAGGCCTTGGCCTCACGGTCAACGAAGAATCTTTGAGACGCTTCAAGATCATTGAGTAGAGATTGAGAACACCATGATTCATCTTGTACAGATTAGTAACGGCGTTTCACGGCGCGTCGCGCTTGTCGAAGAACCAAACCTTCGCTGTCTCATTGAGGTCGAAAGCGTTTACGAGATCGCGCAGCGCTCCCTGGGAAGCGGACGCGGACTCAGCGATGAAGTGTTTGCGCTTGCCCGCGGCGAAGTTCTCGCATACGACGCGGTCTATGCAGGAACGTCGGAGTGGCGTCTGCTCGCCCCCATCGATGTGCCGGGAGAGCCCTCGCGCCTGCTGGTTACCGGAACCGGGCTTACCCATCTGGGAAGCGCGAAGGACCGGCAAGCCATGCACGCCGCCGAGGCGCGGAAGGCCGCTGCGAAGGTTGAGGCAGCCGCTGAAGTGCTTACTGACAGCATGCGAATGTTTCAGTGGGGCGTCGAGGGCGGTCGTCCCAAAGAGGGTGAAGTGGGCATTGCGCCGGAATGGTTCTATAAGGGCAGCGGCTCCATTCTACGCGGGCCGCTCGAGCCGCTGACCGTGCCGGCCTATGCGGAAGATGGCGGCGAAGAGGCTGAAATCGCGGGCATCTACGTCATTGCCGACGACGGCGTTCCGTATCGCATCGGCATGACTCCGGGCAATGAGTTCTCCGATCACAAGTTCGAGAAGCGCAACTATCTGAATCTCGCCGGCTCCAAGCTACGCACCTGCAGCGTGGGACCGGAACTCGTCGTCGGTGCGGATTTCCGATCGATTGATGGCGAGTCGCGCATCCTGCGCGGAAGGGAGACGGTGTGGTCAAAGGCCATTGCGACGGGCGAGGAAAACATGTGTCACAGCCTCGTCAATCTCGAGCATCATCACTTCAAGTTTGAGGGCCACCGCCATCCCGGCGAGGTGCATGTGCATTTCTTCGGCGCCCACTCACTCAGTTTTGGCGACGGCGTCGTGCTTCACGACGGAGACTGGATGGAGGTGCAATACCGGGGCTTCGGTCGGGCCCTGCGCAATCCAATCCGCATTGAGGCGAAAGGCGCGAACCGCCTGGTATCAGTGCGCTCGCTGATGTGATCGACGAAGATGGAGGGAGATGGCAGTGAATGAAAACGTAGCGATACTCGGCCTGGGCACAATGGGCTCTGGCATGGCGGCTAACTTGCTCAAGGCCGGAGTTTCACTGACCGTGTACAACCGCACGCCCGCCAAGGCGCAAGCGTTGGTGAGCACTGGCGCGCGCTTTGCCGCGACGCCTGCGGAGGCCGCGAAGGATGCATCGATCGTCATCGGCATGCTGGCCGACGATGCAGCTTCCCGCGCGGTGTGGACGGGCAAAGACGGCGCCCTCAGCAGCGTTCGGCCGGGCACTGTGCTGATTGAATCGAGCACGGCCAGCCCCGCGTGGATCGCAGAGCTCGCCGGCCTCGCGGCTCAACACGAAACGGAACTACTGGATGCTCCGGTAACAGGAAGCCGCGTGCAGGCGGCGACGGGCCAGCTCACATTCCTGGTCGGCGGCAGCGAAACTGCGTTGCAGGCGGTAACCCTGGTGCTCAAGGCGATGAGCAAAGAGATTATCCACCTGGGCCCTACCGGCAGCGGAGCCAAAATGAAGCTCATCAATAATTTCTTGTGCGGAGTGCAGATCGCGTCTCTGGCCGAAGGCCTGGCGTGGATTGAACAGAGCGGCCTTGATCCACGCAAGGCCCTTTCGATTCTGAACGCCGGTGCGCCCGCCAGCCCATTGCTTGCCGCCATCTCGGATCGGATGATCAATCGCAATTACGCTGTGAACTTTCTCCTGACGTTGATGGCCAAGGATATGTGCTACGCCCAGACTGAAGCAGCAATCTGCAACGTGAATCTGACCACCGCCGAAGTCTCACGCGCATTATTTGAAAGAGCGATTGCCAGCGGATATGGCGATCAGGACATGGCATCGGTGATCGAGCCACTCCGAGCCAATAAGTGACCACGACAGCGATCGGCGGGGCAACAAATGCTTTGACGGAGAGTTCGCGCGCCCGTTTGCGGCTTGAGCATGCCTTGAGCGCGTATGCAGTCGCTACTGCGCGGGCGGCTGGCGTTTCCACATTGGTTTCGCAATTCGTGAACTAAGTTTAAAACACACCCTCGCGACTCCCAAACCTGGTATGCATTGCAGGGACGCTGGGTGAGGCGGGCGAAATGGGTGGCCGCCGCGGCCTTAGGCCAGCAACTGCCTGGCTACCTGAATGTAAAGCTCGACCGCTTCCAGAAGTTCCTTCTTGGCCAGCTTCTCAAAGGGCGTATGGGCTACGTGGAT
>JBEKCA010000195.1:0-5592 GCA_050015115.1 Occallatibacter sp.
AGCGTCAATACCTCCGGCTCTGGCCGGTGGGCATGATGCGCGGCCAGCGCCAACGTCCGCGCCGCCTCGATGCGCGGATTGCCTAGCCTGGTCCCTCGGCGCTTGGCCTCGGCCAGCGCCGCCTTCGTTCGCTGGGAAATCATCTCGCGCTCATGCTCGGCGACGGCGGCCAGAATGTGGATGGTCAGGCGGTTGGCCTGGGGCATATCGCAAGCGATGAAGTCCGCGCCGCTCTCCATCAGATTGGCAATGAAAGCGACGTTGCGGGCCAGCCGGTCAAGGCGGGCAATCAGCAGGGTAGCGCGGCGCTTCCGACACTCTTCAAGAGCGGCCAAGAGCTGAGGCCGGTTCGTGTGCCGGCGTCCGCTCTCGATCTCGGTGAACTCGGCCACGAGCTGGCCGCCGTTCACCTGGCGGGCGACGGCCTGACGCTGCGCGTCCAAGCCCAGCCCGCTCGCGCCCTGGCGGTCGGTAGAGACACGGTAATAGGCAACGAAATCAGCCACGGTAGCGCCTCAATTGGTGCGCCACTGGCGCACCAATTGCCCTTTGTACAAATTCTAAACGTTGGTTTTGATTTGTACAGCTTCGCTTTTTGGGATCAATGCCTACCTGTAGCGGACTGCATATATGCGTTAAACGGTCTTTTTCACGACAGATGTTCTTGGAGTGTTGCAGGCTGTTGCGGAACCAAGCGTGTGCCCACAACTGGCGCACGAGTATTCTTCTGGTTCATTGTGTCCATCCTGTTTGGCCACCTCTACACGGTTCACCACGCCACACTTCGGACAGGTCTCTTCGAAATCAGCATCTCCGTACGGTTTCGTAGCCGCAACCCAAGACATAATCGTCCTTCCTCTACATCTGATAAACTATATCAGATATTTGGAGGGGCGAGATGTTGACCGAGGAACAGAGCTTAGATGAATGGCACGAAGCCAAGGAAGCTCATAAGGCGGCATCAGATGGTGAAAAGGATGAGGCGTGGCAAAGAGTGCAACTCGCAGAAATACAGGCGATTCGACGGTTCGGGTTGGGCAAGCATATGAAGGCTTACAAGGAACGTTTTTCGGATGCACCGTCATCCGCTCAATCCACAGACAATCAATAGCATTAGTAGCAACACCCGTTGAAACAGGTGCCCTCGCTTTGAGCGTCTGCGACTTCAGCTCGCAAGTGCGTATGAGTGTTATACTTCCGGCAAGCAGACTTTCTGCGATTTTCAGCACAGTGTGCGCGGTAGCCTCGCATGGTAGGCTTTCCGTCAGTTCATTTCGAAGTCGCAGGACAAATTTTTCATTTAACTGAAGGAGTTAGGCGCATGAAAACTTTTTGGAAGCTAATCCTTTTTTTTGCGTTTTTTGGCCTTCCGGTCTATGCCTTGGCTCAGGGGCATGCCAATGCGTCAGCAGACCGAGTTCCCAAAGATGTACTATGTACCGGCATTCCTGATTACCCAAAAGGCGCGAATCTCGAATTGCCCAACATAGTTGTTGGGAACTTGCAGGATGGATTCACTACCACGATTCCTGCAGGCGTAGATGGTGTCCTTGTATTCATGGGCATGATACTAACCAAGCCCAACACGCTGGAGGGAGAGTTCTTAAAGATTGACGGCCTGACAGATATTCCTGCAATACCAATGGCTGGGCCGGATAAAGGGAAGGGACAAGGATCTGTAAAATTGTCAGCTTTTCACGGCGAGACAACTTGTACCGTTAAGAGTTGGTATAAGTAGGAACCAGTGAGGGGATCTGCCTTGCAAGGGAAGTGTTAAAGCGGCGCTCTCTCAATTGAGAGAGCGCCGGAGAAGAACAGTTCGCTCATCTTCTGAGAGGCGTTAATATACTTTGAAAATCGGTCGATGAGAGGTTCGGTCAATGGATGAGAGATGGTTTCGATGAATTTCTGCACAACTTGTGGGAGCCGACTTGATGATGGAGCAGCTTTCTGCGCGAATTGCGGTTTGGCAGTGAAAGCGGCTGTGCCCCAACCTGATGTTCCGGAAACTTCGTTTATTCCAGCTCTCCAGCAAGACGAGAAGGCTCCTGTTTCCGTCGAAGCAACAACGCTACTCCCCAAATATAAAGTTAAGTCCGCCGCACGGCCTCAACAAGACGAGTCATCTAAGGCTGCAAAGGTGGAGGAGTTGGCGGGTGCGACGACCGAAGCTGAACCGAACTCCGTGCATGAGCAGAATGCAGCTCAAGAGACACATGATCTATCTACAGTCATGACCAAATCTGAGAAGGAAGAGAATCGCCCTAGAGTCCACGTTCTGGCGTGGGTTTCGATGGCGGTTGTGATATTAGCTGGTATTGGGGGATTGTTCCTTTTGTACCGCCCGAAGCAGCCAGCGCCGCAGATCGTCCAGCCGAGTACGCCCGCGACGGCACCAAAACCCAGCGCGACAGTTCCTGCCAGACTGACAATGACCTCTGTCGCAAATATGAATTACCAGGTAGGAGACGCGTTATCTGAACTTGGAGAACGAACACGCACAGTTAAGCTCGTAGATGGGAAAGGTTCCTTGGGGGATTGGAATGCTTTTCTCGATAAGGAGCATATTGCGTTTGGAGACTTGGACGGGGACGGAATCGATGATGCCGTAGTAGTCCTCACATTTGAAGGACCTGGAAGTGCGGCACCCCAAGTCTTGGCCGCCGTTACAAATCGTAGCGGGAAGGGTGAAAGCACGGCTGTCAAAAGGCTGGGGTACAATGCCGTTATCAAGAGCATAAATATCAGCGGCGGTGTCATTACCGTAGAAATGCTCACCGTTGGCCCCAATGATCCAATGTGTTGTCCTGCAACGCCGCAGGTTCTCAGATTAACCGTGCAACGGAATGAATTCGTAGCCCATTGACTAAGGTGCTTCTGATTCAGTTAAAATCGCGACAAAAGTTCCAGCTTTTTCTGACCTCCAGCCCCAGAGCAAGCATTGCTACAACAACCCTCGGTAGTCTATGCTTTTATTTTCTTCACCTTAATGTTCACGTCGGGGGGCCAAATGACAGCGCGCAATTTCTGCTCGTCTTGCGGTTCAGGTCTGGACGCCGGATCGGCCTTCTGTGGGAATTGCGGTGTGCGCGTCCCTTCCTGCGTGCCTACGCCCGCTGTCCATCCCTTCCAGACCTTGCCAAACTCAGCACAAGGAGAATCGCCGCGCGTCCCTAACCTGAACGTCAGCGGGGACACCGTATTGCGATCAGAAGCGAAGACGGCTTCTAAACCTGACGTGCCCGCGTACGCCGGTACTTTGTTTGGGGCCGTGCCTAAAGAGCCCGCCAGTATGTTTAGCGCAACAACGTTCACAGACGAAGAAACGCCTGAGCGTGAGTGGTTTGAGCAGACCTGGGTTGTCGTTGTGCTTCTTCTCTTCCTTTTTCCAGTGGGGATGATATTGCTTTGGAAAAACCCATTTTTCTCTAAGGGTAATAAGTTGGCCATATCATTCGGTTGTGCCATTTCTATCGCGGTGCTCTTGGTATTTGTGCCGTTACTGATGATTAACGAGATTGAAAGCGAAGCAGACCGATACGCATCGAATTCTTCAAGCCGGTCCGTTGCGTCTGCGTCATCAACTCCATCCACTGCACCCGCAACCTCGACTTCTTCCATAGCTCCATTTACCACTCGTCAGACAATTGATTTCGCAAGCCCCAGCGAGGTCTTTAGTTCAATTGGAGCTATTCGCGAATCGTGTCTAGCAAGAGGTAATAATCGATGCGCAATCATCTGCGAGAAATATCAAACAACCTTAATTGACATAAATAGGGCTTTAACTCAAAGCGATTATATTGATCCAAGCACGCGGGAGCCGAGCTATGCGTCAACTTTTCAGAGTTACTATAAGGGATGCGTAGGGACCGCCAACGAGTGAGGTTTGAGGAAAGGATGGCATGAATCCGAAGAACTTTTGTACGCGCTGTGGTAGCAGGCTTGACGAAGGAGCCTCCTTCTGCGCAAATTGCGGATCGATTGTGCCACAACAACCCGTTTCACAGAAGACTCCCTTCGCACTGGAACCTGAACAACCCAGAACGCCAGGTGTCTCAGAGCAGGTCTCTGATACGAGTGCGGAACCACCATCAGAAACAGAGCCTCGGAAAAGTACACCTGTTGGCCCGGGTGTGTTGTTTGAATCAGCAGCTAAACCCGGAGAACCAGCGGATGAGAAAGCATGGCATCAGCGGACCTGGATTAGAGCCCTTGTACTAGTGATAATTGTTTTGGTTGCTGCCGTTTTTATCGTTCGCGGTCGCTTGGCTTCAACCAAGGAGAGTGCTGACGACAAGCAGCAACAGGCCAATGCGTCAGCTTCCGACATCACCAAGGATGCCAAGAGTTATGTGTTTAAGAAACATTGGAGAATCGGAAACCTACCGTGCGACTACCTCGGTGGTGCTTACAGCTACTTTGATAATGAACATGGAGAAGTCTTAGTTGCTCAGGGTGTCCATAGATATCCGAGCCCTCAAACAAGAGCGACATATTCCGACCTGTCTTCCTCAGGATTCACTTTGACGATGACAACCTATGCGCCCGACTCTGTCGCTAATCAGCTTAAAGACCCTAATGCCATTAGTGGCACCCAGGTATTATATGTAAAGTTGATCTCAGGCGACAATATCGAGGTACGGCTAGAGGAAACCATCCTAGATTTTGAGGCCATGTTACAGCATGTTAAGAAGTATAAAGTCACAAGCGAGACCAATACAATGACAGCTTGTAAAGACGAAGCCGCGCCCGGCTCTTCTGAAAATGATGCATTGCACCCTACAACTTCCAGCGACTCAAGCGGGGCTTTGCAGCAGCCGAATACATCAACTCACTCGATTGGATTCGCAGAGTTCTCGGCTCCCTCCATTACATCCAACAGCATCAGGGTGACCCCTGGTCCGGGCTTTGCCTACTACCCAACATTCGGCGGAAATTGGCGCATTACCTTGCGGGGTGGGGGCTTCGACGGGACATTTAGTGTTCCAACGGAAGGTCGGTACGACTTGGTCGTCACTCATCTCACTTCGGCAGCACCCTCTTGTCCTGGCAATGGTTTCTCGCCAATTACGATTCAGGTTAACTCTCTTGCTGTCGTGGAGAACTACGACCCTGCTGAACACCATAATGGAAGCCATGAATGGGTAACGGATAGGTGGTCGATAGAAGCACGCGCTGGACAGAATAGCCTGCGCTGGACTACGGGATCACTGTGTACGCACTATTGGATTCAGCGAATAGAACTGGAGCGTTGAGATGGGGGTCCATTCATGAAACTAGAAAAATCGTAAGCTAAGGCAGGATTTCCAATCTCCAACTTTTTGACTAGATGCCCAAGCCAAAGTCTTCCCCTTGCTCCTGCTGCGGCGCAATCTCCCGCTGCGGCGTGACAGCCTGCTCCTGCTTCTGTTCTGGCTTCATCTCCGGCGCATGGGCGCTGCTGTGCGAAACATCGTGCCCCAGCGCCGCGCCCAGCTTCTCGCGGTCGTTGGTGAAGATTTGCGCGTCGTATGCGCCGCGCGAAACGGCAACGTAGGCCATGCGGTTGTTGAGCAGGTCTTTGGCTCCCAGCTCGGTATCGGCGTGGATCAG
>JBEKCA010000196.1:0-5559 GCA_050015115.1 Occallatibacter sp.
CAAACGCTCGTCGAACACTACCGAGAAAAGGAATTGGGCAAGGACTCGAACAAAACCTTCGCAACGTGCGAAACGTACCAAGGCTACTTCAGAAAGTGGATTCTGCCCCGCTGGGGAAACTACCGGCTGAAGGATGTAAAAGCGGTTGCCGTGGAGGAGTGGCTGCATTCGCTCAATCTTGCCAACGGCAGCAAAGCAAAAATTCGGAACATCATGCACGCTGTCTTCAATCACGCGGTTCGCTGGGAATGGCACGACCGGAATCCCATTACGCATGTGCGCCAGAGTGCCAAGCGCAAGAGTATTCCGACAGTGTTGACGCTTCCCCAGGTGGAGGAATTGCTTCTCTACCTCGAAGAGCCAACGCATACCGCAGTGCTTGTGGACGTGATGACCGGATTGAGGGTTGGAGAACTGCTTGCGCTGAAGTGGCAGGACATCGATTTCGAGAAGTTTGAAATCAGTGTCACGCGGTCGATCTCGCTTCAACACGTTGGCGAATGCAAGACGGAAGCGTCACGCAAACCCGTACCGCTGGATTCACGGCTTGCAGAAGCGTTGTGGCGCTGGCGGAACCTTTGCGCATATCCGCGCCCTGAGGACTGGGTCTTTGCCAGTCCTCATACAAACGGAGTGCAACCGTACTGGCCGGGAACGCTCAACCGCTGGCACCTGCAACCGGCAGCGAAGGCTGCTGGAATTCAGAGCCGGATCGGTTGGCACACTTTTCGGCACACCTATGCCACTCTTCTCAAGGCCAATGGGGAGGATGTGAAGACGGTGCAGGAACTATTGCGACACGCAAACAGCTTGGTGACGATGAATCTTTACGCGCAAGCGGTCACGGAAGTGAAGCGTAATGCACAAAGCCGCCTCGTCAGCATGTTGCTCGATGAAAACCCTCAAAACGAGAGCCCCGCTGTTATTGGAACAAAACGGACGTACGAAAAAATCATTCAATCGCGTAAGTTATTGAATTGATTGGCGTCCCCGACGGGATTTGAACCCGTGTTATCGCCGTGAAAGGGCGGTGTCCTAGGCCGGGCTAGACGACGGGGACGCTTGAAAAGGGCGAAATGCGGTCTCGGCTGGCCATAGGCGCCCTCATGAAGGCTACCAACTCAGGAGGGCTATGTCAAAGAGCAGATCGCTTTGTACGGGAACCGGAATCAATTGCAGGGCGGCGTTAAATGTAAAGTATGAGTTGGCTGGCAAGAGAGCGTCAGACAGCGCCGGGGGTCTGGCCACACAAATCCGAGCGGTCTAAGCACTTGAATAAGCTGGAAGGATGCCGATTATCGGGTCAGGCGGTGAGCAAAGGGCGCGCGACCGGGAAGTCAATTTGAAACTATGGGCTTGGGCCCGGAGTCTCCTTGCGATTTTTTTGCGTCGATGTCCGCCCCCAGGCGTCAGAATAGAGAGGACGCATTGAATCGTTCGTTCGCGAGCGCTATGCGCAGTTTTGCCCCGCGTTTACCTTGGAGGCGAAAGCCTCTAGGGTCACAGTAAAACCGCGATAGTATTACCAAACTGAAGGACTTAACATGCTGATTCCATTTGTGATTGGCAGCAATATTAGTCCCTTGTTTCTGGCTGCGCACGATGATCGAGAACCGCTATCTGTCCTGGCAGTCAAATCGACGGCAGCCTACCGCTTCAACGAACTTCAAGCAACGAATTGCCGTAGAGATAATCAAGTGAGGAAGAACGCTTTGAGACGCATTTTTGAGATGAGTTGCTTTGTACTACTTGGGTTGACGGCGACCGGCTGCCAATCGCATAAAGGGCCGACGGCGGGAGCGGCTGAGGGGATGCAGGCGATGCCGGTGCAGACGGCGACGGTTGCGCTGGCACCGGTGGCCCAGGCGAGCGAGTATGTGGCCACGGTCAAGTCGCGCCGGTCAGCGACGCTGATGCCGCAGGTGAGCGGAGTGCTGACCAAGATTCTGGCCCGCAGCGGTGACGCGGTGAAAGCCGGCCAGGTGCTGATGGAGATCGATCCGCGGATGCAAATGGCCACGGTCGAATCGGCGCGCGCCACCGAGCGGCAAAAGAAGGCCGTTTTCGATTACAACACGGTGGAGATTGAGCGGCAGCACAAGCTCTTTGATGCAGGCGTAACCAGCCGCGACGTCTACGATCAGGCGCAGCAATCTTTTGACAACTCCAAGGCGGATTACGAGTCGGCGGTTCAACTGCGCAAAACGCAGGAGGAGCAACTGGCCTACTACACGGTTCGCGCGCCCTTTGACGGAGTCGTGGGCGACATTCCGGTGCATGTGGGCGACTTTGCTTCGCCGTCCAACTCGCCAGCCACAGTACTGACCACGGTGGATGAGAACAAAGATCTGGAAGCTTACATCTATGTTCCCACTGAGCGCGCGCGGCAGGTGCGCCAGGGACTGGATGTGGAGTTGATGGATAGTTCCGGCAAACTGCTGGAGAAAACAAAGATCGATTTTCTTTCAGCGCAGGTGGATAGCACACTGCAGGGGATTCTGGTGAAGGCCCCTGTGCACGCGACCCCAGAGTTGTTGCGTAACGCGCAAATGATCAAGGCGCGGGTGATTTGGAGCACCTCTCCAATGGCCGTGGTTCCGGTGCTGGCGGTAACGCGCCAGGGCGGGCAGACATTTGTTTTTGTGGCTCAGGCGCAGAGCGGGGGGTTTATGGCCAAACAGACGACTGTAACGCTTGGCGATACGGTGGGCAACACCTATTCGGTCTCTTCGGGACTGGCTGTGGGCGACAAGGTCATTGTCTCCAGCACACAGTTTCTGGTGAATGGGATGCCGGTGATGCCACTTCCGGGGGCTTAGCAAGGGTTCACCGAGAATTGTGAATACCCGAGCCCGACTGTAAATCCTGTTCGCGAATTCATAGCATTCTGTCGATTCAAGATGCTCTGAACGACAGCTTTATTCAGAAGGAAGGCAACTCTTGTTTGTAGATTTCTTTATTCATCGGCCTGTCTTTGCCACGGTCTGCGCGCTGCTGATCATTCTTGGCGGCGCGGTATGCATTCCCACGCTTCCGGTTGCGATGTATCCAACGCTGGCTCCGCCGCAGGTGTCGGTGGACTGCAATTATGTGGGCGCGAACGCCGATACGGTCGAGAAGGCGGTCACGATACCGCTGGAAGAAGCCATCAACGGCGTCGAGGGAATGCGCTACATCAGTTCGTCGAGCACGAATAGTGGGAACAGTTCGATCGGCGTGACTTTCCAGACCGGCTATGACTTGGATATTGCCGCCGTGGACGTGCAAAATCGCGTGGCCAGCACCCAGGGGCGTCTGCCCGCCGCCGTCAACGCAACCGGCATCAGCATTACCAAATCCAACTTCAATTTTGTCTTTGGCGCGGGCTTCTACACGCTCGATAACCGCTATTCGCCGGAGTTCATCTCGAATTACCTCGATGTCTACGTGAAGGATGCGCTGAAGCGCGTGCCCGGCGTGGGCGACGTAATCATCTTTGGCGAGCGCAAGTACGCAATGCGCGTCTGGCTTGACCCGGAGCGCCTGGCCGCCCGTTCGCTCACTGCCTCCGACGTGGTCAACGCGCTGGTGGAACAGAATATCGAGATTCCCGCCGGCCAGCTTGGCCAGCCGCCTTCCGATCAAAAGCAGGCCTTTCAGATTCCGGTGCGCGTGGTGGGCCGCCTCACTTCGCCTGCCGAGTTTGACAACATTATTGTCAAGAATTCAAGCAATGGACTTGTGCTGCTCAAGGATGTGGGCCACTCCGAGATTGGCGCCGAAGATTACAGTAACACGCTCAAGTACTCCGGGCACGATGCGATGGGCATTGGCGTGGAGCAGCTCTCAAATGCCAACGCTCTTGAGGTGGACAAGGCGGCCAAGGCGCGGCTCAGCGAACTGGCCAGGAGCTTTCCGCCGGGTCTGCAATACGCCATTGCCTTCGACTCGACCACCGTCGTCGGCGACTCGATCCGCGAAGTGCTTCAGACCCTTGCCCTGGCGATTTTCATCGTTATCACGGTCATCTTTCTTTTCCTGCTTGACTGGCGAGCGACGATCATTCCCGCTGTCACCATTCCTGTATCGCTGATTGGAACTTTCGCCTTCATCAAGCTCTTCGGCTTCTCCATCAATGCGCTTACGCTCTTCGGTATCACACTGGCAACGGGATTGGTCGTTGACGACGCAATCGTAGTCATCGAGAATGTGCAGCGTCATATTGCGATGGAGCATTCGGATCCGCATGAAGCTACTTCGCGCGCGATGGGCGAAGTAACCAGCGCGGTGATTGCCACATCGCTGGTTTTGATCGCGGTTTTCGTGCCGGTTTCGTTCTTTCCGGGCACAACAGGAATTCTTTATCGGCAATTCTCGCTGACCATCGCTTTTGCCATTGCTATTTCAGCCTTCAACGCACTGACGCTTTCGCCGGCACTTTCAGCCATCTTTTTGCGCGGCGAAGAGGACCGTCCCAAGCAGCTCGACTTTCTGCGCATCGCGTCAGTCTCGCGGCTGTTTTCCGCCTTCATTCACGCCACCGACAGACAGATCAGTTGGCTATCCAGTAACTATGCGAAGGCGATTCATGGGGCTCTCAGGCTGCGATATCTGCTCCTCGTGATCTTCTTTGCGGGCCTGGGAGCAACTGTTTGGGTCTATCAACACGTGCCAACCGGATTTATCCCGCAGGAAGATCAGGGATACCTGATGGTGATTGTGCAGGCTCCGCCGGGATCGTCGTTGGCCTATACAACAAACTTGGCTCAGCGCGCCGAGTACATCATTGCCCAGAACAAAGACGTTGCCGGAGCCTTTTCGGTGATGGGCTTCAGCTTCTCCGGCGGTGCTTCCAATGCGGGCATGATGTTTGTCTCCACCACACCGAGCGATCAGCGGCGCGGCAAGGGCCACTCCGCGGCCGACATTGTCGCAGATCTTTCGCCCAAGTTGATGAGCCTGATGTTTGCCCCGAACGGAGGCCTGGTGGCCATGTTCCAACCTCCGGCAGTGAACGGCGTGGGCAGTTTTGGCGGTTTTCAATTCATGCTGCAGGATCAGGGCAACAACACACTCAGCGATCTGGACCGCGTAGCCCATCAGATTGTGGGCGCAGGGAATGCAAGCAAGGATCTCACCGGCCTTCTCACGACTTTCTCAGCCAACGACCCCCAGATGCTGGTCACCATCGATCGCGAAAAAGCCAAGGCGATGAACATTCCGCTTTCGCAAATCACCAATACGCTGAGTGTCTTCATGGGGTCGGAGTATATTAACGACTTCGATTACAATAACCGCACGTATCGCGTTTTTGTACAGGCCGATCAGCCCTTCCGCATGTCCGCGAGCGATTTGCACAACTATTACGTCCGCTCCGATACGGGCCAGATGGTGCCGCTGGACAATTTGGCAAAGGTTACGGAAAGCTCCGGTCCCCCGGTCATTAACCACTACAATCTGTTCCGTTCAGTCGAAATTGACGGATCCGCCGCTCCAGGCCGCAGTTCTGGTCAAGGATTGACGGCTATGGAAGAGCTTGCAAACAAGATGATGATGCCTGGCATGAAGTTTGAGTGGACT
>JBEKCA010000197.1:0-5480 GCA_050015115.1 Occallatibacter sp.
AACTCAAACAAGTCTTCAGGGTCGAAATCGTCGGCCACGGGCACACTGCTCTTTGGCTTAGGCTGCGGCGACTCCCCATGCCGCTCTGCGAATTCACAAATCCAGTCGGGCACCGGGATGGGTTCAATATCCTTGACCGTTCTGTAAAAGTTCCCGTTGGGGTGTACGCTGCCGCTGCCCACCAGATACTTGTTATAGGCGCGGAAGCTGAACCACTCATGTCCATTCAGGTTGGCTGAACGGTTTCCCAGTTTTCGGCTCCGCTCCGTGGCCCTGAAGATGAAATGGGCACCCCCATTGCCAGACTTCTGCGTCCTCGTGACCGGCACTTGTTCACCCATCTCTTCAGCCGCTGACTTGATGCCAAGCTGGTCGAACTCAAGGAAACAGTAGTCACCGGAAACGAGAGCGACGTTGCGACTCGGGTCTTCGGCGTCCCACAGGGCTACCTTGGCCGGGTCAGTCGTGGCGGCGGTGAGCCATTCAATGTCAGCGATGGGAATCTTGGTCTTGGGTGCCAGAGGGAAAACGGGGATGCCAAGATTGATAAAGGGTGTGGCAATTGTCAGGAAGGACATACCATCCCTCCCGCTTGCACATCGGCAACTTGCCGGTGGCTTGAAATGTGAATCTTCATACGATGCTCCAATTATGAATAGCATTTGGAGCCAGAAACACAGGTCAAATTCGTTCTGTAGGTTAGAAGTCTAATGAGAGTGAGTTTCCAGCGTTCCGTTCCTCGCGCCTATTGAGTTTCGGAACGGGGCCGCCCGAAAGCGACCCCTCTGGAAACCCGTCAGCAGCGGGGATGGCAGGAGCTACCTGCCACTACTTCAAATACTCGAAAGTCAGGAAAGCATTAGTCCTCGAACTCGCTGCTTAACTGGTGGATGAGCGACAACAGTGCATTTTTCTCGACAGCACTGCAAAAATCAGCCGTGAAGTGCGCCTCCGATTTCATCGGTGCTGTTCATGCCTTGCTCCGCTACCTTACTTTGAACGCCTCAGCACAAAGGGAAGACTACTTTGCAGCACCGAGATTGTCGCCCTACCATAGGTATCGATTGCCCAAACTACCCACGGTTTGGGTGAACAGTACAGTCCGACTTCATGGCCGCACGCCGTCTTTTCCTACTTCGCCAGAAATGTTATCTGAATTGTCAGCAGTGGAGCCAACTTTTGGCTCCGTGAGCCCGGATTGGCAGAAAGCCACCACTCCTGTTCGCCGTTCACCGGGTATTAGACGGGCACAGGTAGCCAGTGAACCTTACCGAACTATTGGTCGGTACTGAACTTCACCTACACTACCGAGTCAGAAACCAATCCGGAGGGCGGTTTATGCGTGGCCCACCAGCCGCGTGTTTGTTCCCCTTTTCACTGCACTCAGAGTGTGGTGTGCCGGGGGAGTTGTATTTTGCCCTGCATCAGGTCGCAACAAAGGTTCCCACGAGAATCTAAAATAGAATTCGAGTCAACGAAGGAGTCGCCGCTCACGCCGGAATTGAAAGATTTCATCAATCGGATAATCGTCCCAATTCTCGTGGACAAGTACATCGCTCTTTCAAGGAACTGTCCCACTGAAGATGATGGAGTCGTTCAATGACTGCTTCAAAGTGTGCTGTATATGCAAGGGTGTCTTCTGACCGGCAGAACCCGTTGTCGCCGCAAGACCAAGTCCGGAAGTGTCGCGAATTTGCGGTCCAGAATGCTCTGGAGGTGTTGACTACACACATCTACATTGACGAAGGGCTCAGTGGGGTCGGTTCTGACCGACCTGCGTTCCAGCGGCTGCTTCTAGCAGCGTTCGCATCTGAACGCGAGTTCGATGTGCTTCTGATTGACGATACCAGTCGCTTGTCACGGAACCAGTCTGAAGTAATGAGCACCGTTGACAAGCTGAAATACATGGGAATTCGCGTCGTCTTCCCTTCACAAGGCATCGACACCAATTCAGAGCAAGCCGATGTTCAGATAACAGTTCATGGCTTGATGGATTCGATGTATGTCAAGGAATTGGCAAAGAAGACACACAGAGGCTTGGAGAGCCGGGCACTTCAAGGGCTGCACACTGGGGGCGTCTGTTATGGATACTCTGCTGTTGCTGTGGGAGAATCCAGCGCGAAACGCCTTGTGGTGAACGAGGCTGAGGCTAAGATTGTCAGGCGCATCTTCGAGATGTATGCCAGCGGCTTGTCTTTCAAGGGAATTCCCAAAGTTCTCAATTCAGAGCTAGTGCCTCCTCCCCGCTCGAAGGCTCCATCTGGAACTGCGACATGGTGCCCAACGGCCATCCGCGAGATGTTGAGGAGGCCGCTCTACATTGGAGAGAAGGTGTGGAACTGTTCTCAGTTCAAGAAGGTGCCCGGCACAAATACGCGGAGAAGTAGGCCGCGACCTGAGAGCGAGTGGACGAGGATTGCGCTTCCAGAACTTGCCATCATCTCCCCTGAACTTTGGGATGCGGTGCAAACTCGCCTTCACTCGGTGCGGCAAAACGGAGGGAACCGCACGCGGGCTGGCTTGCTTCCAAGAGGCTTGACCAGCCGCTATCTATTCAGCAATTTGCTGAAGTGCGGGGAGTGCGGCAGCAACCTCATCATCCAGACCAGCGGCAACAGGAAACGCAAGTATGCTTGTGGTGGTTTTCTCAATCGAGGAACGTGTCAGAACAACCTCTACATCCCGCAGGAGGAGGTAGAGAGCGTCCTGCTGGCGAACTTGAAGGACGACCTCCTTCATCCAGAGTCCGTGGCCTACGTCGTCGAGGGATTCGGCAGCCAGCTTCGAGCCAGCCTTGAGTCCCTGTCGGGAGACCTAGCTCAGTGGCGGTTGCGGAAGCAAAAATTGGAGCGTGAAGTCAAGAACTTCACCGACGCCATCGCCGAGGGTGGTTTTTCCAAGTCCATGGTTGAAGCGATTGCCGTTCGAGAACGGGAAATTGGAGCTATCACTGACCGACTCCTGTCTTCCAGCGCCGAGTCCATCGAAGGGCGCATCACGGAGATTCGGGGCTTCGTGGGCCGGGAGATTCAGAAACTCTCTGCCCTACTAAATGAAAACTCCCCGCTCGTGAAGCCTGAACTTCACAAGCATCTCAGTTCAATCACCATGCACCCTGTTGGCGGCGTCGGTGGGGAATGGCATTACGAGGCTGAAGGCTCATGGAATCTGTTAGGTACAGATGAAAAATCCCCTCAAGAGGAGCAACGGGCTCAGGACTCGGATGAGGGGCACCTTCGGATGGTTGCGGGGGCTGGATTTGAACCAGCGACCTTTGGGTTATGAGCGACCGCGCGCTCGCGTAAATAACTGACTTTTAAGGTACTTATGGCGACGCGGAAGTACGGAAAAGTACCCTCTGGACACCCCTTTGGGAGCAATTTGGGAGTGAATTTACCTTGGCAAAATGCACCGTTTTCGGTGCATTTTGCACCGATTTTGATGCAAAACAGTTCGCTATATGTTCGTTTTTTGCGGATCGGCAGCGAAAGATCCCTGTCAGACCTTTGCGCGGAAAACCCAACGATCTGGAGTTTTCGCCAATGTTCATGCGGTCGCCAGAAAAAAACGATTTCGTTAATGGGAGCTACTGGGAGCGATTAGTGTTCCACGATTGGAGCTATGGATATGAATCTAATATGCTTACAATCTATCCATCAGTCGAAATTATACGTAAGGGTCGCTGGATTGGCTGTCTTCACGATGCGGTTCCAGTTTCCAAACTGGAAACCTTCTCCCAACTGCATGAATCCACAATAGTAAAGAGTCCAGAACAATGAATCGAGGATTTCTATTGCATTTCACGCCGTGAAATGATTTATTACACTATATGGACAGAATTAAGCCACGCTGGTTTAGCAGCAATCTCCAGTCCGCCCTGCGAGTCCTGCCCGTTACCGTCTTGACGGGCGCACGGCAGACCGGAAAAACCACTCTGACCCAGGCGCTTGAGCCTGCGCGGGCCTACTTCACTCTCGACGATGTCGGAATTCTCGATCAGGCAGAGCGCAATCCCGATTCGCTGCTTTCCACCCGTCCCGTCATTCTCGATGAAGTCCAGCGAGCGCCGCAGATTCTGCTTGCCGTCAAGCGCGCCGTTGACAGCGACCGACGGGCTGGAGACTTCATCCTGACCGGCTCGGCCAATCTCCTGTTGATGAAGCAGGTGGCGGAGACGTTGGCTGGCCGCGCCATCTACCTCGACCTGCCGCCGTTTTGCCCAACCGAGTGGAAGGAGCGCAAAGGCGCGCTGTCGCCGCTGGATCGTTTGTTCGCCCCGGATTTCGATTGGCGCGAATGGCCAGATGAACCTGGCGACTGGACGCGATGGCTCGTGCGTGGAGGTTTTCCGCCGGCGCTCGAAATCAACTCGGAAGCCGACCGCGGCCTTTGGTTCGCCGCCTACGTGCAGACCTATTTGGAGCGGGATTTGCGCCAGTTGAGCGCCATCTCCAGCCTGCCCGACTTTCAGCGCCTGATGATGCTGGCCGCGCAACGGACCAGCAAGTTGCTCAACCAGGCCGACCTTGCACGTGATGCCGCGCTCAGCCACCCGACCGCGCACCGGTATTTGAATCTGCTGGAGACCGGATGCATGATCACGCGCCTTCGTCCTCTGGCGACAAATCCCACGGCGGCGCTGGTCAAAGCGCCGAAGTTGCTTTGGACAGATTGCGGGCTTGCCGCATGGCTTGCCGGAATCAGATCGTCCGCCGAGGTGACAACAAGAATGGACAGTGGGTTCTGGTTGGAGCAGACCCTGTTTCAGACACTAGAGACCTGGCGCTCGCTCGATCCCCGGCAGCGCAAACTGCACTTCTGGCGTAACCGTACAGGACACGAAGTAGATTTCATCTTGGAAGAAGCTGGCAAGTTTGTAGCGATTGAAATCAAGGCGAGCAGTCAGGTAACGGCCAATGACGCGACTGGCATTCGCGCCTTCCGTGAAGATTTGAAGCGCAAATCTTCTCTTGTCAGGGGAGTAGTGCTTCACAGCGGCAAAGCGCGTCCGCTCGAAGAAGGCATTCTCGCGCTACCCTGGGGATGGATGGTCCCGGCGTCATAGAGACTGAATGGTGGTGATACTCCCGGAGCCACTTGTAATGGGCAACACGAAGGCTTATCAGTATTTGGCGGCACAATGCGGCGATTGTGAGTCCTTGCGGCGGGACGTATCGTTAAGAAAAAGCGGTACGGTTTTTCTTAATCGGTAGGGGGGCGATTGAGAAGTTCGGCGCTTGTTTGTTGCGCGATTTTGCACAGAGTCGGGGTGTGGTCCTTGAATTCAGCATTGCGGTTTCACCGATATGGTGTAAAGTGGTGAAGAACACAAGGAAATTGCCGCAATGAAGCCCAAAACGGGAGACGGAAAGAAGATGAAAGCCCAAAACGCGGCGACGGTCCGCGCATCCATCAGTTTTCCGCCGGACGTTTATGAGACGCTTGAAATCATTGCTAGGGAAAAGAAAGTGTCCTTAGCT
>JBEKCA010000198.1:0-5357 GCA_050015115.1 Occallatibacter sp.
CAAAAACGGAAATCTCCGACCCTGACAGATCACCCATCCGGTGAAACCCCCATGGCAATGAAAAACCGCTACCAGTCTATCCTTCCAGGCGATTTCAACAGATCAACTGCCGGATAGGGGATAAATCAAGCCGGATGAGCGCATTGTTGTCGCCAATTGAGTTAGTAGTCTCCCAGAACCCGCGAATCCGGACCTGGGCACCCCCGAATTTGCACTCTTGAAAAAAGGCCTAGCTGGCGATCAGTGTCGGGCGGGCACGATGCGCGAGCAGCGGTAGCACCTGGGCCAGAGCCGCATCGACGGTTAGGCCGTACTTGACGCGCAGTTCGTCGACTTTGCCGTGCTCGATGAACTTATCGGGCCAGCCGATGCGGACGACCGGGACCGAGAAGCCCAACTCCTGTAGAGCTTCAAGAAC
Source organism: Occallatibacter sp. (assembly GCA_050015115.1). Classification (GTDB taxonomy): domain Bacteria; phylum Acidobacteriota; class Terriglobia; order Terriglobales; family Acidobacteriaceae; genus Telmatobacter. The sequence goes on from JBEKCA010000198.1 coordinate 419, forward strand.
CGCGGAGCCGAAGCCGCCCATCTTGACGTGGTCCTCAAAGGTGACGAAGGCGGCAACACGACCGGCGTATTCAGCGAGCATCTCGCGGTCGAGAGGCTTGATGAAACGCGGATTGATAACCGCAGCGGAGAATCCTTCGCGCTCCAGACGCGCGGCAAGTTCTCGCGCTTGCGCATTCATCGGGCCGAGACCGAGGATGGCCACGTCTGAACCATCCCTTAAAACCTCTGCCTTGCCGACGGGGATGATCTGCGGTTCGGGTTTGCGAACTACGCCAACGACCGCGCCGCGCGGATAGCGAATGGCGCTGGGACCGGGAAGCTGAAAAGCTGTGGCCATCATGTCGGCCAGTTCGTCTTCGTCTTTGGGAGCCATCAGGACTAACTCGGGAATCCCGCGCAGATAGGCGATGTCAAAGAGGCCGTGATGAGTTGGTCCGTCGTCGCCGGAGAGACCGGCGCGGTCCATGCAAAAGAGCACAGGCAGCTTTTGCAGGGCCACGTCGTGAACGATCGGGTCGAAGGCTCGCTGCAAAAATGTCGAGTAGATGGCGCAGACGGGGCGGAAGCCGCGCGTGGCAATTCCAGCGGCAAAGACGACCGCGTGCTCCTCGGCGATGCCGACGTCGAAGTAGCGCTTCGGATGATGAGGACGGAAGAGGTCGAGGCCGGTTCCGTTGGGCATGGCGGCGGTGATGGCCACGATGCGCTCGTCGCGATTGGCCAGCTCAGTGAGAGTGTTGGCGAAGACCTCGGCATAGGTGAGCTGCCCGACGATCTTCGTCTCGCCCGTGTCGGCGTTGTAGGGGCCGAGGCCGTGGAACTTCTTTTGCCCGTCGAGAGCGGGCTGGTAGCCGCGGCCTTTTTGCGTCAGCACATGCAGCAGCACGGGGCGATTCTCGGCCTTGAGAAACTTGAAGCTCTCGACCAGCAGCGGAATATTATGGCCGTCAATGGGGCCGAAGTATTGCAGGCCAAACTCCTCAAAGAGGATGGAAGGCCACAACATGCTTTTTGCGGCCTCTTCTGCGCGGCGAGCCACTTCGGCTGCGGTCTTGCCGCCCAGCCGTTGGATGATGCGATGGGCCGAGTCATGCAGGCTCTTGTAATGTTCGTTGGTGACGATTTTGTGGAAGTAGCGGGCGATTGCGCCGACGTTGCGGTCGATCGACCACTCGTTGTCATTGAGCACGACGATCATGCGCTTGGTCTGCTCGGCGATATTGTTGAGGGCCTCGAAGGTGACGCCATTCGTAAAGGCAGCGTCTCCTGCGACGGCGATCACGTGCTCTTTGCCGCCGGCCAGATCGCGGGCGACGGCCATGCCAAGCGCGGCAGAAAGAGCCGTACCGGCGTGCCCCGCACCGTAGCAGTCGTGTTCGCTCTCGGTGCGCAGCATGAAGCCGTTGAGGCCACCCGGCTGGCGTATCGTCTGAAATCTGTCGACGCGGCCGGTGATCAGCTTGTGGATGTAGGCCTGATGGCTGACGTCAAAAAGCAGCTTGTCTTCAGGGGTGTTGAAGACGGTGTGGAGGGCCAGGGTGAGTTCGACAACGCCGAGATTGGGGCCGAGGTGGCCGCCGGTCTTCGAAAGAGTCTGAATGAGGAACTCGCGAATCTCCTCGGCCAACTCGCTCATCTGCGTGAAGTTCAGCAGTTTCAGATCGGCGGGCGAGTGGATGGATTCGAGCAATATCCCCATGATCTTCCTTCCCCCGGAGAAGGGCCGGGCAGTCTAGCAAAAACCCCTAAATAGGGGTTCTCGAAACCAGCATTGCCAATTGTCAGTATACCAATGTGGCGATTTCGCCGGGCTGAGAGTTAGACGAGGGCGGATGAGCGGCGGGTAGTCGCTCCGAAAATCAGTCAAGAATTGCACATTGCGACCATTGTCTCTACGGCAATGCGCGAGAATCGATCTCAGAGCGGAGAAAGGGACAAATCAGGCCAAGCTCCGCAACTTTTGGCGGAATTATCACGTCCCCTTGCATGTAAGGAGAGAAAGGAATGGAAGGAACTTGCCGCCAACTCAGAGATTTGAATGTTCTTTTTTGCCTATGTAGTGTGATTGGATGGGCGGCGCCCTTGCCGTCCATCTCTCTTGAAAGCGGATCGTTGGACAAGCCAGCAGCGATCATCTTGAACTCAGGAACCAAGGTTGAATTAACATTGACGATTCCGGTCTGGGCGGACAAGGCAAAGCCGGGCGATCCAATCTACACCCAAACCAACTTTCCTGTTGCGAGAAACGACGGCATCGTAATTCCGGCTGGTACCTGGGTGCAAGGCAAAATCGAATCTGTCACCAAGCCCACAAGAAAGTCAAAAAGCGCCGAATTACAAATCCTCTTCAACAAGATCATTTTTGCCAATGGTTATACCATTGCCCTGCCCGGCGCCATGATTGCACTCAACGGCGCATCGGGCCAGAATTCGATTCCCACCGATGCGCCAACAATCGATAAAGTCACGGTGGCGGTGAGTACCTTGAACGACCTTTTGCTGGATAATGGAGCGCAAATCGAGATGACACTTGGTGCACCGCTCGCTCTGGACGCGGCACAGGTTACAAGTGCACTCCCGCTCTCGCACGCGCCAGAACCGGGGAAGTTCAAATCCGCTACGCTCTGCCGCCCAACGCCGGGAGAGGCGGGCACACCAGGCACGTCGGATACCGTAATTCCCGGTTCGCCAGGAACGCCCAGCATTTCGATCCCGGGAGGGCCAGGGATGCCGGATACGGTCATACCGGGAACGCCTCCGATGCCGGACACCGTGATTCCGGGAACACCGGGAAGCCCAGGCACCTCAGCCACAGTCTGTCCTGCAGCGCCGATCGTGATTTCCAACGTGCCTGTTGTCTCACTCCCAGCACAGATCCTACGCTCCGAGCCGGCAACGAGCCATTAAGTTTGTAGTGCTTTTCACGGTGAGCAAGAGAGAGGAAGAAGAACGAATGCGATACCGCCTCATTGCAGTGGTCTTGATTTCATCAATATGCGGTGCTCAAACCCCTGTGCCAAATCCAACAGGACCGGCAATCTCCCAGACACAGTCATCTGCTGCGCCCCTCACACGATCGGAGACCATTACTGTTGCGCAGGGAACGACAATTCCACTGACTCTTGTGAGCCCGATCAAGAGCAAGTCGACAAAGCCGGGCGATTCAGTTCGCGCAGTTGTCGCCTTTCCAGTCACTGTCGGCACGCAGTTAGCGATTCCCGCTGGAACTTATGTCGAGGGCGTTGTGAATGCAGTCACCTCCAGGTCGAAGCGCGCCACCACACCAAGTTTGCGGGTTCACTTCACACGAATCCTCTTTGCAAACGGTTACTCGGTGGCTCTCGATGCTGTCAACACTGAAGCCTTGATGATCGATCCCACAGTGGGCTCCCAAGCCACGTACGAGATAGCCGACGCCAGAGCAGGGGCTCCTTTTCTGGGCGAGGAATTCGCGGCAGGCGGGCAGAGCCAGCCTGAGGCACCGCCGCTGCAGCCGTTGCCGCGCGTCGGTCCAAATCCAGCAGTTGTCGGCGGCGCCGTTGGCGGCGGATTTGCTATTTTTACGGTCCTCGCCCTCGTTTTAGCGCATCACCATGGAGCCAACGCCGACTATCTCCTCTATGACAACGGCTGGCAGTTCCAAATGGCGCTGCAAAGCCCGCTCACGCTGGACGCCAACAAAGTTGCCGCTGCAGCCGCTGCGATGCCCAGAGGCTAAAGCAGAATCGCACACCAACAATTCGTACTATCAAGTCGCCGCTTCCATCACCCTTCGTTGTACGATGGGCTGTATAGACTTCTTCCTTTTTGGAGGGCTTTGAACGTGGCTGAACGTTGGAGAGTTTTGCTTTGTGCGGCGGTGATGGCTGGGACGGGGGGTGGTTTGGCCTCGCGGATGGCTCAGGCGCAGTTGTCGTTTCCGGATACGAACGCGCAGGCTGCGCCCAATCCGCTCACCGATACAACGGTCAAGCCGGGCAAGGTGCTGCTCTACGATTTGGAGGCGCGCTTTGCCAAAGACGTGCTGGAACGGGGCGGGAAGGGCTTTTCCGATTGGTTCGCCGAAGACGGGGTTGCGTTGGGTAATGGCGCGGCTCCGCTGGTCGGGCGTGTGGCGATTGCCAAGTCCGCCAACTGGAATCCCAAGGTCTATCAGTTGACCTGGACCCCGACCGACGCGATGATGGGGCCTTCGGGAGATATGGGATACACCTGGGGCCACTTCGAGGGGCACAGCAAGGATGTGAATGGGAACCCCTTGACGACGACAGGACGGTATATGACCATCTGGCGCAAAAGCGCGGATGGGCAGTGGAAGGTGGTTCTGGACGCGGGCGCGAACGAAGAGCCCAAGGCCGGGGATTGTTGCAAATTGCCGCCGGGAGAGCATTGAGCCACCTGCGGTGGGGTCAACTGCTCGCTATTCGCTTGCTTGAGGTTCGTGGTTTCCCACGTCTGCCGCACAAGACGCGGCAGCTATGGGGCACCCGGCCGCTTTGTTCTGCGCGTTGCGAAGTAACATGAGATAAATAAGAGTTGTCGTGCTTGATACCGCCAGTACCATGAGAAAGGTGCCATTATTCCAAGTTGAAAAAGTAGCAGCCCTCAGGCTCCGGGAGAAATCAATCAGCACCGAGCCAAAGAAAATAGCAGGTCCTATAAGCGCTCCTGCTCCCCACAACAACCAAAATCTCCTGCCGTTGACTCGCTGCACGAAGAGAATGATCGGAATTGAAAGCAGCCAACCGGGCACGCTTGAAATGAACCTAAAAACCGCAGTTGGCCAACAGAAGCGGGCCTGTATCGAGGATTTTGAGGGGGCGCCGGGGGATGATTCTGGCTACGATGTAGTCCAGCAGGGTCTTCCACCGGTCTGTGGCAGGCGACTGCTCCGCGACCTTCCTTACGTGGCTGAGAGCCGCGCGGATATTAGCGAT
>JBEKCA010000199.1:0-5208 GCA_050015115.1 Occallatibacter sp.
ATTGTCTTTCCGCCTAGGTGCCACGGCGTAATATGGTCGCCTTGCATTTGTTCTAGATCAAAATGCTTCTTGCAGACCGGGCAAATGCCCTTCTGTCTTTCGTAAGCCTCTCGCAACTGGTTATCGCTAAAGGCTCGGATGTTCAGAAGTCGTTCGTTTCTATTCAGAACGTAGGGATAGACGCCCTTCTTGCTCGTCACATCCTCATCAGCCATGAGCCGGGTGATTTCTGCTTCGAGCTTAACGGGATCGATCTCGTCGCTTTTGTGCGTGTTGTATAACTCTCCCCAAGGGATGCCTTTCATTTCTCTGCGGTACTTCGGGAAGGTGGCCTTGACCCAACTGATTACAGATTGGAAGTAAAGCCACAATTCGTTGGCGTTTGGCTTGTCCTGCTGTTTGGCCATGTAGGACTTGATCTTGCTCCCACTCAGCCAGTCGATAACAGTCTCAAGGTAGTCTTGCCGAATGGGCGAGCCGACAAGGTAGTCGCTTCCAATTCCATATGCCGGACAGCCGTTTTTACTGAAATAACGTTTGGCGTCGGTAACCCAAGGGCCGGAGTACACGGCATGCGCCACCGAAATGAAGAACATCACCGTATCAGTCAGCGACAAGGCCTACCACGCCGCGCGCCTTTGGGCCACTGCCAACTGCACCTCGATTGGCGGGCCACGCGGACCGAGACCTTTCTCGAATGAATCGTGTTCCCGATCCGCTGGTCGCATAGGCATGAGGCTTTGTTGTCCGCATCATCACCAATCGCGCCAATTCACTGAACGCTTCAAGTCAAGGCAATGCCACTTGTTTGTCAGAAAACTGAAGTACTTGGATGTTGGTTAGTGTGTCAGGTCCCTCGGCTGTTGACGCTGAAGTCACCAGCCAAGAGCCGTCGCTCTGCTTTGTAAACGTGTAGTTGCTGGATGGCCCCCAATAGACGACAGTGTTGGTGCCGCCTCCTCCGTCGATCACGTCAGCGTTGTCTGAGGGGTAGGCCGGCACCATGGCAAACGAATCAGCGCTGAATCCTATTGTGCCGTTATTGCTGTAACTGAATCCATCTGAACTACCGCCAGCCGAATAAGTTCCAGCGGATAGAAGTATCGTTCTCCCGTTGTAGGTCATGGAATCGAGTTCTACGTTGGAGTAGTTGTTCTGGTCCGTATAGCTGGTATTTGAGACTGTGATTTGCAGAGATGAAATCGACGATACGACCGATGTGTCGGCTAGCAGCTCCTGCGTGTTTGTTGGATAGGCAGCGGTGATCGGGGTGGCCTGAACTAGGGTGGAACCATTTAATTGAACTGCCACGGACGGCGTGGTTGCTGTCCCGATCACTGTTGAAGAAACGTCGATTGCAATCTTGTTCTTGTACAACGATGATTGCGGATGAGCGTATATGGTGTCGTCACCCGACCCGGCAGTGATCGCGTTGGTTCCGGGGCCGCCGATGAAATAGTCTCCCATGTTCCCGCCGGTGAGGGTTGCGCTGGATGTCCAGCCCCCCGAGATAAAATTGATGGCGTTCGTCGAGCCGGTAACGGCAGAATTTGAAAAGGTAGCCATGAACATGTAGGGCCCAGTCGCAAGAAAGCTGGACCCGGGCGTAATTCCCTGAGAGGCGTCAGGGCTTATAGTTGGCACCCAGCCTTGGTTTGTCGCGTACTGAAGCGTTTGCAGATCGGCTGTAACGTCTCCCGTCGGAGGATAATCGATGACGAAAATGGGTAGACCCATCTTCTGGTAGAGGGGCGAACTCTGCGCATACCAGTTCGTCTGTGCCAATCCCTGATACGTGCCGATCGAGTTGCCGTTATAGAAAAGGCTGTCGTAGAGGATTCCATCAAGGCCATTCAACGAGGAGGGAGATGTAAGCACCAGGCCAGTGGGGTTTGAGCCAATCACATAAAAGTTTGTCAAGTTCTTACTCTTGATATGTGCCAAAATGTCTGAAACAAGAGTTGCCATTGCAGGAGTAGCGTTGGCGTAAACGGGATTGTTGTAACTGTTGCCCGATGTCCACTCTGCGTCCCCATAGAGCACGTCGAGCATCACCCCGTCATAGCCCTGGTTGATGACATTATCGATCTGCTTGAAGATGATGGGTTCCCAGGCCGGATTCCAATATTGAACCGAATAGATTCCGTAGAGACCCAAAGGATTTCCGAACCATGAGGGCACAGTTCCATTCACGAAGAGTTCGGGTGACCAATGAGCCGTTGCTTCCGGGACATCCACATATCCGATGACGATCTTTTGATGGTTTGGATCGATATTGTTCCGGGAATACTGCGTTCCTGTTAGTTCCCCAAATCCTCCAACCCACACTAGCTGCGATGGACTTGCACTCAATGCCGCTGCCAGGCCCGGGGTAGTCGCGTCATAGGGAAAGCCATAGTCGTATGAGGTGAAGTTCGCCAGAGGAGAGGCCGGAGCCACGCTCAGCGCAGCCGATGCTTCGCTGCTGCCGCCGGCGCCGGTACAGGTCAGATTGTAGCCGATCGAACCGCTGGCAGCCGGTGTGACTGACTGAGAGCCCGTTGTGGCGAGCGTTCCGCTCCACGCACCACTCGCGGTGCAGGAAGTGGCGTTTGTAGAAGACCATGTAAGCGTTGCGCTGGAGCCCAATGTCAGAGAGGTGGGGTTGACCGAGATGCTGACGGTGGGTGCGGGCGCGTTGACAGTGAGCGTGGCGGACGCGCTGCCGCTGCCGCCTGCTCCGGTGCATGTCAGGTTGTAGGTCTCGCTCCCCGCGGCGGTCGGCGTTACCGACTGGGTTCCGCTGGTGGACTGCGTTCCGCTCCATCCTCCTGCTGCTGTGCAGGAAGTGGCATTTGTAGAAGACCATGTAAGCGTTGCGCTGGAGCCCAATGTCAGAGAGGTGGGGTTGACCGAGATGCTGACGGTGGGTGCGGGCGCGTTGACAGTAAAGGCGAGTGGCGCCGATGTACCACCGCCGGGGGATGGATTCACAACCGTAATGTTTGCACTGCCGGCAGAAGCGATATCGGAAGCGGCAATCGAAGCCGTTAGCTGGGACGCACTGACGTACGTGGTCGAGCGACTGCTACCGTTCCAATCGACTGTGGCACTGGAAACGAAATTGGTCCCATTCACGGTCAGTGTAAAGGCGCTTCCTCCTGCCGTGGCAGAAGCGGGCGAGGCAGAGCTTATTGAGGGAACCGGGTTCGATGAACCATTGCCGCAGCCCACTGTTGCGAGTCCCAGGATGGCTACGGCAAAGCATGCGACCCGAGTCAGGCCAAGTACGAGAGTCGATGAGAAGGTGTCCATCCACAACTCTGAGGGCGCAGTGAGGAGCCGTTGGGTTGAAATGGACTGTCCTGCAAATATTTTCGGCATCTTCATCGATACACCTCGTCGGCCCGGGCGTTCGAGCTGACGCTCGAAATACCAGAGACATCCAAATGAATAGATTGAAGATTAGGTCGACTCGTACTTTTTGCGCATGTCCCAAATGGGATAAACCGGCAAATTAGTTCGTACTGGCGGCCTGCGGCAGGGTCATCAGCAGACGGATTAGATCACTCTGGCGGCTGGTTCCCGTTTTACTCAACATGGCCTTGAGTTGGTTGCGAACTGTTCCTACGGACACCTTGCGAAGGCTGGCGATCTCTTCAAGTGAGTAACCCATTAATAGACCGATAGCCACGTCTACCTGGGCCGGCGTGAAGCCGAAGAGCGCGCGGAGAGCATCGTCAGGGAAATTAACTGGCTTATCGGGGTCGGTGACCAACAGCACCAGGTCGGCTCTGGATTTGGTGCGTTGGATCGGCGCGAGGGGAGAGACAAGCAACTGTAGTGGGCGGCGGGTCGAGCTTCGGCTTAGGGCCAGCACGCCCGGGGAGGAATTGCCGGATGCGCCAGGAACAGGCAGTCTTGCATTCATGAGCAGGTTACGCAGTGGTTCTCTGGACTCTGGCTCCGTTGCTGCCAAATAGTCATCCTGAAGGGTCAATCCGTCCGCTTGATGCAGCAGGGAGTCTGCCGCGGCGTTGCAGTGCAGGACGCGGCGTTGCCGGTTAAGTAGAAAGGTGGGAGTGGCGCTGGCATCGACCATCGCCTCCGCGCCGGCAATGCGCTGCTGCGCCACACCAAGCACCTGGCGGATTTCCAGTGCTTTCTGTATGTGCGGGAAGACCAAGTTGAGGAGGCGATTGCCGTCTTCGTCCATGGGCCCGTCGTCAAAATTGCGCCAGAGGCTGATGGCTTCCATGCGACGCAAGCCGACGGTGAGGAAGAGGATGGTTCCGTAGCGCGCCCCAAGCGGAACCAGGACATCGCGATACATATCTGTTCTCAGGAGGCCTTCATTCGGGAGGAGTTCGTCTGCCTGAACAACCCCAGTGCGGGGAGTGCGAATTATCTCAGCCCGGAAGGGATCGTTGCGGCCGTATTGCTGGTTATAAACAATGATGCTTCGGTCCGCTTCAGGAGAGCCCGCCTTCGACCGGATGGAAAGACCCAAACGAGTGTCGGCACAGATGAGCACAGCGAAACGGGCGTCCGTGTACCGGCAGAGAAGCGCTAGAAAGCTTTGCCACTGCTGTTGCTGCAGGGGAGCCGAATAGAGAACCGCGAGCAACTCTGAAAGAGCTTCAGGGGAAACCATAGATTGCTTAAGGAATTGGGAAAGACTGATTTCAGAATCAGGCAGGCCTTTTGGCGTTGTCAAGAAAAAAGGGAGGCTGCCCATCGTGATTTCTGGCTTCGAGTTTCGTCACAGCCTCTATCATCGGCCTCCGGCTTAGAAAGCCGATGGTCTATACAGCGAGATCTGCGCGGATCCTTCTCAGAATAATGCTCCCGGTTGCGCATACTCTCCGCTACACTATCCGCAATGGCTCTCCGCTTCGCTTCGATCAACGCGCATCAGACGCGCGGCCTTGACGGAGGGCTCATTGCGAGTCTTCACCACCACGAGAAGCAGTATGCTCCTCATGCCCAAGAGGCCTGGAGGAACTTCTGTCGGCTGAAGTTCACACAATTGCCCTGCACAGTTCCTACACAGCCGAAAATCGGCATGTTATATGCAATGAAAACAATGTGATGCGAAAGTTTTATCACCCGCTCAGGATGACATTGGTGGGTTGAGGGGAGTGCGTTCGGTACTGCTGCGTCACCGGAGAGTCTGGAGACTCTCCGTACAGCCGGTCATCCACCCCAACGAATACAAATCATTCGTCG
>JBEKCA010000200.1:0-5005 GCA_050015115.1 Occallatibacter sp.
CAGCCCTTCTTCACTACCGAGCAATTCAGCGGAATGAAAGGAAAGCTTGTAAGCCTGAAGGACTCGCTGGATGGCTGCGAACGCATTCTCCACGACGAGTTCAAGGACTACCCGGAGAGCGCACTCTATATGATCGGCGCAATCGGGGAGGCCAAGAAACCTGAGGCAAAGCAGCCCGAGGAGAAGAAGCCTGAAGCGAAGCAGTCCGAGGCAAAGCAGCCAGAGGCGAAGAAACCTGAAGCAAAGCAGCCCGACGCCAATCAGCCAGAGGAGAAAAAGCCTGAAGACCAGAAGACCGACCCACAACCAAAGGTCGCGACTGCGAGTACTCATGAATCTTAGGATCCTGCTCCCCTTTGGGGTATTTGCCGAAAAAGCCAATGTATTGCGCGTCGTCGCAGACACGACCGATGGATCATACGGTCTGCTGCCCCACCGGCTCGACTGTGTTGCCGCCCTTGTCCCCGGGATTCTCACTTACGAGGCAAAAGATTGTGGCAATGTCTATGTCGGAATTGATCAAGGTGTGCTGGTGAAGGCGGGCGCGCAGGTGACTGTATCCGTGCGTCGCGCCATTGGCGGATCGGATTTGGGACAGCTCAAAGACGCAGTCGAGCGCGACTTCCTGAAACTGGACGAACAGGAGCGCAACGTTCGCACCGCGGTCGCGAAGATGGAAGGTAGTTTGATGGGGCGTCTGGCGGAGTTTGAAAATGACCGATGAAAGAGCGAATCAACCCCCTGCTGCAGACAGTGACTTTGTCCGGCAAGTTAGCGCAAAGGCTGCTCGCAAACTCCGCGTGCAGAAGAATGGTCAACAGACTGTCTGGTTCGGTCTGGGCATGTCAGGACTGATCGGTTGGTCGGTCGCAGTGCCGACCGTTGTTGGCGCAATGATCGGCCTGTGGTGGGACAACCATCATCCCGGAGCCCATTCATGGACACTCATGTTGCTGACCATTGGGCTCTGTGTCGGTTGCGCAAATGCCTGGCATTGGGTGGATCAGGAGAACAAAGCCATGCAAGACGGGCAGGAGGACAAGCATGAATGAGACGTTGATGCTGGCTGGAAGTCTGCTCGCCGGAGTTCTGCTTGGAGCATTCTTCTTTGGCGGACTCTGGTGGACCATTCGGATGCGTTCCCCCTCGCAATGGTCCGGTCTCTTGTTCGCCGGCAGTCTTCTAATCCGAATGGCTGTCGCCTTAACCGGGTTCTACCTCCTGTCTCATGGAGACTGGCGGAAGATGGTGGCGTGCCTGGCCGGTTTCTTACTAGCGCGCATTGCCGTAACGCGGCTCATACGTCTGCCGCCCGCCAAGAGCACACCCACCTTGCAAGAAGGTGCGCAATGATCGTCCCCACGGTGCAACTCACGTCCGACCAGCAGATCTTCTGGCAACATGGCTTTGTCAAGCTCAACGGAACAATCGTGACGACCTGGGCCATGATGATCGCGATGACATTGGGCTCCATGCTGATCACCCGAAAGCTTGCCACCGAGCGAACCATCTCACGCTGGCAAAGCGCGCTTGAAATTATCGTGACCGGCATCGAGGGACAAATCAAAGAAGTTGGTCTCAGCGAGCCCAGAAAGTATCTCGCATTTCTAGGTACGCTCTTTCTGTTCATCGGGACCTGCAGCGTGTGCATTGTCATTCCAGGTTTCACGCCGCCGACAGGTTCACTCTCAACCACGGCAGCCCTCGCGCTATGCGTATTTATTGCAGTCCCGCTGTTCGGCATCCGGGAACAAGGGATTGCCGGTTATCTCAAGACCTACATCAAGCCAACCCCTATCATGCTGCCGTTCAATATCATCAGTGAGCTCTCGCGCACACTTGCACTGGCAATCCGTCTCTTTGGCAACATGATGAGCGGAGTGATGATCGTCGGGATTCTTCTTACCATCACGCCTTTTATATTCCCCATCGTGATGACCCTTCTCGGCCTGCTGACCGGTTCGGTGCAGGCCTATATCTTCAGCATTCTCGCTTCCGTCTATATTGCCGCCGCCACACAAATAACCAAACCGAAGCCTGTAGTTGAGGCTAAGCCGGAGCCCAGTCCTGCGTAAAGGCTCCCACAACAAGAAGGAACTCAAATGGATAGCGCCACCATCGTTGCAATAGTTTCCATCGCCACTGCCGGCATCACCACAGGCTTCGGCTGCATGGGGCCAGCGCTTGGAGAAGGCCGTTCCGTGGCCTCCGCCATGACCTCCCTGGCGCAACAACCTGACGCCGCTCCGACCATCACCCGGACTCTGTTTGTAGGCCTCGCAATGATCGAGTCCACGGCAATTTACACCTTTGTCGTCTCCATGATTCTCATCTTCGCCAATCCGTTCTGGAACCACTTTTTGTCGCAAGCCGGAGGGAAATGAGCGATGCTCATTGACTGGTTCACCGTCGCGGCTCAGATTGTCAACTTCCTCATCCTGGTGTGGTTGTTGAAGCACTTTCTCTACAAACCCATCCTCGATGCCATCGATGCGCGGGAGAAGCGAATCGCCGCTGAACTTGTGGACGCGGATGCAAAGAAGGCCGAAGCCGAAAAGGAGCGTACCAATTTTGAAGATAAAAACAAAGCATTCGATCAACAGCGGAGCGCCCTGCTCGGAAAAGCCACAGACGACGCGAAAGCCGAGCGCGAGCGCCTCATCGATCAAGCCAAAAAGGATGCGGAAAGCTTGCGGACTAACCAGGCGGATGCGCTGCGCGGAGATCAAATTCGGCTGGGTAGTGAAATCACCCTTCTGGCCGAGAAAGAGGTCTTTGCAATTGCACGAAAGGCGCTCACGGATCTCTCCACAGTCAGCCTTGAAGAGCGGATTGGCGAAGTTTTCACGCGCCGCCTTCGGGAATTGGATCCGAAGGCAAAAGAATTGCTAGGGGCCGCTCTTAGGAACTCACCGCAACCGGCTCTGGTTCGAAGTGCATTCGATTTGCCTCCCGACCAGAGGGCTGCAATTCAAAACGCCCTTAACGAGACATTCTCAGCAGTGGTCCGGATCAAATTTGAAGATTCGCAGGATGTAATCTGCGGCATCGAATTAGCCTCCAATGGCCAGAAAGTTGCGTGGAGCATCTCGAGCTATCTCTCGGACTTGAGCAAGAAAGTCAGTAACCTCGTAGACACACAATCCCCTGCAACCATCAAGCTTCCGCCGAAGCCAGATGCCGGTGCCACACCAAAGCCGGAGACTGCGAAAGCGCCCGAACCGGAACCTGTTGCTCTCGTTGGGGCAAAATGACTGCATCAACCGGAATCTTGCAACCTGCAATAGAGCGGGCCTTCGCCCGGCTGCACCAAGGCCTAGAGGACTTCACGGCAGAGCTGACTCCCCATGAAGTGGGCGTAGTCACAAACGTTTCCACCGGGATCGCGACGTTCTCCGGCCTTCCCAGCGTTGGTTACGAGGAGATCGTGACGTTCCCAGGCGGCCTGCTTGGCATTGCTTTCAACCTGGATGAAGACGAAGTCGGTGTCATTCTGCTCGGGGACTACCAGGACCTTCACGCTGGCGACGAGGTCGAGCGGACCGGCCGCGTGATGGACGTGCCTGTGGGCGAGGGGCTGCTGGGACGCGTAATTGACCCATTGGGCAATCCGCTGGATGGCAAGGGCTCGATAGCCGCGGAGAAGCGTCTCCCCGTTGAACGTCCCGCTCCACCCATCATGGATCGCGCGGCGGTCAGTGTGCCGTTGCAGACCGGCCTGAAGGCAGTAGACGCACTCGTCCCCATCGGTCGAGGTCAGCGCGAATTGATTCTCGGCGATCGCCAGACTGGCAAGAGTACCATCGCCATCGACACCATCCTCAACCAGCGCGGACAAAATGTGGTGTGCGTCTACTGTGCAATTGGCCAGCGTGCGGCTGCCGTGGCTAAAGTAGTGGCTAACCTCGAAAAGCAGGGCGCGATGGACTACACCGTTGTGGTTGTCGTCGAAGACAATAATGCGCCCGGCCTCGTCTACATCACGCCTTATGCGGCAACCAGCATCGCGGAATACTTCATGGAAAAGGGACGCGATGTCCTGATTGTCTACGACGATCTCACTCATCATGCCCGCGCCTATCGTGAACTCTCGCTACTGCTCCGCCGTCCTCCCGGACGTGAAGCCTTCCCCGGCGACATCTTCTATATTCATTCGCGAATGCTGGAACGCTCGACCCATCTCAACAAGGAACGAGGTGGCGGATCTCTCACGGCGCTGCCCATTATTGAGACTGAAGCCCAGGACATATCCGCTTATATCCCGACGAACCTGATCTCCATCACCGACGGGCAGGTGTACCTTTCGCCCACGTTGTTTCAACTTGGAATCCTCCCGGCAGTCGACGTTGGCAAGTCGGTGTCGCGCGTCGGCGGCGAAGCTCAACGGGCTGCATACCGCGCACTCGCCGGCAGCCTCAAGCTTGCATACGCGCAGTTCGAGGAGTTGGAGGGTTTCGCAAAATTTGGAACTCACCTCGACGACTCGACGCAAAAGACGATTGACCACGGACGACGCATTCGCGCTTGCCTTAAGCAACCTGAGTCTCATCCCGTTTCCATGGTCGAACAGATCATCGTGCTTTTGGCTCTGACCGCGGGACTCTTCGATCCCCTACCGCTCGACAAAGTGACTGACGCCGAACAGGCGCTTCAGAAGGCCGTTACTGAGATTCCGGCCGATGTGGCGGGGCGGCTAACCTCGGCTGACAAGTTCAGCGAGGACGATCGCAAGGCGATCCTCGAAATCGCTAAACGTGCTTTGGCTTCGCTCCAGCCGGTTCCTGCGGCCAAACCCGCCACAAAGCCCGCGCCATGAGTGGAACCATCGAAGGCCTGACACGGAAGATCTCCGGAGCGAGCGATCTGCAGGCCGTCGTTCGTTCAATGAAGGCGCTCGCCGCGTCGAGCATTGGACAGTATCAAAAAGCAGTCCACTCGCTCGATGAATACGCAAGCACTGTGGAACTTGCCTTGACCGCGTGTCTTCGTCAGGTCGGAGCAGGCT
>JBEKCA010000201.1:0-4965 GCA_050015115.1 Occallatibacter sp.
CGGCATAGGCGACGTCCTTACGTTGGAATGCCAAAAGACATACGTATTCAAACTGGCAGAGAGGCTACATCCAAAATTTGAAAAGATCGGCATCCACGGACAGGCGACTGCTAAGAGTTCAATAGGACGAGTTGACGTGCTAGCTCGGTTAATAGTGGATGGGATGGATCAGTATGAGCGTTTTAGCGCCGAGAAGCTAGAGAGCCAATCGGGCGATATGTACCTTGAAGTCACGCCTTTCACCTTTCGCGTCAACGTAAAGGCGGGGATTTCCCTTTCACAACTTAGACTCTTTTACGGAGACCCTGAGAGTGTGAAAGTTTCCGGCGATGCGGTATGTCGTACGGTCTTCAAAGAATCAACAGCAAGCGACGCAAGCCTATCGGTTAACCTCGAAAATACTACAATCGGTGGCAAGCAAGTAGCGGCCTTTTGCGCGGTGATGAACCCTAACGGGGAACCGATAAACCTCTGGAAAGAAGACCCTCTAGCCGATCCTTGCAAATATTGGAAAATGGTTGAGGTGGACGGCAAGGGACGGCTTACAATTGAGAGTGACAGGTTTTATATTCTTCGCTCTAAGGAAAAGATCCGGGTTCCGGCAGGAATCGCTATTTACTGTAGGGCTAGCGACGAAACTATTGGGGAAATGCGAATTCACTATGCCGGGTTCGTACACCCGTGGTTTGGCGAACGGAATGACGGAGAAAAGGGTACGCCGCTAATTTTTGAAGTAAGGGGACATCAGGTTAACGTTAGCTTACGTCACGGAGAGAGACTCGCAAATTTGACTCTCTATCGAATGTCAGCCGATGCTAAACCGGAGAATTCAGATTACGGGACACAAACATTGAAGCTTTCCGGGTTCTTTTCTGAATGGCCTGAAAGCTCTGGAAAGGAGGAGAAAAATGGCACAGTTGAAGCAGAGGAAAAGCGCACTAAAGGGTGATCTATGTGAGCTCTTGTTTCCGCCGACGCCTAGCTTTCGAGTCGTCGAGATCGGAGCTTTTCATGCCCATAAACAGACAGACGAACTGAAGACGCTTGAAAGGCTACTCGTAGCTAATGATGAGATGTATCCGGGGATCGGACGCTGGTACCTTGATAAGGTTGTACCCGGACTAAAGAATTATGAGCGGGTTGCATACATTGCTTTCGAGGATGAAACTCCGATAGCTTCTGCCGTTCTCAAGCGGGGAGATCATGCGAAAATTTGCCATCTAAGAATTAATGAGAATTTCCGGGATCTCGACCTAGGGCAGATGTTTTTTTCTCAGATGACGCTAGAAGTCAGACATACCGCGAAGGAAATTCATTTCACACTTCCAGAAAGCCTATGGAGTGAGAAGGCAGAATTCTTCAAATCCTTTGGTTTTTCAGATGCGGTCATCGCGTCCCGTCAATACCGCCATGGGCAAGCCGAATTTGCTTGCAGTGCTCCGGTATCACTCGTCTGGTCCAAGGTGGTGGAGAAGTTGCCGCATTTGGCAGACAAGTTTTCCCCCGGTGGGTGCTCTCTTGCCAATAAGCTCGTGATGAGCATACACCCTGAATATGCAGATCGCATCTTCAATAAACGTAAGCGAGTGGAATTCAGGAAGAAGTTCTCCGTAAAATGGCGTGGATGCAAAGCTGTCGTTTATGGCACCAAGCCTCTCGGTGCCCTAATGGGCGAAGTAACCTTACGTAACGTCACTTATGGTACACCTGAGGCCATTTGGGAAGCATTCGGTTCGATGGGTGGATGCACACGTGAGGAGTTCTCAGGATATGCAGGAAGTTCGGATGGAGTTTATGCCATTGAACTATCCGATGTGACTCCGTATGTCTCGCCAATTGCGCTCGCGCAGGTCTCGCTTCTAATAAACGAGGATCTGCGACCTCCACAATCGTTCAGCAGCATCAAGATTGATTCCGACGGTCCTTGGGGGAAAGCAATATCTGTTGCTGGACTCTTACAGGGGAAGTTTTGTATCCGCTGAATGTCGTTTCCAAAAGATGCACCAATTCCGATCGAACCACTAGGCCCGAATTGGAAATGAAGGAGCCGCCGCAAACGACAATGCCTCCAGGGAGATCGGTGTTTAATGCCAAATCAAAATCTCGCCACCAGCCATTCTCGCCGCGCCTCCGCCAATCGCCCAAAATTCCCGCCACCACCTTGCAGATAATTACCATCCCAAGGCGGAGAATGATTGTATGTCGAGCCTCAACCAGATCGATTTCCGCCGCCTCCAACCCCACCCAGCCCCTTGACCCCCACCCCCCCCACCCCTATTGTGCCAGTTTTTACTCGCGAATTTCCAGTAACGATC
Source organism: Occallatibacter sp. (assembly GCA_050015115.1). Taxonomy (GTDB): domain Bacteria; phylum Acidobacteriota; class Terriglobia; order Terriglobales; family Acidobacteriaceae; genus Telmatobacter. Next base: position 2,316 of record JBEKCA010000201.1, read on the forward strand.
ACATTATCAATATCTTACAATTTCACACTGTTAATTAAGTAGTAACTGCAAACCCCCAATTTCGCCCCATTTTGAGGCCAAAAACAGCCCTTTTCGTATCAAAAACCACGCTTTTTTAATTGTTTTGAGAGGGTAATTCGGCCCCAAGAGCGCTCCGCTTCCTTCCTCTTCGGCCGAGTCCATGCCGAACTCAACACTGAGGAAGTCAACTCGCTCGTCCGCTACTCCGCAAACTTGGCCAGTTGCTCAGCTGCTGGCTTCGGCGTGAACAGGCTCACGACGATCATCGCCGCGACTGCTGCGACGAGCGCCGGAAAGATCGCGTCTCGCTCAGCCAGAATGCGCGGGAAGTAGTTTTTCACGCCCGGCAAATCCCAAGCCAGCGTAACCACAGTTCCAGTTGCGATGGCCGCAACTGCGCCCCAAGCCGTAACGCGCTTCGAATAGAAAGCCGCAAGCACAACAGGCGTCAGCGCCGCGGAATAAATCGTATAAGCCCAAAGCATCTTCTCTAGAATGCTTTCCGCATAAAGCGCCTGATAAAGCGCCCAGCAACCCAACAGCACAACTGCCAATCGCGAGACGATAAGGATACGTTTATTGGAAGCGCCTGGCGCAATGTAGCGCACAAAAACATCCTCAATCAAATTCGTGGCCGGAGAGAAAAGATAGTTGGAAGCAGTGGAAATAACCTTGGCAAAAACCGCGCCCAACAACACTGCGCCCATCAGCGCCGGCAATCCGTGACGCGCCGTATATGGAATGATTTCATAAGGTTGGCTCGCCACTTCGCCCGTGCGATAGAGCGCCGAGCCAAACACCGCAATGGCGACAATCAGCGTCTCCAGCAGTATCGTGCCCAGAATCCAGCCGACGACCGAGATGCGTGCATCGCGCTCGCTGCGCGCCGAAAAGAACTTCTGGTACATCACCTGATTGCCCAGCATCAGCAGCATTGTCGGCACCAAAAATTCCATCGCCCGCGGCAGCGTCAGATTGCCCAGCACTTCAAAATGCGTGGCAGGCAGAGCGGCATGCAAGCCAGCCAAACCTCCAGCCTTGAAGAACAGCATTGGCGTCGCGACAATGCAAATCACCGTAACCAGTGAGCCAATGGCCACATCCATGTAAGCCACCGACGACATTCCTGCCAGCGCCGTAGTGACAATCACAAACACCGCAATAATATAAGTGCCCAGAGTTGGCGTAACCGTCGTGGGAAATATCAAGTGCAAAACGTTTCCGCCGCCCTTAAACTGGTAGCTGGTAATGCCCACAAACGCAAAGAGGATCGCAATCGTTCCCATCACGCGCGCCGTCTGGTTATAGCGAGCCTCAAGCAGATCAGGCAGTGTAAACTGCGCAAATTTCCGCGCGCGAGGCGCTATAAAGTAGATCAGCATCAAGCCCAACCAACCGCCAGCAGGCTGCCATAGCGCTGCAAAACCGTTCTTGTAGGCGTTCTCCGCGCCCGCAAAAAGGCTTCCCGCGCCTATCCATGAGGTGAGCAGAGTAAGCACCAGCACGGCCGCGGGCAGCGACCGTCCGGCAACAAGATAGTCGGCCTTTGTCTTGACCTGAGTGGCTTGGTAGACCGCCACACTCAGCAGGACAACGACAATCACCGCGAGGACAATAACATATAGAAGCGGCATGCGCGTGTCTCCTCATTGGCTGTACGGTGCTCACCGTCAGTGTATCCGACGCATGCGCCAAGCGTTGAAGCGGGTTGCAATTTGACCCCTCTGGGGCGAGTTGATAAACTGAATCTGCGGGGTGGAGCAGCCCGGTAGCTCGTTGGGCTCATAACCCAAAGGTCGCTGGTTCAAATCCAGCCCCCGCAACCAATCAAATCAATAACTTACAGATGATTTTTGACTGATCGCTACTCGAAATTCACTCCCACTGACTCCCATTAGCAAATTTCGCGTTTTCAGGCGCTCATCCGTACTGGCCTGAGCACCATTTCCACGATTTTGCCGTTGGCCTCCCGCTTCGAGTTCGACATGGCCTGTCCATAGACGTTCATCGTCGTCTGAATTGAGGCGTGTCTCATCAGTTCTTGCTGCACCTTCATCGGCGCTCCGGTCTCGTCCAGCCACGAACGGTACGTGTGGCGGAACGTATGCCAGCCAATGCGGGCGAACTTCCCGGCGGCAGCCTTGCGCTCCTCATGGATGAGCAACCGCTTGCCGTTCGGAGTTGGTTTCACCTGGCTGCACCAGACGCCGACGCCAGCTTGGCACTTCGGGCATTCCACCAGACAGCACCCTGCTGGATGAATGTGCCTCTTCTGAATCTCCGTAGGGAAGTACGGCTTGTTCGAGAGAGGACTTGCGAAGACCCAGCCTTCCTCAGTTGGCAAGGCTTCCCTCTCCCATGCGAGCAGCACCCCGGCTAGAGACTCGTGAAGTGGAACATAGTCGCGGGAATACTCCGTCTTCACATCGTCCACATGCCCGCTCACGAAACTCCGTTGAACGAGCAGTTGGTTCTTCTCGAAGTCGAAGTCGTCCCACTGAAGCGCCGCGATTTCGCTCACGCGAAGACCGAGGCATTGCGCAACAATCACCATCGTGCGGTACGGTTCTTTCAGTAATCCGAGGATGGCTTCGTATTCCTGCACAGTCAACACCGTCGGGCGCTGGCG
>JBEKCA010000202.1:0-4920 GCA_050015115.1 Occallatibacter sp.
CGAGGAGGCCGTTGAGTGGTTGCAGGAGTCCTACGCCGAAAGGAAAAAGGCATCCAGCCCCAACTTCGAGACCATCGTCGAGAACCTTGAGAAAGAGATTGACGCGCTCAAGCGGCTGGGCAGGGTGCAGGAGGCGGCCCTCGCCGAGGATCGCCTGTCACTGGCGCGCGCGGCATTAAATGAAATCCCGCAACCCTCGATCTGGTAGCATCCTCTATGGAGATTCTCAGCATGGATGCCCTGACCAACGGGGGCCTTGGAGCCCGCCGCAATGAAGACATCGCACTCGATCTGCTCAAGTTCGTAGCCGCCACGGCGGGCGTTGGCCGCCCCGCAGCGCCCTCAACCGGCTTCAGCGGTTCGGGCGCGCCCAAGCCCGAGGAGCACGTCGCGCAGTTGCTCGACCTCTACAGCCGCTGCCTGAAAGTTGTTGAAGGCAAGGGGACCGGAACCGAGGCGGCGCTATAACCGACAAGTCCAATCTGCGCGTTGCCGTGGCCGGGGCCGGCTCCTTTGGCAAAAACCATCTCCGTGTCTACCGCGAACTCGAGACGGCCGGAGCAGGAGTCGAACTTGTCGCTGCCGTCGAGCCGGACTCGGCTCGCGCGACCGAAAAAGCGGAAAAATACGAGATTCCCGTCTTTTCGAGCGTAGCCGAACTGCTCGCTGCCGATCTGAAACTGGACGCGGCAACCGTCGCAGTTCCCACCGTGCACCATCATGCCGTTGCTTCGACGCTGCTCGATGCGGGCATTGACCTGCTCGTCGAAAAGCCCATCGCCGCCACCATCGCCGAGGCCGACGATCTTATCGCACGCGCTGAGAAGAACAAGCGCATCCTGCAGCCCGGCCATCTCGAGCGCTTCAACCCAGCGGTGCTGGCCATTCAGTCACAACTGCGCAGGCCCATGTTCTTTGAGGCGCATCGGCTCTCGGTCTTCACGCCCCGCGCGCTCGATGTGGATGTGGTGCTCGACCTGATGATTCACGATCTTGACATCGTGCTGACCTTTGCCGCTTCGCCGGTGCGCGAGGTGCGGGCTGTCGGCTTGCCGATCTTATCGCCAAAAGTCGACATCGCAAACGTCCGCGTCGAGTTTGAATCGGGTTGCGTAGCCAACTTCACGGCCTCGCGCGTTTCAACCGAACGAGTCCGCAAGTTGCGCTTCTTCGAGCCGCGCCAGTATGTTTCGATCGATTACGCGCGCCAGGATCTGCTGGTGATTCGCGTCGATGGCGCAGCCGCTGCAAGCCTGCCAACCGAGATCGCCGCGATGATTGCCGCCGGCAAGGCCGACCCGGCTCTGCTGGCCAAATTGGCGAATGCTGGAACGGGCGGCCCCGCGCCCGGTCTGTCTTTCGTTAAGCCACCCGTCACGCCCGGCGAGCCGCTGCGGCTGGAGATTGAGTCCTTCCTCGAATCCGTTCGCACCCGCCGCCATCCGCTGGTCACCGCGCGCCAGGGTCGCGAAGCGCTGGCTCTGGCTCTTGAGATTCAGTCCTCAATGGCCGCCCACGCCAAGCGCGCCGGCCTGGAAGATTTCTTCAATCCCAGCACGTAGAGCCCTGTTCCAGGCCGCCAGTCAGCGTTAGAGCTTCAGCGCTCTTCCCATCCCGAACAGCGCTGGTATAGCCACCACGAGCGCGCCCGTTACTCCAACGGAATAAACCGCAGCCTTCACGCCAGAAACGTACCCTTCCCTGAGCGCCATTACCGCCAGCAGAGAAAGCACCGGCAGATTCACAGCCACAGCCGTTGCGACTCCGGGCATATAACAGCGCCGCCAGACGGTTACCGCGAGGTGCAGAATCAAAACATTGGCTAACATGGCGGTCATTGATCCAAAAATCAGATAGGTCCAAACGCTCTGCCTGCCCGACTCTGCGCTCAGCCAGGTCACAACGAAGGCCAGCACCGTCAAAACTGCCACATTAAAGCGAAAGACCCGCGGCGAAGCTGGAGTCTTCCAGAAGCCCACCCGCTTCGCCCAACCCGGAAGCCAGACCGCCTCTTCTGCATTGTGAAGAGTGACGGCAATCGGGAAAAGCCATACAAGGCTCCGAAAACTCATGGAACCGCCTCCCGCGTCTGGCTAGAAGATAATAGTTAGCTGCTAGAAGCTGCCCGTCTCACGCAATCCCCAGCACGCGGTTAAAGGTGCCCACGATGTACTTCCAGACCAGGTAGTAGCCTGCCAGCGCGGCCAGGAAGCACGGCACGATCAGCGCATAAGATATCTCGCAGGCATTGAACCACGTAACGCCGTGCGAGCCTAACACCAGCACGCCCAGACAACTCGCGGTGGTCGCTCCGATCGGCATCATCAGAAGAGGCAAGATAGCTCCGTGAAGGCCGATGGGGAGATGTGTGCGCTCATGCGATCCGAGCCAGAGCATATTCCAAAGCCCGAAGAGCGACGGCACCACAGCCATGGGAAAGATCAGCGCCTGCTCAATCGGGACGGGCACTTTGAGCACAATCCGCACTACGATGAAAGCAGTCAGCAGCACCGGCAGGATCAGCGTGGGCAAAAAAATGCCGGCCAGGTAAGCGCGAAGATAAGGGTGAGTATTCATAACTTTCTCCAGTCTCTGCGAGCGTGCGCTCGCTGTTTCACAGGTAATAAAGCAGCAAGGGAATCGCCGCCGGGAACGACGCGACAAGCAGCATCAGCCCAGCCGCGAGAGCCCCGTCAAACCAGGCCCAGTTGAATCCGGCCCGCACGAGCGTGACAGGCTTCTCATCCAGCCGCCGCAAGATTGCAGGCCATAAGTCGCGCGATGGCCCGCTCTCTGCATTCACCTGCGGTAGCGCGCCTTTCAAGAGTTTTTTTATCTGGTCATCTTCATTCATGGCGTGATTCCTTGTCGTTTCAGGTCGTTTCTGAGAATGCGAAGCGCGCGAAAGACGCGTAGTTTGACGGCGGCGACTGAGATTCCCAGGGCCGAGGCCACCTCTCTGTGTGTCTGTTCTTCGACCACCGAAAGCGTGGCCGCGATCCGCAGCTTGGGCGGCAATCGCCCAAAGGCCTGCGCTGTCTTCAAGCGAATCTCCGCAGATATAGCAGGGTCGGAGTTAGCCGGAGCCGCCAATTCGCCACAGTCTTCAGCGTTGACTTCATTCTTATCCCGTACTGCGCGCAGCCAATCAAATGCTGCATGAGTCGCGATGCGCCGCGCCCAGCCTTCAAATCCCTGCGCGGGCTCGAAGCGTGCATGAGCCCGATAGATTCGCCAGAAGCTCTCAATGGTCAGATCCTCTGCTGCCGCCGGGTCGCGGACGATGCGCAAGATCCATCCATAAACTATGCGCTGATGCTGCCGAAAAAGGGCTTCGAATGCGCCCGCATCGCCCTGGCAAAACAGGTTCAGGACGTCGCTCGGCTCGTTCTGCATCCGTCCTTCCCCTTTCTACTTATCCTTACGGTGCTATCAAAGGAAAGGTTACATGTTATCGCAGATAGCTTGAATAATATTTCTTTGTAACTCCGGGAACACTTTATCAAGGGCCGGTGTCTATCTAAGTACAGTGGTTCCGATTGGGATATGCAGAGTGCCTCGGACCCCGGCGTTCGCTCATCATCGCCGGGGCGCAGAGCGACAAGCCCCGCCGCCCGCGCCGAGTTAGCGCGTGCGAGCGGCCAGCCCGCTCGCGTCTGAATATGGCACTGACTCCCAGCCGGCGCGGCTGAATTTGAGCTTCCTGGGAGGCACGCCATGTTTGAAGACTCCACCTTTGAATCCGCGGGCAGAATCCGCACGCGCAGCCGCCGCTGGATGATTGCAGCCTTCACCTTCAATGCCTCCATCCTGCTGGCGTTCGTCCTCGTTCCGCTGCTCTACCTTGAGGCTCTTCCGCCTCAGGCCATTCCCATTCTGATCACACTGCCGCCAGCGCCACAGGTGCAAGAACAGCAGCCAAAGCCAGTTGCGCAGACGCCTCATCCCCCATCCGAGATAGATAACGGCCATATCTTTGCGCCGCCCAGAATTCCCCGAATTATTCTTTATACCGCAGTGCCGGAGCAGCGCTTCACCAACGATGACGCAAGCTTGGAACCCGGAGTTCCGGGCAGCACGGGTCCATTCATTCCGGGTCAGTCCGCACCGCGCGTTGTCCACCCGTCACCGGCTGGTCCGGTGCGTGTGGCCACCCCGGTTGAAGAAGGCCTGCTGATTTACAAAAGGATTCCGGTCTATCCGCCTATCGCAACCACCGCGCGTGTGCAGGGGACCGTGGCTCTGGCGGCCACGATCTCCAAGAAAGGAACGATCGAGAATCTACGCGTGGTGAGCGGCCCGGCGATGCTGCAGCAGTCCGCGCTTGACGCCGTCAGCACCTGGCGCTACAAGCCCTATATGCTCGACGGCGACCCCGTCGAGGTTGAGACCACAGTCAACGTCGTCTTCACCTTGGGACGATGACGGGGTGCCCCATCCATCCGCAATATCATCGCGGATGGGTGGGAAACCACGAACCTCAATCGTGATCGATCCTGGGCTTCCACTCAATGCCCATCGGGCCTGGCAGCGTTGAGGCCCGCAAAGACCTCGTCGTAGTGGCCGCTCTTGGCGGCAAAGCGCAGCCGTTTCACATTGTCCACGCAGATCTCCGATGGCGTCGGCTGCGTTTTCAAGATCTGCATCGCCTCGGCGATGAATTGATCCAGGGGCATGGCGCGCGGGTCGTCGGCGCCATCCATCAGGTGCGTTGCAACGTACGGCGGAATCAGCTCCAGAACCTCGATCTGCGTCGCCCTGAGTTGATAGCGAAGCGACTCGGTATAAGAGTGAAGCGCCAGGGCCGACGCATATAAATGAACCGCATTTGCTATATGCAAACCGCAATCGAGCTGTAACAAGGGGAAATGGACAGCCCCTTGAAGTATTTTGCCGAATTGACAGACCCTCGGGTGGAGC
>JBEKCA010000203.1:0-6572 GCA_050015115.1 Occallatibacter sp.
ACCGGAAGAGTGGTTGCTTTCCATTACCAACCGCGAGAATCCGCGTCAAACATGACACCACACCACAGGCCGCTGTAGCGGGCACTCCACTGAAACGAGGGGAAAGATGGCAAGCAACTCGGATCGCCACCGGCGCGAATTGTCGCAATTTCATGCGTGCATTCACTGTGGCAACGTCGCTCGTCGAGATGAATTCGACGGTACCGCTGTCGCCACCGGCCTTTATCCCTGCACAAAGTGCGGCCAAGACGGTCCACTCAATATTGTCATTCGAGATGTGGATGCCGCTGCGATCAGCTCTAGCGGGCCTGCTTCCAGCAATTCAGCAGGCTAGTGAATTGCTCTGACGTGGAGGGTGCTGCACCTTGACCAGCTTGCGTCCAGCAGCGCGAGCGAACTCGCGCGTCAGCCGATTCTTTTCGTCGGCTCGCGTTGCCAATCCGGTCACGAGTTTCAAGTTCTCTTCCACCAGTGGACGAATTGCGATTTCATCGCAGGAAATTCGCCACGCAGCTTCTCGCGTCAGAAACGCCGCTCCTTTGCGCGCCAATACGAGCGCCGATGCCTCTTCAGCCGTGGTGAAGGTATGCGTGTCGGAAGGCACTACTTTCTTGGTAGAGGCCGCCGTCTGAATCAAGTCGAAGATGTACGGGTTGATGTGGCGCTCGGGAAGAATCCACTCGTGCGCGTGCAAATCTTCAAGGTTGAGTTCGGCGCGGCCGGCAATGGCGTTGCTCTTCGGCAGAGCTATGTAGCCCGGCTCTTCTGCAATCGATAAAAGGCTGAGGAGTTGCGTGTCAGGGATGGAAATCACCAGCGCCATGTCCAAGGTTCCGGCTGCGACCATGCGCGCGAGTTCGTGCGAGAAGTTGCTCGATAGCTTGACCTTCAGGCTGGTAAAAAGGGGAAGCTGAATCGACTGAATCGCCGTGACCAGGTAGGGATCGGCAAAAGCAGACCTGCCGATGTGAAGCACTTCGTCCGCTCCATGCAGTGCGGCCCTTGCGTCTGCGATTGCACGCTCGGCATACAACACGGCACTGCGAGCATCTTCCACAAAATGCCGACCGGCGTCGGTCAGTTCCACTGTTTGATGGTTCCGCACGAAAAGGCGTACATCGATCTGAGATTCAAGCTCGGCAATCCGCTTGCTCAGCGTCGATTGGTCGATGCGCAGCCGCGCGGCTGCACGAGAATAATTCAGTTCTTCGGCCAGCGCAATCGCCGCCTGCAGAAGTCGCATCTCCGGTAGCGCCATACCCGTCCTCCTAGCCATAGACCAAGGGCAAGTGATGGGTCGTGCCGAGCAACACAATAGCAATCGGTGCTGCGTCTTTCTTTTCTTCACTCCTCAATCGCGCGGGCCAGGTCGAAACAAAACAATCCCCACGCCGTTTTCATATTGACGCTTTACCGAAAAGAAAGTTGTGGAGGTGGAATCAAAACTTGCAAGAGCTGCGTTTATGCACCCCGCTGGTACAGCAGCCGACGGGAAGTTTTTGGGAGCGAGTAGATGCAAAGCCCCTTCGTGTCGGCCATCTTTCATGAGCGTTATTCCTGATTGGAATAACGCTCTCCGTGGAATTCATTAGACATCGGAACCGTCATGGATAAATCTTGCTGAAATGGCGATCTTGTCGCGTTGCAGACGAAAGGAGCAAAGATGCAGGAAGAAATGGAACCTTACGCAAACGAGCGAGACAACGGTCTCAATGCCAAGACGTGCAGAGAGCCGTTGCTCGATAGCCATCAGGCAGCGGCACTGCTGAAAGTCCACCCGCGAACACTGCAACGGCTCGTGCATCGCGGAAAGATTCACGCGATTCAGGTCGGAAAACTCTGGCGGTTCAAGGCTTCGGCGCTTGATGCGTGGATGAATCAGTAGCGCATTCGCGTCCAGTCAGTTCGCGTATTTTCTGTGCGCTTCGCGGCGAAATGGCATAACCTTAAAGTAGCCATAAGTGCCGTGAAGTCGAGGGGAGTCAAAGCCTTGATGGATCGCACAACCACGAATCAGTATAAGAACAAATCCGAGGCGCGGGTTGCAGTCGAAGCCCTTCTCCTGAAACTCAACGAAGAAAAACCACAGCATCACCTGGGTGCCGTCACCTTCGGCGCGATATGCGACCGGTACATTGAGGAAGAGTTGCCGCAACGCTACTCAACCCGCAAGTCGTATCTGTCGAATATCAAGATTCACATTCGTCCGAGGTGGGGCGAGTACCTGCTGCACCAGATTCGTCCGATGTTGGTTGAAGGCTGGTTGAAGAGTTTGGATATGGCTCCGAAATCGAAAGCCCATATTCGCGGCGTCATGCATGTGATCTTTGAGTGCGCGGCCCGCTGGGAACTCTTCACTGATCGCCGGAACCCGATTCAGATGGTTCGCGTGAAGGGCGGGACAAAACGCCGCCAGCGCCCGACGGTGTTGACTGTGCAGGAATACGAAGCCATCCTCGGATTACTGAAAGAACCGTACCGCACGATGGTGATTGTTGCGCAATGCCTCGGTCTTCGCGTGAGCGAGATCGCGGCGCTCCAGTGGGACGACTTCGACTTCGAGAAGAACCAACTGCTTGTTCAACGGAGTTTCGTGAGCGGGCATGTGGACGATGTGAAGACGGAGTATTCCCGCGACTATGTTCCACTTCACGAATCTTTAGTCGATGTTCTGCTCGCATGGGAGAAGGAAGCCTTGCCAACTGAGGAAGGCTGGGTCTTCGCAAGTCCTCTCTCGAACAAGCCGTACTTCCCGACGGAGATTCAGAAGCGGCACATTCATCCAGCAGGGTGCTGTCTGGTGGAATGCCCGAAGTGCCAAGCTGGCGTCGGCGTCTGGTGCAGCCAGGTAAAGCCAACTCCGAACGGCAAGCGGTTGCTCATCCATGAAGAGCGTCAGGCTGCCGCAGGGAAGTTCGCCCGCATTGGCTGGCATACGTTCCGCCACACATACCGTTCGTGGCTGGACGAGACCGGAGCGCCTATGAAGGTGCAGCAAGAACTGATGAGACACGCCTCAATCCAGACGACGATGAACGTCTATGGACAGGCCATGTCGAACTCGAAGCGGGAGGCCAACAGCAAGATCGTGGAAATGGTGCTCAGGCCAGCACGGATGAGCGCCTGAAAACGCGAAATTTGCTATTGGGAGTCAGTGGGAGTGGATTTTGAGTAGCGATCAGTCAAAAATCATCTGTAAGTTATTGATTTGATTGGTTGCGGGGGCTGGATTTGAACCAGCGACCTTTGGGTTATGAGCCCAACGAGCTACCGGGCTGCTCCACCCCGCAAATAGAGTGTATCAACGCGGATGGCGGGGGGTCAAATTGCAGGCCGTGCGTGAGTTCCCGTCTGGGTTGCTACAATCAGGGTGGAACTTGAAAGATCCCCGCAAGCGAGAAGACAGAATTCTGAGGAGTCAAGAGAATGGAACTGGCAACTTCCAGCGCTCGTGAGTCTGTGTCGGTCGAGGCCGTCTCAGGCCGCTTGAGTCCCCGGCAGTTGATCGAGATCTACAGGCTGATGGTGCTCTCTCGCCGCATCGACGACCGCGAGATCATGCTCAAGCGCCAGCAGAAGATCTTTTTCCAGATCTCTGCCGCTGGTCACGAAGCGCTGCAAGTGGGCGCTGCTCTGGCTATGCGTCCCGGTTACGACTGGTTCTTCCCCTACTATCGCGATCGCGCGCTCTGCCTCACACTCGGCGTCACGCCCGACGAGATGCTGCTGCAGGCCGTGGGCGCGGCCACCGATCCAGCCAGCGGCGGACGCCAGATGCCCACGCACTGGAGCAGCCGCGCACTCAACATTGTCAGCTCTTCTTCTGCGACCGCATCGCAGGTACTCCATGCCGTCGGATGCGCCGAGGCAGGCCGCTACTTCAGTCGCCACCCGGAAGCCGCGGAAAAGCATGAAGGGGATTATCGAGCTTTTCGCGACGTGAAATTCCACGGCGACGAGGTCGTTCTGACCTTGCTGGGTGAGGGGTCCACTTCGCAGGGTGAATTCTGGGAGGCGCTCAACACTGCCGCGAACCGCACGCTGCCGGTCGTCTTCTGTGTCGAGGACAACGGCTACGCGATCAGCACTCCGGTCGAGGTGAGCATGCCCGGAGGCAACATCTCCCGGCTGGTGGCCAACTTCCCCAACTTCCACTTTGCCGAGGTGGACGGAACCGATCCGGAGGCTACTCTTCAGGCCTTCCAGACCGCCGTGGCCCACTGCCGCGCGGGGAACGGGCCGGCATTTGTGCACGGCCATTGCATCCGGTGCTACTCCCACTCGCTCTCGGACGACGACCGGCTCTATCGTACCCAAGCCGAGCGCGAGGCCGACGCCCTGCGCGATCCCATCGCCAAGCTGCAGATGCGCCTACTGCGTGAGGGCATCCTGACCGCTGAAGAGATCACTGCTCTCGAACACGAACTGGACCTCGAAGTGGCCGAAGCCGCCGAGCGCGCTCTCAAAGCCCCACTGCCCAAGGTCGAATCGATCACCCGGCACGTCTACTCCGAAGATCTCGACCCGACCAGTGGCACCTTCGCCGCAGAGCAAAAGGAAGAGGCCGCACCGGACGCGAAGACCCGCACAATGGCCGACCTCATCAACGCCTGCCTGAACGATGAGATGCGCCGCGACCCGCGCATCGTCGTTTTTGGAGAAGACGTAGCCGACGCCAGCCGCGAAGAGGCGCTCGTCGAGGTCAAGGGCAAGGGCGGCGTCTTCAAGCTCACCGCCGGCTTGCAAACCGAATTCGGCTCCGAGCGCGTCTTCAACTCACCGCTTGCCGAGGCCAACATCGTTGGCCGGGCCGTTGGTTACGCGGTACGCGGAATGAAGCCGGTCGTCGAGATTCAGTTCTTCGATTACATCTGGCCCGCCATGCACCAGATCCACAACGAACTCTCTGTCCTGCGCTGGCGTTCGAACGGCGAGTGGGCCTGCCCGGTCGTAATTCGCGCGCCCATCGGTGGCTATCTCACTGGCGGTTCGATTTACCACTCACAATCCGGCGAGAGCATCTTTACGCACATCCCCGGCCTGCGCGTTGTCTTTCCGTCCAACGCTCTCGACGCCAACGGCCTCTTGCGCACGGCGATCCGCTGCGACGATCCGGTGCTCTTCCTCGAACACAAGCGTCTCTACCGCGAGACCCATGATCGCGCGCCGTATCCGGGGCCGGAGTTTGCTATCCCCTTCGGCAAAGCCCGCACGGTTCGCACCGGCAAAGATCTCACAATCGTCACTTATGGCGCACTAGTTCCGCGTTCCCTTCAAGCCGCCGAACGAGCCCGCCGCGAGCACAACATCGACGTCGAGATCCTCGATTTGCGGACTTTGAATCCATACGACTGGGATGCTGTCGCCGCTTCGGTCAAAAAGACCAGCCGCGTGATTGTGGCCCACGAAGACAGGATCAGTTGGGGCTTCGGCGCGGAGATCGCCGCCCGCATCGGAGATGAGCTCTTCGACTTGCTAGACGCACCGGTCCGCCGCATCGGCGCCATGGACACCTTCGTCGCTTATCAGCCACTGCTCGAAGATGCGATCCTACCCCAGCCTGAGACGATCTTCAAGGCCATCGTCGATTTGAAGGCATATTAGCAGGAATCACGATCGATTTCTGGGCGCTCACGGAAGAAAAGACTATCTGTAAATTGGGAAAGGAATGGAGCGCCGGTTTCCAGACCGGCTGTACTGGCGGCGTCCACGCCGCCAGACGTCGCCTGTGGGTCTGGAGACCCACAGAACAGCCGGCATGGAGGCCAGCACTACCAATTTCTTAAGAGTAGATTCTCACCTAAGCGCTGGCCGGGGCGCGCATTGCGGCGATCGCTGCGGTAAGATCGGCTGCAAGAGTCTGCTGGGCATCCTCGGTTAACTTCGCTCCCTGGCTGGTGAGGTAGAAGACATCAATGGCGGTCTCGCCTTCAGTGTCAATGAGCGCAACCTCAATATTGCACTGGTGAGTGCTGAGCGTGAGGGCGATCTGGCGGAGCAGTCCGGGGAGATCTTGTGCGACGACTTGCAGGATCGTGGAGTGAGTGGAGGATTCTGAGTCGAACTGCAGCTTGGTGGTTACCTCGACCTTGAGGTTGGCGGGGTTGTCCATATGCCGCCGGGCCTCAAGCATCTGTTCAACCGGGACCTTGAGCGAGACCACGTCGTGGAGGTATTCAAGGAAGCGGTCCTTCTCGCTGGGGTTGAGTTCGAGGGTGCGGAATGTGTCGGCAAAGTGGAAGCTGTCGACGACCACGCCGGCATCGTTGGAAAATGCGCCGGCGGTGACGATGTTCATGCCCCAGGCGGCGAGCGCGCCCGCTACGTCGGCAAAAAGGCGAGTGCGGTCGCGGGTGATGACTGTCAGATCAAAGACCTGGCGATGGGGGCGGATGTCGAGTTGGACGGAGTCTTCATCGAGCCTGGCGGCCATCTGAAAGTGATTGCGGATCTGTTCGGGGAGCCGGGTTTGCAGGTAGCGCTGGGGCAGGCCTTCAAGGAATTGTTTCAGGTCGTCATGCTGCGCAGCTGGAACCATTGACCGAAGGCGATTGAGCAGCGTGGGGTCGATC
>JBEKCA010000204.1:0-5634 GCA_050015115.1 Occallatibacter sp.
CTACACCAACCCGACGTTGATGTGGAAGATCATTGAGCGTCTCAAGGTGCGTTACCGGATAAGGTCGCTTGCGGACAACGTCCCGGTTTTGCCCTGGCCACGCTTCGGGCTGGCGCGGATCCAATGGGAAGGCCCCTGGACCGAGCCGGGAGTGCCGATCAGAGCGAGGTACCGGCAGACTCACTGGGTCGGCGTCAACGCTTCAAATCCGGAGAACATCGGCATCTGGGATATAAACGCCATGATGAACGGAACCGGCTGGGTGAGCCTGGCCGACTGGGAATCGATCGTCGTTCCATTCATCCTGAAAGAGTGGATTGAGGTACCCGATGGAATGGACTGATCACAGCATTATAGGTCTGTTGCTTCAATGCCACGCCCGGGTGGCCGGCCAGAGCCATGGAGACGAGTTCTTACACCACAACCAAAAGTCCAAGGTGTACTGGGATTCGGCTTTGGAAGCGATTGAGTCGGCGATCCGCCACGTGAACAACGCCGAACTAATGCAGCAGATTGAAGACGAGCGCAAGCGCCTGACCAAGAAGGTAGAAGATGCCGGATGATTCCGCAATTCGTATCGAGCTCGCCCTGCGCGGCGCCCGCATCGCCAAGATGGCCCTCGAGCTGATGGAGTTGAACCCCAGCCTGGCCTACCCGCAACTGGTTGAGGTGAACAAGGAAGTCAACGAAACCTGCAAGTTTCTACGGGACAAGGGGATTATCCGATGAATGAACGCGAACGGCAACTCGTTAAATCAACTTTCTCTCGTCAAGCGGAGCAGGTTAGAGCGGCTCAGCGCGTGGCCGAGGTACTGGCTAACCTGTTTGAAGAGATCCGCCCGTTGATAGCTACGCACCCGCTCTCCGGCGTGGTCTGGCAGGTTCTAAGTTCACTTCAGGATCTGGAGCGCATTCCCTTACGACCTATACCAGTAGACCCCACACAATGGCCTCCGGATGACCGTTTCCGTTGGTATTTCATGGAGCGAGCCTTACCAGTCGTCGACTTGTTCCGGCAAGGCCGGGACCTCGAGGAGTTGACGGATTTGCTTTACAGGCAGGCTGATGAGCCGGAAACCGCGGGTGGACAGGAGATGCTGAAATTATGAAGTGCCTTTCCCTCTGGCAACTTGAACTGTAGCCGCCACCTCGCGCATGACGCAGGCTGGCTCGGATTGGACGCAGAGAGAAGTTGGTCGCCTATGCCGGATGATTCCGCAATTCGTATCGAGCTCGCCCTGCGCGGCGCCCGCATCGCCAAGATGGCCCTCGAGTTGATGGAGTTGAACCCCAGCCTGGCCTACCCGCAACTGGTTGAGGTGAACAAGGAAGTCAACGAGACCTGCAAGTTTCTACGGGATAAGGGGATCATCCGATGAATAAACATGCCTCCGATTTCCCGAACGACGGCCTGCGCATCCGGGCCCGCATCGAGCAGACTATGGGCCAGCGATGGATAGAGCCGAGACAAAAACTCACCCTGTCCGCGCTCTTCGATGCATTCTTGCTTGATTACCGACCGCGCTGGAGTGTGCCAAATAAGGTCTGCCCCGAGTGTGCGCGCCACGGTCACACGGGCGAACCAGCGACCAAAGATCGACATAGCGAACAGATTGGCACCGGTGATTGTTCTTAAGTGCTTGGTGGAATGATTGGCCTCCATTCGAGTCAACGACGAAGCGTTTAATACGCGCGGTGCGTGAAAGATGCAGCAGCGCTCGCATACTAGACCGTCTGCAATCTCTGCTGGCCGACAAGTTGCAGGGATGGAAGGAGTGAGGGATGATCGCAAAATTGACGATTGCGCATCTTGCTTTGTGCTGCGTGATCATTAGTGCTGCATTTATCGAGGTTTTCAACCCGCTCGGTTATGGTCAGCGTATTTACTACGGTCAGCAGCCGCCTTACAGGTGGCTTGTTGAAGATACTTCTGATCAATTCACTGGCAGCATCAAAGAGGTTTATATAGGAGCCAACGACCGGATTTGCGCTACCGTGTATCGCTTCGCATCCTTGGACGTTCTATACAAGGTTTACGGGTATGGCTTCAGCGAATCATATGAGACGCAGCGCCAGGCCGAACAAGAGGCCGAAAGGGAATGCCGTTAGAGGGGCGGGAGATGGGAATTAAACTTTGGCTGAAAAACCTGTGGCACGCACGTCAGCGGAAGGTCGATATGGAGATCCTTTGGCCTGCCTGTCTGGCGAATGCGGTTGATTTAGATCACGCCAGGGCTGCATTTGCGGTGCACGCTTTGCAAGATGAGGCATGGACGACTCTGGGGCATGAGGCGGTCTGTCGGATGATTGACAACTTGCCCGATTACGGCTTGTTTTCCTCAAATATCCGAACTTTCATAGATTGACAAACCAATCGTTTCGCATTACGGTTTAGGTGCACGATGCGGGGTCTGGGGTGGTATGCAGTAGCTTACCTTATTCGCCGCCGAGGGGTCTGGAATGGCTAATTTATGTGTAAAA
Organism: Occallatibacter sp.; assembly: GCA_050015115.1. Classification (GTDB taxonomy): domain Bacteria; phylum Acidobacteriota; class Terriglobia; order Terriglobales; family Acidobacteriaceae; genus Telmatobacter. The sequence goes on from JBEKCA010000204.1 coordinate 2,482, forward strand.
ATTATACGGAAAGGCAGGCCATCCCCTCCGCCGGTTCTCATTTCGATGAGGCTGGCCGAGGACTCCGGTTATCTGGAACGGCAGTTGAACGATTTTGTGCGCAGAGGTCTGATCTGGGTCGATTCGCGGCAGGTTCTGTTTGTGTGGACCCCGCCGACAGGAGATGAAGCATGAAACGTCTTTGGAAGATCGGAATCGTGGCTGTTGTGTTGTGCTTTCCCAGCAGCTTTGTGGAGGCAAGCGTGGTTAGCCCCTTGCCGCCGTTGCCGCCTTGCGGCTCCATGTTACCCCAGTGTCCGCCTCCCTGCGACTGGCCTTTTCCGCTTTGCGAGCGGATGCCGGCGCCAGGATCTGGACTGGGCATCATTTAACGTCTTGAGATACCCTGCGACGATGAGTGGATCACGGGACCGCGCAACGGCTCCGCCGCAGATTGGGGCGATTGATCATGTATGGCTACCGAAGGGATTCGGAGACAGGTCAGCGCGGTTGGTTCCGCATCGCCCCCACGGGTTGACATACGCGAACCTAGATCCCACGCCAGATTCGGCATTAGGTATCGCCCGGTATAGAGTGGGGTGGAAGCCGGGCGGTTTTAACGGGAACGCTTCAGAGTGACTACCTTTGTTCTCGCAGAGTGAAATCCAGATCTACGGCTGGCGCGGTTAGTTCCGCATCCCCCGCCGGTTTTGATTTGTGCGCCGATGTGGAGAGACACTGAGGCAAGCGATTGGTGTGTAGGGTGGAACGGTTCGACCGCACCTGTAAGCCTAGGAAAGTGGGCGCTGCAGCGTACCAGCCGAAAGTCGTAGAAGTAGGGGTCTTGACAACCCCAGCCGGTGTGAATCCGGCGCGCACAAAGTTTTCAACCGAGGGCCGTGTAAGGCGGGACATTAGCCCACCCGTGAGCAGGCCGGATCGCGCTGATCCGGCCTGCTGACAAGTTTTAGTTTGCGGTGCTGAGTGGCAGAGCGGTCGATTGCAGCCCAGATGAAGCTGGGCCGTTTCGTTTACGAAGCCGTCGCGGGTTCGACTCCCGTCTCTCTCCGCAAAGCCGGTTTCGCGGGAATAGAGTGCAGGGAGAGCCTGCAACAACCCCTGCAAGGTCACTTGAACACTCGCGAAACTGATTCAAGAGGAACGATGCACAGGCAGGAATCGCCAAGAGCTCGGCAGATGCGGCAACTGCACCAAGGTCCTCTTTGGCGCCGCGAGCGGATCCAGCGCGCAGCCGACGCCGAGCGATACCACGTTCAGGGCAATGCCCAGCCGCACCTGCGGACGATCGCTTTGGTTGAACTCGATGCGATCAATGTTCCGGAGTGGGCCCGCCGCAAGGCCATCAAAGGTTTGACGCTCACCGCGGACTCAGTCTGGCTCGGCCGCATCGCCGCCAACGCCCTGGCGGAGCTCGACCGGCAGGCCGGCGGAAGCCCCAAGATGACAAAATCTGTGTATCGCCGGTGCAAAATCTGCAAAAAGCCTTTACTTGGACCGGAAGCTGAGAGTAGGCTGGACGCTGACCGAAAAGTTTGGGGCGACGGGATACCTTGCGGACCAGACTGCCTGGAGTTGATGAGAGCCAAGAAAGGGCAATTATATACTTGACTCAGAGGATGTATGGAGCTATTGTTGGAGCCAGTAATTCGAGAGCATCTATCTAACTCGGTGGGCGTGTGCCTCTGGGTGGAGAATCCGTATGCTCTCGTGGACTGGTGGGCTATGGAACATTTTTCCGCCGCAGCGTTTATGTTTATCAGCCGGAGTCTGGCAGACTTACGGGTGGCTCTTAGGGAGATTCCAGCAGACCGCCAGTTATGGCCGAATGGAGTGGGAAGCGCGCCTTCCCAACTCGTCTCTGCGGTCGGCGAACGGTGCGCCGAATTAGGCTTAGTCACCTCGGTGCGATGCGTGCAGGATATCACCTTGGATATTGGGCAGGGCGTGATTGCCAGTGCTCTCATTGCATCACTGGTTGAACTCGATAACACTGTTCGACGCGAGATGTCTACCCACCGCTTCTTTCATATGCCTGGGTCGCGCGCGGAGCTTTACGATCAAAATGAACTATTTGGCCCAAATGTAAACGCGAAGTTCCCGTCGATCCAATACGACATGGTTGAGGCTGGAAACTGCGTTGCAATGGGCCGTGGAACGGCTGGCGTGTTCCACTTGATGCGCATTATGGAGGTAGGCGTCCAGCGCTTTGGCGACAAACTGGGAGTGCGGCTGGTGGAGGAGAAGAACTGGCAGAACATCCTAGACGAGACGAATAAGGCGATTAAGGCGTTGCCGAAAGATCCCGCAACGGTCGAGATGAGCCAATCTGCGGCAAACCTGTACAGCGTCAAGCTGGCATGGCGTAACGAGGTCATGCACCCCAAGGACACCTATACCGTCGAAGAAGCCGAGAATCTGATCGGGCAAGTGAAGCTCTTTATGAGTCAGTGCCGAACAGTGAAGTAAAGGTGGCGCTGGAGACAGAGAAAGCCGAGAAGGCCGTGCGGAAGGCCTCGCGATCTAAGACGGGCGGAGGAGCAATCTTCACCCGGCCAGGGGCGACGAATCCGCTGGTACAGGCAGTGAACACGGTAACAGATCGGGAGCGGCGCAGAAAGGTGAACTGAGATGAGCGAGGACGAGAAGCGGGCGATCCAAGGCCAAGTTTTGCTTGAAGTAGAGGAAGCGAAAGCGAGTATCGCTTTACTGAGAGCAAGGGCTGTGCATTGGCGTCAGTTACAGGAAAAGGTCACTCATCTTCTTTCGAGGATGACACGCGAGAGTGCACATCTTGAATCCGCTGCTGCAGAAGTGCGCGCAGAAATCGAGAAAGACCTCACGGCCTTTACTGCCGTAACGACCATTGAGAGTGTGCTTTCGCTGGATACGGAGTTGAAAAACGCAGTGGAACGGCTAAAGAAGGCTGAAACTGCGAAACGATCTCTAGGCTTCGTTTAGTTTTTCTTTGCTCTTTTTCCCCGTCCCTGACGTTTAGAATTGCCTCGCTTCGTCCTTGCCAGTGAGTTCGGCATAGGTCAACCGTTTACCCATAACCTGATTCATCGCCAGTTCAAACCGTTGGCCGTCGTTCAAGTCTTTACGGTTGTTGTAGCGGAAGGATTGTTCATCGAGGTAGCGGAACAGATGGAAGGG
>JBEKCA010000205.1:0-4753 GCA_050015115.1 Occallatibacter sp.
GAATCCGTGCCGTTCATGACTCTCGCAACTTTCCTCCGCCCATTGGACGTGTGCTTATTGTTTCCCAGCTTTCGCAGGCCAGGTATTTGTAATCAACCCACCCTGTTTGCCGAATGGATACGTTTAATCCACAAAATCCCAGCAAAGCCGAAAACTAGAACGGAGATAATCCCAAAAAGTGTAACTGCTACGACTGCCACATCCTCTGGCATGTACGCCTCAAGATGAAATGGTAGATGTTGAGCCCAAAACTCCCGATTGATTATCACAATGAAACCAATGAAGACAAAGAAAGCAGATCCTGCCAAGGAAGAATAGGCGCGTCGCCGCGACAGACGAGCCAAAAGCTCATTTTGTTGGCTGCCGCCTGATTCCATATTCGGTACGGCGTTGGCGGCGATAGCGGCACCACAATTGCCGCAAAAGGCAGCTCCGGTTTCGAACTGCGTTCCACACTTCGTACAGAATGCCATTGAAATTCCCCTTTTTGTTCGTGGTCCAGGCTGCTCTCCGTTCGTTAACTGAGAAACTGTCCTGCATATCGTCGAGGTAGCGGGCATCCCCGCGGCCCGTTGGACTGAGCGTTAGCACACCCATCCAAAGCGTCGTGAGGACGCAGTGAAGGAACCGCGTCCTCCGTACTTCATCCGTTCTGGAATAAGAGCGAGTTGCCGGAATTATATTGGAAGCGGGTCAGTCAATGCCAACAAGCGCATTGCGGCGGTATCGCGCTCCCCTGGTGAAGATGTTGTTCGGCGAGCATACCTTGCAGTTCTGCTGGTCTAGAGCAAATCCGTGGGCCTCCATTACTTTTCGGATGTACCAACCGATGAACTGTTTGACTCGATCCTTTTTCACAACTTCGCCGAAGCGTTTGGCGAGTTGGGCCGAGAGCGCTTCAGCCGCAGGTTTGACGAGATCTGAAGCGGTTTCCATGCGAATGAATGCATCGTCGCTGTCGATATACGCCTGAATGGCGCGAAGTGTATCGTCATCGGCAGCGCCTCTGTAACTGCCGAAGTTGTCCGAGTGGAGGTTGATTGAGTTGTCCATGGTCTTGTTCTCCTTTTTCAAACGTTGTTGAGTATGTTCTATATATAGCATATCCGTTATAGCGTGTCAAATATGAAGTGTAGTATGTCTTGTGATGTGGGATGGAGCGGCTTCAGAGGGAGGCGAAAAGTGCACGCCAAGCGAAAAAGTGGCCAGTAAGCAGGGCGAACTTTATCGTTTTATGTAGTTGATTAAATGTATTTTATATTGCTATCGCGTGTTCTCGATTCCGTTTTCTAGGTGGCGAGTGCCTAGTCCAGACTCTGTGTAGTAAGTGGGGTTCAACCCCGTCGGGTGGGCCAAAGAGCCTGACGCGTAGCGGCAGCACTTCACAGGGCGGGAGGACGGGCGTCGATAATGAAATGCGGGGCCCGGTTTCGCCGGACCCCGCATCTGTTTCAAGTCACGGTTTGCCGCTACGCGGCCTTGGCCTTCTTTGCTGCTGTGTGCGGCTGCGCTGGCTTCGCCTTATCCGTTGCCTTCCGAGAGGCTTGCGTTTTCTCTTTCGCGGCGAACTCCTGCTTGACCTTGCTCGTGATTGCGGACACGTCCACTTTATAGAACTCGGCGGCTTCGCGCAGGGCTTTCGCGGATTCGTTGGAACTGTGCGCCGTTTGCAGAACGGTGATTGCCACCAATACTCGGCCAAGGGTGCTTTCGTCGGCCTTGCGAAGAAAGGACGCGAGCAATTTTGCCGGGGCGTCTCCGGCTCCGCCGCTGGCCTTGCCGATGCCGTGAAGCCGAAAGATGATCGCCAGACGGCGTTCGTCCAAGACGGCGGCGAGGCGGGCGGTAACAAAGAGCAGGTCGCGCTTCATCAACCGGACGGGAACCGCGTCGCTTGTTGCTTTCAGGACGCGAAGGCCGGTCGCCTGGGCGATGGCTTCTTCGCGGCGGCGCTTCTCCTGCTCGGACTTGAATGCCGCGTCCGTCGCGGGCCGTTCTTTACGGGCATTGTGGATTGGGCATTCGGGATTCGCACACACCTTGTGAATGGTGCCGATGTCGCTGCCTTCAGTAATGATGGCGTCGGTAGCGAATCGGCAGACCTTGAACTCGGGGCGCTGGGCATCTTCCTTCTTTTGGGGCTTGTCAGAATTGGACAGGGGGCGGATCGCGGTGTACTTGTTGCGCGGCAGTACCGGGCTGCCTTCCTTCTGTCCGCCGTATGCCGTGCTGATCTGCACGAGGTTGGGCTTGGCGGCAACGGTCTTCGCCACGTGCGCCGCGAGTTTTGCGTTATAGCAGCGGGGATCGGTGCATCGGTCGCCTTGCTTTCCGAGGTCGTCGCCGAAAAGCAGCTTGTTGTGGCCGGTACGCTTGGGGCAATCGGCGCAACTGCCCGCCGTTGAAACAAGCTGTGCGTCGCGCTTATCGAACGGCGCATCTTTCAGGATGAGCAATACATTCGTCTCAATCCAGAATTGCAAGTTGCGCACGGGCAGAAGAATGCGCGTAGGTGTTGCTCCCCCGCTGTTGTATGCTTCCTTGAAGCAAGCTGAAAGCGCCTGCTCCTGCTGGTCGGCGGGCAGCTTCGCCAATAGCAGCGCATGGCCCACGCCGATCTCGTTGGCGTAGAAGGCATCGACCGCAGCGGCTACAAGGTCAACCAACTTCAATCTTGAAGCGATAAAAACAGGCGATTTGCCGACACGCGCTCCGATCTGCTCGATGCTGTACTTCGGCTCCTCCAGCGCCAAAAGCCTCGCGAAGCCTTCGGCCTCTTCCATCGGGTGAATCTCGGCACGAATCAGGTTTTCGACAAGCTGCGCCTCCAATACTTCGGCGTCGTTCATCTGCTTGATGCGCACCGGCACGGTGACGGCTTCGGCCATCTGCGCTGCGCGGTAACGCCGCGCACCGGCCACAATCTCGAAGCCGTTCTCGGTGAGTGGCCGGACAAGCAAGGGCGACAGTACGCCCTGGCTGCGAATGCTGGCGGCGAGTTCTCGAAGACTAATATCGTCAAAGACGCGGCGTGGATTGGTCTTCGATTCGTTGAGCAGAGCGAGCGGAAGCTCGCGGTATTCGGTGGCATTGATAACTGTCTGTTCCATGATAAAAGCTCCTTTCGAGCGGTTGAAGGGTGAGGGCGCGCGGAGCGGGAACACGTCGGGCGTGGATCCGCTCCGCAGGGAGTGGACTAGCCGCGAATCGACTTGTCCGTAAAGGCTTCGAGAAAACCCTGAGCGCGAAGATTGCGGTCCCACTGCCGCGCAAAGGTTTCATGCTGCCGGTGGAGGTCGGGAACGAAAACATAGTTCTCGCCATCCCGATAGCGCGAATGCTGCTCGACGCCCAGATAATCCATCCGGTAATAGAAGGCGGATAGCTCCAGACTGCACAGCGGCGGCTTCGACAACTCGAAGCACATCTCCGGGTCGCGCATCAGGTCGCCGTTCTGTTCCCCGTAGTGCGCAATGGAGATTGCTGACAGTCCGGTCGGCCCTGGCTCCGGCGTGGCCTCGATGACAAGCGCCATGTATGGCGGATTCTCGATCTTGAGGTACAGAGTGGGCCGGTAACCTCCGGCCCGCTCCAGAATGCTAAGGATGGTTTTCACTATGCCACCTCCGCCATTTCGTCCCGTGTCTCTGGTGTTGTGTCAGAAGAGGCGGTCAGTTTGCCGGACGGTTCGCCGGTGATGGCGTCAAGAATGACCGCTGAGGTCCGCTGGATGACTTCAAGACTTTCGGCCAGCAATGCGGCATTTCCTGCGTACATCTGGATGTAGTCCGAAGAGGCGCGGCCCATCTCAAGGCCGATGGCCTGGCCAACGATGAAAGCCACGGCCTCCGCTTCTGTCTCGCGCACAGTGGCGGTGGTCTTGGTGCGCCGCTCTGTTTTGTGGAGATATTCGTGCGCTAACTCGTGGACCAAAGTCACGACTTCTTCAGCGGGCGACTGGCCGGGCAGAATAGCAATCTTTCCGCCATAACTGACGCCAAGAGCGGGCGCGATGTTCTCCGTGTATTCGAGGCCGATATTCTGCGAATCGAGAAAGACAATCAGCCGGTCGCGGTGTTCGCCCACTTCGCCGGTAATCGAGTGCTCGAATTCGGGCAGGTCCGCGCCTTCGGTCTGCGCCACATCGAAGACATAGACCGCGCGGAAACCAATCAGCACGGGCGCGGGCTTGCCGCTGTCATCCTGCGTGCGGTTGCGGTCGGCGTCGTCTTTACTGCGGCGGTGTCCAACCATCGGGGCGAGAATCTGGATACCCTTTTCGCCGCGCTTCACAAACCGGCCCATCTCCTTCCACGTGTGGAACCCGGCGACGCGGGTCGCCGTTGGCCTTTGTCTTGCAATACTCAAAATGTTTCCGAAGCTGTACGCATGGAAACGGGCCATTGCCGCGAGATACGCGGTCAATGTCTCGCTCTTGCCCGCTTCAAGCTGCTCAAGTAGGTAATCCACGGCCTGCTTGATGAGTTGCTGCGTGGGGTTGTCGCGCTGAGTTGTGCGCTGCTGGTAAGGTGATTCACTGCGGAGCGCCGCATTTTTGCTGTGCGGCGCGGTGGCGGCGTTGTTGTTGCTGGTAGCTGCGTAAGTCATGATTTTCGGCTCCTTGGGAGTGAGATTTGCCGTTTTTCAGCCCTGGGAGGGCTAAAAAAAGACATTCATTTCATGACTGGCGAATTGGGCGCAGAGAGGCGCTGTCAACTCCCGAAGCCCGCAAGGGGCGCGGAAGCGAGCACGG
>JBEKCA010000206.1:0-4668 GCA_050015115.1 Occallatibacter sp.
CCGTTGCGCCCGGAGATACCTTGACCGGAGCCAACGCAGGTCCATCCTTCTGGCTGAATAGCACCAGTTCTTCGCTCTTTGGTCCGGGATACGCATATCCCGCTGCCCCAACTCCCGGTGCAGCGAGCGCCATCCTGGACACGGGGAACTATTTGAACAGCAGCGGGGGATTTGTGACACCGTCTTCCATGGGCTATGTGGATCCGGTCGAATCCGGGCGCGCGCCAGAGTACACGTTTTGGAACGCGGGTTTTGAGCGCGCCATCACTAAAGACATGACGCTGCAAGTCAACTATGTCGGGGACGAGGCCCATCACACCTGGGACGGCAGTTCGCAAAACGTGCGCGGCTACTGGAACAACCAATTGAATCCCGCGTATCTTGCCGCTCTGGGCGGAGTCAATGGAACCAGTGCCTCCGGCAAGTCAGTTTCCCTGTTGACAGCTCCGGCAACGTCCGCGAACGTCGCCCTGTTGAACGCGGCCATGCCCGGACTCCCGAATCCAACCTTCTTCATCAACGCGGCAAATGCGTTCCCCGCTCAGTCAACTCTCACCATTGCGCAGATGCTGACGGCATTTCCTCAATACAACAGCGTGGTCGACACTTTTGGCGGACCGTTTACCGAGAACTTCTCCTACAACGCTCTCCAGTTGCAGGTAAATCAACGCCTGGCGCATGGCCTTTCTTTCAATGCCAACCTGACTCTTTCGAAAAACATCGGAGATGACGGCACCTTCCGCAGCGGATTCGCCATTCCTTCCGCTGCCATTGACGGACAGGGAAAGTCCTGGAAGCAGGATCGAATCGAACGCTCCTGGACCACCATTTCCATCCCCACAATCTTCAACGCCTACGGCGTCTACCAGCTTCCCTTCGGTCCGGGTAAAATCGGCGCCAACTCATGGCTGGTCAGGCAGATTGCCGGAGGATGGCAACTTTCCGGGATTTACTCCTACGACACAGGTGGGCCCTTGACTCCCACCTGGAGTTCGAACGGAAACTGCGCCAACGCCGCGCCCAACGCAGGACAGTGCATGCCGTCTCTCACCCCAGGGTTCAGCGGCCCGGCGCGCATCAACGGCAAATACGGCAAAGGCCCCAACGGATATAACATCTTGAACGCAGGGAAAATCCAGTATGTAGATCCGGCCATTCTTTCAGCGCCGGCTAACATCTCCGCCTCACCCAACACCAAGCAGTACCTCATTGGCAACGCGCCGCGCACCAAGCCCTATGGGATCACGGGGCCGGCCAATCAAACATTCAATGCTTCGGTCCGTCGTTCCTTCCCCATTTATCACGAAATGGCATTCCTGATTCAGGCGGATTGCTCGAATGTCCTGAACCTGATGATATGGGGCGGCCCCAGTGGTGGTTGGGGTGCGGGTTCCTCAACGTTCGGAACCGTCGGCGCACCAGGCACGTTACCTCGTGACTTCCAGCTTTCCGCGCATCTTAGCTTTTGATGACTTGCAGTGATTACGCGAAGAGGCTCATGCCATTGTGGGTGCGCCTCTTCGTCTTCCCATTCTTCCTCTCTGGTCATTGAACAGTTGAACCACTCCATCGACAATGTTTCGGGCTCCTGGCTCTTTTATCGGAAGTTCATCCTTTGCATTCCGTTGACCCAAGAAGGCTAAGAATGGATCGAGTGGTGGGAATTCTGGAGATTTGGCGAACAGATGATACTCACGAAATCGTGATCGATTATTGTGGAACCACCTCAGATGTCGGAGAACCAAACAAAGGTGGTGATCTCTCCCCGCCGCGCGCGTTACTTCGCGAATTTGCTGCTGAAACACGCCGCCGATCCAGAAGCTGAAGCCTCCAGCACTACCTGGACTTCGATCTGCCGGCCGGTGAGCTGAGGAAGACTTGTCTACGATTCTCTTTCAAGTGATCGATGCACTCACAGAAATCCAAACCGGATTGAATTTGAACGATCTCCGTACCGTGACCGGATTCCCACTCGCAAAAATCACTCGCGCTTGCATATCTCGCGACGGCGATGGGTTCTACTGTCCGATTGACAATTTGTGACCATCTCCAACAACTGACTTGCTAGTAGCGCCCCGGCCTCAATCAACTTAACTATCGGACCAACCAATCCTGACACCGGAATTGAACATGCCCTTCACACGTAGAGACCTTCTCCTTGGCAGCGCTGCATTTCTCGGCTATGAGTCACTTCAAAATCGCGTCTGGTCTCAAGCTTCCGCGCCGATAGCTCCGCCGATGGATCTCGCTAATGCGCCGCCTCCCACTTCATCCGCGGCCAAGACACTTTACAAAGAGATTGGTGAGAAGAATTGGGAAGAACTCAGCAATAGACTTCACACCGTGAATGCGAACATCAAGGACCATGGCTTGCGCCATATTCCTGGTGTCGAGGGGACATTCCTCACTGGCTACCCTTATAACGAGTTCTACGATTGGGATCTTTATTTTGAAAACCTCTACCTTTCCTACTACGGGGTCTGGACTTATTGCTTCACCAATCTGAAAGAATTCCTGAATCGTGAGCAGCCTGACGGGTATGTGAACCGCAGCCTGATCAAGCAACGAGACCGCCAGCAGTTCAAGCCGTTTCTTGCGCAACTTGCTGTTCTTGGCGCCAAACAGAATCACGACGATTATGAATGGCTTCGAGGTAATTATTACGACCGCCTGGTCAAGTACATCGACAAGTGGTTTTCCTACGATTCAGACCATAACGGTCTACCTGTTTGGAACTCGGCAGACGCTGCCGGAACCGACAACCAGTGGTCTCGGGCCGGTGCCTTGAGTTCATTTGAGATTGAGGGCGTCGATCTTGCTTCCTACCTGATTCGCGAACTACGTGCGATGTCTGTCATTGCAACTCACCTCAACCTTCCGGGCGATAGCTCCGCATTCAACCACCATGCGGATCGGGTTGCAGGGCTTATAAACTCGGTATTCTGGGACGAGCAACAAGGGATGTATTTCGACCGCAATGAGAAGACCGGCAAGAGAGTCTATGTAAAGTCAGCTACGAATTTCATGCCTCTCTTTGCGAATGCGGCAACAACCAGCCGGGCAAGGCGGATGATCCGCGAGCACCTTCTGAATGAACAGGAATTCTGGCTCACTTATCCAGTGGCTAGTTACGCGAAAACGGAACCGGACTATTATCAGGGATCGCACCATGAGTGCAATTGGCGTGGGCCCACCTGGGCTCCAACAAACTACATGATCTTTCAGGGACTTCGCCATTACGGCTACCATGCCGAAGCACGGGAATTGGCTACGCGCCTTTTCAATATGGCACTTTTGAAGAACTCAGTTTTGCGCGAATACTACAATGCGGAGACCGGAGAAGGCTTGGGCCAAACCAAATTCTGGGGATTCACGGCTCTCTATTACGGAATGCTCCTGGAATCGATCCTTGGATACGATGCTTCGTCGCTTTCGAAGCCCTCGGTTCCCATCATGGAAAAGAAGTTGAACATCTCCTTCTCATCCTCCTAGTTAGCAATATGCGCTGGGCCGGGGCACCGTCTGAATCCACAACGAATGCAAAAGCTGCGCGCGACGGCCTCTTAAGAGCATGACCAATGGTTCGAAGTTTATCGTTGAGCTCTATGCATGACAAGAACGCTCGCCACCAATCCGATGTTCAATGAAGCGCCCAGCGCCGTCGAGGCTCAACGAACCGCGCAGGTTGTGAGTCACATCAGCGCGAGGATCGAGGACGGCTCGCTCCAGCCGGGCGACAAACTCCCTCCTGAGCGCGAGTTCGCCAAAACCCTGCAAATCAGCCGCACCAGTCTCCGAACGGCGATTGGGTATCTCGCGGGCATGGGGATTTTGAAGGTCCGTCATGGCGTCGGCGCCTTTGTTGCCGACTGCCCTTCGCTTACAAGCCAACCTTCCTTCCGGAATCTTGGAGCCCTCCTTGGATTCAACTCTGCGCAGATGCTTGAAGTTCGTTTGTTGCTGGAGCCGAATCTCGCCGCATTGGCGGCCCAACGAGGGAAGCAGGGGCATTTCACGATCCTTGCGGAAGAACTATTGGAGATGCATGCGGCGTTTGACGATCCGGCACTCTATCTCATTCACGACGCGCGTTTTCATCGAGCCATCGCGGAAGCGGCTGACAACCCGTTACTGATGGCCCTCATGGACACAATTTCCACGGCACTCTGCGATGACCGGGAAAAGACTGCGTCTAGCTATCAATATCGTAAGAATTCGCTGGATGCTCACCGTGAGATCTATCGGGCCATTCGCAGATGTAACCCAGGTGAAGCGCGGGCCGCAATGGAGCGGCACTTGAATTCCAATGCGGAGAATCCGGCTGTTGAGCATAAGGCCTCGTCGATACCGGCAAAGCGAAGAGAACGAACGCTTGCATCCGCCCCAGGCTAATTTCCAAGCTGCCTGGCCTGGAGTTATCGGCGAAGAAACTCTCTGCTGCCTCTCCTTTGTAAATTGCGGCGGTATTGCTTCTTGTTTGTGTTTCATCTCATAAGGCAATTTCGGAAAAGACAACGTGGACAAAACACGATCGAGAGCGAATTCGCTCCACGCTGCATCGGCCATTGGAAAGCGCATCTTAACTGATTTCACACCGTCCCCTGCAGGACGAAGACTTTTCTTGAACTCTGACCCAGGACTGCGCTGCGCTTGTCCTGGGCTATTATC
>JBEKCA010000207.1:0-4430 GCA_050015115.1 Occallatibacter sp.
GTACGATCTTCCAGCACGACGTCAACTTCGCGGCCTGAAACCGTCCGCCAATAGAATAGTTCCGGCCGGGTCGCGCTCCAGGCGCATTGCTTGCGCAGTTCCATCAGTACAAAGTTCTCCAAAACCGATCCGGCCACATTCCCCTCGCCCTTTAGGCGGTCCACCGTGACTCCCAGCAAATGCGTCAATAGCCCTGTATCGTTCAGGTAGACCTTGGGAGTCTGGATCGCTCGCTGCCCCAGGTTTCTCGCCCAGGGGCGCAGCAATTGTACGAAGAAAGTCGCCTCCAGCAGGGCGAAGTAGCGTTTCAATGTCGTTTGCGGCAGGGCCATCGTTCTCGACAGGTCAGCGAAGTTCAGCAATCCGCCGGCGCGAGCGGCCACTACTGAAAGCAGCCGTGGAACGGCGGTCGAGTCGGCAATGTTTGCCAAATCCCGTATGTCCCGTTGGAGCACCGTTGTAACGTAGGACTGAAACCAGGCATCCCGGCGGGCCGCGCTCTTGCGGGCCACAGCAGGCGGATAGCCACCATTAACGATGCACGGAAGCAATTCTTCCCAGGACTTGGCCGGCGATTTGCCTGACCAGCCCACGGATTTCCCGGAAAACAAAGTATCCACGAAGTTCTCTTGGACGCCTCGGATCTCGCCTTGGGAAAAGGGCCAAAGAGTCAACACTTCCATGCGTCCCGCCAGAGATTCCGAGAGCTTCGGCAGGAGCATCACATTCGCCGATCCGGTGAGCAGAAATCTCCCCGGCTGGCGATTCCGGTCAATAGCAGCTTTGATCACCGAGAAGAGTTCGGGAACATGCTGAATTTCATCCAGAGTGACCAGCGAATTCAAGCCAGCGACAAACCCGTTGGGATCTCGTTTGGCTGCTGCCAGAATACCGGGATCGTCAAAGGTAAGGTACTGGCGCTCTTGGCCGGCGACCTCCGCCGATTGCACCAGGGTGCTCTTTCCGGTCTGTCTGGCGCCGTTGACCAGAACAGCGGGTGTATCCGCTAGGGCTTCGAGAAGAGGACCGGCTAAATGACGGTGAAGCATGTATAGATAATCAACCATCATGTGGATGATTATCAACCACAATAAGGGCGATTACCGAGATTCTCATCCTGTGTCGGCTGAGTATCGGGCATCGCCATTTCCCATAAGGCGTCAAGGCACTCCGTTACTGTACGATTATTGGGAACAAAATGTCAGCTAAATCGCTCAAAATCGACAGCCTCGACCTAGATCTCGAAAATCCGCGGATTACCCTCGCCAGCGATCAACGCGACGCGATGCAGAAGATCCTCAATGAACAAAAGGTGAGGTTGATCAACCTAGCTGAAAGCATCGCGGCAAAGGGCTTCAGCCCAATGGACCGCTGCCTCGTTCTGAGATCCAGCATTCGAGTGGGCAAGTTCATCGTCTTGGAAGGCAACCGGCGGCTCCTGGCAGCGAAACTACTCAAAAACCCTGCTCTGATAAGCACACTTCAGATGCCGGATGCCTTTAAGAAAAGGCTTCTGAAGGCTTCACAGGGCTTCGATGTCAAAAGGGTTGAACCAGTCGATTGTTATGAGGTCACCGACAGGGCAGAAGGCAACGACTGGATACGTCAGCGCCATAATGGAGCCGATGACGGCCGTGGCATTGTCAACTGGTCCGCCATCGCCGGCTCGCGGTTCCGTGGCCGGGACCCGGCATTGCAAGCCCTCGATTTCGTCATGGAACACGGCGAGTTGACGGACGAACAGAAAGAGACGATTGCGGGGAAATTCCCGCTGACAACTCTGGACCGGCTTCTCTCTACGCCCAGCGTCCGGACTGCTATCGGTTTCGAGATCACCGGCGGGAAGCTCCAAACTGAGCTGCCGCCAGAAGAAGCATTGAAGCCACTCAAACGCATCGTCCTTGATCTGGCCGGATTCGGTACAGAAAAACTGACGGTCACACAGCTCAAATCGAAGGAACAGCAGAACACCTACGTCGGAAAAATAAGAACTGCAGATAGACCAAACCTATCGACGAAGACCGGCACAGTTCTTCCGGTGGAGGGCATGACAGACAAGGACTTTGTCGCCAAGCCTACTACGGCCCTGAAGAAGACCAGGACAGGTCGCATTGCGGCGCGTCTCACGGTAATACCAAAGTCCTGCAAACTAAGTATCCCGACGGCAAAAATTGCGGGCATCTATAACGAACTCAAAACACTCCAACTCGCCAAGCATGTGCATGCCATTGGCGTACTTATGCGTGTGTTTTTGGAGATGTCGGTGGATGACTATCTGGAGAACAAGGCTGGCAGTACCCTCACCTTTAGAGACCCTAACAGTAATCGACTGCTGGACAAAAGGCTGAAGGACAAGGTCAAAGAGACGATCGATCACATGGTTGCCAACGGCACCGTTGAGAAGGATCTGAGGGGCGTGAAAACCGCCATGAACGATCCGCAGAATCCATTCTCAATCGATACGCTACATGCATACATTCACAACCGCTTCTTCACGCCGACAGACACGCATTTGGTGACTGGCTGGGACAATGTCCAACGCTTTTTTGAGAAAATATGGCCATGACTGAGCCTGCGCTACCCAAGCCCCATCGTCTCATCCATTTCACGCCTTTACGTTATCCAGGGGGCAAGGCCAAATTGGCCGAATACGTCAAGAGCTTGATGAAGGCGAACCGACTCATCGACGGCGAATATGTCGAACCATATGCCGGAGGGTCAGCCATCGCGCTTGAGCTTCTGTTTCATGAGTACGTCTCCTGTATCCATATCAACGACATAAGCAGGCCAGTACACGCTTTCTGGAAAAGTATTCTGGAAGATACAGAGGAGTTTTGCAGGCTCGTCTTGAAAAAGCCGCTCACGGTGGCTCAGTGGGATAAGCAAAAGAAGATCCTGCGCAACCCTGACGACCACGACCATGTCGAGCTAGGTTTTGCTATGTTCTTTCTGAACCGGACTAATCGTTCTGGGATTTTGAATGCCGGCATAATCGGCGGGCGTGATCAAACAGGCCCTTGGAAAATTGACGCTCGATACAACGCCAAAGAACTGGTACACCGCATCGAAGCCATAGCTCGGATGCGCGACAGGATCAAACTGACCCGTCAGGACGCATTGAGATTCTTGGAAGCTGGCATTTCAAAGTGGCCCAAAGAGACGCTGATTTATCTTGACCCTCCCTACTACTTGAAAGGCCGGGATTTGTATTACGACTTTTATGAACACAAAGACCACGAGCGCATTGCCGGCTTCATCAACGGATCTGTTATCCGGCAGAAGTGGATCGTCTCCTACGACAACGTCCAACCGATTCGTGATCTCTATCCGGCCTCACGCTACGTTACCTACGAGATTGGTTACAGCGCGCGGTCAGCTTCGCAGGGATCAGAGGTGATGTTCTTTTGCGATGGACTGAAGGTGCCTCCCCTTATTGGGTCGATAAAACTGACCGAAGATCATGCCGGAATTTTGCAGAAGATGGCCTAGTTTGCTATCGACTTGATTAGCGTGAGATGCCACCGCCTTTGAGTCAGGACTTCCGAATCCTCTTGCGACGCTTCGGGGAAGGAATCGGCTGAGCCACTATGGGTCGCGGTCTAACCTGGGCATCCTCCTTGAAGACTTCCGACGCACTTTCTCTCTCCGCGGCTCCGCCATTTGCTTCGAATACCAACGGAAGCTGATTTTCTAAAAACAGCGGCATCTTCATCTGTGACGGTTCGCGGCGTAGCCTAGCCTGCCCCCAAACCGAAAGTCGATTGCGCGTTAACTCCACTGTGAGCCGAAATACATCTGATTCTGACTCGCTTCGCGGAATCTCGAACGTCGTGGAGGCGGTAAGGGAGCTTAGCTTGGGAAGCTCTGACTCAAAGCTAAGAAGGTTTTCCTGTCCATCATCCAACGTGCGCAGGTCCGGCCGAAACCTCATACGCGCTTCCGGTAAACGCTTCGCACTATCGATTACACGCTCACTGTCGCTTTGAGGGACCAGAGTCTCCGCTTGACGATCTGCGCCCTTTGGGGACAAGGTATGGGGGCTTGCGGTCTTCCCAAGCATGAATCCCTGCTTGAACCCTCCACGTCGCTCGTGTTTATCCGCCTGTTCAGAATTAACTTGTTCCCTTGAGGCCGGAAGCGCCTCGCATATCCCATCGATGACCTCCTGAACGTCAGCTAACTCACCGATCAACTCATCGAATGATTTTGCATCAAGCGCCTCAAATGCCTCCTCTACAAGCTTCTGGCGTAGCGCAGAAAGCAAAGCATCCCCCTTGAGCCGAACGACCTCGACCGATTCTCCCTTGCGCTTTATGATGCCTGGAATCTTGTCTCGAACGAGTTTGTTGTACTCAACGACCTCCTCGCCAGCGCCAAATAAATCGATGCACTCCACCTGTGCGCCATGACGTTGCAACATATAGTACGCG
>JBEKCA010000208.1:0-4383 GCA_050015115.1 Occallatibacter sp.
CTCTGGTGCGATTGCGCAATCCCTAGAGCAGTCGAAACATATAGCAATATATCTCTAGGGCGATACTGACAATATGAAAAGACTCGATCCTGACTTGAGGAAGAATCCTCTGCAAAAAATGCGCGCCAAGTAGAACCGTCCAAAGAAAACTTTGATATTAGACCATCGTTCAGACGCCTTTCGATCAACTCTCTAAGTAGTTCGCGCGTCCAATCCAGAGACACTAAAGATGTCTCTAGTCGCGAGAACTCACTGTCTAGCATCCGAACACGATCAAACACGTTCTCCCGAAGAAAGACCATCGGACGAACCGCAGGAGTGATGGCCCGAATCTCGTTACAGGCGTGCATGAGGGCCATCACTAGAACAACTGCCTTATCCGATTCATCCCACTCGTCGTCCAGTCGGTCAATCAGTACAATCTGCCGCATTCTCGGCTGGTCAGAATACTCCTTGGTGATTTCAGTAGCTAACTTCTCTGGGCGGTTGCGGAATTTTAACCATTCCTTTGCATTTCCCGAACTGATGTAATCAAAGCCTTCCTGTATTAAATGTAGTAAGCGTAGATCAAATTCATAATTCTCAATAACATTTCGTTCTTTTGTCAGTTCGCTTCCATCAGAACTTCTGAAGGAAAAGAGTCCCTGCCTTTTCCACTCTAAAACGGTTTCATCAAGAATGGCTCTAACAAAGCAGGAAACGAGTGTATTGAATGGCTTTTGCCGAACGCGCTGATCGCCGTCGAAGGAAATAAAAGCATCTGCGGATGACAACAGCTTAGGAATGAGAAGGAGGGTATTCTTCGGATATTTATTTCTAAGAAAGAATGTAATCGCTGTTTTTCCAGTTCCACGGCGCCCGATAAAGAAGGGCTTTCCGTCCGCTAGGTCTTGAGCTGCTCGAATCGCAGGGGTCTCAACAAAAAGCTTGGAATTGGTTCGGATGAGGTCGTGCTCGGCGAATGATTGGCCGAGTTTAGCTTTGCCAAACATCTGTTTTGAAACGAGATTCGTAGGCATATAGCCAAAGTCCTTAGCCCTGAATTGACTGAAACAATGCTAGCACGCTGAATCTTCTGTAGGGCTTTCAGGGCAGTGCATACCAGGAGCCCTTACCGATTCCATGAAGGGTGAGATGTCCCTTTTCAACCAGGCTGCGAAAGTGGTCCTTCAATGTGTTGCGGCTTGTGCCGGTGGCACGGACCATGTCGGCCATTGTGACGCGGCCGTGCTGGCGAACGTAGTCGATGATTTGCATGGCCAACTCGGGCAGGGCAGCAATCACAACTCGCTCGCGCTCCACCTTGGCTGCCAGCCGGCGCTCCTGCTGCTGCAAGGCCCGCAAAAAAAAGATCAGCCACGGCTGCCAGTTCGGCGCAGCGGTGCGGATAGTGCCCTGCGTCTGCCGCAGCGCCAGGTAGTACCCCTCTTTGCTGTTCTCGATCACGCCTTCAAGAGAGCTATAGGGCACATAGCCGTACCCGGCCTTCAGTAGCAGAAGCGTGGTGAGCACACGACTCAAGCGGCCGTTGCCGTCCTGGAAGGGGTGGATCTCAAGAAACACAACCGTAAAGATGGCGATCACGAGCAGAGGATGAAGCCGCTTCAGTTCCTGGGCTTCCCGGAGCCATGCGACAAGCTCGGCCATCAGCCGGGGGGTGTCAAAGGGCGTGGCTGTCTCGAAGACAACGGCAATCTGCTGGCCGGCGTCGTCGAAGGCGGCGACACTGTTGGGCAAGGTCTTGTATTCGCCGCGATGCCGGTCGTCCTTCTCGCTGTAGCGCAAGAGATCGCGGTGGAGCTGCTTGATGTGGTTTTCCGTGACCGGAATCTCCGCCCACGCATGGAAGATGGTCTCCATGACCTCGGCGTAACCGGCGACCTCCTGCTCGTCGCGGGTGGCAAAGGACTTGATCTCCAGATTGGCGAGCAGACGCTCCACGTCGCGGTCGGAGAGTTTGCTGCCCTCGATGCGCGTGGAAGAGCCGATGCTCTCGATGGTCGCCACGCGGCGCAAGGCGCTCAGGCGCTCGGGCGCCAGGGTTCCCAGCGCGCGCCACGCCCCTTTGAACTCGTCGATCTCGGCGATCAGCGTGAGCACTTCGGGGGTAATCGGGATGTCGGCGATCTCGAACATCTGGCCCCTCTCACCCATATATACACCCATAAGCACCCATAAATCCACTCAAGAAGCTCTGGTGCAAGGTGTTCAAGCCAGTCGAGCTGACTTGGGCAGGTGCGGCGCGAAGCGGTGCCCGGCAAATGGGCCGCAATGCGAGCGAAAAGGCCGGCAGCGGCAATTTCTGAATAGTCCGTCTCCCCTCCAGAACTCTTCCGCGGACCGATTGAATTCTTATTGAGCGCGAAGGGCGGTTCTCGCCATTTGACAGCCCAGTCTCTGGAATGCCAACTTTATGCTCGGAGTAGCGCCAAGACCTGGGAAAATGTTCGCAATGGCGACTTCAGGGAAGTCACGCCTCGAAAGCACCTAAGAGCGATTCTTTGTTGAGAAGCCCAGGCCGCTAAATATCAGCAACTGGTTTTGCCGTTTGCGGCCACCGAGGAATCCTATTTGTAAGCGAGAGCCTTGGGAATCCTTTTGTCGGGCTCTTCCGGGAATTAGGACCATAACCAGCGTCTTCCCGCTACGCTCAATTGAAGAATCTTGCCGTTCGCCTAGTTCTTATCGAAGCCCTCTTAAGAAATTTGGCTGGAATGTTTCTGACTAAAGAGCTTAGCGAAAACTCGAAGTCGAGGGCGTTCAATGGGAAGGTGCACAGGCCCGAACTTTTCCCTCTAAATCCGTGAAGCTGCCTCCAGGCAGCTCTTGGCAATACAGGTCCGTGATATCCGACCAGAGCTTCCTTCCATCTCTCACAGCGAGTGACACCATTCCATCATTGCCGAGGCCATTTTGGGTGCCAGTATCAAGATCACAACGAATTGTCTCTATGTAGGCGTTTGCTTGTCGCCACAGCGGCCAATTGTCGAATGACTCCGGAAGGTCCCTACCTCCAAAAGAGAGGAGGGTCGAATCCTCGAGCCGAACCAAAAGCGGATTGTTGCGCCTTGCTAACCTGATCTTTGTCACTATTTCGTCAACTGAGGTATTCTTCTTGAGCGCGTCCATTTTGGCGAATTGTTCGAAGTTAAACGACCAGACCGCAGCATTGTTGAAGAGATCACTCGTCTTAGGTGGCTCAGATCCAGCTTTCGGCGTAACGGAAAAGGGAACGTTTGGCCTCGATGACAATTCTGCGGGGAAAGCGGAATTCGACGTTCTCAAGACATCGTAGTTAATGATTCCGATCAGCCTCCCGCGGGCATCAAACAAGCCGCTTCCCGCTGACTCCTCGCTGAGGCTCACCGACGAGTAGATCAACCGATCTCCACCATTGCCTCTAAGGTCAGAGATCACTCCCGAAGCAAGCGTTTCTTCTTGCCCTTTTGGAAATCCGACGGCATAAACCTTCTCACCGACTGACAAGGTTGCGGAATTCCGCATCTGGACGGGTTGGGCGCCGAGATCGGGGCATTCGAAAATGCTTAGATCGCGCTGCGGATCTATTCGCACATCTGTGACATTCCAGGTCTTGAATCCATGGCGGACCACATACCTTGCGATAGTTTCATCGGCGTCCATTCCGTGTCCCACACCGAGGTTAGCGACCGACTCAAGAATGTTCTTCGTGCTCAGAATCGCATTTGTCTTGATTGCCACTCCGTTCTGCCTCAGAAGGACATCCCCATGCCTATTCACGGCCTCCAATAAATAAGTAGATACTGACGCCCTTTGAAATACAGCATTCGCACCAAGGAGGGGTGCGGCTTGGGAACGTCCAGGACCAGACTGAGCGCCGAGCGGCGCAATTAACAAGGGCGTCGCAAGGACAGTAAACCGAAAAACTATTTGCAGAATGCCGCAGTTCCAAAAGAAGCGCTGCATCAAAGGGAAGGCCATATGGGGTTCTCCTTTCGACCCGCAATAAAGGAATTTCACGATAATCGATTATAGGCGTTCCAGACCCCGTGCTGCCTGATTATGAGCTGAGCATGATTGCTCGATATCTTCCCCTTAACGCCCCATTATCCAGGAGGTATGCTGTTTGCATGGAAAACTTGAAACCAAACCGTAGGGTCGAAGAGGAACCGGATAAGGAAATCAATACCGACGACGGCCAACGGTATAGGCCGGCGGAAGAGATCGATATGTGGGAGTTGCCTCACTCGCTGGGCAAGCTTGCGATGTTCGCCGGCGATCCATACCTCGCGATGCAGTCGAACAACCTCGGCTTGATTGATCGGTGGCTTATCGACATGGAAGGACGCGTTCTGCGAGAGCTCATCGCTGAGGATCATACTCCGGAGGAGGCCATTTTCCTGT
>JBEKCA010000209.1:0-4131 GCA_050015115.1 Occallatibacter sp.
ATCGAGGGCTCTGACCGCACCGGCTCGGTCGACATGGAGTACGCCGCGGACGATTTCGAAATTGCATTGCTCGCCAAAGGCCTGGGCCAGACCGGCGCATACAACAAGTACCTCGAGCGCTCGGCTAACTGGAGCAGGCTCTGGGATGCGAGGTTTACCGATGGCGGTTACACCGGGTTTATCCGCCCGCGGCATCGCGACGGTACCTGGCTTGCGCCTTTCACGGCGATGGATGAGTGCACGTGGGGCGGGGACACGTTTTACGAGGGCAACTCCTGGACTTACTCGTTCTTTGTGCCGCAGGACGTGGCTTCGCTGATCCGGATGGCAGGAGGGCCGGAGACTTTTGTTCGCAGGCTGGATGCCTTCTTTGCCGTGCCCGGCCGTTACGATGTCGGCAACGAACCGGGATTCCTCTCTCCGTATCTTTACATCTGGGCTGGACGGCCGGACAAGACCGACGAGCACGTTCGCGCCATCATTGCCGCGAGCTATCATGCCGGGCTTGACGGACTGCCCGGTAACGACGACTCGGGCGCGATGTCTTCCTGGTATGCCTTCGGACAGATGGGCATCTTCCCCAACGCCGGTCAGGATGTGTACCTGGTTGGAAGCCCTGCGTATCCGCAAACGACACTCCACCTTGCCGGCGGCAAGGAGTTCGTGATCGAAACCAGAAATCTCGCGCCGGACCACATTTACGTCGCTGCGGCCACGCTGAACGGCAAGCCGCTCGATCGCGCCTGGTTGCGTCATCGCGAAATCGCCGCCGGAGGCCGATTGGTACTTACCATGGCGGCCACTCCTGGCCATTGGGCCGAGCAGAACCTGCCGCCTTCAACACCAGCTTCCCGCTGAAGCTGCAGGGTGCGGTGCGCGCCGGCTCATTTGCATCCACAGAGACGCAGACCGTCACCGCGGATGTCGTCCGCCGGGCAGAAGCTGCTGCTGCCGGGTGATAACATCAAGGATGACTGATGCAAACAAAAAAGCTGCAAATCATCCCCTTAGGTGGCGTGGGCGAGTTTGGCATGAACTGCCTGGCGCTGCGCTGGGAAGACGACATTATCGTGATCGACGCCGGCCTGATGTTTCCGGAGTCGGAGTTGCTGGGCGTTGATATTGTCGTACCCGATATCACTTACCTGATTGAAAACAAGCAGCATGTCCGGGCTATCCTGCTCACCCACGGCCACGAGGACCACATCGGCGGCCTGCCCTGGATCTTGAGCGAGCTGAAAGTCCCGGTGTACGCCACTGAGTTCACGCTGGCTTACGTTGAGGGCAAACTCGAGGAGCATCAGCTTCTCGACGAGACCGAACTGATCGAGATTACTCCGAAGGAAAAATTCTCGATCGGCCCTTTCACCATCGAGCCCATCCGCGTCACCCACTCACTGGTGGATTGCGTGTCCCTGGCCATCGACACACCGGTGGGTGTAATCATCCACACCGGCGACTTCAAAATCGATCTTTCTCCGCTCGACGACAAGGCATTTGACCTGCACACCTTCGCCGAATACGGCAAGCGTGGCGTGCTGGTCCTTTTGCAGGACTCTACAAACGTGGAACGGACGGGCTATACGCCCAGCGAGCGAGCTGTAATTCCCCGGCTTGACGAAGTTTTCTCGCGCACCAAGAAGAAGTTGTTTTTCAGCTGCTTTTCTTCCTCGATCTACCGCATCC
This sequence comes from Occallatibacter sp., assembly GCA_050015115.1. Classification (GTDB taxonomy): domain Bacteria; phylum Acidobacteriota; class Terriglobia; order Terriglobales; family Acidobacteriaceae; genus Telmatobacter. The sequence goes on from JBEKCA010000209.1 coordinate 1,687, forward strand.
GCATCGCGCTGGAACTGGCGCGGGCGCATGGGCGCAAAGTGGCCGTCGTGGGCCGCTCGATGATGGAGAGCACCGAGATTGCCCAGGATCTGGGTTACATCGACGTTCCGCCCGGGCTGGTCATCCATCCCAGCCAGATGCGCGACTTTGCTCCCGAGCAACTGATGATCCTGATCAGCGGCACGCAGGGCGAGCCGATGAGCGCGCTGAGCCGCGCCGCGGTCGACAACCACAAGCACGCCCGCATCGATGCCGGCGACACCGTGGTGCTGAGTTCCAGAATCATTCCCGGCAACGAGAAGAAAATTGTCCGGGTCATTGACCACCTCCGCCGCCGCGAGGCCCACGTGATCTGCGACGACGGATCGAGCGGCCTGATTCACGTCAGTGGCCACGGCAGCCAGGAAGAGCTGCGCCTGCTCATCAACCTGGTGCGGCCCAAGTTCTTCATCCCCATTCACGGCGACTACCGCTTCCTGCGCAAGCACGCCCAGATTGCCTTGGAAACCGGCGCCGTGGAGCACGCCATGGTGATCGAAGACGGCGATGTGCTGGAACTGGACAAGAACGACGCGCGCAAGCGCGACAAGGTGACCGCCGGACGTATTTTGATCGATTCAGGCTCTTCAATCGATGTGGTCGAAGATCTGGTCATTCGTGACCGGCGCATTCTTTCAGAAGACGGTATTGTGCTGGCTGTGCTGGGCATCAACAGGAAGACTGGCAAGGTGGAGCGTCCGCCGGAGGTGATCATGCGCGGCTTTGGCGGCGCCGACATCACTGATCAGGCCCGCGAAGTGGTACTCAAGACACTGGACAGCCTCAGCCCCGAGCAGAAAAGCGACTACGGCATGGTGAACGAAAAAGTGCGCGTGGAGTTGAAGCGGCTGATCCAGAAGACCACGGGCCGCCGGCCGATGATCATGCCTATCATCCTCGAGATCTGACACCGATGGCAGACTCCGGCCCGCGAGCCTGACCTTCAAACTCACTCCTATTCCGATGAACTGAACTGCGAGCGCCACAGGCGGGCTTTACGCTGCTCTCTTCACGAGCCGGCGCGCCGCGCAACGGGCTTGGCTCGTTCTGAATCGGCGGCGAATTTTTCACCGGCAGCGCGGCCCAGAGGCCATGGGTGTGCGGCCAGGGAGGAATGCTGGCCGGGACGCGGCAACGTGCGCTTGGCGATGAATACCTCTCCGAGTGCCAGCGACGCATTGCCTTCGAGATCGACGTATCCCGCATGGTTTTCCTTGCACAGCGCCTGTGCCTCAGGGGAAAGGTACGGTGCGATAATCACGGGCATTACGTCTCCGCGGAGATGACCGGGGCTTTTGCGCAGTTCTTCGAGCGCCGGGCGCAGAAGGTGCGGCTGGCCGTTGTTCTCCACCTCGCAGGCCAGGGTATGGCGATGGCCGAATACGTCCACGAATGCCATCAGTCCGTTTTCGCGGCCGGCGCGCGGCGGCGCATGGCGTATCTCTCTCACCTTGATGGTCGATACCTCGGCAAGGGCCGCCTTCAGCGCCTCTGCCGCACGAGCCTCCAATTCCTGCCGCGCATCGCTTGGATTCATTGTCGGCTCCATTTCCGCCCGATCCGGGCGCTGTTGGTCGAAGCAGTTCTGTTCCCGCCAGAGGGGCGCTCCGCTTCGTCGCGGAGACGCTCGTCCATCCAACCGGTCAATTCGGTTGCATCGAGTCCTCGAGCGGTATCTCGGCGCCAAAGTCACTTTCGCTCGACACTCCTGAGGCCCTGCGCATGCGCGAATGTTCATTGCGAGTCGCCGGCCCCAGGATGAAGGAGTTTTCGCCGGCCGGTACCATCGCCATCAGCATCGCGGTCCGGCTTCCCCTTCCCTGCAACTGCTTTGACTCCAGCCACTCGCACAACCTCGAGTCGTGAATCTCAGGTTGCCCGTTCCAGAAATGCGGCGCCAGCCGGCATTGAATCTGCAGATGATCCAGATGCAATTCGATCGCCGCCATGCTCCGGGGAAAATAGCGTCGTACATTATTCACGCCAATATAGAGCCCGATAATCCGGTGTCCGCTGCACTGCGATTTAACCACCATGAATGACCTCCATGACCACGCTCGAGGAATTAGATAAACCTAGCCAGTCAAAGCACGCCATCTGTCTCCATGGTCGAAAGCGGTCGAGCGCGCTTGAGCGAAACTGTTGAAACCGGCAGATCGGATCGCCGGTCGGGAGAGAGTCCTGCCTGGTAGACCTCTGCCGGGAGAGACAAATCCGCGCGCGCCCATGCCTTGCGGCTGGAGGAGGCTAGCGAGAGCCTGCCCTGTCTGGTCACTGAATCAGGCGGTCAAGTCTTTCCGAAATGAAGCAACGTCACCGGTTACTGTGTGGTGCGTCGCAAGTCAGGATGCGATGTCATGCTGCCCCAGACTGAATTGCCATGCGATCAAGAGAATCAGATGCATT
>JBEKCA010000210.1:0-4013 GCA_050015115.1 Occallatibacter sp.
CTCTCTTCGAAGCCATTACGAATTGCGGCCGCACCGTCGAAGTCGACATGCATGCCAAGGGCGTCAATCAGACCATGATTGACATCGCCGTTGCCACCGGTATGCCGGTAACCCTCGGAGCCAAGTACTCCGCCGAGCATCAGAGCCTTGGATACAATCAAGCCGACATCCGAGCTCTTGAGATTCCCCACGACACCGGCCGCGACAACGGACCGTTCAGCCTGAGTTCCGGTGCGCGGCTCTTCACGCGCTACGGATACGGCGATTTCTTCCAGCAAGGCAGCAAGGCCCGCATTGTCTACCGCCTGTGGCCGGGCTCGCAGCATCACTTGCTCTCCGCCGATCCAGAAATGGCCGCGGCCTATGGGCGCACCTCTCATTTCTGTGGCGCCGCTGGCATCGACCTGATGGAGCCGCTCACCTTCAAGGGCCGCGAAGGATCAGGTTCACCAGGAGGCCGTTGCGCCTATCTCGACGAATCTCTTACGCCGAAGCACGATTGGGAAAAATTCGAGTACTACTACCGCGTGTGGGGTCGCAAGCTTTATGACCCCGAAGCTGAACCGGAGGTGGGACGCCGCTACTTGAGAAGCATTGCTGGACCTGGCGCGCTCTCGGTTGAGGCCGCCCTGGCAAACTCCAGCCGCATTACTCCTCTCATCACCTCGGCCCATCTGACGTCTGCATCTAATCATGCCTTTTGGGCGGAAATGACCGAAGATATTCCGGTGGTCGTCGGCGTCGGCAACTACCAGCGTTTGGATACGCCATCACCTAAATGCTTTGCTGCCGTAAGTCCTCTCGACCCGGAGTTATTCTCCACCGTCATCGAGCACACGAAAGATGTCCTCGCAGACCGGCCAAATCCCAAGTACTCACCCATCGAAGTAGCCCAATGGCTTGAAGACTTCTCGGCTGCGTCCCGTCAGGCATGGGCCGCTGCGCGCATCAAATCAACTTCACTCACGTCACCCGAGTTCCGCCGCATTGAAGAAGACGTCGTAATCCAGAACAGTCTTGGCACCTACTTCGCCGCAAAAATGCGTAGCAGTATGCTGTTCCAAATCTTTCTGGAAACTGGCAGCGCTGAAGCAGGCCGCCAGGCACTTGCTCAACTCACCAAAGCACGCGCCGAATGGGCCAGGATGTCCGATCGTGCCTCCAAGGTCTACAAGTCTGATATCGGTTATGGTGATGTCCCTCTGCGCCGTGGACACTGGGGCGATCGCATCCCTGCCATTGATGCGGACATCGCGGCAATGAAGGAAAAGCTGCAATCACCGCCAGCCTCTTCGGGCTCCGCCGAAGCAATTGCGCGAGCCATGCGTGCGGCCGCCGCCAGACCCATTCGCCCCGCAGTCCACTGCACCCATGTTGCTGATGCAAGTTTCCATCCCGGCAAGGCACTTCATCTTTCGCTGCAGCTTCCGGCCGATGCAGCTATCGTTGCTTCTGCGCGTCTTCACTATCGCCACGTCAACCAGGCCGAAAGATGGCTGGCAGTGGATATGCAAAAGGATCATGCGGGCTATAGCGCCGAGATTCCCGCCGAATACACTGATTCGGTCTATCCTTTGCAGTATTATTTTGAGCTCAACAACAAACAGAAAGAAGCGTGGCTGTATCCCGCATTCAATGCGACACTTTCCAACCAGCCATACTACGCAATTTCTAACAGGAGTTAGTAAGTTGACGAGGTAGGAATAGGCAAAGAACTTATTCGAAAAATTTAGCCCATGATAAGTCGACCCTTATCATGGGCGCCGTCTTGCCAGTTATCTCTGAAAGCGGGGTAACTCTCTGGAGATGTGCGACAAACTCGAGCTAGTTGACCCTTTGGATGGAATGACCATTCTTTGCGGACTTCGCCGCTGGCACTTTCGGAGTCCGGCTCCGCCCGCTTTTAGCTGCCCCGGAAGAGAGGGTGTACCGGTGAAGCGCGGCCTTCAGATGGTCGAGCATCACTTCGCGGGCGGCATCGGGATCATGCGCCGCAATTGCATCAACCAGGGAGAGATGTTCCTTGATTGAAAGTGGAATCGCATTCGGAGATTGCAGCACCTTGGTCAGCGCGCGAACCAGTTGACTGCGAATTACAGACACCAAGTCCGAAATTACGGTGTTGCCTGAAGCGTTCGCAATCGTGACATGAAATTCCGCGTCCAGAATGGCGAACTGGGCCTCATCTTTACCGCAGGCTTTCATTTTCGCCAGCAGTTTGCGAAGCGCATCAATATCTTCATCCGTGCTGTTAACTGCTGCATTTGCAGCAGATAATCCCTCAAGGGCAATGCGCACCTCGAGCAGATTCACGATGTCGTGCTTCTCCGTGATCAATCTCCATTCCATGATCCTGCGAAGAAACTTGCCGCCATCCACGGCAACCGATGTGCCCTCGCGTACCCGCGCATTCAGCACACCCACGATCGACAGACAGCGCAGGGCCTCTCTCAGCGACGATCGGCTCGCGCCGAAGTGTTCGCACAACTCCCGCTCGGATGGGAGCCTCTGTCCAGGCTTAAGATCGCCGCTTGAGATCAGGTCCATGATCTGCTTGGCAATCTCTTCGCTGATTGAAATCTTCTTGATCCGTCGAATCTTCGATTCAACGGTCTTCGCGCGAGATGGACGAGTTGTTTTCACGGTGTACCTGTGTACTCTTCCCTTCATGCGGACATGAACTGAGCAGACCGCACATGAGCTCCGCATGCATTCGAACCCGGGAGCTGATTTCAGGTATGTTCGAGTGCTGCAGAGTTACCTGCCGGTGTCGGCTAAAACTATGGATTTAACTATACAAGCAAAGGTTTTTCACCAGCAACAGGAGAATTGACTTAATTTCGGCAAACCTTACTTTAGTTCCGGTTTCTAGGCGAGCGTTTCAAACACTTTCAGGCTCGTTTTGACGGCCCGAAAAAACATCGGGCGGAATGGGCGAAAAGCCCTCCCGCCCGTCTGCTTTCACTCGTTGCCGTTCGGCCCCCGAACAACAGGCCGATGAGCTAGGCATAAATTCCTCTCTGCTTGATCGTGAAGGCCACCCGGTCGATGGAAAGCATGTAGGCCGCAATCCGATTGTTGACGTTATGCGCCTCTGCATACCGGACGACGTCATCGAAGCTGTCACGGAGAATGGTCTCCAACTGCTCGTTGACGATCGCCTCTTTCCAGAAGTACCCCTGGCGGTCCTGCACCCATTCAAAATAGCTCGCTGTCACGCCGCCGGCGTTGGCAAGAATGTCCGGAACAATGAAGATCCGTTTTTCTGAAAGTATCTCGTCTGCCACTGCGGTCGTGGGGCCATTCGCTCCCTCCACCACGATGCGAGCCTTGAGCTGGGCGGCATTGCGGCTGGTGATCACATTTTCCGTCGCAGCAGGAATAAGTATCTCGCATTCAGAAACCAGCAGCTCTTCGCTCGGCATGGCCTCTGCCCCTTTGAAACCCAGCGTTGTGCCATTGCGGTATTTGTATTCGCCAAGTTGATGGATATCGATTCCTGCTGAGTTGTACAGACCGCCATCGCGCTCTGCGATGCCCACAATCTTGTAACCCTGCTCCATCATCAGGCGCGCCGCATTCGATCCCACATTGCCAAAGCCCTGGATAATGACGCGGCAACCTTCGATCGGCATGTTCAGGTAGCGCAGGCTCTCGCCGCAAACCACCATCACGCCACGGCCGGTCGCCTCAATGCGGCCGCGTGAGCCACCTATGTTAAGCGGCTTGCCGGTAACCACGCTTGTAACCGTGTGCCCCATATGCATGGAGTAGGTATCCATGATCCACGCCATCGTCTGCTCATTGGTATTTACGTCTGGCGCGGGCACATCCTTCTCGGGTCCAATGAAGTCGATAATTTCCGATGTATAGCGACGGGTCATGCGCTCAAGTTCGCCCTGGCTCATCGACTTCGGATCGCAGATAACGCCGCCCTTGGCTCCGCCGAATGGAATATTGACGACAGCGCACTTCCACGTCATCCAACTTGCAAGCGCTCTCACTTCGTCCAG
>JBEKCA010000211.1:0-3937 GCA_050015115.1 Occallatibacter sp.
TAGAGTGAAATAGTGACTCAACTCGATAACGGAGCATGATTCTGCGCGGGCGCTGTTTTCGCTTCTGCGGTTGGGTGTCGCTGGATCGCGTATCGATGCCACTTCCGCGCAAATTGATCATTTGACCTATTGACTGGTAAGGTGAAAGCCGGCAGCGGCTTCCCATGCTATCGTTCGGTATTGGGAAATGAACAGACCGGCCTTGAGGAAGTTTCTGAAGGCGCTGACAAAGAGAGACGACGATGGATGTAGCATGGATGTTAGGAGTAGAAGGCCCCGCGGGGGGCTGGGAACTTCGGATGTCTATGCGCTCGTTTTGGACGCATTATCGCGCTGCGGCGAAATTCTGGATTATCGGCCTTATTCCTTCCTGGATCGATCCTCAGAAGGTGAAGTGTATAACGTGGCCCGACCCTTACCGTAGATGCAAAGACGCCAATCTATTCCATAAGGCGCTACGACTGGCAATGGAGCCTGAGATTTCAGATCCGTTTATTTTGTGCAGCGACGATCATCTCCTGCTGCGTTCAAGCACCACCGAGGATTTTGGGCTCTGGCATGGTGGCGAAATCCCAAGAGAGCCATCGGAAGGCTTCACAAGATGGCAACTTCGCCTGGTCAATACCGGTCAACGACTGCGAGACGCCGGATATCCGGCAAAGAATTTTGACACTCATATACCTTACCCATTGAGTAAAGAATGGGTGAAGGAGGCTCTCAGGTTTGACTTCGCCGCGAGACCAGGAATGTGCCTGTTTTCAACGATACTCAATTGCAGCATGGAGTTGGGAGAGCCGCTGAAGAGCCGACATATCCGTGGATGGCTGACCCAGGCGGATCTGGCAGAGCGCGTGGTAGACGCAAGGCTCGCCAGATGCCAGTTTGCATGTTTAACTGACAAGTCCGTTGAGAATAGCCACATCGTTTCCAGAGTGGAGCAGCTTTTCCCAGAGCCTGCCCCTTGGGAAATGGATGCGGCTAAGTGAGCACGACGCAGTCAAAGTATGCAGGTTGGGCCACCAACGGATCTCGTGGCCGCGCCTTAGGTTGGTCCCTCGTCACTGCGGGACGGAGTTGGTTTGCGGGGACCGCACGAGTTTCCTAATTCTTCGGCGCGGCGTCAACGACCAATCGCACCAACTGGGCCATCTGCTGCTTATGAATCACGCGCTTGGTCAGTCGTTCATCCAACCGGTTGACGATGATCAGGTCGAGGCTCGGTACCACGACGGCATATTGACCGAGATGCCCTTCGGCCCAAAAGCTGCCCTTGGGAAAGGAAATAGCCTGGGGCGCGCCGCTGGCCGAGTCACCAGTCCACCACAGATAGCCATAGCCGCCCGACTCCGTATTAGAGTACGGCCAGATGCTCGCCTTGACCCAGTCCGCAGGCACGACCTGGAGATCATTCCATTTGCCGCCATGCAGATATAGCAGCGCAAAACGCGCAAAGTCACGGGCACTCATATAGAAGGGATAGGCCGGAAAACGGGAATCGTGGCTGCTGATGTACTCTCCGTCGCGCGGTTTGAAGTCCTGCATCCCGATTGGCTGCGCGATCCTCCGGTAGTATGCGTCGAATATCTTCTCGCCGGTCGCCTTCTCGTAGATGTAGCCGAGCGCATTGAAGTCCCAGTTGTTGTAGTACCAGAAGGTTCCGGGCGCATGGGAGCCACGTGGCGGCTTCTTTTCCTCCATCCCTTTGGTCTCATAGACGGTAGGATGATAGATCCCTGAACGCGCTTCGAGGAGATCGCGCACCGTTGCCTGCTTTTCCTGTGACGTGAGCGATGGCTTGTTGTCGTCGATGCCGAGCTTCTCCAGCGTATCGTCAAGGTTGATCTTTCCTTCGGCCACGGCAATGCCGATCAGCGAACTCAACAGGCTTTTGCGGCAAGAGTGCAGATTCGACTTGTCCTCAATATCCCCATAGGCGGCAACCACCACACCATGCTGAATAATCAGCGCCGATGTGGAGCCGATCTCTTCAATATACCTATGAATTTTATCCAGATTTCTTGGCGACCAACCTGCCTGCTCCGGCGATACGAGTTGCTTCCACTCCGCGCCTGGAGCACTGGTCGATTGTGAGTTGGCTCCAGTCGCCACTCCGAGCAGTAGAATCGGCATCAACCAAACAGACTTTTTCATGCGAATCAGTGTATCCCATTAATACGCTTGAGTTCCAATACCTCTACTTCTGTATGTCGCCCGCTGGGGCGTTCTGCTGTCTGTGTCGATCATCGTAGCCGCTATCATTATAATTCAGGCATTCTGAGTTATTTTAATGGGGCAATGACCTAGCTGGAGCTATTGTCGAGGGCACTGCAGAGAGTACGTCAATGCCGAAGGCCGGCTGCACAAGTGTCCGTTGCAGCGGGATGTTGATGACGCGCTGTATTTGTCTTACTGGCTTGCCGTGACGGCAGATGCCAGCCAAGTTTTCTCCCTGCCAGAGACGGCCTATCAACGATTCCACTCCTGGCGCGAGACCGGTTCTTGGCGAACGATCTCGTCAGGCTTGGCCACGCGAATGCCAACCTCCTGCAACCGCTCGAAAGAGAGAGGTTTCATTTCGACACTCATATACTCGCGTATGTCACCTTAAAAAATTCCAACTGTTGAGGTCATGATGCAAAAGATTCAACCTATGGCGCGCTACGCGGTCTCTGTCCGGTTCTCTTTTCTCCATCCCCTTCACGGTTCGATTTGTAGTGGTTCATGCATTTGCAATCTTTTTGCCTCTTCATGCAATGAATCCACTACTTTCCCGGTGCTCCCTTCACGCGAACCCCTTTGGTTACTATCAATTGGCCCCTTGTCTTCCATTATGATATACATATTCTGTAAGATACATCACAACAAGGAAACCACATGCTTACTGCGAAGAAAGCCACAACCCGACCGAAGCGCAGAATCGTTGCTCCCGTGGAGACGCGCACTCAGCTTCGGCTCACCGTCGATTCCAAATTCACCAAGAGCCATTTCAGCCAGCTTTTCACTGTACTCAAAATCCGCAGGAAGAATGCACTGGCGGAACACATCATCATGAATTTCAAAACCAAGTCCGCACAGGCACAGCTTGTTGCGTTCTATAACGGCCCGTGGCTGAACATTCCATTTCAGAGTATTGACACCGCGTTCGTATTCCCATTGACACACGAAATAGCCGATGAACTGGATCGAGTTGGCGGCGAGATCCTCGGCGGCGTGAATCGGTCCAAGACATTTCGCGTGATGGTTGCCTATTTTGCAGCCGTCCACAAACTCAAGGCTCCAGTTCAATTCACATTCGCATAGTCTCGTCAGGGTATCTTCCTGACGGCGACCGCTTATCTGCGATCATGAGCTATCTGCCGCCTCTTTTCTGCTGGCGTTGGCGCGGATTCGCCATTTGCCGTTGCAGGCGCAGAGCGTGTTGCATCTCTTCGTCGGTGAATTGGACGGAGACGCCGTGTTGCGCCGCAGTTTTTGTGACCATCCGCTTCCACTCTTTGGTGCCGGTACATGCGATGCGTGGACCGTATTTCTGAATTGCCATCTCCAGCCCGAAGAGGACAGACGCTTCATCCTGGTTGAGCACGGTGATAATGCGCCCGTGGTCGATGACCGAGACGCGCCCATTCAGCGTGTACGAAACGTCGCCGGTCTTGCGGTCAATTTTCCAGATGCGTGTCGCGGCTATCTGATTGGCGAGCGCCTGCTGCTCCTGTTGGGCTGCAAGTCGCTGCTGCGCGAGGTCAACCCAATTTGTGCTGCTGTCATGATCGGACGGTGGACTGATGTGCATTGCATTTGCTTCCAGCCTTGCATCGAGCCGCCGCTGATTCCGTTGGTCGGCAAAACGCCATCCTCGAAGTTGTGCGGCCGCCCGCGCATCTCCCTCGCTGGCCCTGTCCGCTACCCAGGTGCGGAGATTCTTCGGAAATGCCTCCTG
>JBEKCA010000212.1:0-3910 GCA_050015115.1 Occallatibacter sp.
ACAAGAGAAGGCAGCGACGGCAAGTCCGGCATCGAGAAGAGCAAGCTGATTATGCTTGGCGGTGGCTTACTGGCTGCCGTCCTCTTCCTTGCTCTCACAAGCCTCGTCAACCACTCGTCCACTACAAAGAAAGCCGCCGAGAAGCAGCCAAGTCATCCGGCACAGCAACAAACGCCAACCCAATCCAAGGGGAGCGTCACGCCCTTGATGGAGACCGTTCAGACTAACCCTCAGGAGAACACATCCGGGCAAGTGCATCCAGGCGACATCAAGCGCACCAGCACTCCGGCACCGGGCACGGGCGATAACTTGGGCGCGGCGTCGCCGACAAAGCCACATGCAGGGAGCGCGGCGGGCGCAAACACATTGGGCGCCATTCCATCGTTCTCCGACACGCAGCAGAAGTGGGAGGAACCGCAACCGTATGGCGACGCCGGACGCGCGTCGCCGGTTCAGGCGCAACAAACGCAGAATGGTTTGAAGGAAACATCGCTGGTGTTTGTGCGCGCCCCGTTGCAGTCGCAGCCTGCGGGCACTGCAACTCACGCGTCGGTGGATACGGGGCCGGTGCTGGAGATGACACCAGGTTCGCGGATCGAGGCGAAGTTGGAGACTCAGATTTCGAGCGCGGTGCTGGCACCAGTTGTGGCCGTGGTCGAGTACACCTATGCAATAGGCGACCGCATCGTTGTGCCGGCCGGCGCGCGCGTCTACGGGCAGTTGCAGCAGGCGGACCGGTCTGGATTTGTTGGCGTGAAGTTCGATGAGATCGAGTTGCTGGATGGGCAGCGAGAGAAGATCGAAGCCATCGGCGCGGGGCTTGATCTCGGGCCGATCAAAGGAACCGTGTACGGGAAGAACACAGGCAAGAACTTCTTGATCAAGGCCGCGTCTGGCGTCGGTTCACTGGCTGCGATGCTGGTCGGCAACAACTCCAGCGCCGCTTTCTCTGAGGGCGACCTTCTGCGCGAAAGAGTGGCGGATAACGTTGGTAACGCTGGCGATTCGGAACTGATGAGCATGAACGCAACCAGTAGGATAATCGTCTCGGTCCCTGCCGACACGAAGATCTACATCGTCTTTACCAAGCATGAAGAGAGCCAGACTGGATTGCACCGAGTGGCTGGCCAATAGGATCGCATCATCAGCATTCAACGCCCCGGCGTCAGAACCGGGGCATTTTTATTCCCATGTGTGGGCCTGCTCAATCCTATGTTGTAGCCGCCGCGAGCCACCGCATCAGGCACCATTCAGATTCCGATCATGGCCCGATTCGCGTGGCCTTTCGGTCAGCCGTTTGACCAATCATCGGTCCAGTTATGTTATTGTGCGTTTGACACAAAACCGTTCCCGATATGTCACTGTGCGTTTGACCTATCTTCGGTCCCAATATGTCATCGTGCGTTTGACTCAAAATCGGTCCGGTTATGTCGTTGTGCGTTTGACATAAAATCTTGCGAATTCATCTGGATGGGATGAATCAGTATCGAGCCGCCGTCTGTTGAAGGGGACGCGATTGGATGAGAGCGCAACTTCTAAAGCATTCCATGTTCCTTCAGGAGTTCCGCTGCTTTTGCCCACGGTTCTCCGGGCAGCTTCACGACAAGCTGGTTGAATACTGATAAGAAGGCTTGTTGGGTCGATTCATCTCCGAAGTGATGCAGAGCAGCGGCTGGCAGTAGAGGCTTCATGTCATCGAGGAAGCGCGGCCGTCGCAGCTTCGCCAACATCCGCTGCTCTGCCTCAGCCCGCGGGATCTTCACGTTGGCTCTCTCCAGATAGAGGTTGAAGCATTCAAGCAGGCGCGTCCGGTTCAGGTCTTTGAAAACCTCCAGCGCATGGGCAAGATCGAAAAGGTCGCGCCCCTTTTCCCTCTGTAGAAGCGCTCGCAGTTTTGTCGCCATCATCTCTTCCGTTGTAAACGTCATCACCTCGGCTGAACCAGTGAACCAGGGATTCTCGATGCGAAAGGGAACGCTGCGAGGGGGATCGTATGCCTGCGTTTCCGAAGTGTTGATTTCAAGTTTGAGGCGTATTGGCGCGGACGAGGCTGCATCTTCCGCCGGAACCTTGAAGCGCAACTTCGGCGCAACGGGACTCTGGTCGAAGTTCGCTCTGCCGAGCCAGGGCTCCAGAACATCGCGTAGGCGGTCAAGGACAGGGCCGATGGGGCCGGACTCTGTGCGAACAAGATCAATATCTTCTGAATAACGAAAGGGCTGAGGAAAGTGCAATTTGTTGAGAGCCGTTCCACCGCGAAAACGAAGTTGTCTGCGAAGATGCTCATCGGAGAAGATCGCGACGATGGCACGGCTGATGATCAGATCCTGTTCGATCTGGCGCATCTCTGGCCAGGGCGCTCGATGGCTCCAGGCAATAATGTTCATCATCGGAATCATTCATCAACCTCCGGCTTGCGGCGAACGACGATGTTCCATCGTTTATCTCTCTCAATGCATTTTGGCGCAAGTTGAGGCTCGGCAACTTCTTCTGGATCGAGTTCAACCCAGGGAGGCAGTTGCTCGCGGAGTAGTTCGCGCAGCATCGGTTGCGTTGCGTCCCCGTGGCCAAGTTGATCCAACAGATGCCCCAGGCGCTGAACAACAGATTTTGGAAACGACACTGACACAGATGCCAGCTTTTCAGGATCGATCTTCTCTCCAAGGTCAGCAAGAATCGTGACTATATTGTCGAGGCCTGCGGATGCCTGCGGGTATCGCAACAGGTCCAGGGCGGTTAGTTCGACAGAGGAGACTTTCATCGATCCCGTCTCCGTCTTGTGGTCCGCTATTGCCTGTGAGACGGGAGCAATCTGCTTCCGATAATAGAAGGAGAGCATTGACCGCCCAACTTGTATGTTGGGCACTCGCTTCTCGGTAATGACCTGGAATTCCAGCACTGCCTGGTGGGTTGCACCGTGGATCTCTGCGGCCTTCAGCAAGCCAACATAATAGGGCGACGACTCATGCCGCATTAGGGCATCAATGTACCAGGATGGAGGCGGCGCGCCCCACGAGCCGAATTGCGGCGGAACGACCACGTAGTTGCCGCGGCGGAGCCGGACGAGCTTTTTCTGCTTTTGGAGACGCTCCGCAGCGTCGAGAAATGCGCCGTGGCCAATACCGAGGCTCTGCTCCGCCTCTTGGCTGGAGAAGATGACCTCACCACGTGCGAGCAGTTCCGAAAGGTGAGAGGAGAGTTCGGTGTTCATAATGCCTCATGTATATATTTCCGCAATACGAGCGGAGTTGTCAACATGTAACTTTATTTCTTTGATTAACTATTTCCGCCTCATATGCGGATATTTCGACATGATAGTAGATGTAAGATGAGACTCCGCAGCAGACTTTTCATGGTTATATAGCGTATTGTCAATAAGATACTCCTCATCACTGACGAGCACAGCGCCAGGCTGCGGGCAGGCAGTGCGGATCACTCAGCCGACTTCGGGCTCCTGCAATGGAAGACGCCGCCGAACAGTGATCAAGATTGGCCAGGGAGAGTTGACCGAGTTCGGGTTGGGCTTCATGTTCTCTTCGACGCGGGGGCCGAGAGCTGCTGCGTCCAGGAGAGACTCATGACAATCGAACTTGCCGTCTGGCGAGGCCTGACCACGCCCGCTACGCCCCGATCAACTTACCTGCGCCAACTCTTCACGCGATGCTGCCTGATGAGCGCAGCCATTCTCTGCCTCTTCGCCTACCAGCACAAGGCGCAAGCGCAGACTGTTACCACGCAATGCACCAACCCCATTTGCAAACCGGGCAGGCCCTGCGCGCTACTCCGGTGCCCAATTCCGCGACCTTGCTTGGACTGCGCTCCACCGCCTTCCAGCGGCTCAGGATGTGTAGTGGGATACGCGCTGGGCAATGACGCAGACTTTGCCGGCGGCGATGTGCCGGATGTCCTG
>JBEKCA010000213.1:0-3877 GCA_050015115.1 Occallatibacter sp.
CGAGCCCGTGCGCTCAGCATCTTTGCTTCGTCGACGGGATTGGATACCGAAGCTTTGGCTGGTCTTATCCAGGACTCTCTAGTCTCGCCTGCCGGGGAAGGATGGAATCTCGTCGCCCCGGCACATGACGTTCTCGAGGACTGGTCGATCTTGAGGTGGTTGGAACGCCTTTACCTCGAAGTAGGTCAAAATCTTGCGGAGTTTCAGAAGAACATCGGCGGCCACCCAGCCCTGAGACGCGCCTATCGGAAATGGATGGGCGAGCTTCTAGAGAGGCAGCCGGCGGTCGGACAAGCGATCTTCCGAGAAGCCCTCAGATCTCAAGAGCTCGAAATGAGCTTCGCCGATGACACGCTGGTTGCTCTTCTGCAATCTGTCGCAGCTAAATCGTTGATCGAGAGCAACCAGGACGATCTCATAGCGAATGACCGGAAAGATCTGAGACGGGTCATCCATCTCGTACGCCTGGCCTGTTTGACAACTCCTGAATGGACCCAAGGACATGTTGGCGCGTTCAGTTTGCCGAAAGGAGCGGCTTGGGCAGCCTTGATAGGTGTAGTAAAGCGGAACTGGAGCGAGTCGGAATCTGAGCCCGAAAGAGCGCTACTCGTTTTGGGGCTGGTCGAAGACTGGGCTAAAGGTGTCTCATTCAGAGAACCTTATCCGGAAGGTGCCGAGGATGTGGCAACCATTGTCCATGAGCTTCTTGACCTGTTCGATGGTTATTCGCATGAGGAAGAGCTCAAACGAACAATTCAGATTCTTGCAAAAATTCCGAATGCAGACAAAAAGCGATACCGAGAAATACTGCTCACCCCGAGACAAATCGGACGCGACCGCTCGCGGGTTGCAGAAGAACTCCAGGAAATGCTCTTCAGCGGCCCCTTCTACGAAAGCATGCCGACTGCCAGGGATTGCAGTGTAGCTTTGATCTCATCTCTGCGGTCCCATCTCATTTGCACTGAAGAGGATTTGCGAAACGAATTGAGATGGTCAAGTTCGTTAAACACGGAACTGTATTTCGGGTTGAGGGAGCGGGTTTCGCATCACTACTTTCCGGAGAGCGCGTATCGCACGCCGATGCTGTCCATCCTGCGGCAACATCCCAGGAAAGCTATCGAGTTTCTTATCGAGCTCTTCAACCATGCAGCAAACTGGTACGCACATCCACGGGTCACTGAGCGCCTGGAGCCGGCTTTTGAGGTAAGCATTACTCTTCCAGATGGCAGCGCCAAGACCCACTGGGCGAATGAACGCCTCTGGCAACTTTATAGAGGAACATCAGTCGGTCCCCATGTGCTTCAGTCGTATCTCATGGCGCTGGAGCGCTGGCTACGGGACCTCGCAAAGCTTCAACCCGACATGTTTGATTCGATCCTTGTCGAGCTGCTCTCTCGAACCGATTGCGCTTCTATTGCTGGAGTTGTGGCGGGAGTCGCGACGGCATTTCCGTTTCAAGCAGGCGAGGCAATATTGTGCCTTCTCAGCGCTAGAGAATACATAGTCCTAGATCGAGCCAGAATGGTTGCAGACTTCTCTCCACCATCACAGGTGCTCGGCGGAATGTTGAATGTTTCACAACAGCAGCTCTTCCGGGACGAACGTAACCAAGCCGATAAATGGCCAAGTAGAAGGGACGACCTTGAGGCAGCAGTGCGGAATCTTCAGATGACTCCATTTGCACCGCGCGTGCAAAGTCGTCTTGACGAGCTTCGTGCTGCACTCGGTCCGGTTAACCAGCAAAGCGATGCCGATAGAATTTGGCGACTTGCTCTTCACCGAATGGACTTTCGTGGATATCGAGTAGCGGCTGAAGCAGAGACACCGGAGGTGTTACGCAAAGACGGATTCGTGCTCATGCATGCTGAAGCTCCAGACCCCGACATTCAGGAGCTCCTAGATCGCACGAACCCTCCGATGCAAAAGCAACAACAGAATATGGGGTTGCTGATGTGGGCCTTCAAGGCCTTCAAGAGAGAACTGCCGGAAACAGAGCTCGGCTCGTGGAAAGAGCGTCTTGCGGCAGCGCGCGCTCAAGAGATAGAGGTGGACGAGGATCTTTTGGATCAGTGGGCTTCGGGCGGGCCAGCTATCATGGCCGCCTTTGTTGCTCGCGATCATTGGTATGACCTTTCGAGCGAGGAGAGAAATTGGAGTCTACAACAGATCGCTAATGCCGTTGAATCGCAGGCAGACAACTGGAATCACTTGGCTCGCATGCAGCGGTACGAGATGGCTCCAGATCGTAGTTGTGCATCTGCTGCCGTCGCGCTATCTGCAAAGCTACTGGCACCCCACCAAAAGACGATCGTCGACCGGGTTGTCACCTTGGCTATCACTCACCCCGTAGGCGACGTCCGTTGGTACGCAACCCATGCGGCCTCAGAATTGTGGCTCGATCGCCCGGACTTGGCGTTACGCTGCGTTTTTGCAATTGCCGCAGAAGCCGTAATCATCGCAGACCTCCACTCGCGCGAGAGCGCCAAGCCTTACGAGGGTAGACGATCCTACGATGACATGGCGCGCGAGGCGGCTGGTAAAGTTCGATCAGCCTTCTGGCAGGAGGAGGCCTTGGAGGAAAAAGCCTACGATGAAGTGCAGCTTGATGAATGGCACGGCGCGGAGGCTCAGAACAGGATCCTCACGATCCTAAAGAAAGCGCCAGAACAACCTTTGGCAGTCAAGTCTTTCCGCCGCGCAGCCGAACATTTGGTGAGCATATGGGAAAACAAGCATGACCGAGACCCTCAGCGGGAGAGGAATATCGAAGCTGATCTCAGCCTCGCAAATCTGATCGAGCAGTTTGTGTTGCGTGCATCCCTCAAGACCGCGCTAAATGTTCTTTCTCCCATGCTTGAAGCGGTGGCTCTACTGCCCGGAGAGGTTGAGAAAATAGTCATCGGAATCCTCCATGTCGAGGATGTCGAGCCGAACACGGCCCAATTCTGGGCGATCTGGAAGCTCTTTGCAGAGCGGGCGGTATCTGCTCCGTGGATAGGAGGGATCGACCGTCGGCATTCCAGTGGAGCGGAGATGATTCACGCTCTGTTCCTGGGAACACAGTGGAAAGACACGACAAAGCACTGGCACTCTCTCGAAGGCCACGTACAGCACATTCATAATTTGTTCGAGAGTCTGGCGCCATCTGCATGCGTAATGGACGCATACATCCGTTTCCTCTATCACGTAGGCGAACAATCGTTGCCGCAGGCGTTCGTGCAGATTCATAAAAAGGCAATAGAAGGTGACCCCAAGCAGTTGCTCGGAAATAGCAATACGAGATATCGTCTGGAAGTTTTGCTTCAGCGCTACGTCTATTCGAAGCCACTTTTGCTGAAGGAGAAGGCAGCACTCCGAGAAGCGGTTCTGATGTTGCTGGACGCTCTGATCGACCTCGGATCATCGGCAGCATTTCGAATGCGAGATGACTTCGTTACTCCGATTAGCGCGTAAGCTGGCCTGTTCTTGCGTCGGGTCAAAGCGTCTGCCACGCTGCTGATTCGGAATAGGGAAAAGCTGCGCCTCCCGGCTGCCTTGGTTGTGGTACTCGCGCATCCCGATCTCTGGGTCGCGCCTCTGATAGAGGCGGACAAGCCAGGTGCTCTGTCCGCGCGCAATGATCTGCCCTAGTTTGCGGGCCATAGTTCACCTCCGGCCCGCAGTTGAGCACACAACCGGCACACAGGGGTGCCGGAGAGATCAGGTTTTATCGGGGTTCAAATCAGGTGTTATTGATAAGGGAATTCAGGGACATCAAGTCGGGGCGAAGATGCGACACCCCCAATCTCCTTTCAGGCCACTCTCAGATGTGAACCGCGGCGTACTTCCGCTCCAGGAACTTGTTCATTTCGCATTGCAGCTGCTTTGATTGCATCAG
>JBEKCA010000214.1:0-3855 GCA_050015115.1 Occallatibacter sp.
AAGCACGGCAGATCGCGCACTTCCCGCTCATAACTGGCCACCACTACGCCCGTTGCCCTTCCGCAGCCGGAACAAACCAGCAGCTTGTTGGCCCGCTTGCGCCGAACCCAAAGCTTCAGCCTCTTAACAGGCTCATCAATCTCATGCCGGTACACCTTGTAGCCCGGCCACCCCAATACCCGCGTCCAATCGTTGTCGCGCATCGGAAGGAGAATACCCGATTCTGCCACTCTAGCAAAATCCGCGAAAATCACGCCGCCTTACAGATTCCTGCACGAGTCGAAATAGCAACTTCAACTTCTAATTGCATCGACGCTGCGCCACCTGCGCGATCCTGCGATGTGCGATCTCAGAGATACTACAGATGCAGACGTCATCCACGTCATCGTGGAACTGTGACAGTCTGGCGCAAGACTGAATGAGGTGAGGCTCCGAGAAGGGGCTTTACGTCGCCAACAACATGATTCACAGGCCTTGTCTTCGCCGGGGAGGTCACCATGACGGAGGTGGCCGCCTCAATCGCCTCGCGTTCCCGATTCCTTTCCTTAAACAATTAAGAAGACATACTTCGTCGGAGATTTACTTTCTCTACTTCAACCGCAGGTGGAAGACTTCGACGCGGGCGTACACCGACTGCCTTCGGGCCCGTAGAAGGCATCGTCCCGACTCATCCTGGGGGCAATAATCATCCTCAGTTCAGGCAGTATCTTGTGGCAATATAACAGTTTGCTTTCGCTCGAAAATCTTGCCGCATAAAGCGCTCCTCCCTGGGTTTCGGCTGGATTTTCCAGGGGGTCACGTTACCATTGGCATCGTCCCCTCTACACTTCCCGTCAACCTGCCGATAGTGCCGTAGCATACCTAGGTTTTTCTGTCGATGGATGGTCGCGTTAGCAGGACCAGCGTTGTCGCGTGCCAATCAACAGATAAAAAGCCTGAACAATTCAGTGGTGCGGCGTATACGTTTCGCTGATTGAAAAGCGGTGTGCAGAAGAGAGAAATAGCCACCATGGTCGCAATCCTCCGCCTTGTCCGCTCGTTATTCGCCTCCATTTGCTTACCCATCGGTCTTTCAATTGGCTCAGCAGCGGGCCTTTGGCGCGGAACGCTCGCGGCGCTGTTGGTTGCTGTTGGCGTCGCGCCGGTAACGGCTCAATCGGTCCAATTCTTCGGCAACTTCCAGTACTACAGCCAGGACAGGGTCCAGAACGCTCAGGGGCTGGTGGCCAACGCGCAGGGAGACCTTTACGTCTCCGGAAGCCATGCGCTGAGCTACATCCCTGTCGACGTCAACGGCGCTCCCTCATCGTCCGGGACGACCGTCAGTTGCTCCCCCGGAAGCGGCGAGGTGATGGGCATGGCCATCGATGCCTCGAACCACATCTTTCGGGCCGATCCTTCCTTGTCGGCTGTGCAGATGTTCACTTTCAGTGGGAGCCCGACTAATTGTTCCTTAGGGAATATCGGCTCGGACTGGCACCTGCCGAGCTCGGTCACGGTCGACTCGAGCTCGAATGTCTACGTGCTCGATGGCTGGAACGGTGCGATTTATGAGCTTACGCCGGGATCGGGCTATTCGCCAACCGAAGTGTGCTCCAGTGCCACTCTGATCAACACGACGGGTCTATCGATCGATAGCGCGGGCAACTTCTATATTGCTTCCGGCTCCGACTATGGCACCGTCGGCACCTCTTCCCTGGGCACCCCAGCGGCGACGGCGGTGTACAAGGTAACCGGCAGCGGCGGCGGCGCCTGCAGCACCACAGCGATCGGCTCCGGCTGGACGAGTCCGTCGGCCACCACCGCAGATGCGGCTGGCAACGTCTGGGTGGTCGATTACGGTGCGGGCACGGTCAACCTGCTCGTGCCGGATGGCGGCGGCGGTTACAACCAGATGGTCTACCAGAGCATTACCAACATCCGGACGCTGATGGTCAACCAGGCCGGCAAGCTCTATGGCTTCGCCTACGCTACCGCGGGTGGTAACGGCGACGCGACGGTCTGGACCGGCGGTACTCCGCCCCACAACCTGGGTACTTACGCCGTGGGCACGCCGGCTCCCACGGTCACGCTGACCGTGGACTTTATGAGCGCAGTCATTGCAGACGGCTTCAACCCGACCACGCAAGGCGCGTACGCGCGCGACTTTCAGGCCGTGGGCGGCACCTGCACGCCAGCCTCCTATTCGGCTTCGCAGAGCTGCACCGTCGAGGTGACATTTACGCCCAAGGCGCCAGGTCTGCGCACCGGAGCGCTGGTCGTCACCGATGAAAGTGGCAACGTGCTGGGCACCAATTATCTCTACGGGACCGGTGTTGCACCGCAGGCAACGTTCAATCCGGGCACGACTTCTGTGATCTCCCTCGGTTCTACGACTGTATTAAATCCCGGTCAGGTCGCGTTTGATGGATCGGGAAACATGTACGTGACCGAGCAATATACCGGCACCACTACCCCACGTGTGCTAAAGATTCCTGCGGGCGGCGGATCGTATACCGACATCACGCCGTCGGTCTCCATCAGAGGCCCCTATGGCATCGTGCTTGACGGCGCCGGGAACTACTACATTTCCGATAGCTGGGGAGGCATCGTCGCTGTCAATGCGGCGGGACAGGCCTCTTCCCTGAATATCAGCGGGCTCACTCCTAATCTCTCGGCTCCCCAAGGCCTAGCCATGGATGCCCAGGGCAACCTCTATATCGCGGATATGGGCAACACGCGCGTAGTGAAGGTCGCAATTCAGAACGCTGGAACAACCTCGGTAACTGGAATCGGAACGGTGGTCTCCACCGGGGGGTACACCTTCTCCGAGGGCGGTATCACTGGCGTCGCAGTCGATAGTCTAGGGGATCTGTATATTACTGACCTCGGCAACAATGCAGTTGTCATGGTAACTCCGTCCGGCACAGCGTCCCCTCTCTCAATTCCCGGTTCAGCGACGCTCAACGGGCCAAGGGGCGTCTCCGTCGATGGCTTTGGAAATGTATATATCACAAATCAGTCCAGCGGACAGATCGTGGAACAGACTTCCGCGGGTGTCACAACGGTGCTTTCCACCGCCGGTCTGTCCGGAGGCTTGAATAATCCGTTTAACACTGCGGTTGATTCCAGTGGCAAGGTGTACATTTGCGACGCAAGCAATGATCGACTTGTTGAAGTAGATCCGACAACGCCGTACGCCGTTCCATTCGCGAACACCAACGTTGGTTCCACAAGC
The DNA here is from genome assembly GCA_050015115.1 of Occallatibacter sp. GTDB lineage: Bacteria > Acidobacteriota > Terriglobia > Terriglobales > Acidobacteriaceae > Telmatobacter. The sequence continues at coordinate 3,218 of JBEKCA010000214.1, forward strand.
GGCCCGCAGACGTTTACGTTGACGAACATCGGCGATCAGTCGCTGGTGATGTCCGGTCTCAGTTATCCAACGAATTTCCCGGTAAACACTTCGGATTCCAATCTTTGCACGTCGAACACGACACTGGGCGCCGGAACTGCGTGCGATGTTTCGATCAACTTCACGCCGACAACCACCGGAAGCCTTTCCGGCAACGTACAACTGACCGACAACAACCTTCTTGGGAGTGGAGTAATACAGTCCATCTCCGTGTCGGGCCCGGCTTCGCAGGGCACGCCGACGGTGACTTGGCCGACGGCCAGCAGCATCAGTTATGGTCAAACGCTGGTTTCGTCCACACTGAGCGGCGGAGCATCGACTCCGGCGGGCACCTTCGCCTTCACCACGCCAGGCACCGCGCCTCCAACCGGAACGAACTCGCAGTCGGTGACCTTCACGCCGACGGATACGACCGACTACCTCACGGTTGTCGGCTCGGCCAATGTCACAGTCAATAAGGCGGCACCGAGTTCGATCACTTGGCCGACTGCCAGCAGGATCAGTTTTGGTCAAACGCTGGTTTCGTCCACGCTGAGCGGCGGAGCATCAACTCCGGCGGGCACCTTCGCCTTCACCACGCCGGGCACCGCGCCCCCAAT
>JBEKCA010000215.1:0-3766 GCA_050015115.1 Occallatibacter sp.
TACGCCATCTGGAAGCCAAGTATGGCTGGTCGCACACACCCGGTCCAATGCGATGGGACGAGGATAGAAAAATGGCAGTGCCGGCATCGAAAGCAGAACGCGATGCGGCACGATCCGCTCAGCAACACCCAACTGGCGCCGCAGCACAGTACGAGCACTATCACGATGAAGAATCCCTCCAGACCTATGTGCGCCGAGAAGTCGCTCCGCGTGTACGAACGCTGCTAACCCGCCAGAACGCCTCGTGGGACTCTCTACATATACTGCTAGCGAAATATCATTTGCGCATGGAAAAAGGGGAAGCAGGCGGGTACACCCTCCTGGCAATCGACCACACCATCCGCGTGAAAGCCTCCGATGTATTCCGTCATAATTTTGCTGGTAAAGAGAATCGTAAAGCGACCGAACAGATCCTTGGTTTGTGGAAAGAACCCGCGACCACGCTTCAGCTTCCTCCGGCAGATACCGGACGTACTGCTGTTCGTAATCAGACACTACGCGCCGAACGAAGAGAGCAACGACTCCAGGGCAGAAAAGCCCTCTTGTTTGAATACAATCAATACCGAAATCAGCAAAGGGCATTCTGCAAAGGCATTACTGCGAAGGGCAGAGAGGACCGGCAACAAAGCCTCACCCGGCTGAAGCAACGCAAAAAGGAAATCCGCGCATCGGCGCAACCGTGGCCCACCAAAAAGATATTGCTATCGGAGGCTGTGGCCGCATCCGTCATCGAGCTGCGAACGCTCAAGTTGTCCACACAGAGGACGCGCCAGGCACAGTTTCCGAAGAGCCTGCGCACATGGGTAGCAGAGCGCGCCGCCGAGGGCGATGCGCGGGCGGCAGCACAATTGCGTGGCTGGCACTATGCGGATCAGCGAAACCAGCGGCGGCTGGAGGTTACGCTTGAAGCCAATGCGCTTCATCTTGGCCCCGATACGGATGCAGAGAAGACGGATTGGTCCGAGTTCATGCAACAACAGCTTGCGGCTCAGCAGAAGGCGGAAAATCTCGCCGAGCAAGTTGCCACAGCCCGAATATGGACGATCAACCGAACCACTGGAGATGTCTCATACACGCTCAATGGGAAGTTGGCCGTCATCGACCGCGGGCGGCGCGTGACCGTGCTCAACCAGAACGAGGCCGCAATCGTCTTTGGCCTGGAGATGGCCGTCCAGAAATACGGATCGCGTATCGCCTGCACTGGCGGCGACGATTGGAAGCGGCAGGTGGTCAAAGTGGCCGTCCAGAACGGCATCTTCGTTGAGTTTACCGACCCGGCAATGCGCGATGCCCAGCACCAGCACCAACTCGTGGCGAATCCGCTCCAGGTCAGGGCTGCTCGCCTCCATGCCCTTGAAGCCAGATTGCAGAATGAGGACACGAGCGGACTGCTCTTCAACAATGAGGCCGACGTACACTTGCTTCTTTCTTGCTTCCAGCCTGCCGCGCAATCCCAACAAATGCTCCAGATCCTGAAAACGGATCAAGGACCAGAACCGAAGGCAAACGTCGGCGGCAATCTAACGGTTGCGGTCATCAAGGCCCCAAACGGCCGGCAATTCTACCGGGTGTCGATAGATGAAGGGAAGCGCAAGCACATCCTTGAACGGGTTGAACAGGTCTGCCAGTCGGCACAATGGGCGTTGCGCGAGAGAATCAAAACGCGCACCCAGGAGCGAGAAGGCAGGTAGCTGTGACAGGGATGGAGATTCGTCGTCAATGAAAGAGAACCTGCTCATCCGGTTCACTTCCCCCATTGCAACTTGTGGGGGCCGTGACCGGGAAGGAGATTTGGCGCCAATTGAAGACCTCTGCTGAAAGCAGTACTATGCACACAGAAGGGAGAGAAAGTGCGCGTCTTCTTCAACCGCTACAGCAAAGCCATCTTCGAGAAGAAATTAGTGGTTACTATTCCCATTCGACTTCGAAAACGCCTGTGGATGCTCCTGGATGCCAATAACAGCAACTTCCAGATTCGGTCGGATACCGGCTATGAATCATGGACCGACACGTTTACTGAGACGAAGTCTACCTTGCGGCTTGCCTACGGAGAAGACAAGCTGGAAGCACGTCTGCCAAACGGCAATCGCGGGCCAGTCAACTCGCTTCAGGAATTTTTCGATGGGTGCTATCCGTCACAGTTACTAGACGTCGTCGAAGCGTTCTTGCAGTACCAAGCTGACAAGGATTCTTTCACGCGATCCGTGAACGAAATGTTCGAGGATGAAAAGTGTCCATGGCGCTTGGACGACGGCGAGTTCTTCGCGGTGGACCAGACGTTCATGGGTATGAGGCTGACCGAACTGGCCGAGCAGAGTCTGAAGACGAAGTCATTTCACGGGGCTTATGAGGAGTTCAGGGAGGCGCGCCAAGACCTGCTGGCCGGGGACACCAAAGGCTGCATCTCGAATGCGCAAAAGGCATTCGAGAGCGCATTGAAGACTCTACTTGGCACGGATAGAGGGAACGCTAGCAACCTCATTCGCCAGTTTGTCGCTGACGGTCACGTCAATGATCTGCCGACAGAGTTCAAAGCCTCGTTTGGCGAGCAGGTGCTTATGAGTGTCCCAACAATGGGGAATCGATTAGGACGTCATGGCCAAGGAGCGGCGGTGATCAACGTACCTGCCGCCTACGCACAGCTGACCCTGGAAATGGCCGCTGCCTATCTGAATTTTTTGGTGAAACTGCGCCCTCCCGATCCACAACCCGCAGTAGAAAGTACGGAGATCAGCGATGATGCCATCCCGTTCTGAGTGCCGTGTGGCGGGTAGCGGAGTTTATGGTAGCTTGGGGTGATTTGTTCCTGCTTTCATATGAACAAATCTCACAGCGTCTCGAATTACAAAGTACAGGTTCCGCAGGTCCATACCTTCGCCAGCTTCATCGAACCCGAGAGCAAGCCCGATTGGCAGTCCCGGCCGGGATGCGGGTATTCTTTCGTCAGAACTCTGCACATGCTTGAAATGATGCGCAAGGATATCCACCAATTTGAACTCCAGGGACTCTCTGCACCAGACTTGGCGGAGCTTTGCAGGGCGGATTCCACTTTCTTCCGCGGCACGATCGACAGCGTGGAAGATCGCCACGCAAGCTAAGTAAGCGTGGCGAAATGAACCACTGTTGCCCAGAAAATCGTCGAGTGTCGGGTCAACTATGACCTCAAGATACCTGGCAAGCGTCTTCATATCAGCTAATGTAGCCGATTCCGCTCCGTGCTCAAGCAGAAAGGTTGAGTACTCGGAAGCCGGCCAGTGTGAAAGGGTTCCCGTCCCTTGGCCGTCTGGACTGTTGATCACAGCCCTGTTGACTCACGGAACTCTGCCTGCCCAAGAGTTGTCCTCAACAAGTAAACCGACGATTTTTGCGCAAATCCAGAATCCATTCTGACCACAAGGGCGTTTCCAGGACAAATACCTTAGGATTGGCTCGCCGGGCACACCTCGGAGTGGCTCTCTGACGACGTAGATTGTTTCAATGGCACCGTGCTCCGCGATCAAGCCTTGAATTCAATATTGGGCGGTCCTTTCATGAACGTATCGAATTTCTCCAACTCTTCTGAACTTTGAGGTTCACCGTCATGATCAATGGCTCTGATTGTGTCAGAAATCTCGCGCCGGCTGATGTAACCCATGATCCAGCGACCGTTACTCAACTCGTATTTCAGTGATCCGGTCCGGTCATCTATTCGGCCATAGCCTGGGGCTATGGCGATCATATTAGGTCGTCCGCTGACCTCATGCTTGGCCATAGACACTCTAAGAGC
>JBEKCA010000216.1:0-3760 GCA_050015115.1 Occallatibacter sp.
TGTTTTTCTAAAAAACGATAGGAGGAACAAATGCGAAAGCCCAATCGTCGTATGGCCAGGACCGCCGCTCAACTGCTGCGCACAGGCGCATCAAAGTGCAAGCGGCTTGCTGGGCGTGTGCTGGGTGAACGTCGCACGCGGCGTAGCTGAGTTCCACAAGCCAGCTTTGGGATTGAAGACTAAGCCATAGAGAGGTAAGACATGGCGTTGTACACTGCGTACTTTGATGAGAGTGGACACGAAAACGATTCGATGTTTACTTTCGGAGGTCTTGTCCTGAATGTCGAACATCGCGCAGCATTCGAAACGGAGTGGCTTGCAGCGATTGAGCCACTCAAAGAACTGCACACAACCCCGTTCCTTAGAGGCGACGAAGGTTTCAAGCAATGGAACAGCGAAGGACTTGGTTGGAAGCAGGAAATATTGAGGCGAGCCGCAAGAGTGATTGCGAAGCGTTCGTTTCAGACTTTCTCTACAACTCTGGACATGGATGATTTTTCCGCAATTAGCGCAGAACAAAATTTTGATCTAAAGGTTGCGCACCCATATGCGTTCTGCGCCCGGTACAGCGTCGTTCAAGTTGGCTATTGGTCGGGGTGGAACAGCATCCCAGGCCGACTAAAGATGATTTTTGAAAATCGGAACAAAGGGGACAGGCTTGAAGTTGCTAGGGTCTTCGCGCGCGACCACCTAGACGCCCCCGCTTTTGAAGGTAAGAATGTACTGCCTCTCCAAGCCGCAGACCTGATTGCAGTGATTTATGCACGGAGGAACATGAAGAAGGACAACTTCATTCAAGTACAACCTGCTTACGCCGAACTAAATCAGACGCTACACACAAACGACAATGTAGGCCGCTCCGGTCTGAGGAGGATTTGGAGTCTCGTTAATCCGCTGATTATCGAAAGACCAACACCATCCGGGGAAACGCCCGGCGTATATTTTGAAACCAATCTGACAGCCAAGCGCAAGCCTTTTCGATGATCCGAACTCTGTTTTCAATCTCGCATGTCGAGGGCAATTTCTGGATTGCCCCCTGTCGACATGACCCTGTGGCCCAGTGAAGCGTCGCGAGGCTCGGGCGCGTCACGGTCTCGACCTTCTGCGACGGCGAAGGGGGCTTATCCGCCGTGCATCCCACTAACCCTAGCCGCAGCGTTTCTATTGGCTCCGTATTGGAACGTACAATATTCGCAACACTCTGAGGTGAAACCCTTGAAGCTCTGGAAAATGGTAACAATGCGTCTACTAAGGCGTCAGGCAGAGCGCGGGAACGCTGAGGCCATGACATGCCTAGCAGTCGATCACATGGATTTGCAAAACTTCGACGAAGCAACGCGCTGGTTCCGCAAGGCTGCTGGTCTGGGCTTTCCATCCGCTCAATATATGCTTGGGTCCGTCTACGACGGTGACTACGGCAAGGGAGTAGAAAAAGACAGCGTTGAGGCCGTCCGCTGGTATCGTCTAGCTGCGGATCAGGGGGATGCGGACGCTCAAAGGGCTCTGGCGGCAAACTACATTCTCGGTAAAGGCGTTGAAAAGGACATCCCAACCGGCCTTGGGTGGTATCGAAAGGCAGCGGAGAATGGCGATATAGCGGCAAAGATCATGCTCGGGGGAATATACGCGAATAGCGAATTTGTCCCAAACGACACCGCCGAAGCGGTTGTATGGTACTCATCCGCTTTCAAAGCCGGGTCGCTGACCCGCTCACTGGCGGAGAAATACGCGGAAGAGTTGCAATGGTTCCTAAGTGTTGCTGAAATCGGCGACGGTGATGTGCTCCTGAACGTCGCAAACCTCTACAACTGTACAGGAGGCGGATTGCACCAGGACAGTATGGAAGCCCTGCGCTGGTATCGTTTAGCCGCACATAAAGGCAGTGAAGAAGCCTTCTGCTACATAGGAAAAATGTACGGTGACGGCGACGGTGTTGACCAAGACTTTTCAGAAGCAATGCGCTGGTATCAACTGGCGGCTGAAAGGGGAAACGCTGGCGCAATGTTCAATATTGGGATGATGTACGTCTGTAGACAAGGCGTTCCGTTGGACAAGCATGAGCTAGGTTTTTGGTTCTACCTATGTTCGAAATGCCCTTTACCGCAAGCGCAGGAGAGCACTGTGCAGGAGGTCCTGACAACCAAGTTTGGCCCTGACTCCTTAGCCGAAATTCGGGAGCGCGCCCAGCGGTGGATTGAAACTCATCCTAAAATCCATTTCCGCTGATTGAGCAAGGCTGAGGCGCATTTAAGCTTTCAAACGATCTACTATTCGCAAAAGCTGGCTGGCAAAAACAATTACTTCTGCTGCGTCCTCTGCGTGTGTCGAGACGTGCCGGTGACTCTGTGGATTCTTATAAAAGCCAATCGCACCGGCGAAGAGATTTGCCATCGCTTCCTGTTCGGCGGTTGGGAGTTGCGCATCAGTAAGAGGTCCGGGCGTTGCAGATTGCCCCTTCTTCTCGGCGGGCCTGAACGCATCGCGCATCAGTTCCTTGCCAAGGTCATTGGGGCCGAATTTGCCAGCGTTGCGGACGGCGACTTCCACCTCCCGGAAAGCCTGGAAGACGGCGGTATCATATTCGCCGCGCATGAAAGCCGGATATACCTTGCTGGCGATGAGCGGATGAAGCTGGCCCTTCGGCAGGAGGCCAGCTTTACGATAGGCCGCAAAATCTTCGCGGGACGTGATTTGCCTTCCCCTGCGTGAAACGAAAAACCAGCTACCCGTCGAACTTGCTTTTTCCACGAGCAATCCAGCGCTCCGAAGCCATGCCATGGCCTCCATGAGCGCCAGGTTTACCTCCTGCTGCCGGCTTTCGTAATCCCGGCGTGGAGGAGCGTCGAAGAAATTGTGGTAGTTGATGCCACCTTGATTCTTGGCCGTATCTTCGTAACCGATGAGGTGCAGGAGCAACACGCCGGCCAGCTCATCCACTTCGAGAGCGAGTATATCGTCGACGTTCGGAACGAGAGATGAAAGCGAGTGAACCATGGGGTGTGACCTCTGCGAAGCAATGGACTAGTGAACCGATTTAAAGCCCAATGTGTGCGGCTCTCCGAGTCACAGACGGCTGATACCCTTTCTCTCAAAAGATTTTGCCGAGAAACTTAGCACAGCGGTCAGTGCCCCGTTGGTAACGGCCATCTTCACTTCACAACGAAATAGAATACGACCGAAGTGATGATATATGTGAGGAATTGGAAATTCGAAACGATGTCATGGCGCGTAGCGGAGCCATGACCATACTGCCACACATCGCCCATGCCATAGTCTGGAATGGAGATGTAGCCACCCGCCATGAAGCCGATTATCGCCAGAACAATGTTGGGATGCAGACTCGTAACCAGGTGACGGAATCCGAATGCAAAGGCAACGCCCCAAAGAAGGCATAACAGGACAGCGATCGCCGATGGGGTGGCATAGAACAGGTGGCGGCTTAGCGCCCATCCAAGCTTTCGATCTATATATGGAGCAAAAATGCAGCAAATGAAGAAAAACAGCATGGCTTCGCAGTCTCACTTTCTATTTGCGTGTCACTTTGGTCTCTCGGCCTCTGAGCCGGTTTCAAAACACTCTAAGAACCCCAAGGGACCACACCTATGTTCGCTGCCGGGGATTCGCTGGCCGGGAGGGACGTTCAACGCACGCGCACAAACTGGCTTCGCATCGTCAGTCAACGCGATTCTGTTGTCTTGGCAAGAAAGGAATCGGCCTCTGTCACTCATGTGCTCCAAAATATAGCCGTTGGCATAATGGT
>JBEKCA010000217.1:0-3749 GCA_050015115.1 Occallatibacter sp.
TTACAACTCCCACGTAGGCTACGGACAAAATGCCTTGCAGGCCGTCTGGCGAAGGATCGTCTTCCCGGATGGCTCCAGCCTCGCTCTTGGTGGATTTGAAGGGGACGATAGCGCGGGCGGTGCCGGGTTCCGGGACCAGGTGAACAATCACTGGGGCCGGCTTCTCTTCGGTGCGCTTCTGACTTCCGTCTTCGCCGCCGGTATCGAGGTCAGCCAAGGATCGAACTCCTCGGTCCTGCAATCGCAAAGCGTCGGCCAGACGGTGGGACAGGCAGTTGGCCAGCAAGTCGGCGAACTCGGCACGGAAGTCACGCGCCGGAACCTGAATATCCAGCCCACAATTGCCGTGCGGCCCGGATACAGGTTCTTCGTGAGGGTCGAGGAAGATGTGAGATTCAGCGGCCCGTACTCTCCGATGACGGGTGCAAGCGGCCGGAGCAGCAGAATTACCGCAGCAGCAAGAAGGGATGCCAGTGGCAGTCAAGAAGTCAGTAAAGAAAGCAGCCAAAAAGGCGGCAACGCGCAAGGTGAACCGTGAGGGGCAGCGGTGGACGGAAGACAGGCCGGGAATGACGCTGCGCCTTCCACTCGATCTCCGCGAAGCCATCACTGAAGAATCCCGCGTAAAGGGCGATCTGGCCAGGATCGTCCTTTTTGCGTTAAGCCACGTGGATCAAGATGAGGTCGATATTCAGCAGACCCGCAAGGCCGGCATGGATCTCACGAACCCTCAACTCCTCCACGTCGGCGCCGAGGCCCGCACCAAGCTCAAAGACTGGGCGGAAGCCGAAAGCGTCAGCGTCAACGCAATCGTTGTCAGCCTTCTCGATGAGTTCTTCGCGCGCCTCAAGAAGAGTAAGGCTCTGCGTGAAGAGCTGCGGCTGGAGCTTCGTGCGCACCGGGGATTCTTGCCGAGTTAGTGCACGTTCTGGGCAGGGCCAGAAATACACTCATGACCAACTCGTGCTGCATCACATGAAATTGCTCTTCTCGTTTAATACTGGAGATTTGAATGCCAAACCTGCAAGAGTTTCTAGCACGGGGCTACTTTCCAAAAGAACTTCCTCCGCCATTCACCACTACTGCTTTTGCTTCTCATATATGCAATGCTCCTCCAGTCGCCGATTTTGCCAAGGCTATTGACCAGAAACCGAAATCATCAAAGGCTGCACGTTATTCACTTGCGCGTGGTGGACTCCTTCGTCGTCCAATAAGCATCTGCAACCCGGTTGCCTACTTTCTCCTTTGCCAAGAGATCGTTTCTAGCTGGACAGAAATATCGCCGTTCGTTCTCGGAACAGCGATTTCATCGACCCATCCTGAAGAGAAGACTACGGGAAGGGCTGTCGATGGTCATTTCCCGCAAAGTGCGCGATCTGAGCAGGCTCGACAAAAGAGGCTTGGGAAGCGATACATATTACAAACTGATGTCAGTCGCTATTACTCAAGCATCTATACCCATTCAATTCCTTGGGCTATGCACTCGAAAGCAACTGCGAAATCCAACCATTCCTTTAGCCTTGTAGGCAACCGTCTTGATGCCCTCGTGCGACTTGGGCAAGATCAGCAAACGATTGGAATACCTATTGGTCCAGATGCTTCGCTTGTAATAGCTGAGATTCTAATGCAACGATGTGACGAACATTTGGCCAGTCAGTTTCCTAACATTCAAGGCTTTCGATTTATTGACGACTTTGAACTCAGCTTCATGACGCAGGCCGAAGCCGAGAGGGCTCATCACGAATTGGAAGCGTGCCTCTCTGAATACGAACTAGCCCTCAATCCAAAGAAGACATCGATACGCGATCTGCCTCTTCCTATAGAGGCTCCCTGGGCCACGCAATTGAAAAGGGCGAAACCGCGCAAGGAGAAAAACACGCAAGCTGCTGATTTGGCGCATTTGTTTGATCTCGCATTTAAGCTTCATAGAGAGAATCCAGAAGATGCAGTTCTACAATTCGCCATATCACTGCTCCAGTTTGAATCCATCCACCCAGATAACTGGAGCCTATTCCAAAAACTTCTCATGCTCTGTTCGCTTCCTGAGCCGGCATGTTTTCCGGGGGCAATACGCCAAATCGTCCTCCGGAGAAATCTTGGGATGGTTGATCTAATTCCGGAGATAGCTGAAATCACAAACGCTCTTGTTGTTACCCATTCTCCGCTTCGCCATTCCAGTGAAGTGGCGAACGCTGTCTATGCCTGTATCGCATTAGGCATGACTCTCGGCGATGCTGCTGTTGACGCAATTTCAAGATGCGACGACCCTGTAGTGGCACTTCTTGCACTCGACTGCGAGTCGCGCAATTTAACGACAAAGCAGATTGATAAAACACTGTGGAGAGGCCACATGAAGGCCGCAGCTTTGTATGACGAATACTGGCTGCTCGCATACGAAGCGAATGTCAGAAATTGGCTGCCAAATTTTAGAGGTAAGGATTTTGTTGCTGCCGACCAAAACTTTTCATCATTAAAGGCAGCAGGGGTCCATTTCTACGACACCACGATTAACTTGCGTAGCACGCAAGCTGGGACTACGGCTGCGGCTTCACAAGTTTCAAACGGGACTGAAGCCGCAACGGAACTTGCTACTGCGATTCCTCCTGCAGAACCCGCTGCGCCAACGGATGCAGCATTTTCCTTATAGAGCATCTAAACGGTCAGTGTGCCGTTCGAGCCCGTCGGGTGGGCCAAACGAGACTGGCGCGAAGCGGCAGCACATCACAGGGCGGGAAGACGGGCGCCGGCAAAAAAACAGGGGCCTGCCTCAGCAGACCCCATATTCCAATGTTTATGAATTGACGCTATGCAGCCTTGGCCTTCTTCGCGGCCACGGTGCGCGGCTGACTGGGCTTCGCTTTCTCCGTAGCCTTCCGGGTAGCTTGCGCTTTTTCCTTGGTGGCGAACTCCTGCTTGACCTTGCTCGTGATCGCGGCCACGTCCACCTTGTAGAACTCCGCGGCTTCGCGCAGGGCTTTCGCGGATTCGTTGGGACTGTGCGCCGATTGCAGCACGGTGATTGCCACCAAAACGCGGCCGATGGTGCTCTCGTCGGCTTTGCGAAGAAAGGACGTGAGCAGCTTGACCGGGGTGTCTCCGGCTCCGTTGGCCTTGCCGATGCCGTGAAGGCGAAAGATGACCGCCAGACGGCGCTCGTCCAAGACGGCGGCGAGGCGCTCGGCAACAAAGAGCAGGTCGCGCTTCATCAGCCGGACGGGAACCGCGTCGCTGGTTGCTTTGAGGACGCGAAGGCCGGTTGCCTGGGCAATGGCTTCCTCGCGGCGGCGCTTCTCCTGTTCTGCCTTGAATGCCGTATCTGTCGCGGGCTTCTGCTTGCGGGCGTGGTGGATGGTGCATTCGGGATTGGCACAGATGGTGCGGATTTCGCCTTTCTCTGTGCCTTCGGTAACGATGGCCTCGGCGGTGTGCTTGCACGTTTTGTATTCCGGCCAGTCGCGCTGCTTCTGGTTCGTGGGCTTCTCGGTGTGAATCTCCACGTACTTGTTGCGCGGCAGGGCGGCGCTGGCCTCGGTCGCGGTGCCGTAGGCTGATGAGATTTGAACCAGCTTCGGCTTGGCGGCGATGGATTGCTTTACAAAGCCGTCCACTTTGGCCTGATAGCAGGCCGGATCGGTGCATTATGTGGAATCTGGGCAAATTGCAAGTCTTTTCTGCTGGCTCCGCCCCGCCGCGCGGCCCGCGTGAACTCGCCGTGTGTCGATTGGATGCGGATGAAGGTCATGCGACAG
>JBEKCA010000218.1:0-3559 GCA_050015115.1 Occallatibacter sp.
GGGGGGGCTTGGCAGGAGGTGGCGTGAATGGCGGCTTGACTCGAGAGAAACTGAAACTGGTGTTCTTGGTTTCGCTGGAGAAAGGTCGTCGCTCCCCAGTTTGTCGCAACGACTCAAAATTCGGGGGCTCGATAGACATCAACTCTGATTGCTTGAAGTCTCTGGGCGCTCAAAACTACCAAAACGCAGCATTGCGACTCTCGATGCTCGACAGGTGTCCACAAAGTGTCAGGTTTACGCATGGAACGATTTGATAGCTGAAAGCTGAAAAGCGGAGAGGGCGTAAAGGCAACCCGCCATCGAGAAGAATATCCGTTGAAAAGCGTGAGTCTAAATAAGTGGACGAAACGCAAAGAAGGGAATCGCTCGACCCGATCGGGTTATCGGTCTTAAGGCGGCATCAAGACCCACGGAGGTCCTCGGCCACCTAACTGAATTGCCAAGTTGCCAGCAACGCGCGCGGCAAAAGCGTGAGCGTGCGCAGTTGCGTCGTAGAACCCGTATCGCGAACGGGGCGGAGCAAGTCGTGTTCGGGCGGCGAGTCAACACCAGGCGTTGCCAGACAAATGGTAGTTTGTGAGAGAACGAGCAACACAGGATAAATGGTCAGAGACTTCGTAGCGGCGCTATTGTTGACAAACGCGAAGATGTCTAACTTCCAACAGGAAAGGGATTTAGAACGATTTAGACGCAACACTTCGAAAAGGACCCTGGTGTCCGATAACAGATATTCTGTATAGTGCAACCATCGAATCCATAAATGCCTCTACTCTTTTGCTAACAAAGTGGCTTAATGCATCGACACCGCAGCCTGCTCCCTGTCGAGCTCACCCAGCTGCTATTCACATGAGAAGAATTATCCAGACCCGGCTGTCCGCCCCAACTACATCTTGTACGGTCCAAGATCCTCGTTGTTCAGTCCCTCGAGCCAGTTGCGGAGTTGCTCCGCGGTCGGTCCCTCGGCGGCGCCATTGGGATTCAGTTTCGCGCTCGCCATCACATGCTCGGCCACGTAAATTGGGCAATCGGCCCTCAGCGCCAACGCAATCGCGTCTGATGGCCGCGCATCCACCGCAATCTGCTCTCCGCCCTGCCTTAGCCATAGCACTGCATAGAATGTCTCGTCCTTAAGTTCTGAAATAACTATGCGTTCCAGCTCGCCATTCAAGTGCTGCATAAGATTTCGCGTCAGGTCGTGCGTCATGGGCCGCGGCGTAGCCATCTTCTCAATTTCAATGGCAATGGCGTTGGCCTCGAATATCCCCACCCAGATCGGCATCACCGCGTCTGAGCCCACGTCCTTGAGAACCACGATCGGCATGTTTGTCGCCGGATCCATCATCAACCCGCGGATTCTTACCTCAACATCCATTGGTCCCCTCCGTACCCCTCCAGCCCAAAGCTCCCTAGATCCCTTGCGCCCTTGCTCCCTTGCTCCCTGTATTTAGACTTCTTCCCCCATCAAACTGTTCGGAAAAGCCCCGGTAATCTTCACGTTCAGGTAATTGCCCGGCGCAGGTGAAATGAGGGTCTTCGCAACAAAATTCACCGGCTTATTTTGGCTACTGCGCCCTGAAACTTGCCCTCGCGCCGGATTCAGTCCCTCAACCATTACCTCCATTACCTGCCCTATGTGCTTGGAGTAATTGGTCCTTTGAATTTCCCGCTGTCGATCAAGCAATGCTTGAAGCCTTGTTGATTTCACCAAATCTTCCACGGAGTCAATCATCACCAGTGCCGGCGTATTCGGCCGCGCCGAGTACTTGAATGCGAACACGCAATCGTACTCCACTTTCGCCAGCAGGTTCATGGTCTCGATGAAATCGTCTTCGGTCTCACCCGGAAACCCGATAATAATGTCAGTCGAAAGCGCAATCGGACGCTTCGCAGCCTTCACCCACGAGATCCGCTCCAGGTACCAGTCCGGCGTGTACTCCCGCGCCATCATCTTCAGCACCCGCTCCGACCCCGACTGCACCGGCAGATGCACATGGTCGCACAGCGTCGGATAAGCGTCGATCGCCTCCACAATGTCCCGCGTAAAGTCCCTGGGATGGCTGGTCGTAAACCGTACGCGCCGTATCCCCACTACCTGCCCAACGTCTGATAACAGTTCCGCAAAGCTCCGTTTCCCTTCCGGATCGCGGTAGCTGTTCACGTTCTGGCCCAGCAATTGAATCTCGGTAAATCCCAGATCAGCGATCCGCCGAGCCTCCGCCAGCACTGAGCTGGACGTCCGGCTCCGCTCCTTGCCTCTCGTGTACGGCACCACGCAATACGAGCAAAACTTGTCGCACCCTTCAATAATGGTGATGTAACCCCGGTACGGGTTCTGCCGCGCCGTATATTCGGTCTCGAACGCCTCATCGGTCTGCCGGTCGTCCAGGCCCGTAATCCGGTTTTCGCCCGCCTCAAGCCGTGTCAGCATCTCCGGCAACTTGCGATACGACGCCGACCCCGACACCAGCGACACGTACGGCGCCCGCTCGAAGATCTTCTCGCCTTCCTGCTGTGCCACGCACCCCAGCACACCAAACCGTTTGCCGGCCTTGTGCAGCTTCTTGTAATCGTTCAGGCGGTTGAACACCTTCTGCTCGGCCTTGTCCCTTATCGAGCAGGTGTTGTACAAGATAAGCCCAGCTTCTTCTTCAGTTTGCACCTGCAGGTAGCCCTGATTCAGCAGTGTGCCAATCACTTTTTCGGAGTCGTGGGCATTCATCTGGCAGCCGAATGTCTCAAGATAAAATGTTTTTCCGGTCGCCATAGTAACCCCAGTATACCGTGATGCAGATTACACCGACCGCCGGAGTAGCGAAGGATTGAGCCAGCGGTCCTGGGTTTTGAGGAGCTTGATTTCGCAAGGACAGTGGGTGCCCCAGGTCCCGCTTTTGGGACCTGGGTTAACACGAATCTCGGCCAACCGATTTCATCGCCCTATTCCTTTCGAATCCCAGCATGAAGATAAGCAATCACCGCCGCCATCTGTTCCCTGCTCATCTGGTACGCAAACGACGGCATCATCCCTTTGCCTTTCATCAACACCTGCTCAACATTGGCATCGGTAGCCGGCTCCCCGCCTGGCAGTTGAGCCTTGTCAAACACTCCATGCAGATCCGGAGGAACCTTTTTCAATCGCAGGTCATTTTCCTCGTGGCAGTGCGCGCACCCCACGTCATAAACCCGCTTTCCCTCCGCCTGCTGCGCAGTAAGCGCCGGCTTGCCCCGGCACCCAGCCAGCGCCAAAACCACCCCCGGAATCATCACAAGAAACGGCCGAATATAAGATGGGGTCCCAATCATAGGCAGGTCAAAAACATCATGGGCCAGCAGGAAAACCGACTCGGCCACCCCTGCCAACCACTGATCACCATTTTAGGTGCCCGCCCCGGTTATCCTAGCCACATGCAACTCCCCACCCGCGACGAGATCCGCTCTGCCCGCGCCCTCGTTTACCGCTTCATGCCGCCCACCCCGCAATATACCTGGCCGCTGCTCAATCAGCGCCTCGGAACGGAAGCATGGGTCAAGCACGAGAATCACACCCAGAGCGGCGCCTTTA
>JBEKCA010000219.1:0-3391 GCA_050015115.1 Occallatibacter sp.
GGCCCCGCCTGAAAAATACTCATCGGCCAAATAGCTGCCCGAAGCTGCTGTGGCGCCGGAGCTGATATCCAGAATGTCAGCGCCACTACCGCCGCTCGACGCGAACACCATGGAATCGATGTTCCAGCCGGCATTGTCCTGGTCGAGGGTTAAGGTCTGCGTGCCCGCGGGCAGTGTAACCGTGGCCGTCACCGTCGTCCAGGTTTGCCATGCGCCCGTGGCGGGAACGTTGACCGGGCCGGTCAGATTGGTCCCCGACGAGTTGGCGATGTGGAAGCCGTCGGTCACCGCTGTTGGAGCGGCAACCAGGAAGCTGACCGTGTACGTTCCAGCCGTCGTTACATTCACCGTATAGCGGAACCATTGTCCGGCCGCAGTCCAGCCGAGATCGTTGCCGGTTGCAGGGGCCGCCGCCACCTCCAGATCGACGCCGTCGGAGCGATAGGCATTATCCGATCCGTTGACCGAGGTGACGTTGTAGGCGACACCCTGGCCTCCGGTATCGTAATTCTCCGCGAGCACGGTGCCGGGAATTGCCGCCGGCGTGCCGCCATACGGATCTTCGTCCGACGAACCGCCGCTTGTGGTGGCGCTGGCCTGATTCGAGGGCGCCGAGGCGCCGAACACGTCAAGCGCTTCAACGACGTAGTAGTAAGTCGTCGAAGCAGCGAGGCCAGTGTTGGTGTAGCTCGTGCCGCTCACGCTCGTGATCAGGTTGCCCGATTCTGGAGTGAAGCCGCTGGTGGTGCTCCCATAAACGTTGTAGGAGGTGACGGTGCAGTTGGCCGGAGGAGCAGGCTCGGTCCAGGTCAAGCCGATGGCGCTGGAGGATTGCGTCGTCGCCGTCAGCGTCGGCGCCGAGGGAACCGCTGCGCAACTAGCGCCGGACGATGCAAACGAGAACCAGTTGACGTTCCAACCGGGATTGTCCTGGTCGAAGGTCAAGGTCTGTGTGCCCGCCGGGAGCGTGACCATGGCCGTCACGTTCTCCCATGTTTGCCAGCCGCCGGTCGCAGGTACATTGATGTTGCCGGTCAGATTGGTCCCTGCCGTATTGGCGATGTGGAAGGCATCGGTCACTGCATCGATTGCTGCGACACGGAACGTCACCGTGTATGTTCCCGCAGTGGCCACGCTCACGGTGTACTTGAACCACTGACCGGCTGCAGTCCAGCCGAGGTCATAGCCTCCCCCGGTATCGGTGGTCACCTCAAGGTCGACGCCGTCGGAGCGGTAGCTGTTGCCAGTGCCGTTGACTGAGGTGACGTTATAGGCAACGCCCTGTCCGCCAGTATCGTAGTTCTCGGCTTGCACTGTACCGGGAATTGCCGCAGGTCTGCCGCCGTAGGGCTCTTCAGTCGTCGAGCCGGGCCCCGTGGTTGCGCTCACCTGTGTCGAAGCTGCTGAGGCACCGAAAGAGTCGACGGCTTCAACGACATAATAATAAGTTGTCGAAGCTGCAAGCCCGGCGGCGGAGTAGGTTGTCCCGCTCACATTGTTCGCGATCTGATTTGCCGACGACGGCGTGAAGCCGGAAGTAGTGCTCTCGTACACGCTGTAAGTTATCGAGCAGCCGGGGGTGGCAGTGCTCGCCGTCCAGCTCAGGTTGATCTGGCTCGAGGAAGCTGTCGTTGCTCCCAGGTTGCCTGGAACCGTAGGTGCTGCCGTGCAGTTTGAGCCTGCTGGTGTCCCATAAGCGATGAGATTGTTGCCGGAGGGAACGTACACTTTGCCGTTGCCGATGGAAAGGAATTGAAGCGCTCCCGGTCCCGAACCCGTTGAATCGCCCGAGGACTGGTTGCTGTTCCAGTAATCCGCCGCGGACACATTGGTTGGATTCATGGCATGGAGTTCGCCGCCTCCGTAGGCCCAGAGGATGGCATTCGCGCCGGTAGGCGTGGACGAGAGAGCCAGGGTCCCGCCTCCCGTGAATGAGGATTGCTGGCACGGACCGCTGCCGGTGCCGCCCCCCGCATAGCAGAATTGCTCGATAGGCTGTCCGCTCGGCCACACATAGGCGTACTGCGCGCTGCCGGAGTTCCAGGCGATTGGAGATTTGTTTACGCCGCCACCTGAGGTGTACGTATCGATCGCGGCGGCGGAAAGATTGGCGTCGTTTACCAGATACATAGCGCCGTATTTTGTCGGACCAAGGAAGATCTTGCCCCCGGTTCCCGGCATAATGACCATGCCGCCGGCGTCCAGGTCGAGATCGGCGTTGCTGTTCGATTGTGCGTTTGGCGCCAACCAGGACGACTCCACGGTGCCGAGCGCGGATGGGCTTAACTGCACGATACTCATGCTGTAATCCCCGCCGCCGATCGAGCCATTGCCGGTTTCGACGTAGATGTTGGTACCGTCATAAACAATGCCGTCGCCGCCCTGCCAAATGCCGCCCTCGTTCCCCCCAGCGGCGCAGGTGTCGCACCACACACCGTTTGGGGCAAAGCCGGAGTTCGTGGTGTACTTAAAGCCGATCAGCCAGCCATGGTAGGTTCCCGAGTCCGTCATGTGGCAATAAGCCGAATAGATAGTGCCGTTGACGTCTAATAGTGCCGCGCGTGGATTCTCTTGGGGCGAATCGAATGAGATTCCGTCTGCCGAAGCCGAAACGGTTACCGGGCTCCCGGTGAGATCAGTTCCAGCAAGCACATCAATCGCATGTAATGAGTTCGTATTGGTTGCGCTGTCCTTGGTCACCACGAAGAGCGCGCCGTGCGGACCCAAGTTGGGGTCCAGTACAGGCGTCGCCGTGGTGAAGGACGCGTTGGTCCCCAAACTCAATTGCCAGAGTTTGGCTCCGGTATCGGCGTTGAATGCCCAGGCGCTGGTGGCGCCCGCACTTTCGCTAGGCGAGGTTGTCACGAAAAGGATGTTGGCGGGGTAACCGGACACGTTCACTCCGCCTAGAATCAGCGCCTGCCCCATCACCGGGTCGTCGAGCGACATCGTAAAGAGCTTGTGGATGGTGGAGGTCGGGGTAAGCTGGGTTTCATTGCTATAGACTGCGTCGCGCTCCGTGTCTGCGTTCTGGGTCAGGACGCTGACTTGGGCCGAGAGATTAAGACAAGCGGATAGTGCACAAACGGCCAACAAGAATGAAGCCGCTGTTTTGACCATCTTGGCGGGGGCGCGGAATACGCGGGGAAGGCGGTCAGTTAGTTGAAGCATCGAAAAACTCCTTAGGGATGAATTTCGGGTAATCCTTAGACCCTCGAAGGGAAAACAGCCGGCGTCAAAGACTGCGTGGTACGCAAATTGCTTTGCCGATTGACCTTGCCCTCAGAATGCGTAGCCCTTAGGTTTTGGTTTTGAGAGATCAATTCATCTCGTCGTAGTCGTCGTGACGGTGGGAATGTGGAAATCGGTTTGATCGATTTCCAAGGTTGGT
>JBEKCA010000220.1:0-3367 GCA_050015115.1 Occallatibacter sp.
AAATTGGCCACTTGGAGGGTGAATGCAACCGCGAAATTGACCAAAATAAGAGCAAAGGTTCGCAGAGAATTTCCCAAAAGAGCGTCGAAACGGCTCTTAGGTGGACGTTCTTGCGCGCCTTTGCGCGTGTTTTGACGTGTTTTTGAGGGCAAAAACGAGCCTGTAATCGAGCTTTCAGCCGGGCGCCCGCCGCAAAGAAAGGGTGCCCGATCCTAAACGCGCTTCATGCGTTTAGGGTGGGATCGCACGAACCCAGCTTGCGCGCTTCGCCTCTGTTTTCTATTCCCTGTTCTCTATTCCCTGTATTGATCAAACCGCGCCTAAATCCACGCCGCGAATCCCGATTGAGCGCGCAGCCAACGTTCCGCGCGAACGCGTCGACGGACCGCTTCTCACAAGCCGACTTATGGTGACCGATCCGGCGCCGATGGGTAATCCTGAGCCTTCCAGAACCCCAAAAATAGTCATAGATAAAGTCCCCTTAAATTCTCCAGTATGAACTCTCGAATCTCTCCTATTGAGGCAGGTCTATCACCTGGTCCTTGGCAATTCATCCGATCGATCAGTGAATCCAAGCTCGCGAGATCCGGATGGACTGACCTGACTTGCTTATGCGATGTACCCTGTAGGAACAGGCCGGTCAGCATTTCGTACAGAATCAGGCCAAGGGCATAGATGTCTGCACGCTGATCGACGGTCCCGGTGGAGCGTTGTTCCGGCGCCGCATAGCGAAAGTTCGCTAAGCGATCCCGGGGGCCAGTCTCGACCGTTGTCCGCAGCCATTCCTCAGAAAAATGAGCGATGCCAAAGTCCGTAATAACAGCTCGGTCTTCCGATTCATCGAAGAGAATATTCTCCGGTTTCAGATCCCGATGCCAAATCCCTGCCTTATGGGCCGCCTCTACTCCATCGAGTATCTGCATAAAGATCGGAACCAATCGTTTGGGGCTTGTCTCGTCACCCATCAGTGATCTTAAGGTTTGGGGAAACACCGGCATTACATAAAACGGCACCTCAGCACCGTTTACATCTGCGAGTCCCCAGTCGTAGATGGTGATGATGTTTTGGTGGGTGTTCTTCATGCAGAACGCCAACTCGTTTCTGAATCGTTTGGTCTTCTGGCTCGACGTCGAGCCAGGTTTCAGGTATTTTAGTGCGTACTCCGATCCGTCCGCGTCAATTACGCGCAAAACCCTACCCGAGCCGCCTTCCCCGATCAGCCCCTCCGGCTTATACGTGCCGAAGGGAGTCCGGAAGGCTGTAACCGTGGGTTTCGCGGAAGGCTCTATTCGCCCGTCCGAGGCTAGGAGAACCTTTCCAACGTGGGCAAAGTCGCTGTCTTCGTGAAGTATTATCTTGTCCTGCGCTTCGAGCACGGCCGCAGCTTGGCGCAGATCAGCTTCTGTGCATCCGAGATACGCCGCATCCCATGGGTCCGCTATCCACGCCCTCGTTTCCTTACGCCCGCTCCCAGCTTTGAATCCGAGAAGCCACACCTTCCTCGTCAGATAGTCTTGGACCGATCTTGGTTCGGTCGCATACCCGCCAACCTGCATCTTGATATTTGGGAACTCGTGTGGAAGGCTTTCTCGATTCGGATAGAACCGGATATCCCCAGAATCAACGAACGACCTGATGGTGTTCGTTACGTACTCCGGCCGAGCGAAAAGAGCCGTTCCGCTTCCCGCCAGCATCTGCAGTTCAGTCGTCTGAACCGGACATCTACTAACTTCCTGAGTAATGAGGTCGGTGATGTGAGCCCAGATACCCGTTGCAGCGACCAAGCCATTTTGACTCATCCACTGGAATGGAGGCCATTCAAGGTCTATTTTGAGGAGCCGACCGGAGACAGTCACGTAGAAGTTGGGGTCAACGTTCTGAAATCGAAGCTCTAAGGCCCTGGCCAAGGCCAGCGCCGGCAGATGGTAGCCTTTAGTGCCCGGCAAATCATTAATTTGATTCCTGCTGAGGGAAAAATACCACTCTTTTCCATACGCCTCTATGGGAAAAAGGTAAGAATAGCCCTGATTCACCGGTCGCGGGTTACTCAGCTTTAAGATTTTTCCGCTCTGTACTATATCCCTGAGGTACTCGATCCCGCGGGTGGTCTCTTGCGACTGCTCCATTGCAGACTTCCTCTCCTGCAGACGATAAAGCAAATCCAGAGATTCAAATCGAACCAACCCCATTATGCACCGGGGGCGGCATAGATCTCAGGGAGGAAACGAACCAGAAGTGTATCCCCGAGAAGGAACTCCCTCGGATCTGGGGCGCGAATTCGATTGACGTCCAAGGCACTCATTTAGAGATTGTTTGTCCGCAAATGAGCCAATTAATTACTAACAGACAATCGCCCTAGCCAACGCCAACCTCCACCCGGCCCGCGCCAGAAATGACCATCCGCCGCCGCCCCGCAAGCCCACCAGGCCTCATTTTTCCCTAACTCACTGAAAACAATCCGCAAATCCAGGCATAAATATAGTTGACACACCACGACTTACACCAATTCCATCGCTTGCTATTCCGCTTGCTATTTTGAAACTCGTGCTACAATTCCGGCGCTATGGCGACCGTCGCACATGAGATTTTTGATAAAGCGAAAGAACTAGAGGGTTATTCTGCGTTCAAGCACCTCGCGATGGCTGTCGCACTGCGCCGATGGCCGTCGTCTTTGTTTGCCATGTTTACTTCATACTTCGATTGCGCTCGGACTGGACAAGGTGGCGGCTCCATCGCTGTATGTGGTTGGCTGTCCACTGGTGAGCGATGGCTGGAGTTTGATGAAGAATGGAGGCGCGTGCTGGACAGTTTTGGCGTGTCTCACTTTCACATGAAAGAATTTGCCCACTTTCACGGCCCGTATTCAAGCGGCTGGGAGGGCGATGGGCCGAAGAGGGCCGCTTTCCTTCAAAGCTTAGTTGGGGCGATCAGCCATCATGCTATGGCTGGCTTTGCCTGCCTTATTGAGTCAAGCGATTTTCATGAAGTAGATCAGGAATATCAAGTACGGGACTATTACGGAAACGAGTATGCGCTTTGCGGTCGTGTTTGCGTCGCGAAGGTCAACCTATGGCTTCGGGCTCATCAGCTCGATCCTGCCGCTGAGTACGTTTTTGATGATGGCGATATAGGGCGCGGGCGCTTGACCTGGTTGATGGAATCGGGTGGTTATCCGGCACCGATATTTCGGCCCAGCACTGACCGCAAAGCAAAAGATGGTACTCCTGTGCGCGGGTTGCTGCCATTGCAGGCCGCGGATTTTGCGGCGTACGAACTTCGTAAAGGGTGGGATGATTTTGGCGATGCAACAGTCATTGAGGAAGTCGAGCGTTATCGGCGATCCTTCCGGGCTGTTGGTGCCGCGCTC
>JBEKCA010000221.1:0-5434 GCA_050015115.1 Occallatibacter sp.
GACACAGGTCAGATAAAGTTGCCCATGTTCCAGCGTGAGTTTGTCTGGGACAAGGAGCAATCTGCAAAGCTCATTGATTCCATCTTGAAAGGCTATCCGATTGGCACGTTCATTTTCTGGAGGACCAAAGACGAGCTTCGCAGCTACAAGAACCTCGGTAATCACGAGCTTCCTAAAACGCCAAAAGGAGATTACGTTCAGTACGTCCTAGACGGTCAGCAGCGTATTACGTCCTTGTACGCCATCCGCAAAGGCATACGCCTCTCGAAAGAGGGGCGCGAGATTGATTACAAAGACATCTTCATAGACCTAGACTACGACGCAACAACGGACGATCAGATCATTGTCACGGATCAAGTCGAAGGAAGGCGCTATGAGTCTGTTCACGGACTTCTGAGCCGCCCATTGGGTGAGTTTTTTAGAACTCTTCCTCACCCAGAGGCCGAAAAACTTGAGCACTACAAGACCAAGCTTACTAGCTACGATTTCTCGTCGATCACGATTAAGGACTATCCGATAGAAATTGCGTGTGAGGTATTCACAAGAATAAATACTGGCGGAAAGTCACTAACTCTGTTTGAAATACTTGTGGCCAAGACCTACGATGAAGCACAATCCTTCGATCTCGCAGAGAAATACGACCTTTTGGTTTCCGGAAGTGATGAGGATAAGGAGTGCCTTTCTGAAGCCAAGTTCGACACTGTTTCGGAAGCGGTGATTACGCAGTGCTTGGCGGCCATTATCTTAAAGGCAGTCCGCAGCAGAGATATTCTCAAGATTCCACGGGCAACCTTCATTGCGAATTGGGAGCCTATGAAGAAAGCCCTGTTTATGGCTGTGGATTTTGTACGCACTGAGTTGCGTGTGCCTGTATCTCAGCTTTTGCCGTACCCCGCAATCCTGGTCCCACTGACATATTTCTTTCACAAGAATGGAAATAAAAAGCCGGACCTTGAACGTGTTTCGCTCCTCGAACAATTTTTCTATTGGGCCGGGATTACCTACAGGTACAGTTCTGCGACGGAGTCCAAGATTGCTGAAGACCTCATACGAATGGACGCAATCATTGGTGGAAAACACCCGACCTATCCCTTGACCGAACTTGCGGTCAGCGCCGATACAATCAGTGAGACAGATTTCAGAGCTGGCAACGCGTTCTGCAAGACGATCCTGTGCCTTCTTGCTTATCAATTGCCAAAATCATTCGACACGAACGGCGTGGTGATCCTGGACAACAGCAACCTAAAGATTGCGTCAAGCAGGAACTATCATCACTTTTTTCCAAAGAAGTACCTGGAAGAGCGTGTACCGGGGTGTGCCCCCAATTTGATTGCGAACATAACTCTAATCGATGGTTACTCCAACAAGCATAAGATTGGAAAGAAGCCTCCAAAGTCCTATATTGGGGCGTTCGCGAGAGGCAACAAGAAGATCGCTCAGACATTGAAGAGTCATTTGATTTATGACCGGGAAGGTTTTGGAGTTGACAACAACAACTACGAACTGTTCATTGAAAAGAGGTCTGAGGCCATTGCCTCGGCGCTCAATGTGAAACTATCTCGTGGGGGCTCAGACATGTCGGCTGAGAGTGAATAATTCCGCCACTTCGTGAACCGTGACCAAGCGTTGATTCCGGCCGCGAGGCCGACCACGCTGGCCCGACCTCTGCGCGCCGAAAGCTGCCCATACCGCGCTATTCACCAGCGTGTTCAAAGAGCATCCACGCGCGCTCGCCGCCTCATGGGCGGCGAGCCACGCAGACTCGAATACACCAACCTGCGTTGCATGGACCCGGCGTGAATCCACCTTGAGTAGCTCCACATCAAGCAGATTCACACCATTCAGAGCCTCACGGACGCGAATGGACAAGTCGCCGTGCATTCTCCAGCGCCGGCGCAGGCACCGATCAACCTTTGCACTGAAACGGATGTTACGATACACAATCTGCATCGTCGGCTCCTATTCTCCCGTCCTCGCATCTCCATACGGTTCCGTAAAAGCGATGTCGCGATTCACGCGGACGTTGAACCGATAGCCCGGTCGAATCTTCACCGTGGGCTGGATATTCAGGTTCTTCCGCGTCACCTCCATGCCCAACTGGCCGAACTGCTGGCCGAGTGCCTGAGTCGCCTCGGCGCTCGGCGACAAGACACCCGACGCCGAACTCGTCTGTGGCTGGGACATCTCGACTCCGGCCGTAAATGCGCTCAGCATCAAAGCCATCGAGACAAGCCGCACGAAGTGGTTGTCCACCTGATCGTGGAATCCCGCCGCTCCAGAGGCGTCATGTCCCACCATGCCGTCGAGATCCACGCTTGAGCCATCCGGGAAGATCAGCCGCGTCCAAACGACGACAGCGCGACTCTGGCCATACGAGACGCGGTTGTCGTATTGGCCGACCAGGCGCGATCCTTGGGGGATTAACAGATACCGGCCCGTCGCCGTGTCGTACACATTCTCGCGAACGACAGCCTTGACCTCACCCGGCAGGTCGGTGTTCACTTCACTTTCAAGCGTCGCCGGAATGTCCCATCCAGACTTGATTTCGTACTTCGACAGAGCTGGCGCTCGCGTCGCGGACGAATAGTCCCGCTCGTCCCTGGCCTGTCTTGCCTTGTCGATGAAGCTCTCTTTGTGCTCCTGGAGGTTGGCATCGCTCTGATCTCCAGAGCCTGCATTTGCGGACAATGAAGACGGACTGGGTACTCCAGCATTCCCAACGGAAACGGATTTCGGATATGCGCCGGCGAGCTGTTGAAGCAGCGAACTCACGCCCTCGACAGGCGCGGCCCCCAGTTCACTCAGTGCACCCAACCCCTTGCCGCTATTCATCCCGCTCGAAATCGAAGTACCCGCCGTGCGCGCTTCAAGATCGCTTTTGTACATCTCCTCGCGCAATTCGTCCGCCGCGCTCCGTCCTTGAGGCGCTTCCGCTTGAGTGCCCACCTGCTGCTGATTCAACGCGACCCTGCCGCTCGTGTTCGTGGGCCTTGCCGGTGACGGTCGCCCAGAGGCAGCGATCTGCCGAGCTTCAAGAGGAGGAACCAGCGCATCTTTCGAGAAACGGGAAGGGGCAACAAGATCAGACGGAACGCCGGCACTCTGCACATGGTCCTGAATCACGTCCGGCGTACTCGGCGCAGGCTGAGACTGATTCTGCGATTCCTTCCTTGCGTCGATCTTCCGTTGCTCTTCGAGATCCTTCCAGACCTTCGTCCCGCAGCTTTCTTTTTTCCGCCCCGCGACATCACTCCATAAACCATCACGACGAGAAATCCCAGGACTACGAGAAACAACATCCCCCGCACAGCCGGATTCAAATGCTTTCCGTCCGTGGGCCAGAAGCGCAGCTTCAAAGGCTGCTTACTGCGCGTTGGACTCTCGCTCTCGACCTTTGGAGACAACACAACCTCTTCGCGCACATTCCCATTGACTTTGATTTCGTCCGCCATCACTTCACCTCCGTATGGGGTGTGAGCGCATCCTTGCGCTCGATCTCTACAAGCTCCTGATGCTTTCCGACGCCAAGCAACAGGGCTGCTTTCACAAAGAGACGGTCCACAATAAAGGTTGTGCCCTTCACGCGGAAGTTGACCATCTCATTGCCTTCCGGGCCTTCGACAACCAAAGTCGGTAACTCCTGAAACGCCGTCACGCTCGGCATCTCGATATAGGTTTTCTCTCCGTCATCCAGAACCCGCACCGGCCTGATGGAGTCCGCGCCAGACTTCACCTTGAATGTGTAATCGAAGTAGAGCTTGTCAACAGCCGCATTGCCGGTTTGCGAAATGCGCGAGGAATCTACATGATCTTTGTGTTCCTTCGCCTGCTGCTCCAGGAAAAGCTTCCACTGCAACGGTTGATCGTCGGGGTACAGGAATGCGACCCGCGATATGTATTCACCCGGCCTTGAAACGAGCCGAAGATAATACGTTCTCCTGTCCGTGGCAACAATCATTGTTGTATCGAGGCCCGTCACCTTGGGCTTCACAACCAAAATCGGCGTAGCTGCATCACCAGACCCCGAAGAGATCGGCGTCACTACCCAACGAACCGAGTCTCCAATCTGAGGCTCGCCCAGGATTTTCTCGCCAGCTTGCAACTCGATAGAACTCACGCGAAGCGGTGTGGCAACCAGTGTTGGCTGCCCAACGCCGAAGGTGTAAACCACTCGCCCGTCCGGTCCAGGAACCGGATTGTTCTGCTCATTTGTGAGCTTCGCCGAGAGAGCAACGGCCTCGCGCGCCGTCTCCGACAGCGCCACATCTTTCGACGGCTCCCAGCCCGGAGGAACTTTCACTCCAAGTCCTACGTTGGCGGCTGCCGAGCCAATCTCCGAACTAATATCAGCTCCGTGACCTTGCTCCAGGGCTTTCTGAAGCACCGCAAACGGATACTTGTCCGTAGGAACAACCTCTTGTTTCGTCGGCGCGGCCCTTCGATTCAATACCACCGCGCTACCGGCCGGCGCGCCCGCACCCACACCCAAACTCGACGCGCCTTCTTGTGCGAACCCAGAGAAGGCGCTCACACCCATCACAAACAACACCAACACTCGAATCGTTTTCATTGCCCTTTTATCTCCTCGCCTTTCTCGGTTGAATTACAGAACTTTCGACCAACTCACATTCGTGACATAGATCCCCAGGGGATTCACGCGCGCCAAAGCCTCATCCGTGGGCGGATGAATGGAATATGTGATAACTCCCTTGTAGTTTTGAGAGCTGGTTTGCTCGCCCTTCAGATCGAATGTCGTCTCCGTCCACTCAACCTCGTAGCTGTCCTTCGAGGACGCATAGAGAGCGCGGACATTGACGGAAACGGTCTCCGTCTGCGCCAGCTTCAACGGCGATCCATCGCGATAGCCATCGCTGATCTTGATTGCAGCGGGAGTTCCGTTGCCGATCTCGGCATACACCCGTTCGACAGCGTTCTTCTCGACCGTTGCGTCCGACGAGACCATCCGCCAATCCTGGACCCACGACCACAGCGCCGCGCGTTTCAAACGGTCGTCCGCAACCGAGGCTTGCACCGCCGTTCCCTGGCTCACCACTTTGCCCAGGTTGTCCACCGCGACGATGTAGGGAATGACCTTGGGTTTGGTCCCGATCACGATCAAGCCCAAGACGGCTACCAGCGCAACTGCACTGGTTGTCACCGCAAGAAGCCGCCAATTCCGCGCGGCCACAATCAAATCCCGATACCGCTCGTTCCACTCGTCGCGAGCTGCCAAGTACGGACTCTTGCCCGGACCTTTCTCTTCCACCATTGCCTGCGTTTCATTCATCATTCGCTCCTACTCTCCGTGTTGAATGTTCAGAGTCGGCGCCGACACAGTCGCCGAATCCTGCGGTAGATGTTGGTGTGCCTGTGCCGCGGCATTGTGAACTCCAGAGATCCTCTCGCCCAACGAGCGGCCATCCGATCTACTCCT
>JBEKCA010000222.1:0-3181 GCA_050015115.1 Occallatibacter sp.
CGTAGGCCTTGTAAAGACTGTCCACCAGTGGATGAATATCCGGCAGAAGAGGGATCGACGGAACCTGGTGTCTCTCGTATTCGCGCGGATTGATGATCTCCCACGTCGACGTCGGCGGATGGTCAAGCGCTCCTGAGAATGCTTCGGCTTTTCCCTGGTCCATCCATATGTCCTGCTCAAAGCTCAGTCCTTCGCGGTATGGAAAAAGCATCGACTCTGAAAGCAGCAGCGGAGCGCGCGCCATCACCGGCGAATTGTCCGCGCCGTTCATCTGCCCCTTCACTATGTCCATCACTTCGGGGTCTTTCACCAGGCTCTTGCCCGCCGGCTTCAGAATGTAATCCATCATCACGGCCGTGGCCTGCCCTTCGGCAACGGCGTCGCGCGCCGTATCCATCTCATCCTTTGCCAGGTGGTCGTTGTCGCTCGCCGAGTCGGTTGAAACATCGTCGGGCGTCTGGTCATCCCACTTCTCCAGGTCCGAATGCTGGTCCTGCAGGGCATGGGTCAGTTCGTGGGCCAGCACAGGCTTCTGCTCGTCCACGTCAACCCAGTCCAGCATGTTCACCGTTTTGGTTTTGGAGTCGTAGTAGGCTTCGATCTGTTCCCTCAGAAGAGCCAGCAGAAACGGCTTCAGCGCAAAGTCGCGGTCCAGCAGGCCAAACTTCTTTAAAACAATCTCGTCCCGTTGCAGCCTTTTGGCGTCCTGGTCGTCATTGAACTTCTCTTCCAGGTAGCTCTGCACTGCCGCGCGGGTGGTCATCTGGCGCTTCACTGTGCTCTTGATGGGCAGCCCCGTCTCGTCTGAAGAGAACTTGATCAACTCATCCACCAGTGAAAAGAGCTGTTTCGCCTGTTCGGGAGTAATGTGCGTCGACGATTTCCCGTTATCCTGCTTCGCGCTCATGCTGGCAAAACTCGTCTCGGGGCTCGGAGAAACGGTCTCCAGACCCACTGGAACCGCCTGCTGCGCTCCGGCCGTCGCCGCCGACAGGCAGATCGCTGCAATAACTCCCCGCCAGCGATTGAGCCAATGGAGTTTGGCTTCCCTTGCCGCACGACCCAGTGTCCTCAGTTCGTCCAATGCGTCTCCCTCTGCCTCTCCATCACCCTAAAGCCAGTTTTACCAGCATTCCCTGTTCAAAAACACAAGTTCTTCCCGGTTTCCGCCCAAACCGCGCTTTCCACTTCCAAGGCTATAATCAGGATGCGGTCCGGCGCATCAGATCACCGGAAAAACTGTGCCGAACAGCGGAGACGTACTCCCAATGACAGACAGCAGTCTTTCCGTAACGATACAGCCTACAGCGCTTGCCGCCATGCTGGAATCGTCACATATCCCTCATCAACTGGTTGCTTGCCACGGCGTGCTCACGCCACAAGTATTGGACGCGCCCGAGAACGAAATAGCCGCCTTGGCTCAGGGAGCCGCCCTCCACGATCTCGGCTGGATGCGCCGTGTCGCCGTACGCGGTGAAGACCGTTTCCGCTGGCTCAGCGGCATGGTAACCAATACCGTTAATGACTTATTCCCTAATAGCGGCGCTTGGAACCTGGTGTTGAACGCCCAGGGACGGATTCAGGGCGACCTGACCGTCTGGCGCGGTCACGAAGAGGCTTCCCCAGCGCGGCGCGCGCCCGTCGCGGCCGATCACGCAAAACCCGATCCCCTGCTGGGAACGCCTTTTGCCGGAGAATCCAGTCTTGAGCTCGAGATTGCCGCCGATCAGTACGACAAGCTCATGGCCCATCTGGACCGCTTCATCATCATGGACGACGTTGAACTGCTTCCTCTCGACGGCGAACAGGTCGGAGAGCCCGGTACGCTTACGGCGATCGGCCTCACCGGCCCCCGGGCCGACGACGTGCTCGGGCGCATGGGCCTTCCTCTGTTTCCCCACCCCATGATGTCCAAAGACGTGGAGTGGAACGGTATCGAACTCAAAATTCTCCGGGCCTATGGCGTCGTTGCCCCGCATTACGAGATTTGGGTTCCGTCCGTACGCCTGGCCGTGTTCTGGAGAGCTTTGCGCACTGCGGGAGCAACCCAGGTTGGCTGCGACTCGCTTGAGAAATTTCGCATCGCTGAAGGAATTCCCTCTTACGGCATCGATATCGCCGAGCGCGATCTGCCCCAGGAAACCGCGCAGATGCGCGCGCTGCACTTCGCCAAGGGCTGCTACCTGGGCCAGGAGATTGTGGAACGCATTCGTTCGCGCGGAAACGTCCATCGTCACCTGCGCCCGCTCGAGCTCACCGGGCCGGTGCCTGCCCCCGGAACTGAGTTATTTCTTCCCGGCGGCGCTCCCGCAGGTCACATCACCAGTGCGGAAGCATTGCCGCTTGCTGGCGCTACTCGTGTCTTTGCGCTCGCCGTTGTGCGTGCTGAAGCCGAGGTCGAAAACCACCCATTCAACTACACCGATGGTGCAGCCCCGGGTACGGCGCGCATTCTGGCCGAACCGCCAACCTTTTAGGGCCAGCGATCACGCCGGTCCAAGAGAAACGAATCGTTGAGAAGAGTCACCCGTCCCAACCCCCGGCGTGACCGATTGGAAACTACAAACCATGAGCGATACACCGAAGTTTGAAGTCATTGACCGCCGCAAGATCAAGGCGGAAGAAGAGCAGAGTCATCAGTCTGACGCGCCGGTTCCGGCTGCAGAGCCCAGCGCGGCTGCCGAGCCCGGTGCGGGCCCCCGTCTCGTGGTCAATGAGCCCAGGCGGGAGGCCGAGCCCCAACCGCCAGCTCCGTCGGCCAGCGAAGAGCCGGAAATGCCTCCTCCGCCCACGGCCGACGAGACCCGCGAGCAGAAGTTAGCTTACGATGTCTCCGCCCAGCGGCTTGAAGATCTCGTCCGCGCGCAAAATCCCGCCGCTGGCCCGCAACCTCCTGTGAACTTTGACAACCTGGTGCAACAACTCTACGTCTCAGCCATGATTCAGATGGGCGCCGGAACACAGGAAGGCCAACGGCCCCGCGTCGATATTCTCGGTGCGCGCACCACCATCGACCTCATCGGAGTTCTGGCCGAGAAGACCAGGGGCAATCTGACCCCGGCTGAAGAGCGCACCCTCCAGACCGTGCTCTTTGAGGCGCGCATGGCTTTCCTTGAGCTCACCAGCATGATCAGCACACAGGCCATGCAGCCGCCCGTCCCACCGCCGGGCAAAAAGTAAA
>JBEKCA010000223.1:0-3063 GCA_050015115.1 Occallatibacter sp.
AACGTTGATGCAAATCTAATCTGTAAGAGGTCAAATGCGAATCCTGTCAAAGACCAGCGATCACTTTCGTGTGTTCACCGGTCTAATGGTTTCAGCGGGCTTTATCGCCGCCGTGCGGTGGGAGTGCCTGCGCGTCGCTGTCAAGCTGGGAGTTTCCGAGCCGGCGTCCTGGCACCTTCGTCCTCGTCTATTGCGCCATCCGGTGGAGGCGCGGTTGCGCGGCAGCAGCGACATGCGGGTTTTTTACCAGATATTCATTGAACGCGAGTATGCGTGCCTGCTGGGATTGAAGGAAACGATGGTCGTCGTTGATCTGGGAGCTAACACCGGATACAGCTCGGCGTACTTCCTCAATGTTTTTCCCCAAGCGCACGTCGTGGCCGTCGAACCGGATGCGCGGAACATCGCGATGTGCAAGGCCAATCTCTCGCCCTATGGAGACAGGGTGCTGCTGTTGCATGGCGCCGCGTGGTCGAGGCCAGCAAAACTGCGTGTCTTGAAAGGCACCTTCGGCGATGGTCGCGAGTGGGCCACCCAGGTGGATGAATTGATCGCAGCGAAGGATGCATCCGAAGACGTTCAAGCTTGGGACGTCGGAAGCCTTATCGACATGGCTGGGAGCGAATCTGTGGATCTGCTGAAAGTCGATATTGAACGAGCGGAGCTAGCTGTGTTCGGGGAATCGGCCGGGAGCTGGCTGCACAGGGTCCGGAATATCTGCATTGAATTGCATGGAGAGGACTGCGAGGAGGTTTTCTTTTCCGCATTGAAGGATTTCGACTACGAACTGCGCCATTCGGGAGAACTGACCATCTGTCTGAATTTGCGCGGCCGGAAAGTGCCGGCACCCGGCGTCGCATTTAGCGCCACGCATCTTTCATGAGGCTGAGCGGCTTTGCGCTACAGCGCAATGTAATCGAGGCGCGCCGCAGTTGCAGTTCTGAACGGAGAGCATCGAATTGACGAGACCCACCCAACAAGCAGGCAAGATCAGAGTGGACGAAGCCGTAATGCGGGATTTTGAGAAAGCGAAGCCGGGAGCGGACAGGGAAGGTCAGGAAAGACCTGGCGGCGGGACGGCGCCAGTTGTGGCCCCGGAACTCGCGGTGTCCCTGTTGACAGGCGGAGCCGACCGACCCTATGTTTTCGGCTTGGGAACATCGCTGATGGACAAGGTCGCAAACATGGACCTGATCGGGAGCGACGATCTCGATTTTCCTCAGTTTCGGGGCCAACCGAGCGTCAACTTTCTCAATTTGCGCGGCAGTCACCAAACAAATGTAAGCATCCTCAAGAAGGTTTTCCGAGTGTCGGCGTACTATGCGCGGCTGATTTACTACGCGGCAACGGCAAAGCCGGGAATTTTTCATGTCTTGTGGAATAACAAGATCGAAATCGTCGATCGCACGCTGCTCATGCTCTACTACCGGTTGCTGGGGAAAAAGATTGTCCGCACCGTGCACAACGTCAATGCGGGCAAACGTGACTCGAACGACAGTTGGCTGAACCGGCTGACCTTGCGGATCCAGTACCGGCTCACCCATCACATCTTTGTCCACACGGAAAGAATGAAGCGCGAGCTGAAGGAAGAGTTCGGCGTCCCGGCCGGGCGAGTCACAGTCATTCCGTTCGGAATCAACAATGCGGTTCCGAATACAACATCTCTCATGCCCGTCGATGCAAAGCAGCGACTGGGCATTCGAGAAGACAAGAAGACAATTCTGTTTTTTGGCAACATCGTACCTTATAAAGGACTTGAATACCTCACAGCGGCATTTCAACAACTCCAGGTCAAGTGCAGGGATTACAGTTTGATCATCGCCGGAAGACCCGTCAACTGCGAGAAATACTGGTCCGGAATCCGGAAAGCGATCCATGAAGATGAGCGGCGAGGGCAAGTACTCGTCAAGGCAGACTTCATACCCGATGAAGAGACCGAGGTCTACTTCAAGGCTGCAGATGTTCTTGTCTTGCCCTACAGGCATGTCTACCAGAGCGGAGTTCTGTTCCTCGGACACAGTTTCGGCCTGCCGGTTATCGCGGCGGATGTAGGGTCACTGAGAGATGAAATCGTAGAGGGCAAGACTGGATTTGTGTTCAGGCCCGAAGATCCCGCGGACTTGGCCCGTGCCATCGAACGGTACTTTGCCAGTGACCTGTACCGGGACTTGAACAATCGGCGGCAGGAGATACGCACTTACGCGACCGAGCGGCATTCATGGGATGTGGTCGGTCAGATCACGACGCAGGTGTACGCCAGCTTGCTCCGAATATTGATTCCTCGAAATACGCCGGATCGAAATACCTCGGGTGCTCCCTTGGATGTGAAAGCATCTTCCTAGAGGGATCGGCGGCAATTCTACCCGCACAATTAGGCGACTCTCTGCCATTGTCAATTGACCAAGGTTATAAGGACCTAATATGGCCACGCAAGAAGACGCATTAGACGCATTTAGTACCGAACATCTGCACGCGGACCTGAAAGGACGGGCCGTCCGCGGGGGGATGTTGACACTCACCTCGCAGGGCGCGCAGTTTCTTATGCAATCGGTCGCGACAGTGGTTCTGGCGCGATTGCTGACTCCCGCGGATTTTGGCCTGGTTGCAATGGTCACTGCCATTACAGGTCTGGGGCAGGCATTCGCCGATCTCGGGCTCTCTGAGGCGACTATCCAGCACCCTGAAATCAGTCATGATCAAGTCAGCACACTGTTCTGGATTAATGTGGCCATCGGGGCGACACTTATGTCGATTACGGCCGCATTGGCCCCCGTGCTTGCATGGTTTTATAAGGAACCTCGGCTCCTGCATATCACCTTTCTCGCGTCTTTGACGTTTCTGATCGGCGGTTTGAGAGTACAGCATGATGCGCTGCTCAAGCGACAGATGCGATATCTTTCCCTGGTTATCCGGGATGTGAGCAGCTATCTTTTAGCCGTTCCCGTGGCTATAACGCTGGCTTGGCGAGGAGCTGGCTACTGGGCGATACTCGCTCTCCCTCTGACCTTGAACTCGGCGCAAATGATACTCTCCTGGTTGATGGTTAGATGGAGGCCAGGCCTG
>JBEKCA010000224.1:0-2900 GCA_050015115.1 Occallatibacter sp.
GGTGGCGTCGAGTTGAGCTGAACTCAACACGCTCCCCTCCAGGATTGGAGCTGGCGTATTCCAGCTAATTGCCGGTATCTCCCTGTAGACGGTCAATGGCACTGAGGCAGTTGCGGATGTGTAAAGCCCCGTGTTGTCCGGGGTAAAGGTTGCCGTCAACGTCCGGCTTCCGCCTTGCGGTATTGCGCCCAAAGCTGGTGAATAGACCATCGTCCCGGTGACTGTGGCGTTGGGAACCGAAGCAACAGCATTGAGCTGGGTCGAACTCAGAGCCGCCGGGTAAGTGATCGCGGCCGGAGTGGCCCACGTGATCTGTGGCGTCACCGGGCAGGTGCCGGCGCAGGAGGAGGTCAGGTCATAGGTTCCCGTGCCCGAGTCGTTGCAATCGCCAACCAGAACTGTGTACGCGCCATCCTGTGTCAGCGTCACGGATGTGAGCGCCACCGAACTAGCCGAGGCGCAACTGCCCGGAGCAGAACTCGCCAGCGTTCCATCGGGATTGTAGAGACGGATCTTGGGACGGATCGTCCCACCCTTTTCCGTAACCGTCAAACCGATGCTGTTGCTCGTGGTTCCGATAAAGGAAAATGTGGCGCTTTGCGCTGCTGAGGCCAGGTAGGCCGCCTGCGTCTGACCCCAAAAAACGGGGCTCGGACCGGTCGGATTGTTGGTTCGCTGTGCGTAGATCGAGTAGTTGCCGGTTTTGGTGTCGCCGCAATCCCCCACCAGCACGGTATAAGTGCCTGAGGTGGGAAGCGAGACAGCATTCAGTTCGACAGCCGCGCCCGTGCACCCTGCGCCACCGGCCAAGGCCGAGCTGTTCAGCAGACCGTTCGGGTTGTAGAGCCTGATCTTCGGCACTAGCGTTCCGCTTGTGGTTGTCATCGTCAAATCCACAACGTCGTTGGCGCTCGCGCTGAAGGTATAGCTGTCCGACTGACCGGCTAGATTGATCAAACTGGCCGGAGTCGAGCCAAAAACAAAATTCGCCGCGCCGGTGGGATTGTTCGTGCGCTGCACAAAAAGATTGTAGCCGCCGGTATTTGTTCCGCCGCAGTCACTGATCTTGACCGTATATGTGCCCGCAGCGGCAAGCGCGGCAGAAGCCAGTTCCTGCTTCGCGGTGCTGGTGCAACTGGCCGGCGCTGTGCCAATCAGCGTTGCGCTCGGACTGTAAAGCTGAATCAGCGGACTCAGCGAGCCGCTGGTCGAGACCACCGTAACGGCGACAGCGTCATTGACGCTGGCGCTGAAGGTGTAGCTGTCAACCTGCGCCGCTGCGCTGATCGTTCCGCTGGCTACCTGACCAAAGGAGAGAACCGTGGCAGCCCAAGCTGGCGAAGACAGGCCCGCCACCAGGACCACGGTGGCAAGCAAATGCAATTTGAGACTTTTCATGCGAATCGCTCCTTGTTGAGACAAAGGTGAATTTGTGGCGCCAGCATTGGTTTCTTCGCGGCTCTCAGGTGGGCTGGCGCGCCGCGCCCGAAACCTACAGGCCTACATCTTCCCTTTGCTCTTCGGCACTTCTGTGTAGCTTGAGCAGGTTACGCATGTACTGAGGTGCCGTTTGCGAACATTAGAAAACTGCGTCTCAGTTCGGGAATCCATACGCCGGTGGAAGTCACAAAAGCCTCAAGCTTCGACGCTTGCGGCAAAATCGAATGGACAAAAACTGGAAAGATAGAGCCAATAGGTGTAACGTGAAAGGTTGCTGTATTGCTGGAGGGGGAACGTGGATTACCGTGTTCTGACGGTGAATCGGGAATTCGGCAGCGGAGGCGGGCGCATTGCCCAAACCATTGCTGAATGGCTGGGATGGAAGCTGCTGGACCGCGACATTATCGACGCCATCGCCTATGCCGCGCATGTGGACTGCAATGTGGTACGGCATTACGACGAGCACGTTGATTCATGGCTGCGCCGCATCAATCAGCAGGCTATGCGTTCTGCCGCGCTGGCCGCCGGCCTGGAGTTGGGTGAGAACAACGTCTTCGACGCCGAGGAGATGGTGAAGATCTCCCGCAAGATCGTCGAGGAGGCGTACGCCGAGGGAAATTGCGTCATCGTCGGACGAGGCTCGCAATGTATCCTGCAGCACAAGCCGGATGTTTTTCACGTCTTTGTTTATGCGCCGTATCTAGACCGGCTGGCGAGGCTCAAAGACCGTCTTGAAAAAGGCATTCATCCCGAGCAGCGCATCCGCGCCGTCGATGAAGAACGCGTCAAGTATTTACAGCAGTATTACGGCAAGGCCTGGAACAATCCCCACCTTTATGACCTGATGATCAGTTCCCGCGCCGACGAAGAGTTCACCGCGCGTGCGATCCTCTATGCGATGAACGGGGAGATACCGGCATAGGAATCCAAGAGGGCCGGCTTCGGAGCCTCCGAGGGTTGTTTGCGGCGTCTGAGATTCGACCTCAGTCGCTGGCCGTCCGCGTGTACTTTCTTTGAAGGATTCTCAGATCGTCATATCTTGCGCCAGGACAGTCGCATTGAAGAATACGGTGCCAGAAGAACCCTGCCAATTCGAGTGCTAGCCTCCGCTAACTCACCGACTTGCTCAACCGCGCGGCCTGGGTGCCCCGCCCTCGCCGCGTTTCTGTTTTTGCGGCTAGAGTAGGATCGCTGGATGCCAGCATTATGGAACGTTGGAAATGCGCTAAACGGCTGCATCTCTCTTAAACGCTCCTTATATTTTTCTGCCGGACTTTTGCGGATAATTACCGTCTGTTGGTAGATCCTATCAATAGGGGAAGGAGATCCCGCCATGACCAAAAACTCGTTTTCAACCCGCGCTCTGGCACATCCCGTCCTTCCAACCACACCCATTTCCTCTACCCAGTTTCGCTGTTTCTTCCCCAAAAAACCCGCTACCCCCCACCCCCCCTACCCTG
>JBEKCA010000225.1:0-2846 GCA_050015115.1 Occallatibacter sp.
ACCTGCCAAATAGCCTGGCAAAGTTCAAGATCGGAAATATGTGCCTTCAACGCCGTTTTGGAAAACCAGGCCGTCTTGAAGACTCGCCTTGACCCTCCAGGCTCGCGTGCCATATTCATAATGTAGCACCTGGTCCTATTGAATTCTACTCAGAATCCTCGTTATTCCTCGACTGCGGTCAACACCGGACCGATCCGCACGAGCCATGATGCAGCTCGTGTTAGCGCTTCAATCCCACTCATTTTCCTCGTCGCGCCCTCAATTCCCCACATTCGCAGGAAAATCGCTTATCCTGTTAACAATTCCTTTACTTGCCTCGGCAGGGTCTCAGACCAATACTCATGAATCCAGTCGCTTTAGCGGTTGACGATCTTCGGGAGCAGTATACGCGGGAGATGGCGCTTGTCCGCCAGACCTGTGAACGCACAGGCGACGGCACGGCCGCTATTCGAAGGCGCTCCGCCGTGGTCGACCGTATCCTCATTGAAATGTGGCGCCGAGCCTTTGCCGGGCATCCCGCGCTCAACGTCTCTCTGCTCGCCCTGGGCGGATACGGCCGCAAGGATCTCTTCCCCTACTCCGACATCGACGTGCTTTTTGCGTTTGCGGACGAAAAGACCGAAGAGCAATCCAAGGAGGCTGTTCGCGGGATTATCCAGGGCATGTGGGACATCGGCCTCAGAGCCAGCCCTAGTTCCCGCACCGTGAAAGAAGCCGGGCGCTTCGATCCCGACAATCTTGAGTTCACCCTGGCCACGCTGGATCGACGATTTCTTGCCGGTCAGTTTCCGCTCTACCAGCAACTGCATCAGACGGTGCTTCCCGGCCTGGTGCTGAGCGAATGGAATACCATCACCCAGAAGCTGGGGGAAATTGCGCGCACCCGCCACGCCAAATTCGGCAACACCATCTTTCACCTGGAACCCAATTTGAAGGATTGTCCGGGCGGTCTGCGCGACTACCACCTGGCTGTCTGGTTCGCACTGCTGTTCCACTTGAAGGAAACCAAGGAGTGGCCACGGCAACGCGGAGGCGTCTTTCAGAGCGCACGCGGCGATGCCGAGTCAGCCTTCGATTTTCTGGCGGCGGCGCGATGTTTCCTTCACTTCCGCCATGGACGAGACGACAATACGCTCGACTGGCAGTCGCAGGACGAAGCCGCAGCTAACTCGATTGGCCTGGAAACACGCGGCACCGCCGATCCGAGTTACTGGATGCGGACTTACTATCGCCACGCCCGCATCATCTATCGACGAGCGGCTTTGCTCATGGAGCACCTGCCCGCGCCGGTCAGCTTCTATCGCCAGTTTCGGCGGAGGCGCACGCCGATTGCCGGGACTGACTTCATGCTCGACCAGGGGCGCATCGACATTGTCCCCGGCGCGCAGTTCAGCGACACCGCAGCCATTCTGCGCATCTTCTCGCTGATGGCCACACACGGCTACACACTTTCGCAGGCCGCGGAAGACCGCATCACCGACGCACTGCCCGCGCTCGCCATTCACATTCCCGAAGGGCCATATCTTTGGAATGCTCTTCGCGAAGTGCTGATGGGACCGCACGCTGCGCATGCGCTGCGAACCATGCATGCGCTGGGCGTGCTGGAAATGCTGATTCCCGAATTCCATGGCATCGATGCGTTGGTGATTCGCGACAGTTATCATCGCTACACCGTCGACGAGCACACCTTCCTTTGTATCGACAATGTGCATGGCCTGCGCACGCCAACACACGACTATGAACAGCGCCTGGCCCAGTTGCTTCCTGAGATCGATCGCCTCGATTTGTTCTTGCTGGCATTGCTGTTGCACGACACCGGCAAGGCGCGCCGCACCGGCGAACATGCGGGACAGAGCGTTGAATTGGCCGATGCATTCCTGGCGCGCCTGGACTTCGATACAGAGGAACGCGAGTCGATCCTCAAGCTGATTCGTTTGCATCTTGAAATGTCGAATGCCCTGCGACGCGACATCTTCGATCCGGAAAATGTGCGCGGTTTTTCTGAGAAAATCGGCAGCCCACAGCTGCTGAAAATGCTCACCATCATGACCTTCGCCGATATCAAGGCAGTCAATCCCGATGCGCTCACTCCGTGGAAGGCTGAGAACCTCTGGCAGTTCTACATGTCGACGGCCAACTTCATGGATCGCTCGGTCGATGAAGTCCGCTATCACGCTGCGATCGATCCCACGCTTCTGAACCGCATTCGCTCCATGGTGCCGGCCGCGCAGTATGACGAGCTCAAGCAATTCCTCGAGGGACTGCCGCAGCGCTATCTGCAAACGCGCCTCCCCGAGCAGATACGCAACCACTTCCAGATGGCGCTGAATCTCGACAAGGACGCAGTGCAGCTCGATCTGCGGCCCAATCGCCAGCTCTTCGATCTGACCGTGATTACCCGCGACCGCACGCGCCTCTTTGCCGACGTGGCTGGAACCCTGGCTGCCTGGGGCATGAATATTGTGAAGGCCGGAGCTTTCTCCAACGACTCCGGCGTCATCGTGGACAGCTTTCACTTCACCGACGTCTTTCACACGCTGGAACTGAACCCGAGCGAGAAGGACCGCTTCCTCGCCAACCTGCATGACGTTGTGGCGCAGAAGATTTCCGTGGTGCAATTGTTAGAAGCGCGTCGCCACATGAACCACCCTTCGAACCTCAAAGTAGAGGTTGCTACCCGGCTCCAGTTCGACTCTGAGTCGTCGACACACTCGACGCTGCTGCAAGTGATCTCGCAAGATGTGCCGGGGTTGCTGCGGCAGATCGCGCTTTCGTTGAGTGCGCATCAATGCGATATCAAGGTTGCACTGATCGATACGGAAGGGGAGACGGCCATTGACGTCTTC
>JBEKCA010000226.1:0-4016 GCA_050015115.1 Occallatibacter sp.
CATGTTGCTGGAGAAGGTGTGACGCCATTTGTGAAGGATCCAGCGTGAGCAGCGCGGATCGGTTTTGCAGGAATAAGGCAGCTTCTCCTTCTTTGTTGCTGATCGCTTGACAGTGTATGTTCCCTCGCACGTTCCGCAATTGAGACCCGCGCGGAGAGCGATCTCCTTACATGCTTCCAGCATGTGCGCATCAACGCCATCACCGCCATAGTCAGGCCGCGTCGGATGTTTTGGAGCGGGGAACACGAGGAGAGAGCGGCTCTTCTTCTGCCGCACATTGAGGGTGGTAAGCCGAGCAGACGGCACTTCGATTGATCGAATTTCGTAGCTTTTCGGTGTGAAGTTCCACTGAGGTTTTGCTAATACGCTGAGTTTGCCGGTCGTGTGATGAATGTCGGACCAGGACAATGTGGCGACCCCTTCCGACCTGAACCCAGTCAGCAGGAAGGTCTGAAAAAGCACCCGCTCATCGTTTGTGCAGGCTGCGAAGAACATCTTCAGTTCGTCTGGTGTGTAAACCTCGATCTGTTTATCTGTTGTCTTTGGCCAGTCGCCTTTGCGAAGTTTGATGTCGGCCCCAGCGCCGCGCATCGCCTGCAACATCACGACGACTCTTTTGTTGGTCGTCTTCTGGTTGAGGCCTTCTTCGCGGCCCGCAGCGAACAAGACCACGACGTCCGACCGATCAAGACGAGAGACTAGGTGCTTTCCACCGTGTTCTCGGAACCACGCTAGATCGCGCTTGTATGCTTTGTAGGTAGCGGCGCTCTTGGTAGCTCTTACATCGCGGAGATACTCCGCGATTGCAGCATCAATCGTCTTGCTCTCTGCCGGCTCTGGTTCGGGCACTGTTCGACATCTCCGGCAAGGATTCCCGTCTTGACGTGCCAGGCGTTCAGCGCTTCGCGCGGAGAGGAACCCACGGCCTGCCGTTTTAGCTTGCCTTCTTCCCTCCAGGCGAGATAGAAATGCCCTCCCTTGCTGCTGGTGGGCTCGCCATCAATAAGTACGAGCCGCGGGTCGGGCTTGCCATTCTTTCGAACCACTCGAATGAATTGCCAGCGGCCGTCGACTCGGCGATACTGTAGGAGGTTGACTTGTTTATGACCATACCCACTGTCCACGTTCATCTTGCTCCTTCGGTTATCGAGAGGGCTGATGTACGAGATTTCAACAAAATGATCAGTGAGTTGATCGGTGAGGCGCGTCACTCTTAGTACATTATTGATTTTAAAGGGCGGGAGTAGTTCAGTGGCAGAACGTCAGCTTCCCAAGCTGAATGTCGCCGGTTCGATCCCGGTCTCCCGCTCCAATATTTTCAATGACTTAGACCCTTCCTTCCTCTGCTTTCTACCTGTCTGCTCCATTTCTGCTCCATCGCTTGCGTAGTCAGCGAGGTGTTTCGACCGCAACCCCAGAGATCATCCGTAAATCGCAGAAGCTGAAGCGCGATGGGATGGAGGTTTGATGTCGTTCAAGAGTAGAGGCTGCTTTCGATGAGATCAGGCAGGCTGTTTCAAGGGGCAAACAGGTTTTACAATTCGGCGAGCGACTCCAAACGTTTGACAAGAAGGGAAATCCTGGCCTGGCTTGCAGCATCCGGCAATGCATAGCCGGGTAGGGCATCCTGAAAGCGCGGCTGAGTCAACAATTTGTGGATCGAATTGCCGATAAACTTCCGCAGCCTCTCCGGTGCTTCGGTGACTTCATTGAGCAACGCAGCCCGCCCATCAACGACGGCGATCAGATCCTCCAGATCGTGACTGGCAAAATAGTCTTGCTGGCCGCGACCGTGAAACGCCTCGAGTTTCGTTGCAAGGAAGTATGGCGCCGTGATCGCGCGCACATTCAGACCTTCTGAGATCGTAACGACGACTGCTGCCTGCATTGCATCCCGGTACCAGCGGTTTGAAAAGCCAAGGATTTTCTCGTCAAGCGGCATCACATCCAGCATCAACGATCCGCATACCCAGCGGCAAACCGGCGCGCCTTCTCGTGAATCTTCCTGGACTCCGAGCGCGCGAAGCCTTTCGGAAAATATCAGGTAGTCGGCATACTAACCAATCTCGGCAATGACGTCCACATCGTATGTGGCGCGGACCGGTGCTGCTCCCGGATCGGTGATCAGCAGGCCGGTTGCACAGCCTCCAATGAACACGATTTCCGGGAGCAACGGCCGAAGCTTGTCCGCAGCGAGCTTCAAGAGTTCAAGATTAGGATGTGGCATGGCTCAACGCCTCCAGTCGGAGCCTCAATTCCCGGCCGGCAATTTCGCGCTCACGCGCCCGACCGTCCCGCAGACTATCGACGAGTACTAAAAGTTCATAGAGCTTCGGGTCTTCAAGAGCAGCCAGCGGCGCATTCTTGTGCAAAGGCGAAAAGCTGTAACCGCGAACCGTACCCTCGGAAAAGGGCCACACCGGAACCGGTTCTCCATCGGGTGCGATCTGCTCTTTGAGAGGAGTGGCCGCATAGGCTGTCGGGACACCGCGCGTCAGGGCGCCCTTCTCAACCGGAAAGACGTAACGCAAGCCGTGCAGAAGTAATTCGAGAAGACCGGAACGGTTGATACACTCCCGCCCTGGTGGTCCCTGTAGCAAGTGAGACGCACGCGCCCGTTTGACCGAAGCATGTACCTCGGAGGGTTGAAGGTGCAGCTGTTGGGCAAGACGCAGATAGGTCGGCCTCTCTGGCTCGGTGGAGAGTTTGAGAAGCACGAAAATATCCTGCGGCTTCAGCATGGACCAAGTATATCAACAATTCATTCTATATTCAAGATTTATGAATATAGAATGAATGCTTATCGCGTCCTTTCAAGCCAAGTCCAATTCGGCTTGGATAGAAATAGACAAACAGACAAGATAAGACACGCTATATTTCGAGCGCGGGTGACGTCGGGTAGCTGCGGAGGCCGGGAAGCTCAACTTTGGAGCGGGTGCAATAAATCGGCCCTCGATTCTGAAGTACGTCTGCTCCATTTCTGCTCTATTCGATTGCTGAAGAATGGCGCTTTCAGAAATGCCCGTATTCTCTATCGCCAGAACGAGATCGGGTGAACGCCATGTTCTTTGTTTTCAATTGATCGCCACATTCCCAAGCTGAATGTCGCCGGTTCGATCCCGGTCTCCCGCTCCAGTTATCAAAGTTTTCGAATTGCTGTGGGCAATTATCCCGATGGAGTTTCGGCGTAATCCAGGTCTTCAGACGAATAAGTACAGACACGGTCCCTTCCGCTTTTCTTGGCGCGGTAAAGGGCGGTGTCGGCCTGGCTCATTAGTTTCGGCGCATCGGCGCTCACGGCTCCGCTCGTATTTGTAATACCCCAGCTTGCCGTCACCTGCACAGGATTGCCGGAAATCATATGACGCTTCTCCTGCATGGCCCGGTGCAGCAGTTCCACGATGAACTGGGCTGCGGCAAGCGTGGTGCGCGGCAACAAAATCAGGAACTCCTCGCCGCCAAGCCGGGCCAGAACGTCGGTCTCGCGAAGGTGGGTGCGGACCGTTTCTGCGATTGCGGCCAGAACCGTGTCACCGGCCGCATGCCCGTACGTATCGTTGAGCTGCTTGAAATGATCAAGATCAAACAACACCACCGAGAAGTCTTCACGGTAACGCTTGTAGTGAGCAATTTCACGATCGAGAGCAGGCGCAAGTCCCCTGCGGTTATAAACGTTGGTAAGAGGATCAACGGCGATCTGCTGCTGCAGTTCGGCCTCGAGACGGCTGTTCATCATCCATATAACACCCAGCGGCAACAGCGAGACGTTGACGACGTATGAAACTGCGCTGATGTAAACAAGATTTGCGAAGGTTGAATCGGGGTCGGCGTGAAGCCCAAATGCTACCCAGGCTCGCACAAATTCAATCACCACGAAAACTACGAAGAAGCCACCCATCAGCAACCGAGGGGCGCGCGTTGAGCGATCCTTGCAGCTAAGCAGAATTGCGGATGTAATGGTGCACTCCACGGCAATCATCAGGTCGCCCAGTGAACTGCCCAACACCGGGCTCGCA
>JBEKCA010000227.1:0-2791 GCA_050015115.1 Occallatibacter sp.
CATACTTGTGCCGCTGGGAGAGTGAAATCTCGCTGGACGCAAGGTTTCGTGTGAGTGTTTCGATTTTCTCTTCGGCTTCTGCGACTGTCATCCCTTACCCCTTCCAAATCGATTGATTTCACTGAACAAGACATTGCCGGTTCATTCGGTTAGACCCAAGTTCTGCATCTTTGTTACTGGTGTGCTGGGTCGTCTGCTCAAATTTGCAAAAAACTTTAGTTTCTCAGTGGCTCTCGCTAGTATCTACACTTATGCTGTA
The DNA here is from genome assembly GCA_050015115.1 of Occallatibacter sp. Classification (GTDB taxonomy): domain Bacteria; phylum Acidobacteriota; class Terriglobia; order Terriglobales; family Acidobacteriaceae; genus Telmatobacter. The sequence continues at coordinate 260 of JBEKCA010000227.1, forward strand.
GTAGCTGTAAATAGAAGTTAACGCGCATAATGTATCACGAACGACAACGTGGCAAGGATTGCGGACTGACAGATAGCCGCTTTAGGACACACGATTCCGCAAGGTTTTCTGAAAAAAGAAAAAGGGAAAACTTGTGCGTTTTCGTTAAACAGCGAAGCAAAGCCGACGTTTGCGAGAGAGCATGAAAGTCCCGCTAACTGTGAGTTAGATCACAGTTAGCGTGCGGAATGGTTACCGAAAAGCGCAAGCTCGCTCTGCTTCACTGGACTTTACAGTTCGAACTGTCTGGCATCGTGGAGTTCGGAATTGCAAGCGGCGTCTGCGGCCTCCATGCCGTCGCTGTCTTCCGGACCTGGAGCGGAGTCACCAGTTTGGAGCGTCAGGTAACCCCGGAGCGCAAAACCGTCGATCACAATCAAGGTACGTGGTGTTTCGCGTTGGGACTCCAAGACGCGAACGGATGTGGACTAAACTGCGGACCTTGATTCCAACGAGCATTCTCCTCTGCCGGCAAACGAATACGGCCTTGGGATCTGCCAGACTTCATGTTGTATGCCTGGGGAGGTAAAATCAGCAGCGGAATGAACACCTTACGACTAGGCGTAAGAGAGGGGTTACGGTATCCCTGCCAGTCGCATATGCCTGAAGGGAGGTGCCTGGAAGCCCTGCCTCGTGAGTCATTTACAATCATCCTTTCCTGCACAATCGGAAGTGAAGGTCAATTCGGATGCCACGAATTTTCGACAATATCGACCAGCAATTGCTCCCCACTCTCAAGACGACTCTGTCCGTATCTCATCGGTCGGATTTTTGCGTCGGGTACTTCAACCTGCGAGGCTGGCGGCAACTTGACGAACATATCGAGAGCTGGGCCGGTGGCGACGGCGAATGCTGCCGGCTGCTGGTTGGAATGCAAACGCTCCCCCAGCAGGAAATTGCCGGTGCGTACGGCATCATCAAGCAAGATGCTGAACTCGACAACCAGACCGCGATCCGCCTGAAGAAAGCGCTGGCGGAGCAATTCCGCATACAACTCACTCTTGGTGCTCCAACAAATGCTGACGAGGTTGGACTTCGGAAACTTGCCGCACAGATTCGCGCCAAGAAAGTGGTTGTCAAACTTCATCTTCGCCACACTCTACACGCGAAACTCTATCTGCTCTTCCGACATGATCCTGTGAGCCCGGCTATTGGCTTCTTGGGGAGTAGCAATCTGACCTTTGCTGGCCTATCGAAACAGGGCGAATTGAATGTCGATATAACCGATCACGATGCCTGCGAAAAGTTGGCACGGTGGTTCGACGACAGGTGGAGCGACAAGTGGTGCCTGGATATTTCCAACGAGATCGCCGACATTATCGATCAGAGCTGGGCACGTCCAGAACCGATTCCGCCGCATCACATCTACGTAAAAATGGCTTACCACCTCTCCCAAGAGGCGCGGGAAGGAATCGTTCGCTACGGTATCCCGAAAGACTTCGGGGACCAGCTCTTTGAGTTCCAAGAAAAAGCCGTCAAGATAGCTGCCCATCATGTACAGAAGCGCGGCGGCGTCTTGCTTGCCGATGTTGTCGGCCTTGGCAAAACACTCATGGCGACCGCTCTCGCCAGAGTTCTGGCTGACGAGTTGCTTCTCGAAACGCTTATCCTGTGCCCGCTGAATCTCGTCAAGATGTGGGAAGACTACTGCCATGCCTATAGGCTTCCATCGTGCAAGGTGCTGTCTTACTCGAAGGTATTGCAGCAACTCCCCGATCTTCGCCGTTTTCGGCTCATCATTCTGGATGAAAGCCATAACCTGCGGAATCGAGAGGGCAAGACCTACAGGGCAATCTCGGAGTACATCCAAAAGAACGACAGCAAGTGCATCCTGCTATCGGCAACCCCGTACAACAAGGATTATCTCGATCTCGCCAGTCAGTTGCGTCTGTTTGTGCCGCCAGACAAGGAACTTGGAATTGGGCCGGAGCGCAAGTTTCAAGAAGTAGACCGGGCGCTGTTCAGAGGGAAGTTTCAATGTGGCGCCAACACCCTCGCCGCTTTTGAAAAGAGCCAATATCCCGACGACTGGCGCGATTTGATGCGCCTCTACATGGTTCGCCGTACACGCGGATTTATCAAGGCAAACTATGCCAAGACGGACCTGGACAACGGGCGCAAGTACCTTGAATTCAAAGATGGAAGCCGCTCGTATTTCCCTGATCGTCTTCCCAGGAAGCTACCATTCGTCGTCGATGAGAATGACCCAAACGATGAATATGCCAAGCTCTACTCTTCACCCGTCGTAGACATCGTCAATGGCTTGAGTCTTCCTCGCTACGGGCTGGGAAATTCTGTGCTTCAGAAACCCCCAATATCCGCAACCAAAGGTGACGAAGCAATTCTGGCAAACCTCTCTGCCGCTGGCACGCGGCTCATGGGCTTTTGCAGGAGCAACCTATTCAAGCGACTGGAGAGCAGCGGCCATAGCTTCTTGCTCTCCGTCGAGCGGCACATCCTCCGCAACTTCATCTTTATCCACGCCATTGAAAA
>JBEKCA010000228.1:0-2627 GCA_050015115.1 Occallatibacter sp.
CAGCTTCTTGCTCTTTCGCCGGCTCAGGCTATCGAAGCCGTTCCGATACGTGCTCGCCGTGCTCTTGATCGGCCTCTTCATCGTGGTCCTGATCTACACCGTGGACTTGTTTCTCACACTTGAAGAAAGGATAAGTGCATCCCATGCCACGACACTCGACTTCTTCTGAAGCTCCGCTTGCACCTGCGGAATCCCTGCTCGTTGACCATATCGGCAATGAGGTCTATTCGTCGCACTATGCCGAGCGGAAAGCCTACCGGCTCATCCTAGCCTGTGGCACGGTCATGCTGCTCGCTTCGCTTGGCATGAACCTGATGCTGACACGCCGTCCAGTTGCGAATCGTTACATTCGCATCGATGAGATGGGCCGCGCCCAGGCGATTCAGTATTCGGATTTGAACTACAGCCCGCGCGAGGGCGAAGTCCGCACCTATCTGACCGATTGGGCGAACTACCGCTACACCATCAACCGGGACGTAATCGCAAAGAAATACCCGCTCAACTACTACTTTCTCTCGCAGGCATTGGCGTCGCGCCTGATGACTGAGGACAACGCGAATCACCTCGTCTCTCAGGTCACAGCGGGGCAGATCGAAGCGAGCGACGTGCAGGTCCAGAACGTGACCATTACAACGATGTCCGAGGAGATGCTTCAGGGCGCGCGCATTGCCCGTGGAACGGCGCTGATGGCGGTTGATCGCTTCTACTCGGCAGAGAATTCGCACGAGCCGCGCACGGAGCATTGGCTACTCAGCATCACCTACTACCTGAACCCGAAGCAGGTCAGCGATCAGTCCCGCGTTTATCCGCAATACGAGTTCATCAATCCGCTGGGATTGACCATCACCGAATTCCACGAAAACCGTGTCTCTGTCGATGTGCATAGTCCAGACGCAACGGCGGGAGCTACGCGATGAGAGTTCCTGTTACAACCGAGCCACGTCAGCGACGTAGATGTGCCTTGAACCAGTCTTTCAGGGGTGCGCTATTCGGTGAGCGCAAGTTCAATGTTTTTGTCAGGAAAGACAGCGCGAATTTCGATGTGTCCGCCAAGGGCGCTGACGTAATTCCGCAGCGTTCCGAGTTTGACTTCGGCGCGCTTTTCAAGCCGCGATACTTCGCTCTGTTCGATCTTCATCGCGAGCGCAAGTCGTCCCTGGGTCATCTTGCGATCTTTGCGCAATTCATCGAGCGTCATGCGTTCAAGAATGGCGTTGGCGCGCTTCTTGGCGCGAGCGCGACTGGCCTTGGTCATCAGTTCGCCGGCGATGCTGTCGTAAGAGAGGGTTCTGCTTGCCATAGTGTCCTTTCTTGCCTGCTCGGTACGGGAGACAATTTGCACTCATTGCTTCAGCGAGCGCAGGTGCAGGCGGTAAAGTTCATCCGCTTTCTTGACGAGCTTCTCGTAAAAGCCGCGCCGTCCATGTTTGTCGCCGCCAATGAGCAGAATAGCGGCACGCTTGGGATCGAATGCGAAGAACGCGCGCAGCGCCAAATGCTTGTCGTGCGCGGTGCGCAGTTCCTTCATGTTGGGAAATGCCGATCCCTTGACAGTATCGACATAAGGCCGAGCGAGAACCGGCCCCTTTTCCCGGAGAAGATGTACGGCTACGTCGAACGATTCCCGCTCTTCCCGAGAGAGACTCTGCATCCAATCACGAAACTCCGGCGTCGCGCGGATTTCGTAGGCCATGTGAGCAGTATGCGCTGTACATCATATGATGTCAAGCTCATATTGTCAGGTGTCACAGAAAACATGAATCAGGAGGTATTTGGATGAGCTTCGACCTGATTATGCCGTTCTTTCCCGAGGAGTTGCGCGAACTGCTGCTTGATCCGTCGATCTCCGATCTGATGATCAATGGAACGAACGGCGTCTTTGCCGACCGCAATGGTGTCGTGGAGCAAATCAGACTCACACAGCCGTTCACGAACGAACGATTGCAGGCTGCCATTGAGCGCGTCGCGCGCATCCTTGGACAGGATCTGACGACGCAGAATCCGATCCTCAACACGCGCTTGCCGGACGGCTCGCGCGTGGCCGTTGTTGGCTCGCCTTCTTCAATCAACGGACCAACATTCACGGTACGCAAATTCAACCGCTGGTTCACCTCCGATGAGCTGGTCTCAGCAGGCAGCTTGCCCGCCAATGTCAGGGATGCGGTTGTGCAACTCATCGAGAGGCGGAATAACGGAATTATTGCCGGTGGCACCGGCTCTGGAAAGACCACTCTGATGAAGGCCCTGCTCGATCATGTTCCGCTCCGTGAGCGGCTGATCGTGATCGAGCAGCCAGCCGAATTAAAGGTTGCCCATCCAAATGCAGTTCGCTGGGAGGCAGTGGCAGAGATTCCTGGCCAGGTTGCAGTAACGCCGAGCCAGCTTGTAGCCGCCGCTCTCCGGCATCGCCCAGACCGCATCATCATGGGCGAAATCCGCGACGAATGCGGCTATGACCTGTTGCAGGCCATGAACACCGGCCACGGCGGAACACTCTCAACTTTGCACGCGGATTCCGCCCTCGATGCACTGGACCGGTTGGCGGATATGGCGCTCAGCGCCCGAACCAATCTCGACCAGCAATTCATCCGGTCACAGACCGGAAAGGCAGTGGATTTTGTTCTCTA
>JBEKCA010000229.1:0-3814 GCA_050015115.1 Occallatibacter sp.
CAAACTCAACTCTTCTGCTCGAACCATGCGGATGTTCACTACCCAGCATGACCGCCCCTTCAGGCTCATCTTGTGTTGGAATCAAAGACCGCCTTCAGGCTCACCTTGTGTTGGAAGAGAGTCCTGTTTGCATGAAACTCGATTGATTGCCATAATATGAAGAGGATAGAGCGCATCCCAAGCGCTTTTTGTTCCGAGACTCGACGAAACGATGGAGGAGATTATGTCCCCGATTGCAAACAATTCGCTCCCGTCGAGCCTGCTCGTCGCCGTCTAATCCAGCCGGCCGGGCTGGCTCCCTTCTCAACATTGAGATGAAACCGCGAGGCGCATACGTGTGCCCGCAGGTTTGCGCGCATTACTGCGCGCCAAGGGGAGTTTTGCATTGAAACGACAAAATCGTCGATTTCGTGAGGCGGAGTTCGTCGATCCGGACTTCGCAGAGGCTTTATGTGATGACAAATCCGGCAGGCAGTCTGCCGACCGCAAAGCGCAGCGGAAAACCCAGCAGTTCTGCCGGCAGGTGCAGCGCGCGTTGAACCTCGCACTGGCGGATTGCAGTCTGGAAGGCTGCGATCTGTTCGTGGAAGAGGTCTCACCGGCTCCGGATTGCGGGCATCTGCTCGCGCACGTTGTCGTCAGCGACGGCTACGCAATAGCCGATGTGATGAGCGCACTTCGCAGCGAAACGCCACGGTTTCGGTCAGAAGTAGCTATGGCGATTGCACGAAAGCGCGCGCCGGAGCTGGCATTTGTTCCGGCATTTCTGAGCGGAGGTGACGATGAGTGATCTGTCTTTGCCTCCTGTTAAAAGTTGGCTCGCTGCACCATTGGATCGTAACGTAGCGGAGGCTTTGGAACGCCTCCGCCGCGCTCCGGACGTGGAACAGATTGCCGTGATGCCGGATGTGCATCTGGCCAGTGACGTCTGCATCGGAGTTGCGGTTGCAACTTCGCACCTCATTTATCCGCAGGCCGTTGGCGGAGACATCGGCTGCGGCATGTTGGCCGTGGCGCTCGATGCGGATGCCGCTGCACTGCGCGATCCGAAAGTTGCTGGTCAGTTTTTGGCTGAGTTGAGCCGCGCGGTTCCGGCTCGGCGGCGCAATCGCAATGCGCTTATTGATCAACCCGAGGAACTGGCAAGTGAACCATTGAGTCATGCAAGTCTCGAATCGATTCGCCGGAAGGAAGGCGCATTGGAGTTTGCTACTCTCGGCAGCGGCAATCACTTTCTGGAGATTCAGGCGGATGAAGTTGATCGGCTCTGGTTGATGATTCACAGCGGATCGCGGGCGTTGGGGCAGGCGATTCGCGATCACCACCTGACGCGTGCGCAACGAATCGAAGGCCGGTTCCGCGCGCTCGACGCGCAGTCGGAGCACGATGCGGCCTGGGCGCGCCGCTATGCCGCCGCCTCGCGCAGGGCAATAGCCATCGAAACAGAAGTGATTCTAAACCAAACGCTGAGTGCCAAGGCCTGTTGGGCGACGCTCATTACAACCGACCACAATCATGTCGCGCTCGAAGAGCACTGCGGACGCAAACTCTGGGTTCACCGTAAAGGCGCCATGTCGGCGCAAGTTGGCGAACCCGGAGTTCTGCCCGGCTCAATGGGAACGGTCAGCTTTCACGTTGAGGGCCGTGGCTGCGAGGAGGCGCTTTGTTCGAGCGCCCACGGCGCGGGCCGCGCCCTCAGTCGCTCCGCGGCGCGCAGCAAGATCAGCGAACTGGAACTGCGGCGGCAGATGAAGGGCATCTGGTTCGACTGCCGCCTGTCGTCGGTTCTGCGTGACGAAGCGCCGTCGGCATACAAAGACATCCGCGCCGTGTTACGAGCGCAGCACGAACTCGTAAAAGTGACGCGCACGCTTCGGCCGATACTCAATTACAAGGGAGGGTAATCGGTAGCCCTTTGCAAGGGCGTAACTACGGGCAGATGCTGTGAAACTCGCTGATGATTTCGATCTGGCCAACGATGTGACGGTTGAACTCCGCAAGTTCTTCAGCGGGGATCCAGTATTCGCGATGGATGCGAGAACCTGCTATCTGGACTGGAAATTGCGCAATATACTCAGCTTGAATCTGGAATCGCAGCACATAGCCGGTGCCGCCATCTCGCGTGTTCCAATCGCGGGCAATCTGGATGGCATATTCTTCTTCGAGCACAGGGTAGAAGATTGGTTGCTCGGGCAAGCGGCGCGGGAAGGCACTCCAACCGCTATCGCGTATCAACGCAAGTTCGGCACTCCCAACTGGTCGGTAGAGGGTTACAGTGTCCATGATTCTGCGATTTCCTTCTCTTAACAATTCTGGCGGGGGCAAGACAAACGCCAACGGCATCGTCTGCCCCCGTATTACCCTACGCATTGACGACTTCATTCTGCAGTACGCGACTGCGAATAGCAGTCCAGTTATCGCGCTCAATCAACGCGCCGTTCTCCCAGACCAGACGAAGCAGGTCGTTGTCCCATGCCTGATCCTTCTGGATGGTGTGAAACTGGCCGTTGTAATGAACCAGAGCCAGACGCCCACGCTTCGAGGTCTTGCCAGGATCGGTTGCCGGATCCTTGTAGACATCGGACCATTGGCCGTTAATCTTGACTGCCGAGCATTTGATGGCCATCTTGAGCGTGTCGCGGTTCACCATTTGTAGTGCGCCGCTGCCTTCACCGAGTGCCAGATTGTCGATCGACCAGCCGCGCCGCTCCAATGCCGTCAGAATCTCATAAGCTGATTCATAGTTGATGCCGTCCCCCTGAATGACGCGGACCTTGGGATGCAAAACGGTGTATCCCTTGGCATTGGTCGTGGTGCCGAAGGCCTCGCCGAGAATACTCAGGATGCGCAGAATCACTGGTGCTGGATCGCCGGAATCTGGACGGACAACCAGCGTGCCATCGCGACCAAGAACCTCAATCTTCAATTTGTCGCCCCACAACTCGCGACAGGCTTTCTCAATGTCATACGAATCAGAGACGCAGGCAATGATGCCGGTCGGATACTGTTGCAGCATATTGCTGTAGGCGTCGCTCTCGTGTTCGCGACTCCAACTGGTAATGGTGGAGTGCTCACTGGCCGGAATGCTGAAGCCTGCATTCTCGCCCCCGTAGAACTTCTTGATGAGCTGAAGCGCGATGAATGTATCCGTGCCTTTGAAACTCAGCAAGTGCGCCGCACCGCCGATAGCTGCGGATTCCTGAGAGGTCGATCCGCGATAACCGAAATCGTGCCACTTGAAATCGATGGACTCCGGCGTTCCTGTCTTTTCGAGAAAGCCCAGCATCATCTTGCGCTTGGCATATTGCTGCGACGCAACCGTAATTGGATACCAGACTTGCATCAGAAGGGTTTCGGCAAAGTTCGTCAGCCAGGGCAGCGCCGGATCGGTATTCTCAACTGTTAACAATACCTGTGACGGGCCGAGTACCGTCCCCTCTGGCACGGCCATAATGCGCAGGGGAAGTTTCCCCCCATGAACATTGACGATCCGCATCCATTCGTCGTAGTTGAAGACGCCCGGGCCCAGGTGGGCTGTCACGTCTTTCCTAGCTTCTTCAACATCGGCGGCAGTGACAACAACGCCACTGAAATACTGTTCCAAGATGTATTGCAGGCCAAAAAAGACTACATCTTTGAACTTGCCGCCACGCGATTCCAGATAGGAATAGATGGTCTCAGTTCCAGGGGGAAGCAACTTATGGTGGCTGTACTTGTAACTGTCAGAACGATGAATAATGCTTTCCGTCAGATGGATCATTGCAGGATACCTTTCTTTTGAAGATGCATGATGAGTGCGTCAACCAGAACCTGA
>JBEKCA010000230.1:0-2572 GCA_050015115.1 Occallatibacter sp.
CAGGGGCCCAGACTTGCTCTGGGAGAGGAGTCCGGAAAGCAGAACGGCGCAGTGCCGCAGGGCGTCGCAAAGGCCCCGAAGCAGTGACCGAGCTAGTGAGGAATGGAACTGGGAGACACACTGAAGAACAACGCTGCTCCCGCTTCCTGGCGATGCCATTCCCCGGCAAACCAGATCAACCTTCTCGCCGTCAGACCTCGGGACAAAGAGCCGCATTTCGCACCTGGCATCGCATGTCTTCCACTCGGCGTGGTCACGCTCAAGAGCGCATAACGAGGGCGTGATTCCGTTTGCTTCATCGTGTCCAAGAAGGCTTTGCATCGCCGTGCCTCCGATTCGCGTTTCCATCCGTGCAGTCCGCGCTTGATGTCATGCCGCCGCCGTGGAGGAAGCCTGGTAGATTTCCTCCGTCACGAAGCACTGGTCCGCATGGCTGTATCCACTCACGGTGATAAGCTCGCGCACTCTGCGCCGGCCCGTGGAATCGCGTTCGCAGTAGAGAACAAAATCCACTGCCTTTCCGGTCTGTGACCGGATGAATTGCTGGTCGAGATTGGTGCGGGCGCTGAGCGCCATATCCGCCAGCCTGTCGAGCGCATCAAGGGCGGAATCTGCGTGCAATGTTGAAAGCGTTCCGCCGTGGCCAGTGTTCATGGCCTGCAACAGGTCGTAGCCGCATTCGTCGCGGATTTCGCCCATGATGATGCGGTCGGGCCGATGCCGCAAAGCGGCGGCAACCAACTGGCTCGGATTCACGGCCACTTGGCCGGGAATCTCGGCGACAGCCTCCCACCGAACGGCATTGGGATGGGCAATCTTCAACTCGGCTGGTTGCTCGATCACGATCAGCCGCTCACGGAGCGGAACATGATCGAGCAGCGCCTTCATCAGCGTGGTTTTTCCCGAGCCAGTTCCGCCGGCAATGATGCCGTTCTTCCGATCTTCAATCAGCCGCACAACTGCGTTCCGAACGTGAGCAGGCAAGCTGCCAGCTTTGACCAGTTCATCCGAGGTAAACCAGCGGTTGAATTTGCGCACGGTAAAGGTCGGGCCGTTGATCGACGAAGGCGAGCCGACAACGGCCACGCGCGAGCCATCGGGCAAGCGCGTATTGAGGATCGGATTCTGCGTCGTCAAGTCCTGCCCGAGAATGCGGGCAACGCGCTCGATGGCGGCCTGCAAGCGTTCATTCGTGAATGGCTGTGTGAGTCGAATCTGCTCAACGACGCCGTTGCGGTCCGCAAAAACTCCGCTCGTCCCATTGATCATCAGATCGGAGATCGATGGATCGAGCAGCAGCTCGCGCAACTCTTCGGGAAAGAACGGCAGTATCAGGTCGAAACTCATCGCGTGGCTCCTGCGGTTGCGTCTGGATTGTGCACATCGACAGAGACGCGGTTTTCGTGGAACTCGGTGATGGTCAATCCCAGCGGATTGATGAACTCGTACTGCGGATAGACGCGGGCCTGATCGCTGACCTGTTTTGGGTTCAAGTAGTAGGTGATGCTGAGTAGCCAATGCTCCGTGCGCGGCTCGTGGGAATTCTCAGCCGAGTAAAAGCGATCAACCGCCATCAGTGCCGTTCCACGGGCGATTCGCGCACCCTGGAGCATTTCCTCCGACATGGTTGTAATGGTCACGTTCTGAACCTGCACATCGCTTGATTCGATCTGCCCCGCCGTAACCTGAGAGACAAGATGATTAGCGTTGTCCTCACCCATCAGGCGCGACGCCAATGCTTGCGAAAGAAAGTAGTAGTTGAGCGGGTATTTCTTCGCGATTACGTCCCGATTGACTGTGTAGCGGTAGTTCGCCCAATCGGTCAGATAGGTGCGGACTTCGCCCTCGCGGGGCGAGTAGTTGAGATCGCTGTACTGGATCGCCTGGGCGCGGCCCATCTCGTCGATTCGAATGTAACGATTCGCAACCGGACGGCGCGCCAGCATCAGGTTCATGCCGAGCGAAGCGAGCAGCATGACCGTGCCACAGGCGAGGATGAGCCGATAGGCTTTCCGCTCGGCATAGTGCGACGCATAGACCTCGTTACCGATGTGGTCAACGAGCAGCGATTCGGCGGGCGTAAGCGATGAATTAGACGGTTGCGGCATGGGAGGCACTTATCCTTTCTTCAAGCATGAGAAACAGGCCCACGGTGTAGATCAGGATCACGATGAGTAGGCCGATCAAGAGCACCGTAAGCAGGTATCGGAACGGCTTGGAAAGCCTGAGCCGGCGAAAGAGCAGAAAGCTGAAGAGAAAGGTCCACATCACGCCCTCCTCAACCGGCCATCATGGCAATGGAGGCAACCGCGCCGCCAACCTTGGAAACGCTGTCGGCCAAGCCTGCTGTGCCGCCGAAGATCGCCTGCGTCATGCTCGGGATGAAGAGCATGTTGATGATGAATGCGAGGTAGACCATCGTGCAGGGAATCAGATTCGCCAGCCACATCTCCATCGAGTAGGTTCCGTTGAAGGTTTGCTGAATGAAGGTATTCAGGAAACCGGCCCACACGAAGATGAATGCGGCGGCCACGGCGCGAATCATCGCGAAGCTGAGCAGTACATCGAGAAA
>JBEKCA010000231.1:0-4644 GCA_050015115.1 Occallatibacter sp.
CCGTTTGAGACACGAGCGGCGCTTACCTTCCTAATGCTGCAGTTGAAAGATGACACGGGGGAGAAGGGCCTAACAAAGCTTTCATTTGAGGCCGTAGTCCGCTCAATTCTTGTGAATACCGACTCCGAACATCGTTATCGGCGAGCTGACCTACTTAGCGCGGTGACACAGGTTCTCTCTGGGCATTCGTCGGGGCGAGTAGAAGAGCTTGCCACGACCGCATTAGCGAGGCTTGTGAAACGCCAAATTGTGCGCGTTCATTCGAAGGACGACACTGTTTGCCTCTCATTCGACGAGTCTAAGCGAGTCCGTGAACATCTCGCTCTCTGCGAACTAGACGAACATTCACTGGAACAGGAAATCAGCGACACTGCGCGCACTGTTCTTTCTGGAGGGACAGTTTCCGATCCGGATGTCGAACAAGTGTCGGCACGCGTTAGAAGAATACTTGAGAAATGCCTCTACGCTCGCGCTGAAACTTTCGCGTGTGCGGTTGTAAATGGAAAAGTCTCCGACATTGCTTTGGACCACTTAAACCAAATTGTCATTGACGACATCTCGTCGCTTCCCCCGAAGAAAGGTGATTGGGAGGGCAATCCGGATGTACTCGCAGAATGCGTCGTAAGTATCCTGAATAATACAAGCGCACCGGTCTATAAACACCTTAAGGGCCTCGCGGATGCGTATACATTAATGGCTTTTCTAAGCATGACGCCCGACGTTCAGGATGCAATGCAAAAGATCTTTTCCCATGGAGAGATCTGGCTTGACACGACAATTATTCTACCGATGCTCTCTGAAGATCTGCTAGACGACGCCAAGGGACGCATTCAGCAGATACTGGCGATGACTCGCCAAGCCGGGATTGAGCTTTACACAACGACGGGCGTTCTCGAGGAACTTGCGTCTCACCTAAATCGAGCGCTTACGTGCGACCGCATGCCAGCATCTAGGTGGGAGGGAGGCATCCCGTTCATCTTCGAGGTTTATGTGAGGAGCGGTAGAGATTCAAACGAGTTCTCGAAATGGGTCGAGACGTTTATGGGCGACGCTCGCCCGATCGAAGACCTCAGCGCATACATCGAGGAGCGGTTCGGGATAAAGACTCAGGATCTTACAGAGGAAGTCGAGGGTGCGGACCCCTACCTGCGTGGTACACTCGACTCAATTTGGCTGGAGTTGCATGAGATGCGACGTAGCCGAAAGAACCAACTCCAGCATGCTCGGGAGCTCGACCCGTTGACCGTCCTTAGGCTTGCCAAGCATGACACCGAAAGCTATCTTGGCGTGATTCAGAGGCGGAAGACAGAAGCCGCGTCGCCGCTCGGATACAAATGCTGGTGGCTAACCTTTGACAGTTTTGCTTTCAGGATTGAGGAGAAATTGCGCCAGCAGGGCTTCGTTCCGCCAAATTCCCCCGTATTGAGCATCGACTTTCTCTCACAGTATTTGTCGCTCGGCCCAGTTCGAGGCAAGGTACCGAAGCAAGAAATCCAGCAACTTCCACTGGCGGTACGGCCAAGGCTCGTGGCATTTCTGACACCAGAATTGCTTGACGAAGCCAAGCAATTCCGCTTGTCTCTTGTCGGCCTGCCTGAACGAGTGATCGCACGCAGGGTCCGAGACCATCTCGATACCCAGCGGCGAAAACGCGGGCCGCTCAGCCAACGGGGTACCGACACAGTGTTCGATGAAATTGACGACCTGGAGCTACATTCATAGATCTGGCGCGTCGGCGAGACGGTCATACTCTAGTGTGGCGCGGCCACGCCCGGAAGGTTGGCTGCTGCTTGCCGGATCCCGGGGGGTACGGCGTCAGATGCCGAGAACAGCCCATAGCGCTCAATAGGAACGCTATCGGCATTTCCCCACAGATTTCGGACGTGTGGCTTGCTATTCGATTCCCTCTTGAAGAGAGGAATTGTTGCCGTCAGGCCGCGTCATCCAGTTCTTCGGGCTCTTCCAATGGCTCATCGTCGTCGAGTTCAGCAAATCCTGGGTCATCTTCCGGTTCGGCTGGCGCGGCGGTGGAAGTGGTAGCGGGTGCCGGCGGCATATCGAAGAGGCTGGCCGACTTCTGCGGTGCGGGTTTCGCTGGCTCGGCAGGCTTGGCCGCTGGAGCATTCTGTAAGACTTCCGTCTTTGCCGGCACTGACCTTGTCGCAGTCTTCGACTTCGCCCGCGCCTCGGCCTGAGCAGCCTTGGATGCCGCATCCATCTCGGCCTTGGCCTTCTCCAGAGTGTTCTTCATCTGGAGATGGGAGCCGACGAAGCCGACAATGGTCGTGGATAACTCAGCATCGAGGTCTTCGGCAGTGCCGGTGACGCTAAGTGGGATGGTGAGAGCGTCATTGTCACCGTCTTTGAGCTTCTTCGGCACAATATTCACGCGAATCTGGTCTGCATCGACAAGCGTGACCGTCAGCAATACCGCGCGGTCGCGCAGGACTGGTAGAAGTTCTTTGAACATGGTTTTCTCCAAAGTACTCATAAACCCATTTTGTGCATTGAAGAAGCCGCCGTGGTGCGTGAGCTTTCCGTAGCGGAAGAGCCGCGCCAGCATCGCCAGCGCACTCGCCGCCAGAGTCTGATTGATGAAAGGTTCCTGCCGGTCGAGCGCCTCGACAGCAGAGCAGCTGGGCAGCGGGTCTTCTCCGGCCTCGGCGTCGATGATTTCGGGATACAATTCGCTCACCGTTCGCAGCCGTGTGGCCTTCCTGCGATTGCGAGCATTCAATGGCTGGCCGAGAACGAACTGGCCACTGGCCGCGTTGTTACCGAGATCGAGCCAATAGGCGGTGCTATTTCTGCCCTTGGTCAGTGCGCGCGCAATGATGCTTCGCGCCGCTCTGGTGTCCACGCAGCCAATCAGTAGATCGATGGACCGGTCATTGATCCGGTCGAAGGTTTGCTCATCAAAGTAAGTCGGCTCGGCCCGCCAGCTTGTTCCCCAAAACAGGTTGATGCGATTGATGAGGACAGTTGCCTTGTTCTGCCCAATATCGGAGGCCGAGAATGGCTGGCGTACGCAGTTCGTCTCGGAAACCGCATCGCCATCCATCATGACCACTTCAAGCCCGGCCGATCGTCCCCATACTCGCATCGCCTGATCGAGATAGGGCAGTCCCATGACGATGGCGCTGCCGGTTCCGCCCGCGCCGACGACCAGGACGCGCACCGGCTTCCGGCCCAACAGATCGCTTGGAAGCGCGTGCTCGATGCGCATATCAGCCTCTCTCTCCGCGCACGAACTGCGCAAGCGTTTGCGGAAGGGCGATCAGCGTTTCGAGTGGAAACTTCAGGCGCTTCCCAGTCAGGCCACTCCACAGCCCATCGAATCCGCCCTCATGGCGCGTGAGGCGGCCAACGTTGGCGTGCGTGAAGGCGCTCTCGTAGAAGCCGCTCTCCCAAGCTGGAATTGCAGCAACAGATGCGCTGTCCGGGCGCCGCATGGTGCCGGTGCATACGCGCCCATCGTCCGAGAGATTCCAAAATGGCGCGACGGCGAGTTTCGTTGAAGCATCCGGTCGCTTGTTCTCAGTGAGCGCGCGAATGTTGAGTCCTCCATGCGAGACGCGCCACACCAGGGGAGGTTGCGGGAAGATGCCGCCATTCAACTCTTTGGCGTTGCCTTCGGAGTTCTCGTAGAACATCTGGCGTCGTCGCGCCGGAGTCCACCAGACGATCATGCGGTCCGCCTTGGCCAGAATGTTCGCCGGCAGCACCTCGGCCTGAACACTGCCGCTGAGAGATCGCATCAGGGCCTCGACAAATGCCACAGTGAGCGGCTGCGCCGGACCGAGTGTGGGCGGCGCGTCCTTGCGGGCTGTCACGTCGTGGCGTGTAATGAAGCTGCTCTGACGATCGCGATAAATCAGCAGGGCCTCATGCAGCTCGAAGCGATGGTTCTCCCCGATTGACAGATGTGCTTGCATAGCCTTTCTCCCACCGTTGAACCTCCTCAATCAACTCGAAGAGTTCACAATTGAGCGTAATAAATCGATCCACGATCCGAATAGCGTGCCGAACCTGCCCCGGCTGACGCGGCGAGAAGACAACGCACAGGGTCGGCTCTGTAGTGCCTTCCATCATGTACTGGCCCTCTTCGTCGAAGCAGGCGGTGATGGCGTCATGCTCTTTGAAAGCGACAAGCAAAGACGGCAAGGGAGGATCGTCGTAGTAGCCGAGTTCATGGTACTCCCGCGACTGCTTGAGCGGAAGCCGCGAGAGTCGCTGAATGCGCCGCAATCTCTCGAGCCACGAACTGAATTTGCCGTTGCGAAAGCTGCGCAGCAGATCGCGGTCGCGCCGTCTCCAATCAGGGCATTCGCGCTTCAGTGTTTTTCGGATGCACTCCGGCAATGCCTTTTCGACCTCGGGGAACTCATACTGGCCGCGGTTCTCTTCGTCGTCTTCGGCGGCATAGTCGCGCATCCGCTCTTCGTACATGAGCGCATCGTCGTGGTTGTAGATCCGCATCACGCGATAGAGTGCCAGGGTCAGCGCCCAATAGAAGGCCGCACCCAGCCCTTCGGCCTCCTCTTCCAGTGCATCGAGTGCCGGTCCGATCTTGAAATAGCCCGATCCGCCACACTCGATGGTTAGTACGAGTTGCCCGCTTTCGAGTTCCGCGTCGCTTCCCGC
>JBEKCA010000232.1:0-3766 GCA_050015115.1 Occallatibacter sp.
CCCGGAGTGCGAACGGATGCATTTGTCTCCGAGCCGTCTCTTCCTTTCGCGACCAAGCGGAAGCAATGCCTCAATACGAAGCACCTTAAAGCGGAAAGGAAGAAATCCCATAAGCCTGCTCTGTATATACGCGTGCGACTAACCATAGAAGTTATCATCGCCTGACCTTACTCCGAATACTCTAGTACGGATACGCACCCGATCTGCAAGCCGATGGCTCACTCGTAGCAAAACCACTTGCGGCCAGCGACAGAATGCCGGGAAAGATTTACGCCACACCGATCAACACTTGACTCGGCGTGGCGCCTCTTGTGCATTCGCAGTTGCATAGCCGGTATCGGGTTGCTACTCGAACTATGCTTCTATTGCGATTGGACCACTTGCAAACGAGTTCTTAGCGCTTGCCTCCGGCTACGTGGCCATGCCCATCGCGAACTTCATTTCCTTTGAAGTGATCAACTTTGTCGAGACGTTTTGTGGGCTCGGGTTTCTCGCCACGTGCCGGCCGTGGGCCGTTATAGCCATGTTCGGGATGAAAGCGGTTATTCACGTGGCCGCGGAAGTTTTCCGGGCCATGAAACCACGGGCCAGTGCCGATGAAGATGCCGCCCGTAAACCACTCCGGCCCATAGTAGCCATACGGTGCACAGTCATACGGTGCGGCGTCATAGTATCCGTAAGGACACTCGGGAGCGACCCCGATCTCGATACCGATTTGAGCCGCTGCTTTTGGAGCGGTTGCCATGATGGCGCAACCAGCAAAAGCTGCCAGGGCAACAAGCTTGAATCCTGTCATCTGCATTCCTTTCGATCTTGGGCCTTTGAATACCCATCAAATCTTCACGATAAAGAGCCTGATCCCCAGCGTCTGAGCAGGAACGATCACATGAAAAGTGTGCGAAGCAGTCTCAACGGTCCATTGTGACCATACAACACAATGGAGCATACCGTATCGGAGCAAATGAGCGATCAGATCGACGAAACCGCACGCAAAGCTTCACGCGCTGCCTCAGCTGTTGGGGATGCACTGGAAGATGGTGTTATCGCGGCGCGGCGAGCTGCAAAACATGGCGGTGATATTGCCGCGGAGTTTTACGCTGACACAAAGAAGCGAATTCAACGAAACCCGATTGAAACGGTTGTGGCGGCAACTGCAATCGGCATCGCAACTGGAGCGGCCATCAGTTGGGTATTGAGGCGGAGAAGCTGCTAGCAGCGTAGCGAATTCGCAAATGCGGGTCCAGCTTGCTGGACCCGTTTTGGCTCGATACCAATATTCCGTTCGAATTCCCAAGTCCAATAGGTGTCCGTACATATTGTGTGCAATAGTGACCCGTCTTGGGATACGAAGGCTATTTACAATCCAACCGTGATAAGCCCAGTTGTTGCGATTGATAGTCTCACCCGCCGCTTCGGCGCGTTCACGGCGGTCGACTCTTTGACGTTGGCTGCCAATGCCGGTGAGGTCTTTGGATTGCTTGGCTCGAACGGCGCAGGCAAGAGCACCACGATCAAGATGCTCACCACACTCTTGCCGCCAACTTCAGGAGAGGCCCGCGTGGGAGCCCTCAAGATCACACGAATTGGTTCTCTACTCCCAAGCCAAGGACCTGCAAACTAACTCAGGGGAACCGTACGCGTCGACTCCATGTCTCAAATTGAAAATCCCGCAAGATGCCGACGCTTGGCATTCAGCAAAAGCTTTGAAAGCCGACGAGGCACCGTTGGTGCGGATGATGATGGCGGCTCAGATCCAACGGTTCATTATGCTAAACCGAACAACTCATAGTTTGCGCGATTCTTCTGTATGCCGGCTTCTGTTACTGGCATTTCTGCGGACGATTGGAAGAAGAATACGTCGTCGGAATCGTAGTTGTGAGTATGGCCATGAACGCAGAGGAAGGACCATGGTTTCAGGAACGAGAAGAAGTCCCCATAGCGTGGGTCAAGCTTTGTTCCAAGTACGATGGTTTCATTGCATGTCCTGCACTGAATCCCCCAATTGGTGATTTTCTCAGCCGCCTTCTCCATGTCTTAAGCTCCATGTCTTAAGCTCCTCGGTCCAGAAAGGGATAAAGCGCAATGCTGCATTTCATCCAGATTCTGCATATTTGGGCGGAAAGCGAGTCACTTTGTCCCGCGCAAGCTCGGCTCCTATTCCCGCTCGACCCCCTGGCCCCCGAGAGCGGCTTCGCCGCGGCTTAGTGTTCGCAAATTTCCATTCCTCGGCGGTGCGCTCAATTATCCATGAAAACATCGAGGTTACCTGGTCAATTACGACCACTTTTCGGCCTTTTGCTCTGCTAAATGCGCAAATGTCGAATCAGTCCCGAGTGACACTCCGCGTGACACTCCGCGTGCAATTCCGCAGCCAGCCTTGATCGGTATTCTTGGTCTGCGAACCGCCAACTGCTTGCTGCACTTCCGGATGGCCCTCCGCCCGTGAGGGACGGACCCAGTTTCGAGCTGGCAAACGGAGCAATTGGCATTCTTGTAGCTGATCCAGAAGGCGACTCAAAGAACAATCACTGCCGATCCATCTTCGGTTTCATGTTTCACTGCCTCGAGCGCCTTGTTCGCGTGCTCCAGCGAGAACGTGGCGACACGCGGATGGAAATTCAAATGATGAGCCAGGGAAATGAAATCGCGCGCATCTTGCCGCGTCATGTTTGCCACGCTACGAATCTGGCGCTCGCCCCAGAGCTGCTTGTCATAGTCGAAGGCAGGCATCTGATCCAGATGAACGGCGTTGATTGCCACCACTCCACCTTTGCGAAGGGCAGCGAGAGCGCTGACAACGACCTTTCCGCTGGGAGCGAAGGTTATTGCGCGATCGAGCAGGGGGCTTCGCATCTTCGTTGCCGACCCAGGTCGCGCCGAGCGACTCAGCGGCTTTACGGTGCAACTCACCGCGAGTCACGACAAAGACCTCGCAATCCCAGGACTGGAGGATGCCAATTGCGAGCGAGGCCGAGGAACCGATTCCGCTCACCGGTGGTGATTGCTTCTTGCTGGCGCGGGGGACTTCGATTGTTCTGCGCGACAGCCCGCGAACGCGTTTGAAGTGGACCTTTCGCGAGATTGGGGCCAGGGCTAACGGCAATGTCGCTCTTTGTGGCGGCGGCGGCGCACCCACCACTATTGTTTGCGGGGCGTTGAGTTTCGATGAGGCCAGCTTGAAGCCAATCACTCAGTTATTGCCGACCTTCATTCTGATGAAGGCCGATCAGGCACGGACGCTGGTTCTTCACAGCACAACGCAGGCGCTGGCGTCAGAGATGGCAGAACAGGCGCCCGGATCTGAAGTTGTCGCGACTCGGCTAGCCGAGGTACTGGTGATCCAGTTGTTGCGGGCGCATATCGCGTCGGAAGCGTCTCGCAGCAAGGGATGGCTCCGCGCAGTCTTCGATCCTCAGTTGGGCACCGCCCTGAGTGCCATTCACGAAAAAGTGAATGCACCGTGGACGGTCGAATCCCTGGCCGAATCGGCGGGCATGTCTCGCTCTGCATTCGCAGCACGTTTCAAAGAGCTACTCGGACAGACACCGCTGGAATACGTAACCGAATGGCGGATGCAGAAAGCGATCCATCTGCTCGAACAGCGCGACAAGAAGCTCATCGACGTTGCTCGGTTGGTCGGTTACGAGTCCGACGCTGCGTTCAGTAAGGCGTTCAAGCGAGTTGTCGGGGCCAACCCTGGTGAATACCTCAAACGTGGTATCTGAAGACCAGGGTCATGCCGAAATGGGAGGAGGATTCTTGAAAC
>JBEKCA010000233.1:0-2643 GCA_050015115.1 Occallatibacter sp.
CAGACTCTCGCCCGTCGTTACGGAGCCGATCCGAATGCCGCAGACTGGCGCCGCTTTGGCCGGCTGCCAGGATTCACCAACTGCAAGCCGAAGTACCGGAAGGCGAACGGACTTTATCCTTACGTTCTTTTACGGTCCAATTCCGGGGTCGAGTTCAGCGCGGCGGCGCGATTCCGCCTTGAGGTGACAAAGCTCTACCAACTTCACGAGCAGGAACGCGAATCCCGCGCCGTACAGCATCAGGCGCGGCCGGAACCTGCATCCGGCCAACCGGCCTATTCGTGCCTCTTCCTTGAGCGGTTCCGCAACGCGGCCAAATTCCACGACCGCCCCGCCGCTGCCGACATCGCCTTCTGTGTCGCCGCTATCTCGCTCAGGATGCCGGACGATGCGATTGCAGCTGCCCTTGACACCAATTACCTATCGAGCGATCCCAACCCCTCCCGGCGCGCTGCCTACATTCGCCGAACGATGACGAAGGCGCGATCCTGGGCACAGCGGTAAGCGCCATGTACGTGCCGGTACTCACCCCGATGCTTCCGCTCGGAAGTTCGCTATGGTGGGTCTCCGGACTCACCCTTCATTCAATCGCGCTGCCTCTGCAATTCAAGCGGCAGATTGAGGAGCTTGAACAGGTTTGCTCCACTTCAGTTTGCCTTTCTGTTTGCGTTCAGCGTGCCGCGCTCAGAACACCCACGCCCTTCGGACGCACGCTCTCCTTGCAGAGATTCGAGCTTTCAGTGTGGACTCCTTCCCCCAGGCAAGCTGTGGTGGTCCCCTTCCACAAATCTCTTCCACTCGCCTTGGGAGTGGGCCGCGACGGCACACCCTCCGGGCAAGCATGTACCGCATCCAGCGGACAAACTTTCAGAAAAAGGAGCAATACACCATGTTCAGAAAAAGGAGCAATACACCATGTTCAACAAAGTCATCCTCATCGGCCGCCTCGGAAAGAATGCAGAAGCCAAAACCGCGCAGAACAAGAAGGACTACGCCGTCCTCAGCCTGGCCACCAGCGAGAGCTGGAAGAACGAGCAGGGCGAGTACGAAACTCGCACCGAATGGCACCGCGTCTACGCCTGGGGCAATCTCGCCAACTTCGCCAAGACGCTCTCGAAGGGCCAGCTCGTCAGCCTGGAGGGGAAGATCAAGTATCGCGTAATCGAAGAAACCGTCAAGGGCCAGCAGGTCAAGTACACCATCGCCGAGATCCACGCTTCGAGCATCCGGCGTCTGTCGAAGGTCGAAGCCGCTGACGATCCCAGTGACGGAGCGGACGAGGCCTAAGCCTCGTTCCGCTAGTAGTAGCTTTCTCATTCCACGGTCAAAGGTGCCAGATCCGTCTCCCCAATATATGCAGGGTGGTATCGTCGTACACTTTGGTCTACGATTTGACCTCGATACGAAGTCGAGGCTTGATCGGTATGAGAACGCCAGAGTAGGCTCTTACAATTCGGTTATAGAGATCTTTGATCTCTGGAGCTTTAACGCTGATAATCAGCGCGTAAGGAATTGGGTCGGGCAATTGTGCCTTCGCAGCACTTTCTCGATTGTGGTAGTAGATGTCGAAACACGGGTTATTGAGCTTCGAGGCATCATATTTTTTGGTATTTCGCCGACATGGCTCCCACTTGAAATCTTCTGCGCGAAGCACGTATTCCGGCGAATGGTACAGGTTAACCGCAGAAAAGAAACCGTCGGCGGTTGGATGCTTGGACTGTTTTCCGTTCTTGTAGACCGTGTATTTCGTCACATCTGGACGGAATATAACCTCCAGACCTGCACGGGTATAAGCACTGGCGTGCTCCGGGTCAACTTCAGGTGCAATAACCAATGTCGTTGTGAGGAAGACATCACCTACCAATTGCTGCTGAGGCACTGGAACCTTTGCACGTAGATGGTCGCCGATAGGCAAAACGCCTTGGTAAATGACGAGAGCTTCATCGTCTTCACAGGTGATAAGGCGCACAGGATCAGACTCGAAGCGCCCCCAACCGACTTCGCATCGTGGGTGACCTTCTGGATCAGCGCGATGAATAAGGAGAGCTCGAATTGCAAGTGGGGAGAGTTCATCTCCAAGTTGAGCCTTTACTGCTGTCCCAGATCGAAGCGCTAAGGGCGATGCGAAGCTCGTTCCCGTGACGAAGTCAAGTGAAAGCCCGCCTCGCGCTGTAAGGACTCCAAACGGAGAATCGTCGCAGCCTCCGAATACTACCCCATCGGGTTTGACGAATCCCGGACTCCGTCCCGGGCCGACACAACTATACGACGCTCTCGCCCATCCATTCCCTTGACTCGACGAGGCCCCAATGGCGAGAACATTCACTCCATCCGATGGTGGTTGAATCCGATTGAGCTTGCCTGAAGAATCTGCCAAGCCTTCGTTGCCGACAGCGACAGTTGCAAGCACGCTACCGCGCGCAAATCGCTGATCCAGAGCTGCGGTCCAGTATGTAACTTCATCGTCTTGTGCAGGCATGCTTGGGCCGATGCTCAAATTTACAAACTGATACTTCGTCGGGTTGTTGTCTAGGTGATCCACGATGCGGTCGAGAACGTCGATGTAGTCTAAATCGGCACCCGTTTTGGCATCTAGTACGCGCACGTGATCAACCTTGCAAATCGGCCGTGTCGCCGAATCAA
>JBEKCA010000234.1:0-2548 GCA_050015115.1 Occallatibacter sp.
ACTATCAGGAAGCGGAGCAGATGCTGCAGGAATCGCTGGTGTTTTTTGAAAAGCAGCCGGAGCGCTGGCAGCAAGAGATCGGGACCTTGATCGGCGACCTGGGCGTAGTGCGGCAGTTCCAGGGAAGGAATGACGAAGCGATCCGGCTGTTCCGCGAAGCGATTGCAATGCAGGAAGCCGGAGTTGGCCCCGAGCATCCGATTCTCATCCGTCCGCTAGTGAACCTGGCGAGGACGCAATCCTCGACTGGCGCCCCTGCCGACGCAGATGCAAATTTTCGCCGAGCTGTTCAGATCGCTGAGCAGCGATTGGGGCCGGAGCATCCGACATACCGCGACGTGTTGTTGAGGTATGCCGCGTTTTTGCGCGCGACCGGACACAAGCGTGAGGCGAAGGCAATGGAAGCGCGCTCGCGAATCGTGGAGCGCGACATCGCGCGCCGTGACGGTGTGGGCCTGACGGTGGACGCGTCGGCATTCCGGGGGAAGTAGGCGCCCTCCGGGGTTTGGATGGTTTAGAGATTTTCGAAGTAATCGCTGTCGAGGCGATTGACAGTATAAGTCTTGGTGGTCGTCACGCCGACTCGATGATCAATCAGGAGCCTTGCCAACGCATCGCCGTCGATGAGGATGAGTTTGTGAGGGAGGTGTTGGGCGTATGCCTTTGCGTCGTCCGTGAATCTTGATGTAGTGATCATTACGCCTTTGGCTGCCCCCAGCCCCGTAAGAGCACCGGAAAAGCTTTGAACGGCCGGCCTCCCGACACTGGCATCCCACCGCTTTGCTTGGACGTATATACTATCTAGGCCCAGCTTGTCTTGCTTTATGATTCCGTCGATGCCGCCATCGCCAGACCGTCCGACGACAGCGCCAGGCATAGGGTTGGCGCCTCCGTATCCCATGGCCACCAGGAGGTCCACGACTACTTGTTCAAAGGCCGCCGGCGTCCCCGCTTTGAGTTGGTCGAGGAGTTGGTCCGCGAGCGCTTCGTTAATGGCTTTGTGGGATTCCTCTATTCGCTCCTCTGGAGTCTGGGCCTCTTCGATCGATTCAGGGCGCTCTTCCAGCATTTCAAGGGTGATCGTTTCCGGGCCCGTTTGGAGCAAGGATTTTCCTGCAGCGGCAATGCGGTAGACGCCCGGCCTGACCCGGGTTAGATTACCTTCCCGTTCCAGCCTTCGAAAGCTCCAGTAGACACGATTCTGGAGACTCTTGGTTCTGCCATTGGATAGTTTTTCAGCAAGGTCATCCGCCGTGAGCCCGAGCTTATTAACAATGCGACCCTCCATCTCGTGATACCTGTGCTCTTGGTCATCTCCACATAGCTGAAGCACCAGGGCACGCACACTATCAATACGAGGTATGGCCATGCTATGGTGTCGGGTCCCAGCTACATCCTATAAACGTAGGCATCCTCAAGGACGACATCGCGCGTGCGGCCGGACCCATGCCGGCCCGGTGCGGAAACAAGCGACCGAAGATTCTGGAACTCCTGACTGCGTGGGCTTAGCAGCGAGATATCGCTGAGCGTGAGTTCGGTGCGTTCGACAGACCGCAGAGCGCGCTGAACGCGGCTGTACGCGGCCATGGGACCGACCAAGTCAACGGCGGGAGAAACGACTACAAGCCGCCATTGTGCTTCAGGGTAGTCGTACCACACAGCCGCGGTGATCGGAAACCGATTGCGCTCCAAGGCCTCGACGAGAAGCCTGCCGTCCTCTTTTAAACCTTCTACCAGTACTTTCTGATACATGCGAGGATGCCTTTAGGATGTCCTACTGCATCGATCATATCGTAAGCTTCCTTGCGGCTGTGGGTTTCGTAACGACTTTGCTCGCTCCAATCTTTCACTACGCCCCATCTAATCTCGAGCGCGGGGTCGGTCCGAAACTCTTCCTCGAAGATTTGCGCCAAGCCGGCAGGCGTTAATAGCTTCGTTAGGTCATGCGTGTAAACTTGCGTTGCAAGACCTTTGTCCGGAAAATCAAATCGCTGAGTTTTCCTTGCGACGCAGGCCTTGATTGCGAATTCAATGGCGTACCCGGCAAGATAGTACGCCCCATCGAACTTGCGATTTTGAAATAAGACTTGCGCTTCCCTCAGCCGGGTTTCCGCAAGCACCTGCAGGTCTTTCCGTTTCACTTCCTTCTTTGGAACTATAGCAGCATGGCGGTAACCATCGCCCTCAATGTGACATAATATTTAAACTTGCCATGAGGTTGCTAACTCGCTGCGCCTTCGCGGCTGCAATGCTATTTAAGTTGCTGGCAGCCCAGCAGCCAACGCCTGCGCCCGCGCCTAACGAACCACCCAAGGAACTCTCCGACAAAGAAAAAGAAGATCTTGACGCGGGCATCCCCATCACCAGCGACCTGGTGCGCAAGACCTGTTCGCCCTGCCACAAAGCGGATGACAAACAGCGCCTGTCGCGCATTTCCTGGCGCCGCACCACGCCCGAGGGTTGGGAGCAAACCATCAAGCGCATGATCAGTCTGAACGGCGTGAAGATGGTACCCGCCGAGGCGCGCGAGATTCTGAAATATTTGGGG
>JBEKCA010000235.1:0-2646 GCA_050015115.1 Occallatibacter sp.
TCGATCGACGATAAACTCGGCCCAGACGGCCGCGTCATGGAAGTGCTGAGCGAGCACCTCTGCCAGGGATGGCTTGAGGGATACCTGCTCACCGGCCGTCATGGCATGTGGTCGTCGTATGAAGCCTTCGCGCAGGTGGTCGATTCGATGACCACCCAACATGCCAAGTGGCTCGAGCAATGCCGCGAGTATCCCTGGCGCAGACCGCTCGCGTCTCTTAATGTTCTGCTTACGAGTCATGCTTGGCGCAACGACCACAATGGCTTCAGTCACCAGGCGACGGGGTACGTGGACAATGCGTTGGCACGCAGGAGTGAAGTGATCCGCGTCTACTATCCGCCTGACTCCAACTGCCTGCTTAGCGTCTTCGACCATTGCCTGCGTAGCCGCAATTACGTGAATGTCGTAACCTGCGGCAAACAGCCGCAGCTCCAGTGGTTGAACATGGATGAGGCTCTCGAGCATTGCTCTCGTGGCGCATCCACATGGAAGTTCGCAACCAACGATAACGGCGGGGAGCCGGATGTTGTGCTGGCCTGCGCTGGCGATGTACCAACGATCGAGACTTGCGCGGCTGCGTGGCTGCTACAGAAACATGTCCCGGAAATTAAGGTGCGCGTTGTCAACGTTGTTGACTTGATGACCCTGATGTTTCCAGACAAACATACGCACGGCATGGACGAAATGTCGTTCAACGCGCTCTTCACGGAACAGGCGCCTGTGATCTTCGCCTTCCACAACAATCGCTGGCTCATTCATACCCTGGTGCACGGGCGCTCCAACGAAGGCCGCTTCCATGTGCACGGCTACATGGACAAGGGAACGACCACCACTCCATTCGACATGGTTGTCCTCAACGAGATGAGCCGCTTCCACCTGGCACTCGATGCACTGAAGCATATCCCTCGCCTCCGGCTGCAAGCCGAGGGCGCCATCAACTTCTTCAACCAGGAATTGCAGCGCCACCACGACTATATCCGCGAACATTTGGAAGATATGCCCGAGATTAGAAACTGGCAGTGGACGAAGGACTTCAGCGACGCCACCGCCCCGGCTCCGCTCGCCAAAGGGCATCCGCAGAAGGCAATCTTCACCGATAGTTAGGCCCCATCGGGCTGAACTCAAAGCGAAGGCCGCCATCCCTGGGAATCGCGATTGCGGTCTCCGCTTCTTGGACTCGGTCCGCAGGAGAGAATATTGAACGATCCGAGGGCACCATCTGATTGGTTCAAAGTGGATGGAGTTGATGCGCTGGTTGAGTTGGCGCTCAATCTTCACTGGTCCTGGAACCATGCAGCGGACGAGTTGTGGGAAGCGCTTGACAAAGACCTCTGGGTAACCACGCAAAACCCATGGGTCATCCTGCGCACGGTCTCTCGCGAAAAAATCAAGGCTTCTTTGGGCGCGCCAGAGTTCCGCCGGAAGCTCGACAGTCTGCTTCGGCAGAATCGGGACTCTTTTCAGGCCGACGCATGGTTCCAGCGCAAGCACCCGGGCGCGGGGCTGTCCACAGTCGCCTACTTCAGCATGGAATTCATGCTGAGTGAAGCCCTGCCTATCTACTCGGGAGGGCTGGGCAATGTAGCCGGCGACCAGATGAAGGCGGCCAGCGAACTGGGCGTGCCGGTGGTCGGAGTGGGCTTGCTATACGGCCAGGGTTATTTCCGCCAAGACTTCGATTCGGAAGGCCGGCAGCAGGCACTCTATCCAGTCAACGATCCAGGACAGCTGCCTATCCGGCCGCTCCGACAGCCAAATGGCGAGTGGCTAAGGTTGCAAATTCAACTTCCCGGCGCAAAGATCTGGCTTCGTTGCTGGGAGGTGTCAGTGGGAAGAGCAAAGTTGTATCTTCTCGACACCAACGACTTTGCTAATACCGCGGCTCATCGCGGCATTACCAGTGAGCTATATGGCGGGGACGCAGAGATGCGTCTGAAGCAGGAGATAGTCCTCGGCATTGGTGGATGGCGACTGCTGCGAGCTTTGGGCCTCACGCCTGAGGTCTGTCACCTCAACGAAGGACATGCGGCGTTCGCTGTGCTCGAACGGGCGCGCTGGTACATGGACGATCACAAGAAGCCATTCGATCTCGCCATGAATATCACGCGAGCCGGGAATGTTTTCACTACACACACCGCCGTAAGCGCAGGCTTTGATCGCTTCGACCCCAGACTTATCCGTACTTATCTCAGCCACTACTCCGTGGATGAGCTTGCAATATCGGTAGATGACCTGCTCGCCATGGGAAGGCTGAATCCAGAAGACAACACGGAACCCTTCAACATGGCTTATCTCGCGGTCCGCGGCAGCGGGCAGATCAATGGGGTGAGCAAGCTCCATGGGAAAGTGAGCAGAAAGATTTTTCAAACTTTGTTCCCCCGCTGGCCAAGGGAGGAGGTCCCAATTGGGTCAGTGACCAACGGCATTCATGTGCCCACCTGGGATTCTGTAGAAGCCGATACGTTGTGGACCTCGGCCTGCGGCCAGAAGCGTTGGCGCGGAGATCGTCCGCACGAGGACGACATACGCCAAATCTCCAATCAGCAGTTGTGGCAATTGCGAACGGCCGGGCGAAAAGGCCGGATCGAGCGAATGCGGAAGCGTTACCAGTGCCAGCTCGCTGCGGAAGGCGCAGATCCGTCGAAT
>JBEKCA010000236.1:0-2655 GCA_050015115.1 Occallatibacter sp.
CATCGAGTCGCTGGCGATCGATCCGCGAAACCCCGACATCGTCTATGCGGGAACTTGGCATCTGCCCTGGAAAACCGCCGACGGCGGCAAGACCTGGCACAACATCAAGCAGGGGCTGATCGTCGACTCCGATGTTTTCTCGATCATTGTCGATCCCGTGCACAGCAAGGTGGTCTATCTGAGCGCCTGCAGCGGTATTTATAAGAGCGAGAATGGGGGCCTTCTTTTTCGCAAGATCCAAGGCATTCCATCCGAGGCGCGCAGAACGCGCAGCCTGGAACAGGACCCGCAGAATCATGACGTCGTGTACGCCGGAACCACCGAGGGCCTATACAAGACGGTCAATGCGGGCAAGACATTTGCGCGGATGACCGATGAAAACGTGGTTGTGAACGACGTGTACGTCGATCCCGCAGACTCGAATCGTGTGCTGTTGGCCACCGACCGCAGCGGCGTGCTTGCCAGTCACGATGCGGGCGTCGGATTTAGCGCTTCGAACCAGGGAATCTCCGAACGCAAGGTCGCTGCGCTGCTGGTCGATCATAGCGATCCGAATCGGTTTTATGCCGGCGTGGTCAACGACAAAACCTACGGCGGCGTCTTTCGTTCCAATGACAGTGGCGAGCATTGGGAGCAGTTAGGGGCAGGGCTGGATGGTCGCGACGTCTACTCTCTGGCCCAGGCAAAGAACGGCGCCATCGTTGCAGGTACGAGCCACGGCATCTTCGTTCTCGATCCGTCCGCCATCTCCGATCCGCCGCCGACCGGCGTGGAAGATAGCCCGCCCGCGTCCGATGGCTTATCGGGCGCGTCCCACGACGCTCTCACCTGGCAACCGCGCAATACCATCGCCAACACCGTGATGAAGGTTTCCACCGAGACGGTTCGCGGCACTCACGTCAATATCGAAAAACAAGTCAAGGCCGCGGTTATCGAGTTGCAAAGCCCGGTCAACGCGCTCGATGTATCGGGGGATGTTTGGGTGGCTGCCACCGGCTACGGGCTGGTGACGAGCCGCGATCAGGGCGCGAACTGGCAGGGCGGACCGGTGATGGGACTTGGCGATTATCTTACCGTGGCCGTGAACGGCGAGAGCTTTGTCGCCGCGCGCAACGACAGTGTCGTGATCTCGAAGGATTCTGGCCAGACATGGTGGCCGATGGGCGTGCCCACCATGCTGACGCATATTCACCGGGTGGCATTCTCGCCCGATGGCACGCTCTGGCTGGGGGCGCGCGAGGGCCTCTACTACACGCGCGACCTCGGCAAATCGTGGATGTGGATCCAGCGCCTGCCCCTGCGCGACGTGGACGATCTCAGCTTCGACGCGTCCTCGCACAAGCTGTTGGCCAGTTCGCGCTTGAGCGATGTGGTCTACGCTATCGACCCCAAGACGATGAAGTGGGATTGGTGGCAGACCGGCTATCCGATCGACTTGATTCGTTGCGCCGGTGACCGTCTGGTCGCCGCGTCGCTCGACGATGGCGTACTGCTGGGACCGCGTACCGCGCCTGCCCAACCCGATCGCAGCGCGGGCGTCACAGCCAAGCAATAAAGCGGGTCCTACTGCACGGTAAACGCCTTGTCGACGATGGCGTTCGGGTCGCGGCCCGCAGGCAAGAGCGTAAATGCAAAGCGCTCTCCGTAGTTCGCGGGAGAATTGGGCAGCGACTGCGTCGCAGTGCGCACCACGGCTACATCGCCAGACCGGCTGTCAGCCACAAACAGCAGGTGCCCCGCCGCGGAAAACGCGAGTGCCGCAGGCCCGTCGCCCACGTGAATCGAACTCAGGCGCCTGCCATCATCGATCGAGTACACACTGACCTCCTGGGAGCGCAGGTTGGCCACGTAGAGCAAGGCATTGTCGCGCGAGACGAGCCCGCGCACGGGGTCGGCGCCGATCATATACGTGTCGCCGACCTCATCGGTGGAGTTGTAGATCTCCGAGACTGAGTCGGAGAGCGAGTTGGAGACGAAGATTTCGCCGCCATCGGGCTTCAAAGCAAGGTCAACGGGCGCGCGACCAACGTCCATCAGCGTTTCCAGCCGATCGGCAAGGGCAGGATGGCCGTCGGGCTGCGCAAGAGAGATGACCATCACCTGATGACCTGCCGAGCAGGGGGCAAACGCTTTCGAGGAATCGGGGAGAATTGCTACGCCGGCGGCGCCGGGGCAGCCCTCGAAGACGGCACGGACGCGTCCGCTGCCCGTATCGATGAGCATGACGGAATTTCCGCGGAGGTTTGCGACGACCAGGGTTTTTCCGTCTGCCGAGACACTGGCGGCGACCGGTTCGGTGCCGGCGCCGATCTGAGCGATTTCGCGGCGAGTTTTGAGGTCGACGACCGAAACCGAGTTGGAGCCGGAATTCGCGATGTAGGCGAGATCGCCCTTGGGGTCGAGATCGATCGAAACCGGTTGCTTGTGCAACGGAATCGTGGTCACAACCGCGTTGTGTTCGGCATCGATCACCGAGATCGAGCCATTGCCGCCCTCGGGTCCGGCATTGACCACGTAGATTTCATTACGCGCGGGACTTGCGGCGACGGCCACGGGATCGTGGCCCACCTGGATCTCGCGATCGACGCGGACATCGACCACGTCGAGAACCGTGACCGTGTCGCTGCCACCGTTGGTCACGTACGCGTATTCGCG
>JBEKCA010000237.1:0-2705 GCA_050015115.1 Occallatibacter sp.
CCGGCCTACCGGCCGGAGTTCGATCCTGTGTCGAACCAGCTGACTCGCGATTATGCGCTCATTCTCATGCTCCCTAACGAAAATGAAGCCAATCGCGTTTTGCTGATCTACGGGATCTACACCCAAGGTTCACAAGCGGCCATCGAATTTCTTTTGAATCCTGAGAGCATGGCGGTGCTGCGACAAGCTCTTATCGCTTCTTCTCCTGACCATAAGGCTGTCCCGCCGTATTTTCAGGCTCTCGTCACTACCACCGTTGAAAACGGAGTGCCGGGAACGTCTTCTCTGGTCGCTGTGCGCAGCATCTCCCACTGAGATCGAGTCTCAATGGTGGGCCCGGAGGGATTTGAACCCCCAACCAAGGGATTATGAGTCCCCTGCTCTAACCGTTGAGCTACAGGCCCTTCAATGATTTGCGGGAGCCGCTCTCGCGACTGTAGCGGATACCGTAGCGCGTGGCAATACCTGCTGAGATCACCCTGGTCCGGGAACTAAAGCGAGACACCGCGCTTCCATGGGATGAAATCGTTCTGCCCATGTAACTCGGCCTTTGTGAAACGGTTCCCGCTCGCCACATCGATCGATAACTCCAGCAATTGCGCAGCGCACTCTTCGATCGTGGCCTCGCCTCTCAAAATACCGCCGGCATCGAAGTCAAGAATATCGCCCATGCGGCTGGCCAAGGCGGAGTTGCTCGAAATTTTCACGACCGGCGCAATGGGGTTGCCGGTAGGCGTGCCGAGCCCCGTGGTAAACAACACCATGTTCGAGCCCGCCCCCACCTGCGCTGTCACGCTCTCCACGTCATTGCCCGGCGTGCACTGCAGGGTCAGTCCGGGGGTGGTGGCGTACTCGGGAAAGTCGATCACGTCGCTAATGGGTGAGACGCCGCCTTTCCGCGCCGCGCCCGCCGACTTGATGGCGTCCGTCGTCAGCCCGTCTGCGATATTGCCCGGTGAGGGATTCATCTCAAAGCCCGAGTGCACCGCTTTTGCGCGCGCCTGGTATGTCTTCATCAAATCGCGAAAGCGCTCTGCCAGCTCATCCGTCACGCAGCGATTGATCAGCTCCTGTTCCACGCCATGCAACTCAGGAAATTCCGAGAGAATCGTCTTAGCTCCCAGGCCTACCAACAAATCAGAGACGTAGCCAACCGTGGGATTCGCCGAAATGCCGCTGAATCCATCCGAGCCGCCGCACTGCAGCCCCACTGTCAATGCAGAAAGCAGCGTGAATTGCCGCTCGCCGCGATTGGCCTCCGCCAGCGCGGCAAAGGTCTCATCCAGGGCCTTGCCCATCAGCGCCAATTCGGTTCCAGACTTCTGTTGCTCGAAGACCAGTACCGGCTTGCCCAGGCCGGGATCAAGAGCCCGCAACTCGTCCATCAGCATGCTTGCCTGGGCATGCTGGCAGCCCAAACTCAAAACTGTTGCGCCGGCCACGTTGGGGTGATGGATGTAGCCCGCGAGCAAACCGCACAGCGCCTGCGCGTCCTGGCGCGTGCCGCCGCAGCCGCCCTGGTGAGTTAGAAAGCGAATACCGTCAAGATTCGCGAAAACTCGCGAGGCGCGCACATGCGCAGCCATCTCCGGCCGCGAGTTTCCATTCGCCTGTTGCTCAATGAGCCGCCGGACATGATGGCGATAACCGTTCGCGTCGCCGTAACCGAGCTCTTCTTCAAGCGCCTCTTTCATTCGCTCGACGTTGCGGTTCTCGCAGAATACGAGCGGAACCACGAGCCAGTAATTGCGCGTGCCCACCTGGCCATCCGGGCGGCGATAGCCCAAAAAGCCGCGCTCGGCCCACGAGGAAGCATCGGGCGCGGCGATCCTCGCCGGCCGGCGCACCGCAGAATAGTCCCCCGCTCGATGCCGCACGTTGCGCGTCGTCAGCAGGCCTCCGCGCGCGATGGCCTCAACCGCCTCGCCGACCACCATGCCGTAGAGGTAGATCAAGTCACCGGGTTTCAGGTCCGAAAGGGCCATCTTGTGCTTGGCGGGAATCGATTGCGCGACGATGCACGATGCTGGCGACGACGCGGCGCCAAATCGTACTTCCGTTCCCACTTCGAGATTTGTCAGGGCAACTACCGCGTTATCGCGCTCGTCGAGTTTCAACACTGTTTCGGGCATACGACTCCGGATTGCGCGTTTCGAAAGGCTCTTAAATTATTCTCTACAATCGCTCCGAATTCAAATGCGCCGAAGAGCGCGATCGCATATTCCTCGCCGGCACAGGTTGCGGGTGATTTAATCAGGCATGGCTCCCGATTTGAGGCCTCGACCAACGCGCCGCGTGGTGAGAATTCAGATCATCGCAGTCTGCATTCTCTCAATGGCTGGTGTCGTCAACTATATCGATCGTGGATCTCTGGCCATCGCCAACACAACGATCCGCGCCGATCTCGGGTTCTCTGCAACCCGCATGGGACTATTGCTCTCTGTATTCTCACTGTCCTACGCTTTTTCGCAGCTCCCGGTGGGAGTTCTTCTGGATCGATTCGGCGAGCGCAGGATCCTGGGCGTGGGAATGTTTCTCTGGTCCATTACGCAGACGGCAACGGGGCTGGTCAGAAGTTTTGCCGCGTTTGTTGCCGCGCGCGTTGGATTGGCGGCCGGCGAGTCGCCCTTCGTCGTCTCTGCGGTGAAAACAGTCAACGACTGGTTTGACGTCCGCGATCGCGCCACGCCCATGGGAATCGTGAA
>JBEKCA010000238.1:0-2707 GCA_050015115.1 Occallatibacter sp.
CTTTCCAATCGGAAGATGGGATCGCAACCATGCCGTCGTCAGGGACAAGGCTAACAGATTCGGGCGGAATCTCAAGTGATAGTCGTCTGAACGGGGTGAAAGTCGGGCGGTCACACCGCTGGTGGCTGGCCATCTACAGGCAATTCTTGTGTTGGCGATTCTTGTGTTGGCGATTTCTGCCGCTTGCGCGATCTGTCCATAAGCTCGACGATGCGCGCCTGAAAGCGGCCTGAGCGATCCGCGAGAAAAGCCAGATCCGGCACGTGACGAACCCCCATGCGCTCCTTGAGCTCGTACCGGATGTATCCTTTTGCCGCTTCAAGGCCGGCGACGGTTTCCACTTCGGCTTTTGCGATGTCCGGCACCGCGCTGTCAACTGCCACATAGACGCGGGCCGACTTGCCGCCTGGATTGAGGGCCACCTCACTGACGTAGCAATTGGCGATACGGGGATCGGCTAGCTCACCATTAATCATGGTGCCGATTTCGAGCCGCAGCGTCTCCGCCACGCGATCCTGATGGTGTTTACGCGCTCTGTGTTCGGGCATGGCGATTGTCTCCAGGTACCGCTAAACGTCTCAGGATATCAGAGTAGCGGGGAGGACGTGGCCTGCTGAAGAAAGCCGCCACGCCACCAGCCGGCACGGATGAAGAGTGCTATTTGGCGGATTTGAGGCTCGCGGCGATGGTCCGTGCATCGTTCGCGGTGAGGTTCTCATAGATGACTTCCACGATGCAGACTTTACCTGGGAGTTGGATGCCGCGATAGACGTTGGGCTTGTTGTTCATGGACAGGCCTTCCATCTGAAACTCCGCGGGAGTGCTCTTGACGACCTTGTCGTTGGGATAGACCATGGGCGCGGTCTGCTTGGTCTCGCTCAGTGAAGTTGTCCGCAGCGGCGACGAAACGGCGACGCTTACTTTGTTGTCCGGCGAATTTGCGATGCCGAACATGCCGCTCACGGTCCAACTTCCCGGAACGGTCACCTGGCAGCTCTTATCGTGAGAAGTTACAGTTTTTGTGTTTTGGGCATGCAGTACAGCGGCGGCCATGAAAACAACCAAGGCGAAAGCAATACTCCTCTTCGACATTCAATTCCCCATTGATTTGATCAAGGTCAGGAATACTATCCCACCGGCATTTGCCGTTGCAATCATTTTGTCTCAAGGAAAAAAACGCACCACCACGCGGTTTTTGGCTTGACGAATCTATAAGGCATAAGTAAATTATGCCTATGAACGATATGCCTAAACCAGGAATGCCTTCGGGGGCGTTGCCCATGCTTATTCTGCGCGTGCTGCAATCGGGCTCACTGCATGGCTACGCGATTGCACAGCGGATTCATGTACTTTCCAGTCAGGTTCTTGGTGTCGAAGAGGGACTGCTCTATCCTACGCTGCAAAAAATGCTCGCCAAAGGCTGGGTGACGGCGGAGTGGGGAGTGTCTGAGACCAATCGCAAGGTGCGGTTCTATCGCTTGACAGTTGCTGGCCGGAAACACCTGAAAGCCGAGCTCAACGATTACGACCGCGTCACGCAGGCCATTCAAGATATTCTGCGCACCGCCTGATATTTCATGCACTGTTGTGAGGAGGTCCTTCATGGGCGAACTTTTCCGTCGCATCGTTTATCTGCTGAATCGCCGCCGCATGGATGCGGAGCTCGAGAGCGACATGGAGTTCCATCGCGAAATGGCCGCGCGCGCCGGGCGCAACAACTTCGGCAACACCCTGCGCATGCGCGAGCAGGCCCGCGAAGCGTGGGGATGGACCTGGCTCGACCGGCTCATTCAGGACCTCCGCTATGGCGTCCGCATCCTTGCCCGCTCCCCCGGCTTTACCTTGATGTCGGTGCTCATTCTGGCCATCGGCATTGGTGTCAACGTGGCGGCCTTCAGCCTCTTCGACATGGTGGCGCTGGAGCCACTGCCGGTACGCGACCCGGCAACGCTGGTGCGCCTGGAACGCCGTTCGCCCAATGCCTATACCGATGGGGTGCCGTACACATCGCTGCTCTTCTACGGGAAGAATGCCCGGACGCTTTCGGCTGTAATGGGTGTGCTTGGCGTGCCTCCCATGCAGGTGGATGACGATCTTCAGCAGGCGACAGCTTCTTTCATTACACCGAACTACTTTACCGAGTTGGGAACGCGAGCCGCGCAAGGCCGCTTGTTTGATCCGACGCGCGACGGCACAGCGAATGACGCTCCGTCCATTGTGCTGAGCTATGGCTTCTGGCAGCGGCGCTTTAGCGGAGATCCTTCCATCGTGGGAAGACTCATCCATATCAACAGAAAGCCGGCAACGGTGGTTGGCGTTACTCCTTACGCATTCGCCAGTCTTGGCAGTCAGCGTCCTGATATCTGGATGCCAATTGCCCAGCAACCATATTTTGTGGAAGGCAGCCACACGCTGACGGATTCCGGCGACTCAGCCGTACGCATGTGGGGCCGCTTGGCGTCTGGCGTCAGCGCGAAGATGGCCGCTGAGGAACTGCGCACTCTAACCAACGAACTGCGTCGCCAGCATCCGAATGACATTTGGGATAACGAATACATTCAGATTTCGCCCGGTGGACACCTGCAGGTGATGCAGCCGGAGATGTACCAAGTTGCTGCGATGGTCTCTGTGCTTACGCTGCTGATTCTGGCTGTGGCGTGCGCGAATTTAGGCGGACTGATGCTGGCCCGTGCTGTCACGCGCGAGC
>JBEKCA010000239.1:0-2733 GCA_050015115.1 Occallatibacter sp.
TTGGCTGGCTTCTTCTTATTCTTGTTCTTGTTGGAAGCCTTCGCCGGCGCCTTCTTCGCCACGGGCTTTGCCTTGCGAGCTGGCTTTTTGGCCGCAGCAGCAGGAGCCTTGGCCAAAACGGGCCGGGAATCACTGGGCCGAGCAGCGCTTGCAGTTGGTGTGGACGATGGCAATTGGATGGGCGCCGCTTCCTGGTGCGCGGCTTCGGCCTTAGACTGCTGCAAGTGCCATTGGCCATCTTCGCCCTTCACATAGGTGGCGCCCCTGTACGTGCGCGTTTTGGGTTCGTCCTGCTGGCTGGGGGCGCTGGCGGCTTGCATCCACTCCTGTTGCGCGCCTGTTCGGTAGGAGCGGCCCGCAGTTTCCTCTGTCGAGGACTCCGTCCGGTCTAAGGGAGTCACCCGTGTTGGCGCGTTCCTCGCGGCAATGTCAGGCTGGGCCTCACCAGTCGGAGTACGAGCATCATCCGGGTCGGCAGCCAACCCCAACCGCGTCATGGAAGGCGCCCTATCTTGGGTCGCGAGCTTTGACCAAATGCTCCGGCCAAATCCCTTCAAGCTAAAGCCTGTCCTCTTTTCAGAGATCGCGGGCAAGTCGGAGTCGGGAGGCGCCAACTGCCCAGCTACCCGGGAGAATGGTGTTCGAACCGGTCTGGCGGAAGTAGAGGAACTTTGCCCTTCGGCAACGCCTGTCGTTCGAGGCTCGAACCGGTTGATGACGAAGTCGGGCTTGGGACCTCCAGCCGCGAGGAACTGGGAAACCAGGCGATTTGAGTTAGCCACGCCAGAACTGCCGGGCTTCATGACCAGGTAGATTGTCGTGCCATCTTCCAAGACAGCCGAACCCATCAAATCGAGTCCCGGACCCACTTCGATGGGGCCTTTATGTGCCCCAACCTTGACCAGCGCATTCGTTGGAGCGTCGGCCATAGGGGTTGCAGGACCCTTTTGCGGGTGCTTTTGAGCAACCTTGACCGTCGCTTTGGCAGGAGCCTTTACCGGAGGTTTTTGAGCAGCCTTGACCGGCTCCTTGACCGAAGTCTTCGAAGCTGCCTTTACAGGCGAGGACTTTGGCCGGTGAACGGACTTCTCGGCCGGAAGAGAGGGAGCCTTGGCCGCCACAGGCTCGGGCTCGACCTTGAGTTCCGTCGCATAGGCTCCGCAGTCGAAAGCTCTCGTATCTGGCGCCGGCAACGGGATACTCTGCGTCGCTTTGGTAACGGTGAGCTGAACACTAGCCTGCACTGAGGTGTAATCCAGAGAATCGGCCGGCATAAAGGTTGCCAGAAGCGAATGCGTTCCCGGCAGGAGCACTTCATCCGCGCCAGGAGTGTAGATCAAGGTTCCTGGAACCAATGCTGTGGCATTGAGTTGAGCGGCGCCGAGCGCGGTGCCATGAGAGATGGCGGCAGGCGCTGGCCACGTTACGATGGGTGTTGCTTTGGTCACCGCAAGCGAGACGGAGGCCTTCGCCTTGTTGTATCCGATGTTGTCCGCGGGAGTGAAGACCACAGAGAGCGTGTGCTCACCCGCAGACAACACCTCGCCCAAAGCAGGAGTGTAGACGAGTGTTCCCGGCGCCGACGCCGCAGCGTTGAGCTGAACGATGCTCAAAGCGGTGCCAAAGGCTATCGGAGCGGGGGCAGGCCAGGTGATGGCTGGCTCTGCCTGGGTGACAATGAGCGAAACGGTTGCTTGCGCCGAGGTGTAGTTGGCATCGTCCTTCGGAGCGAACTCGGCCGATAGCGTCTGGACTCCTGGTGTGAGCAATTCGCCCAGGCCAGGCGTGTAGTCAAATGTCCCCGGAACCGATGCCATGGCATTAAGTTGAATGGCGCTGAGGGGGTTCCCGTAGACGACCGAAACGGGCGTCGACCACGCGATGATCGGCGTTGCCTGGCTCACGGTGAGCGAGACGGTGGACTCCACTTTGGCGTAGCTCGCTGCGTCCTCCGGAGTAAAGGCCGCCGAGAGTGTGTGGTCTCCCGCCGTGAGCACTTCGTCTGCCGCCGGAGTATAGGCAAATGTCCCCGGAACCGATGCCGTGGCATTGAGCTGAGCATCGCTCAGCGCAGTGCCGTAGACGATCGGATCAGGCGTTGACCATTCGATGGCCGGCGTTTCCTTCTCGGTGGACGCCGCCTCGTCATTTGAATCCCGGGCCGGAGTTATCTGCAGGTGCCATCTGCCATCATCACCCCTGACGTACGTGGCGCCCTGGTAGACTCGCGTTTCAGGCTCGCTCTGCTCGATGGGAGGGGGGGCGCTTTGCGCCGCATCCTCGTTCGTCTCCGAAAGATCGTCAGGCTTCCCGTTGTCGCCCGCAGTCAAAAGCGGTGGAGTTGCCGCAGGCTCGTACTCCTCGGGAGCAGAATTGGCGGGAGACCCGTGCAGATTAGCCGGCGGTTCGGGTTGGCTCGCGGTATAGAAACCAGTGGTCTTGTCTCTCTGCGGCGACAGGTCGAGCTGCGTATAGGTCGGCGTCTCTTCGGGAGAGGAGATCTTGGCAGAGATACTGCGGCTGATCTTCTTGAGACTGAAGCCCGATGCCTTTTCCTGAGCCGGTGGCATGCCGCAGGCGCACCGGGCCATCTGCCGGATGAGCCGGGAGATGGGCGAGTCCTCGAGCGCCAGCGGGATGGCGGTGTGTTGCATGCGGCGCACCGCCGCATAATCGTTGGGAATCTTCCACTGGGCCGGCCGGGTAAGCGCTTTCGTGATCTGGTCCTCAGCA
>JBEKCA010000240.1:0-2759 GCA_050015115.1 Occallatibacter sp.
ATCTTGAGACCGAGAACGTCCAGAATTGCTCCGAGCTGCCTGGGAACTGGATCCTTCGGGGTCATGGGTTTATTTTATATATCATTGTTCGGAGACGAAAGCAAGGCAGTGTAGCTTAGTGAATGTTTGACGCGGCAAGCATGGGTGGATACCATGGGGATCATGAATAGGCTGTGGACCGGCTGCCAGCGGATTGCGTTGGCGCTTACGCTAGCGTTTTCCCTGGCCTATTCGGCGGAAAAGGTAGAAAAAAAAGGAGCCATGAAACCAATCCTCAGTCCGGAGGCGGTGGGAAGCCATCTGGCAAAATTTTCGGAGCCTGCTCGCCACCGGTTGGAGGCCGTCCTATTCAATCAACATTTCGATGGCGTCATTGAATCTGAAGTGGTCGCGGACGTCCTTCGCTTACAGGGTGGTGGAATGACATCGGAGCAGCTCATGCTGGACATGCTTCCAATTGCGCGGCTCTATTCCGTCCCAGCGACGTCCGAATACCGCGTAGGTGCTGCCTGTGACGGCGTGAGCGGTAACATCTATTTCGGCGCGAACCTGGAGCTGGCCAACGCGCCTTTGGGATTCACGATACATGCGGAACAGTCGGCTATCGCGAACGCTGTGGCGCACGGAGAAAAGGCTATCCAGCGGCTGGCTGTAACGGCCGCGCCGTGCGGACACTGCCGGCAGTTTTTGAACGAACTGACAACTGCTTCGACGCTCGAAGTTATTATTGCGGGCAAGCCGATTACAACCCTGACAGCTCTGCTTCCAAATTCGTTTGGGCCGGCCGATCTTGGCGTGGAAGGTGGGCTGAGCGGCCTGACAGAAACTGCGCTCGCAGTTGGATCCGGAGCCGTAGGTCCCGCCGCACAGGCGGCGCTTCGCGCTGCGAGCCGAAGTTACGCTCCCTACACGCACTCTCATTCCGGTGTGGCGTTTCGTCTCAAAGACGGAACTATCGTCGCGGGATCGTACGTGGAAAACGCCGCTTACAACCCCAGTTTGCCGCCCGTGATTGCAGCAATCGACCGCCTTCGTTTCAGCGGCCGGGGATACTCCGACATCTCTGAGGCGGCGTTAGTGGAACTGGAAGGCGCGAAGATCATCCAGGAAGAGTCTACGCGCCTGGTGCTCCATTGGATAGCGCCGGGCCTTGAACTTCGCACTGTTAAAGCGAAAATCGCGAAGGCCAGTGCGTTGGTTCAACACCAACCATAGCTAACCGGTTGGCAGGCGAAAGCGCCTGCCCCACACGCGAGAAAGCTGAGTATGGGAGTGGTTCAGATGCGAAGACGGGA
This sequence comes from Occallatibacter sp., assembly GCA_050015115.1. Classification (GTDB taxonomy): domain Bacteria; phylum Acidobacteriota; class Terriglobia; order Terriglobales; family Acidobacteriaceae; genus Telmatobacter. Next base: position 1,296 of record JBEKCA010000240.1, read on the forward strand.
ATTCGGCCGGAACGCGGCGGTTTTGGCGGCGGGTGCTGCGCTGGCGCCCCGAGCGATGGCGGAACAGAATCCGGGCGGCAGCATTACGGATGTGCAAGGCATCCGAGTAGGGCATTTCACAGATTCGCGCCGGCCGACCGGATGCACGGTTCTGATTTTCGATAAGGGCGCCTCGGCGGGAGTGGATGTGCGGGGCTCCGCGCCTGGCACTCGCGAGACCGATCTGTTGAACCCGATCAATATGGCGCAACAGGTGCAGGCGATCCTGCTTTCGGGTGGAAGCGCGTATGGCCTGGATGCGGCTACGGGCGTGGTCCGGTATTTGGAGGAGCACGGCCTGGGATTCCATCTCGGCTCAGCAGTAATTCCGATTGTGCCGGCTGCCATCCTATACGACTTGAATGTTGGTGATTGGAAGATCCGGCCAACGGCGGAATCCGGCTATAAGGCATGCCAGAGTGCTTCGTCCGGAAGAGTTGCGGAAGGCAATGTTGGCGCGGGCGCGGGCGCGACGGTAGGGAAGATGTTCGGATCGAAGCAGGCGATGAAATCGGGTCTGGGTACAGCCAGCATTCGAATTGCGAAGACGGGCGTGGTGGTGGGCGCGATTGTGGCAGTGAATGCTGTGGGAGATGTGGTGGATCCAAAGAACGGACAGATCATTGCTGGTGCGCGAACTCCGGACGGTGCCGGATTTTTGGACTCGATGGCGCAGATTCGAGCGGGCCGTGGTGTAGAGCTGCAGGCGGGGGGGAACACAACCATCGGAGTGGTGGCCACTAATTGCGCTTTCGACAAGACGCAGATGACTAAGATCGCGCAGATGGCACATGATGGCTTGGCGCGCACAATAAATCCGGTACATACACTGGCTGATGGCGATACTATTTTCGCGGTTGCGACCGGTGCTGTTTCAATGCGTGCGAATCACGGGGCCATCGGTGCGCTGGCGGCTGATGTTATGGCGCGTGCGGTGGTGCGGGCAGTGATGAGTGCGCGGGGGATACCGGGATTGCCTGCGGCTGGCGACCTGCGTTCGCCTGCGCGGGGCTAGGGGCTGGGGGTTGGGGCTCAGGATGTTCGCCGACGTTTGGGGGCGCGGCGGTCCTTCGTCGATGCTAGGCGCAAAGCTCTGTTCAGGAGATCACGCAACGTTTCTGGGGACACGCGGGACAGGCGGACTAGGATCCATGGATATTTCAAATAGTGGTCGGTGATGTAGTAGGTCTCGGGATCGGCGGAGATCATTTCGTCGCGCTCTTCGAATGTGGTTCCCAAAACTAATGAGTCTCCGTCTTCCTTCAGACGCGCTAATAGCTTGCCGTTCGTTTTGAATGCTGCTGTTCCGTAGGAAGTGCTCTCCTCAACGTTCGGGAGTGCTAGCGCGATTTTGCGGACTTGTTCGAAGGTGATTTGGCTTACTCCTGCGGCAACGTGGCTGGCTTCGAGGGACCGAAATAAATT
>JBEKCA010000241.1:0-2772 GCA_050015115.1 Occallatibacter sp.
GTGAAGCTCATCTTTCTCGCGTTCTAGCAAAAGAATGCTGGGTAGACATTAACCTCGAACATTTCCGTTTGGGTCAGGAAGAGTTTAGGGGCAGATGATTTCCTTTCGAATCGACGTTTCTCGTCATACTGGAACGATCCTCATCCTCCCGTTACTTTGGTGTGCCCAACTTTCTGTAAGGGCGCAGGAAGCCAATTTGGAAGCCGCAACCCCGCCAATGGGCTGGAACAGTTGGGATTCGTATGGAACCACGGTGAACGAAGCGCAGGTGAAGGCCAATGCGGATTGGATGGCAGAAAACCTGAAGGCTTTCGGCTGGCAATACGTCGTGGTTGACATGGAGTGGTTCGTCACCAACCCCGTTCCCGAGGGAAACGCGAAGGACTCACTCTACAGCGTCGATGCAAACGGCCGGTACACGCCCGCGCCGAACCGGTTTCCCTCATCCGTTGGGGCCGGGTTCAAGCCGCTGGCCGATTACGTACATTCTCTCGGGCTGAAGTTCGGCATCCACATACTGCAAGGCATTCCCAGAGAAGCGGTCAAACGGAATGATGCCATCGAAGGGTCGACCTTTCATGCGGCCGATGCGGCAAATACCTCGGGGACCTGTCGCTGGAATTTCGATAACTACGACGTGAAGAACAATGCCGCAGGACAGGCATATTACGATTCGATCGCAAGGCTTTATGCCAGTTGGGGAGTGGACCTGATCAAGGCGGATTGCATCTCATTCGGACCGTATAAAGGCGATGAGATCCGGATGCTGAGCAGAGCGCTCGGCAAGACCGGCCGCCGCATTGTCCTGAGCCTATCGCCCGGACCGGCGCCGCTGGAGAAGCAGTTGGAAATGCGGAGATACGCCACGCAATGGCGAATCTCGAACGACATCTGGGACGTCTGGCACAGCACCGCTTTTTATCCGCAGGGACTCAACGATCAATTTGTCAAAGTGGCGGCGTGGGCCAGCGATCCGCGAATGGGGCACTATCCCGACGCGGACATGCTGCCGCTCGGCTATTTGGGGCCGGTTCCCGGATGGGGCGTGGTGCGCCAGACGAGGCTGTCGCACGACGAGCAAAGAACTTTTCTCACGCTGTGGGGAATCTTTCGCTCGCCGTTAATGATGGGGGGCGACTTACCCCATAACGACGACTGGACCACATCCTTGCTTACCAATCGCGAGTTTCTCGATGTCGATCAGCATTCGCGCCAGACCAAGGTCGCCGTTTCATCGGATAAGGACGTTGTCTGGACCTCGAAGCCGGAAGACGGCGACGGGCACTACGTGGCGATTTTCAATCGCGCTGATGCGGCGCAGAACCTGCACTACACGTGGACCCAGCTTGGAATTCCCGAGGGTACTTACCGCCTGCGCGATTTGTGGGAACACGAAGACCTGGGTACAGCAAAGGGCATCACCGTCACCCTTGCGGCGCATGCCAGCGTGCTTTACCGGGTGCGGCCTTAGCAGAATGCCGATTGTTCCGATGTAAAGACAGCACCAGCGCGATGACGGGAGGCGGCGCCTCAAATTGAAGAAAAAGACGCCATGTCATGCGCGGTTACGCGCCGTAATTTCGCTGCAACCCTCAGCACATTCGTAAGCGGTGCGCCATTCCTTTTCGAGAATATGGGCGGCGGCCGATCCAGGCTCGCAGGATGTGGGCCGGCCGGACCTCGCGCGTCGCTCGGATGGACCGCTGCCGGCCCAGTGCTGTCGTAATAAATGAAAATATCAACGGCCGGCAATGAGGGCCGCGGAAGGAACGATTGGCATTTAGCTTGGGGCGGCTAGTGGGGATCGAACCCACGACATCCTGAGCCACAGTCAGGCGTTCTGCCGCTGAACTATAGCCGCCATCTACGCTATTGATTGTAGCATCGGAGCGATTCTCCACCGGCTCTCCGGGCGCGCAGCCGAGCTTTGAACCGCGCGCCGAACCGACCCGAAACCGGGTTACAATCAGAAGAGAATCGCGGCCAATCGTGTGCCGGCATCGGGGCGTAGCGCAGTCTGGTAGCGCATCTGCTTTGGGAGCAGAGGGTCGGGGGTTCGAATCCCTCCGCCCCGACCATTCTCGGCCGATCCAAATTACAATTCAGGCGCGGGTTTCGGCAGTACTCCCCTCCGGAGGGCCGGTGGATGGCGCCCGATCCGTATGGCGGCAGTTACGACATTTTCAACCCGCAAAGCTTCAACCGGTACCCTATGCTGGAAACAACCCGCTGTCGAACGTCGATCCGCTCGGCCTGGACGACGGTCCCGAATGTTTTGAGGGCGACCCGGACTGCTGCGACGGCGACGATGACTGGTTTGAATGCGGTCCTCCGTTGCCTGAAGGTGGTGGGGGTGGCGGAGGGGGTTACGCGGTCCATTTGGACACCAGGCGCATTTTGTCGGAGAATCTCGGCCTGCCGCCGGGGATGCTGGTGATGCCGAGCGATATAGCGGCGATGCTGCAAGGCGCCTTCGGCTTGCCCCAGCCGGGTTGCGAGTTCGGGGCATGCGGTGACATCTTTGGGTTTGGTCCAGGTGACGATGGGAACGCTGCTGGAGTCATTAACATTGGCCCGTTTCTTTTCTACGTCAGGGTGCTTGAAGCCGAAGTGCGAAACGCAGCAAGTAAGAAAGCCCCAAATAACGGACCGAAGCCCCAACAGCCCCAGAAGAACCCGTGTCCCCCAGGAACCCGAATGGTAGGAGTGGGTAAGGCGCTATGGGAAGGGGGAGACGCGTTAATTTCCGCTAACCTTGCTGGGACTCATTTC
>JBEKCA010000242.1:0-2771 GCA_050015115.1 Occallatibacter sp.
GGCGTTCATCTTGTGCAGCATTTCCGGCGTGAGTGTGTTGGTTTTTGCGGCTAGCTCCTGATCTTTCACCCCGTTGGGTTCCTTGTGGGCCAGTTCAGGAGTAAGAGAAATAAGTGTGTTGGTTTTCATGAATTAGACCTTTTCGTTCACCATGCCGGTCCGGGATCTGGACGAACATCGGGGTGCTTTCGAGATACAACACCTGCCGCCCTGGTGCTTGAGTGATGTCAAGCGCAAGCCGGAAGATGTTCGCGTCCGGTTTGCGGAGATGCACGAAGCAGGAGGAGATAAAGGAATCCACAAGCTTGTCCAGCTTGAATGTGCGAACCCGATAGGCATTCAGTTCGAGTGATTCGTTGCTGTCTACGGCGATCTTCAATCTGTACCGCGCCTTCAGTTTTGCTACCAACCCGAGCATCTCGGCGTATGGCTTCGATTGGCCACACATGAATCGCCGAAACTGCGCCCGCCTGCGGGCATAATAATCCCACCCATTGGTGAGAAACACACCCCCGATATCCAGAAACAATGTGGTGATTGGCACTCTCATGTCCCAGTTCCGCCAGCGTGGTCCACAAAGAAGCGGTTGCGGGTGACTACACACTGCTCATTGAAAAAGACGACTGGTGTTCGGCTTCGTGCGCCCAATACGGCGGACGGCCGTAGTGGTCGTGGAGCCGGGTTTCATACTCGCGAGTAAGCGGCTGGGAGAGTAAATACTCCGGAGCGTTTTTGATCGCTTCTCTGGACAGGCCGGCGTAGATCTTAGAATCCGCCCAGCTCACCCGTTTAATCCACGCAGGTGAAACCAGCACCTTCTTGCCTGGCAGCCAATTCCGGGTGGCCACCTCAACGTAACGTATAGCCCAGGCTTCATCGTCTATGACAAACCCGGCCACATGGCCGATTTCACCATCCGTCGCTTCCACGTGATAGCCAATGACGGCTCCTGTACTCCGCAGATGCGAATCCGTCGACTCTCCCCGGATCTTGTCTGCCATCTCTTCCGTAGAAGTAGCTTCCGGAAGAGCCAAGAACCCCGGGAGATACGCCGGACCCCACAAATAAGGACCACCCCAATAAAAGGGGTACCCATAATAGCCGAGGTACGCGGCTTCCTGTTGCCGGGAGACGGGCTGATGTGTATTGATGTCGGGGCTGTTCTCAACCTGCTTTTTCGTCAGCGAAACATCCAGCCGCTTGGCTTCGAAGTCCGTATGGAGTACGGAGAATGGCGAGATTAGTACCTCCCGGCCGTCAAACCAGCCGCCGGTTTCGACCGTGAGGTAGCGGATAGCCCAGGTCTCGTCATCGAAATAGAATTGATCAACAGTTCCTAACTCTCCGTCCGTAGCTTGAATTGCAAGACCCTTCAAAAATGTAACATTCGTTAGCATTGTCGTTGCCCTCCTGAGGACGTTTTGTTGAATCTGTTCTTCGGCGCCCACGACACACACGTCGAGGACGCTATCTCATTGGCGCTCTATCTGACGACTAAAGCTTGTGCATGCGTGTGCCCAAGTGGTTACCATCGGTACACCCTCGCTTCGTCCTTTTGTCCCACTGGATTTATTGATGTCGAGCGAGGAATAGCACCTTACATTGCGACATTAGTGACCTTGGGCGGTCGCACGACGAGGGATGGTCACTTGAAGACGCAACCCCTGCGCTGTATTTCGACGCCGGAGAGCCACGCCCGTCGTTTCACACTGGGCTTGGAGTTGTAAGCAATGGTGAGCCTGAATGGATCTTGAATTGCAGTCTCACGTGCATTCCGACCCGGAGAAATATGGGTTAAAAATCTTGCAATGGAGGGCTTAATATGCCGAAGACTGCAGTTGGATTATTTGAGAATGCTGACCTCGTGGACAATGTCATTCGCGAGATTGAGGGCCTTGGTTTTCCTCGGAAAGAGGTTCGCACCCTGATGGAGCCGGCTACGTTCGAGGTCACCGGTGTGATGAGCTTCCCACGTCTCGAATTCGAAGGGGACTCGATCCGGGCGCTCACCAGGATCGGGGCGACCAATGCGGAGTCGCAGGTCTACTTGGAAGGAATGCGGCGAGGAGGGGCCCTGGTATTCGCGACGGGTTTGGACGACAGCGTGGAGGGCGCCGCAGGTATCATGAACCGGCACGGCGCCGTGGACATAAAGAAGACCACTGGTCCAGAACCACAGTTGCCCGGTGTGGCTCGCGAGAGCATGACTCCGCTAGGCAATGGTCCGGTTCAGGCAGGGCGGATCCGCGAGCCGGGCAGCGGCGCCCGCTTTTTTTCTTGGTGATCAGCGCGATACTTCTGGCTCGAAAACGGGTCCGGTAATGCTGAGTATCCAGAAGGTCCTTGTTCCTGTTGTGTCGCGGACACTTCACAGCACGTCGTCGACCAGGCCGCTTGGTTAGCGCGCCGCTTTCAGGCGGAGATGATCCTGTTGCACGTGCTAACGCCTCTCAGTTATCCGCCAGGCCTGCTGGAAAGCGGGCACGAGATCACAGCACGGGATTTGCACGCGAGCAGCGTGCCCGGGAAGATCTGAATCAGGCGCTACGGCCAGAACTCGACGGGATTGCGGTCACACGTGTGCTGCTGAGGGGCGACTCGGCCAGCGAGATCGTGAAGACCGCTCGCGACCAGAACGTCGGGCTGATCGTGATGTCGACTCGTGGCGAAGGGACCTTCTACCGCTTTCTGCTGGGCTCAGTGACGGCGAAGGTACTGCACGAAATCCAATGCCCGGTATGGACAGGCGCTCACCTGGAGGAGGTGCCGCA
>JBEKCA010000243.1:0-2811 GCA_050015115.1 Occallatibacter sp.
GCAGGGGATGGTCGGGTTTGTACGCGTCGGTCGCGCCTGACTGCACAAAAAAGAGATCCAGAAGCCCATCCTGGTTGTAGTCGATCCACCCCACGCCGGTGCCCATGGTCTCAAGGTAGTATTTCTGCTCGGATGTCGTGGAATCCTGAACGAACGTGATTCCCGCTGACTTCGCAATGTCGGTGAAGCGAAGTGGCGAAGTGGGCTTCAGGTTCGAGGGGCTCTGGGCGCCGCCCCTTCCGGGGAGGGGCAAGCAGCCACCCGCAAGAACCGCGATCAAGACGCCCCGGCGGAGAGTTCGATTCATAGAGTTCGATCGGCGAGCAGCAGCGCCCACTGCAGGAATTGTGCGCGGCCCTGCTCGTTCATGGCCTGCTGCGAGGCACCGCTGGATTGCTCGGCGGATGCAAGCGTCCGCTCGATCTGGTCGGCCGGGAGGCTGCCGCTTGCGTCACTGTTCTTGAAGCGGTCAAAGACCTCTCGCGCCTTGGCGATCTCTCCGTTCTCAAAATAGAAGACCCCCAAGGTTGAATATCCGCCTGGCCACTCGGGCAACAGATCGACAGCGCGCTCCAGTTGATCGGCGGCATCGGCAGTGTGACCCTCCATCACGGAGACGAGGCCCATGCCCCAAAAAAGCTTGCCCGATCCGGGAATGCGCGTCCTGCCTTGTTCGAGGGTCCGCTTGGCTCCGTCGACGTCACCGCCGCGCAACTGAATCATTGCCAGAGAAAGATAATCCTGGTCGTTGTCGGGATTACGACTGATGGCATCGCGGAAGATTTCCGAGGCGCGCGCTGAATCTCCCAAGTGCGCGTAGATGTCTCCGAGCAGCGCCAGGTAGGCGTCGTCTTTCTGGCCTTCCGCTGAGACCTGAAGCGCGGCGTCCAGGGCTTCCTGATAGCGGCGCGCGCGAAAGTAAGTGTCGGCCAGGTCGAAGCGCACCTCGTCGGTGTTCATGTTGGCTTCAAGAGCCTTGTTGAGATGCTCGATTGCGCTCTGGTAAAGGCGATAGCGCGCCAACAGGACACCTACGCCGGTGAGCATTCGATAGTCGTCGGCGCTGGCCTGGTCAAGCTGTGCGATGGTCTGCTGGGCTTCATCCATCTTGCCCAACTTGAAGTAGGTTTCGGCCAGGAAGTAGAGATCCTCCGGTTGATCAGGATTCTTCTTGACTTGGTCGGACAGTTGTTCGACATCGAGCTGGTCGCGCGCCGGTCCCGCCAGATGAGAGCGATTGTCGAGGTATTCGAAGAGATTCTGATAGGGAAGCGATCCCGATGGGGAATGCTTGGAGAACGATTTGAAGGACTCCAGGTCGCGATTCGCAGCGTCCATTTCGTGAAGGCTCCGCTCCAACATCGCCAACTTGTAGTAACCCGTGGCCGGGTCGCGGCTTACGCGGACGAAATGGCGCAGAAGTTCCTCGGCCTCCTGCGGTTTCTTGGCGGCGGTTTTCAAATTGGCCAGCTCCAGCAAGGGATCGGCGAAGTCCGGAGAGTATTCGAGAGCTTGCTGAAAGAACTTCTCCGCAGCAGCACCGTCGCCCTGGCGCTCGGCAATAAAGCCGAGGTTGAACAGGCAAAGGCTGTTTTTAGGATCAAGCTGAAGCCCAAGTTGAAACTTATTCTTGGCGTCGTCATACCGGCCCAGATTTCTGTACGACATGCCCAGGAAGGCGTAGGAACGGGCGGAATGGTCGACCTCGATGAGCTTGTTGAAGACTTCGATTGCCTTCTCCGTCTTTCCGGAGAGAAAGTAACATTGGCCAAGTGTAGCCACCAGCGACGGCCGCTTGGGATCGATCTTCAGACCAGCTTCCAGCACAGGAATGGCGTCCTCGTAGTACCCCTGCGACATGCTCACCTGGGCCATGAGGAAGAGGATGTCGAGGTTTTCCGGGGCCAGCTTGCGCGCGCGGACAAGAAGATTGAGGGCATCAAGGGGGCGTGACTCATTGTCGAGGACCTGCGCCTTCAAATACAGTGCGTCGGGTGAGTCGGGGCGCAGGCGCAATGCTCGGTCGAGCACGGCCCCGGCCTGATCGTAGTGGCCGCTGAGCAACAAGTCCTCGCCCAGGTTGTACAGAATCTCAAAGGTGGCGGGCCGGAGCGCGTCGGCCTTCTCCAGCTCCAGCCGCGCCGCATCGTACTGCTTCTCCGATCCCAGAAGGACACCCAGTGAAAAATGCACCTGCACGTTGTCCTTTTCGGAGGCTGAGAGTTGATTAGCTGTCTCGAGAGCGAGCGCCGGCTGCTTGTTTTGGAGGTACGCGTGAACCAGTTGCAGGCGCGTCGCGCTATCCGCTGGCTGCACTTTCTTGAAGTGTGCAATGGCTCCGGCGGAATCACCCTTGATCATCAGGAGGATGCCGAGGTTATAGTTCGCATCGCGATTGGCGGGATCGAGGCGAAAGACGGTGCGAAACTCTTTTTCAGCCTGATCGACCTGCTTCTCCATCAGCAAAAAGCTGCCAAGATTGTTATGGGTCTTCACCGAGCCGGGATCGATCTGGAGCGCTTTCTGGAACGAGGCAACCGCGCCTGCGGAGTCCCGCTGCTGGCCGAGAATCATTCCCAGCAGGTTGTATGCTTCAACATTCTTGGGATCGCGGTGCAGGACGTCGAGGGTGGCAGTCTTGGCCTCTGCCATGCGGTTCTGCTGCATGAGGCTCTGGATTTGCTGCAAGTCCTGGCTCGTCCCGGCTTGGCGTGCCTGCGCCCCGATGGCCGCGGCCGAAAACAGAGACACGATGAGAACCACTGAGGCAAGCAGCCATCCCGCCCCCGGCTCGCCCGGAGCGATACATCT
>JBEKCA010000244.1:0-3469 GCA_050015115.1 Occallatibacter sp.
ATGGCCGGAAAACCGCCTCAAACCTGCTCCGGCCGATCAGCCCCTGCGAAGAGGATGACGCGCAATCAAAGTGTCTAATTTCTGCTCACATTGTGTGCAAGAAATTGCACCTTCGATTTTTTCGGGGCCGTTATCTCTTTGTTTTCATGCACGTGGTACGGCCCTGAGATTGCATGGAGCTTAGGTGCGAACCAGTGTGAGAAGATGCTGGATGCATCGGTGATCAGCTCGCGCAACGACCCCGAAGCCCTCTCAGCTTCTCAGCGCCGGCAATTGTGTTACCGTTCACATTCCTCAGCAGTTGATGGCCTGTTGAATCCTATGGTGCGAAAGATGCAAGATTCGGAAACGGCAAGTGATCGCCGAAGAATTCCACGGTTCCGGGTTCGCGCACCACTTACCGTCATCGTAGGTGACCGTGAGATTCCGGCCTACACCAGGGATTTGAGCAACCGGGGCGTGTTTTTTTATCTGGCCTCAGACGATGGCGCGTTGATCGACCACGACTTTGAATTTCTGGTAGAACTGCCTCCAGAGATCACGCTTTCGACCTTTTGCCGGATTCGATGTCTCGGGCGGGCGCTCCGCAAGGAGAAGTCCAAGATGAGCTTGACGGGTGTGGCTGCGGAGATTCTGGAGTATTCAATTCTCAAAGAGACTGGGCCCAGCGCCTAGAGCGCCTTCGATTCACTTCTCTTGATTTCGCCGACATTGTGCGTGATGGCTTTTTCCTGAGGGAAAAACCCCTTGGCATCGCGTGGCACGTCCAGGGCGGGATCGAAAACACTTTTCAAGTTGCGCGTGCCGAGAACACGATGGTCGGCGAGCTGGCTCTTCGAAACGTAAATAAGCTTATTGTTGCTGCCGGGATGGGTTGGCACAAGAAAGAATCCGGGGTCAACTAAATAGCGAATAGAGTTATGTACGATCCCTTCGATCACTTCCCCGTCGAGGAACTGCACCCTCATCCATATTCCATGGACAATGGGCGATTTGCCGTAAAAACTCATCTCTTTGTGATTTGCGTCCCCGTCGAAGTTGTGCACATAAAAGATGGCCTTGACATCCTTGATTGAGATCTCCTCGACGATGTCCGAATCGAATAAGCGAACATGCAGGATCTCAGGAGTGCTAAGGGGAGCTCCGCTTAGCAACTCTTCGATGGTGTCCCAGGCCGGGGATTCCAGGTAGCCCTTGACGGTTCTGGTCCCGAACTGGATCACAACCCTCTCCGATTTAGTTGTGTCCCTCTCGATCACGAGTCGCGTTCTCTCTCATTTCGTCAAAGCAGGTCCCACGCCACAGCTTATACGGCGTATATAGCCATTCTGCGCCGGTTTCGTGCGCTGAACATTACAGTTTTGTGCTAGTTCCGAGAACAATGGTAACAATCCTCGAATTACTGAGGATGTAGTCCCATACAAGGGAAAAGCGGGTGGGCGTGTGACGCCTCCTCATGCAAGGCAACACTTCGACGCTTGTGTTCTCGAGCGATGTTTACGGGCAATCCTCGATGAACCTGACGCCAAATTGCGGTACAGTTGTCTGCCCTGCGGCGATTTTCGCCATCCGCGAATCGGGTCAGGCACTTTGGGTGGTCCGATTGGACCCGTACTGTTTTGGCGGTGGAGTTAGATTGTACTGTTTGATCTTGTACAAAAGAGCCTTATAACTGATTTGCAGATCGTTTGCCGCCGCCTTGCGGTTCCAGCCTGAGCACTCCAACGATTGTGCGATCGCGGCAGCTTCCGCCCCTCCCTTCAGGTTTCGCACCAGATGCTTCAGACTTTTCTGGTCGCCGGGCTGTTCCGCGACAGATGCTGAAGAACCCGCACGGCGCCAGGGGATGAGTTCGTTGATGATAACCTGCTCGTCGGCCAGGACCAGATAGCGCTTGACTACGTTCTCCAGTTCACGAAGATTGCCCGGCCACGAGTGAGCGCTGAGAGCCTGCAACAGGGCAGGAGAAATGGGCAAGGGGGCGCATTCGTACTTTGCGGCCACTTTGCGCATAAAGTGCTGGCACAGGATCGGGACTTCCTCAATGCGCTCACGCAGCGGCGGCATGTCGAGAGTGAATCCATTCAGACGGTAGTAGAGGTCCTCGCGAAACGTCTTGCGAGCAATTGCGTCCTTAATGTCGACGTTGGTCGCGGCAATCACACGCACGTCCACTTTGACGCTGGCGCGGCTGCCCAGGCGTGCGAAACTCCCGTCCTGAAGAACCTGTAACAGCTTGGCCTGCAGAGAGGGTGGCATTTCCGCGATCTCGTCCAATAAGATGGTGCCCTTATCGCAGATCTCGAACTTGCCGGGCTTGGATTTGACAGCGCCGGTAAAGGCGCCTTGCTCATACCCGAAAAGTTCGCTTTCGAGCAGGTCGGCAGGCATCGCCGCGCAATTCACCTTCAAAAAGTCGCGCTGGCTGCGGGCCGACATTTTGTGAATCAGCATAGCCGCGACTTCCTTGCCGGTACCGCTCTCTCCGAGTATGAGAACGGGGATGTCGGCGCGCGCGACGAGCCTGCATTGGGACTCAATCTCCCGCATGCGCTTGCTGGTTCGGACGAAGGACACATTCTCGCTAAGGACAATCTCGTCGAGGCCGTCGCCGGCGGGCTGCTTTTCGGGCTTCTTGAGGCAGCGCTGCACCGCCTGGTCGATGTCTGTTTCTCTAAAAGGCTTGAGGATCACGTCCACCGCACCCATGCGTGCGGCCGCCAGGACCTGGTTCAACTCTCCTTCAACTGAGCAAGCCAGCATGATGATGGGAAGCGAGGGGTTCGAGGCATGAATATTCGCGAGCAGGCCGAGGGGATCTTCGTCCACTTTATCGTCGGCAATGTTGCAGTCCACCAGAAGCAGATCAGGCTTGGGAGACTCTTTCATGCTCTTGCAGAATTCGGGGGCCTCGGTATACAGGCTCACGTCGTAATGTTTCGCAAGGATCCGGTTGACGTAGTCCAGAATCGCCGGATTGGCGTCAAGGACTGCGATTTGTGACTTACGTGGGCCCGGAACCTTCATAGGCCGCACATTTTGAGTGCCCGCCATTCAGCCTCCCTCATTCCCGACAAGACAATATGTGTGATTTTTCTTTCCTGATGCAGGCATAATGAAAACCAAGGAACAAGTTAACTCGCATGGTCCGCAACAGCTAGTTGCAGAAGGTTTCGCCTGTGGGGACAAGTGTACCACTAAAAGTGGTAAATGAATCCCCACGGATGCAAATTCTTGCACTACTCTGAGTGCTAAAATTATCTTAATAACGCCATTCTCCGCTCATAAGATTACTGTTTATGGGTTAAAACCTATTACTTTAGTCACATTCGTCTCGCTGTCCGGTCAAAGCGAAGGATGTGGTGTGGAAATTGCAACAAAACCCATCGAAGCCTGTTCTGGATTGGATCACACATGCCTTTGGCACGCGCCACCGAATTTGTCGATCTTCGCGATCTGCCGCCGATGG
>JBEKCA010000245.1:0-3055 GCA_050015115.1 Occallatibacter sp.
CTGTAAAGTCTCGTGCGCCCTCAAATTCAGCAGCTTGCTGAGGGTTTGCGATCCCAAAGTTGGAAGGTCCGGGCATCCTCACAACAGCAACATCGGTTAAAGGGTTGATACTGACCTTCGGCCCACTCAACTTTGATAACAGTATGAGATGCCACACCAACGCTATCGCTGCGAGAAACACTACGATGGTTATGATTCGCTTCACCGCGCTCGATCCCTCAGTCTCCTCCATCTCAGTTGCTGTAAATCTTCCAAGTTGCATTCTGTGACCCTCTCCACTTCGCTGCTCATTGTAGCGTCAACCTTGACCAGGGATTCAACAGCAGGGAATGTTCCAGCCCATTGAACCTTGAACACAATCCCGTGTCGTAAAGATGACAAATTCGTGCCAGTTGAAATCCGCCAAACAGGCCAGGGCGCAATACACTGGCAACTACACCTCAATATGAATCCTGATTTGGGAGCATCATACCTAAATATGAATCCCTGTTCGACAGTCACATTCAACAACAGGAAACTCTACCGGCCCTTGAACACAATCCAGCGTTTGTAAATTGTACAAATTTTGCTCAGTTTCGTTCACACTGGCGGGGGAAATATTCTTAACTAAGAAGCCGCATAAAGACGCTGAAAATAAAGGGGATATAAGCAGTCTTAATCATTCTTATTGTTTCAAGCAATTGTTGATCAGAATTTCCTGCTAAAACGTTGATTAATGCGCCGATAACTATAAGTAAATGAATAAAATATGCGCTGGTTATTCAACGAAAAACCACATTGCACAAAGACGCCTTACAAGCAGGATGTCGGGGGTTCGAGTCCCTCACTGCCCACCAAGAATTTAAATAACTTGTTTATTTTCATATATATAATGTATGAAATCCTGCAAGAATTGGGTTGCTCAGGTAGACGGAAACGGACGGAAATTGTCTCTAAGGGGCGTCTTTTCTGGGGTTGACCAAAAGGTAACCTCCGGTTAGCCGGTCATTCGACCGGAATCCCGAAAACTAAGAGTGATTCGACCGCGATGCTGCCAGCGCGCCAAAGGTACTGGCAGCGGCACACTGCATGTCTGCGAATCACAACATCTACGAGCTGTTTTTGATGATGTCCTGCAGGCTCATGTGACCCGCTTCATACGGAAGCGGAACCCCTGCCTCCCAGCGCCTTAGAGCGCCGGGGAGTGCAACACGACCACCGATTCTTCCGACAGCTCGCTTCCTGATCTGCCGGTTAAGTCGCGATGAGAAAGCGGTGATTCGTTTGAAATCCCACGTATCAACCGCGCTTCCAGCATCAAGTCTAACCGGCTCCCATCCCTGAGCCCTTTTTTGCGAGAAGTGGTTAGTATGCGAATTGCGCAATTCGCCACGTCCCACCGTTTCCAGATAGAGTTGCACGAGCCCCCAGCCATCCGCGCCATACCGAAAGGTGGCTCCATCGCAAAGTTTCGGGTTAAGGGCAATACGACTCGGAACAAATGGCGGACCAGCGCCGAGCACGTATAGTTGCAGGTGGGCACTCCTGACTTTTTCTCCATTCGGATAGCGTTCCTCAAAAAGTGCAAGCACTTCATCCGGAGAAACGAAACGCCTCAGTGGTTGTTCAAACCTCGAAGCCAGTTCGTAGACCTCGCAAGTTCCCTCCGCAAACAACCAAGCTAGCAGGCCAGCATGGTCTTCAGGGGTCGCGTAAAAATCACAGTTTGGCATAATGGTTCGTGAAAGTCTCCGCGATGGCTATCGGTCGAGAGTGAAGAGAATGTCAATGGCGTTCATGCCGCCCCATTCTATCCGATAGCGGTTCCGGTCGGTTGGTCGCCTATCCGTCAGTTACTCTTCGGTGAACAGCGCCACTCTCTTACGAGGATGAACTCGATTGCAGCCTCAGGAGACGCCTACGAGGCCGCTATCAGGTTGCAACTGTGTGCCTAGTGACGCCAAACTCCCGAGCCAGCTTGCCCGCCGACTCACCAGCCGCCTTTCGATCCAGTACCGCCCGCATCTGGGAAGAATCCAGTTTCGATTTCCCACCCTTATAGGCTCCGGCCTCCTTCGCCTTGGCAATCCCTTCCCGCTGCCGTTCCAGCATCAACTCCCGTTCAAACTGTGCAATGGCACCCATGACTCCGAGGAGCATCTTGCTCATGGCGTTGTCATCGCCGTTGAACGTCAAGTTCTCCTTCATAAACTCCACTGTGACGCCGCGCCCGGTCAAACCAATCTCGAGCTCGTATAAAAAGTGTTCTCCGCATCTGGGCATTTCTCGCCATCTTATGGCTATGGATTGCTGTCTCGGCCCAAGGGGCGGAAACTCCCATCCGGTTTTGCGGCGGGGCAGCTAATTGAGCAGCCTATTTTGCCGTCTGCGGCACAACCTTCACCAGTTGCGCTACCTGCTGCTTCATCAGATCCGCGTTGGGTCCAGGAGGAGTATAGGTCAGGCAGCGGCGCAGATGGTCAAGTGCATCTTTGTAGGCCCCTCTCGCGGCCAGCATCACCGCCAGAAGCTGTTCCGTGTTGGGCGCCACGTGGCTAGGGTCCATGGCCAATGATGTTTCTGCGGCTTTCTCGGCAACCCTTGCGCGTCCGAGGTTAAAATTACCCACCGCACTGAAATACCAAATCTGCGGCGTTCCCGCCGGGTTCAGCTGAAGTGAGCGATCGGTCGCATTCACGACGTCCTGCCATTTCTTCTGCAACGCCTGCAAAGCCGCAATCCGCTCGTAAGGTGGAATGTACTTCGGATCCGCTGCCGCGGCCTTCGAATATGCATTCAAAGCATCGTCCGGTTTATCCTCTTCTTCAAGCTTGCCCAAGTGATACCACGCCTCGGCGAATTGAGGATCGATGCCCACCGCTTTCTGCAAGTGCCGTCGCTCACTATCAAGATGTTTTTCGATCTGGTCGGAATGTGCCTTCTCAAACTCCTTGATTGCATCCTCAGGGGCCGATGCCGTCGTAGCGCTGAGTGTGGAACCCATGGTTCGCTCGTCTTGCTTCAGGTGTATCGTGCCGATATCCGGATCATCCATGATGGTGCCGTTGACTATGGT
>JBEKCA010000246.1:0-2755 GCA_050015115.1 Occallatibacter sp.
TCGACCCGCTTCCACTAACCCCTGCAAGCAATCAAGCCGCCGCGTCAGCCTCCAAGCCAATCCCGGCTGCCGACCCACTCCAGGGCCTGCCCTCCCAGGTAATCGCCGTCCCCCGGCAATAAGCTGGGTATCTGAAGCCCCGTGTCAGAGACCAGCTGTCACCCTGAGCCAAGCGCCTTTCCGCCGAGTCTACGGACCTTCGTCTTATAGCTTTCTATACATACCTGTCATCAGGAGCGAAGTCGAAGGACCTGCTTCTTATGGCTTTTTATAAAAATAAAAAATGACAATTAAATTGCAACGAACTGTTGGTTAAATACTATACTTTCGCTACGGTCGCGGCTCAGCACACAAGAAAAAGAACGTTCGCGACTCGGTCCGGTCAATTCTCGCGAAGCCCAAAGTCCCCTTCTTATTGGGTCATTTCTCACGAAACCAAAATCCCTTTCTTATTGGAGACCACACACTTGAATCGCATCCAAAGTACCTTTCTCTCTCTCCTTCTGATCCTTGGGGTCCTTGCCGGCGAAAATTATGCGAAAGCGCAGACCAGCTTGGGCACCCTCGTTGGAACCGCACGAGATAAATCGGGTGCGGTGATTTCTCACGCGAACCTGAGCATAACCAATCAAGCTACGGGCCAAATCCGTACCGGAACCACAAACGGAGAAGGCGTCTACCGCTTTGACGCAGTTCCCCCTGGGCCCTACACAATCGAGTTTGAAGCTGCAGGTTTTGAGAAGATCAAGGCAAAGGATATTCAGGTAACCGCCAGCACTGTCACCAGTTACGATGTGACGGTCGTCCTTGGCACAAAGCAGGAAACGGTCACCGTCGAAGCCGACCAGGCGGCGATCAACACGGAGAATGGCCAGTTGGCAGGTGTGGTCGGGTCGGTCGAGCTGGATAAGCTCCCCGTCTTCACTCTGAACCCAATTGAGCTTGCTATGACCGTTCCAGGCGTAGAACCTGTCGCCAATGGTACGGGCGCCTTTGAAAATGGTGTAAATATTCAAGTGAACGGGGCTCGCCCCCGCGCCAACAACTTCCTGTTGGACGGACAGGAGATCAACGATGTTGGTATCACCGGTCAGGCCTTCCAGCCCCAGATCCCCGATATGTTTGAAGCGGTGACCGTGATTACAAGCTCGGCAAGCGCTGAATATGGCCGCGCGGGCGGCGGTATCGTCAACACCACCACCAAGTCAGGCTCAAACACCCCCCACGGTTCGGTATTTGAGCGCTACACGGGTTCCGGATTGAACTCAATCCCGGGCGGCGACCGCGGACCGACCGCTGTGACTGGTTACGAGAAGCCTCGGTCGGACGAGCATAGCTACGGTTTCACAGGTGGCGGCGCCATCCTCAAAAACAAGCTCTTTGTCTATGGCGCATTGGAGCTTCAGCGCTTCTACGGCATGGAGCAGCCCGGCGTGAACCTCCTGCCCGATGCAGCCGGATACGCAACCTTGCAGACAATTAACGGAAGTTCTGCCCCGCAGATTGCCCTTCTGGATGGGTATCTAAGCAACGGAGCCTATCTCACGCAGGACAATTCTTTCCCCAGCACCGTCACTAAGAATGTCGGAAATCTTCCGGGTTGCCCCGTTGGAGGTTGTGTTATTACCTTCGCTGGCTTTGAGCGCCCAAACCAGGCCGAGGTAAACCCCGATACACAGTGGTCCTATCGCGCCGACTATAAGCCTTGGGATAGGGACAGCATCTTTTTCCGCTATCTCCATGACCGCACATCACTCACGCCCGACTTCTTCAATAACCCGAATGCGCTCCTTGGATTCGATACCCAGCAGGGTGGGCCAAGCGAACTTGGAGAGGGCGGCTGGACGCATATCTTCACTCCGACGCTGCTGAACGAGTTCCGCGTCTCCGAGGCTCGTATCGCTTTCACGTTCGCTCCTACTGCGGCTACGCTGGCCAATCCCCTCAACGATTTGCCAACACTGACCTTTGCAAACACGAGCGGCGCCACGGCAGTTGGGACTGTCAGCTTCCCGTCACTTGGCCCCAACCAGAACTTCCCCCAGGGCCGTGAAGAAGATCTCTATCAGTTTCAGGATACGGGCACCCTTACCAAGGGCCGCCAGACCATGCGCTTGGGCGCCGATATCGGCCGTCTGATCGAGGTCGATCTCGTATCCCAGAATGCTCTTGGATCACTTGGTTTTCAGAATGGCGGTAACGCAACTACGTCGCTCGGCAACTTCCTCATCAACCAGCTTGGCGCTTCCGGTTCCGCGACCAAGGTCTTCGGCCCTACTCGTGCGGATTCACATGGGTACCGCAACGGGGTCTTCTTCCAGGACGACGTTAAAGTACACGCCGATCTCACATTGAACCTGGGTTTGCGCTGGGACTACCTCAGCAATCCCGAGAACAGCTTAAAGTACCCTGGCGTCGACCCCAACAACCCGCTGGCGCCAATTCCGACTTTCGTGCCAATTGAGAACGATTGGACAAACATCTCTCCCCGCATCGGCTTCGCTTATTCCCCGCATGGCAAGTTCGGCGTCCTCGGCGATGGCAAGACGGTTCTTCGTGGTGGTTTCGGCGTTTTCTACGACAGCACCTTCTCGAACATCCTGGTCAATTCCACGCAAGCCGCTCCGGTGTCCTCCAGCGGTCTGATCCAGCAGGTTGGGACTGCCAGTCCTGGACCTGCAACAGGTTTGATCCCGACCATCTCTCCGGCCATCAGCCAACACTCCACGGTCGAAAGTGTCCCTCCCAGATTGAG
>JBEKCA010000247.1:0-5682 GCA_050015115.1 Occallatibacter sp.
TTGCTGCCCCGGAGATATCCGGCAGTAAACACCGACGCTTCTCGCCGCAGAGCGGGCACTCAGCAACAACTAGTTTGGCTTGCGATCAATTGCTGCTGATACTGAATTAGCTGCGCACTTATACGCGACACTCTCAACAAGTGTAGCGGCACAATTCTGCGCTCAGAATTAAGCAGCATTTCATTCACAGTGCTGATGGGTTGCGGCGCATCTATAGACCAGTAACATCTTTTGCTATCGTGAGGATCATTGCGCTGCAGCATAAGATTCGCGCACTGCACGCAATGACTGGCCGCCTATCATGCTGGAGCAACTAGATATCCGAAGGTTGCGTGGCGCAAAGTTTTTTTCGCTTCGACTAGAAAATAAAAATGAGGTGCCGATAGATTGCCCGTACCAACAACCACCTGCTCCAAGTAACGATTCTGGACTGTGATGTAGACGGAACGGGTTCGGTGCAGGCGGAATTCGATACGAGGAGCCATAGACATGAGCATCAGCATTCTGAATAACATTTCTTCGCTGATAGCGGAGAATGCCGTTTCCAACACTCAGTCCAGCCTGCAGAGCACCCTGCAGCAACTTTCCACCGGTCTCCGGATCAACTCCGGAGCAGAGGACCCCGCCGGTCTGTCGATTGCAGACGGATTGGGAGCCAACATCGCCGCACTCAACCAGTCCACCCAGAACGTATCGAACGGTATTGGTCTTCTGCAGACCGCCGACGGCGCGCTCTCGCAGGTCGTAACCGTCCTTAACCAGGCAGTCACCATCGCAACGGAAGCTTCCAACGGCGGCCTCTCCAGCAGCCAGTCTGCCGCTCTGAACACGCAATTCCAATCGATCCTGAACGAGATCAATCAGATTGGTTCAACCACCAACTTCAACGGAGCCTCTGTATTCGGCGCCGCGGGCAACTCGACAACGTCGACTCAGGGTAACCTCTTGGCGACCACAGCGTTGACATCGGGCTCAGTAACAACCATCAGCGACAGCCAGACGGGCGGCACCTTTGTATACAAGGCCGGCGGCGCTTCCACGATAACCACCCTGCAGACCGCGATTGCAGCAGCGGTCACAGCTGGTCAGCTCAGCGCCGGAACCGCACTGACCCTCAACGCCGGGGGCCAGGCCGTGATCTCAAATGCTGTGGCCGGCGACGTTCTGACAGCCACAACCACCGATTCCGTCCTAGGGGGTTTCAACTCCTCCGGCGTTGTCGGCGGCACCGGCGCGACGGTCTTCACCAGCGATGGCACCGGCGGCGGCGCTGCCAGTCTCACCACGGCAATCACTGCACTCTCGTCAGGCAACCTGCTCCTGAGCTCCTCAAACCTGAGCACAGCTGCCGCAGCTAAGAGCGCGCTGACCGCCATTACGGCAGCCATCACCACGGTCGCCGCGGAACGCGGAGGCATCGGCGCATCAGTCAACCAACTTACCGCCGATACCAATGTGGAAAACACCGAAGTTCAAAACCTGACCAGTTCTCAGAACAGCATCCAGAATGCGGACATTGCGAGCACAACCTCCAATCTCGCGCAGTACAACATTCTGGAACAGACCGGCTTTGCTGCTCTGTCGCAGTCGAATTCAGCGGAGCAGAACGTACTCAAGCTGCTGCAGTAACCATCATCCATTCCTTCACTCGGTGGCGCCCAAAAAGGCGCCACCTTTTTTTTGCTCCCATCTGAATGCCGATATTGAATATGCCGATATTAAGGTGCGCTTAGTATGGTACTAACCGGGACGCGCAAGATGTTGTCGCGATCCGCCTAGAGGAGCAGGCAAAGATTATGAGCTCACTTTCCGCATTGAATTCGTTACTCGGGTCATCCAATGCCATTGACCTGAGCCAGATCCTAGAAGCGGCGACCGGTGCTTCGAGCCCGGGCATCGACGTGAACGCCGCCGTGAGCGCTGCCGTGACCGCGGCTGAAGGCCCGGAGGACAATTGGGAATCACAGCAAACCACGCTGCAGAACCAGGCGTCAGCAATGACAAGTCTCCAGACCGATGCAACCAACCTTGACAACGACATGCATTCACTCAACAGCTTAACCGGCCCTTTGTCCGCAGCGACAGTGACCTCGTCAAACTCAAGCGTGGTCACGGGCTCGGCAGTCTCAGGAAGTGCGGTGGGAAACAACGTGGTTGTTGTTAACGGCCTGGCGACAACGGCTTCCTTCTCTTCCACTCCGATAACGGGTCCAGTCTCCACGACCGACTTGCCGACAGGAGAGACCATCACTATCACTTCACCGACTGGCCAGCCCGCAACCTATACGACCGGGACCAATGGCATTAATACTTTGAGCGATCTGGAGAATGCGATCAACACTGGGGGACTTGGGGTGACCGCAAGCATCGTAACGGACGCGACCGGATCGCGACTGGCAATTACAAGCGACACCTCAGGCAGCGCAGGGAGTTTTACGGCTACAGCTACCGGAGGAACTTTCGGTGTTGTTCCAGGGGCCACTGGCAACAATTCCTCAATTACTGTGAACGGCATTGTTTTTCAGAGCGCGACGAATACGGTAACTGGCGCGATTCCTGGTGTGACACTCAATCTGGTCGGCTCAAGCCCTGGAACCGACATCAGCGTCGACGTTTCACCGGATACCTCGCAAGCGTCGAACGCCATAAGCCAGTTCGTTTCTGACTACAACACGCTGATTGGAGCGGTCAACGCACAGTATTCAGACTCCGGTTCGGGCCAGGGAGTTCTCGCAGACGACCCCACCGTGGAGAATCTGCAGAACACACTTCTGCAGGCGTTGGATTACACAGCGTCGCCGTCATCCGGCAGCACCAGCACGACTGTGCCAAATCTGTCTTCCCTGGGAATTACCGTGAACACGGACGGCACCCTGAGCGTCGACTCCGGAACCCTTAGCAGTGCGCTCCAGAACAACTTCAGTGACGTCCAGAACTTCTTTCAAGGAAGTGCATTGAACGGATTCGCAAATTCTCTAGATCAGCAACTGACGAGTTTCATCAGTCCTGCGGATGGCGCGTTCACGGTGGATCTGCAGAGTATCAGCACAGAAAACACAGGGCTGCAGACCGACATTACCAATTTCCAGACCAACGTCATTGCACCTCTCAAAACGCAACTGCAGGCTGAATACAGCAGCGCTGAGATCGCCTTGCAGCAACTGCCCGCCGAGGTCAAGAATGTCGATGCGGAACTAGGCGAGAACAATTCCTCTTCCGGCGGTTAAAAGGAGATGACCATGAGTCCAACGGATCTTGCATATCGAAAGACTGCGGTGGGGGGCGCCAGCGGCTTCGGCTTGTTAATCGCTCTCTACGACACGCTCGCTGGCGACCTGCGGCGCGCGGCAGACGCTGAACGCGCCAACGATATCGAAAAGCGGTGCAAGGAAGCGAATCACGCACTGCTTGTCATCGCGCACCTGGAGGATGGGCTCGCCCGCGGAAATGGTGGAGACCTGGCGCGGCAGCTTGCCGTGTTCTACTCTTCTCTAAGGCGCGCGATGATCCAGGCTCAGGCGAAAAGGTCGCCCGAGATTCTGGAACAGCAGATCGCTCTGGTTCTGGAGGTCCGGACAATCTGGCAAGGCCTTGAGTTAAGCACCTCTTCGTCCGCGGTGGAAGTTCCTGCCTGGGTTCAGACTTCGACCTATCCAGGAGGGTCGCCACACCGCCAGCGTAGCGAATCAAGCTGGTCTGCGTAAGTGCGAGCCAGCCAGGCAATGCAGGCGTCAATTGGTCGGCTACTCGCACAAGCAACCCAGGTTCCACTCTTCGGAAGGTCCGCATGGTTCCACAAATGATTCCAGGTTCAGACGCCGAGACAGATGGGTTCGAAGGGGCGGAGGAACTGCGCTACATCGCGCGGCAACCAATTCTGGATGTGCATGGTCGCGTGTTTGGTTACGAACTGTTGTTCAGGTCCGGGCCAGAGGCTTTTTTCCGCGGGAACGGCGAAATGGCCACCCGGACAATGCTGGACAATTCAGTAATCTTCGGGATCGAAAAGTTGACGACAGGATTGCCGGCGTTTGTCAATTGCACGACGCAGACACTGACAGAAGATCAGGTACTCGTGTTGCCGCCAAGGCTGGCAATTCTGGAAATCCTTGAGGATGTAGAGCCGACGCCAAGCGTGATTGAGGCCTGTGTCAAGCTGAAGAAGGCGGGATTCCGGCTGGCTTTGGACGACTTTCTGTGGAAGGCGGAGCTTGAGCCGCTGTTGAAGCTGGCGGACTTTATCAAGGTGGACTTTACCATATTGGACGCCGCGGGACGTGCGTCTCTCCGGAAGCAACTGAATGGCTCCACGGCGGTATTGGTTGCCGAAAAAGTAGAGACGCAAGAGGACTATCAGCAGGCGTGCGCGGAGGGTTTCAAGCTATTTCAAGGGTATTATTTTTGCCGTCCAATTCTGCTCTCGAACAGGAAGCTTCCTGCCAACCATGCTTCTTATATGCAGATTCTGCACCTATTGCAGAGTGAGACGATGGACTTGCGCAAGTTGGGCCAGCTGGTGAAGCGGGATGCCTCGTTGGCCTACCGGCTACTGCGCTTGGTGAACTCACCGATGTACGCGGTTCGCCATGAGGTGCGTTCTATCGATTCCGCGCTGGTGATGGTTGGCGAGAAGACATTTCGCCGCATTGCGACTTTAGCCATCGTGACCGAGCTCAACGCGAATCAGCCCATGGAGATTTTGCGGATGGCGCTTCTGCGGGCTCGCTTTTGCGAACTAGCCGCGGAGTTTAGCGGTCTGAATTCGGAGGAGCAATATCTCCTGGGGCTGTTCAGCCTGATTCCGGCGATGATGCAGGTCCCGATGTATGAACTGGCTCCTACACTGCCGTTACGAGAGAAGATTCGCGAGGTGCTGCTGGGCTCGGCGGGGCCTGAGAGCGGTTTGCTGCACTGGACAGAATGTTATGAGCGCGGAGATTGGGTGAAATGCGATGCGATCGCCGATTTCTACGGCTTGAATGAGGAGAGCATGCTCCGCTGTCGCGGAAAAGCGATAGCCTGGGCTGAGGCGGCGTTGAGCTCGGTTGTTTGAGGGCCGTGTAGCCCTGGCGCTAGCTTGGGGGCTCAAGATAATTAAGCAGTGAATTCGGCAGAACCTTTGCCGTCGCGGCCAGTGCCGCGCTGTTATCGGTTTCAGCCTGAGTCAGGTCGGTGGCCGCCGTAGCTTCATTCACACCAATCAGATTATTCTCCTGCGTCGAAAGGGTGACTGTATCCTGCTGCAGAACTGTTTCCTGAGAATTCAACTGGGTTTCAGCATTGCCATAGACAGCTTGCTGTTGGCCTACAAAGTTGAGCGCGGAGTCGACGGCGCTGGTCGCCGTTTCCACCTCTGAGCTATTCCCGCTTTGCAATGCGGTAACCAACGAACTCAGAGATCCGAGGACGCTGTTGCTGGTGTTCGAGAAGATCTGACTGCCGGGGACGTTTGCCTGGACGCTTAAGTTGTCGCCTACAGCTACGGAGTTCGTGTCATTGTTTCCGTTGTAGGTGTAACCAGTCGGCGACGTCGAATCCGCGGTGTAGGGAGTTGCCGTGCTTGTTCCGCCAAACAGGTATGCGCCACCGACCGAGGTGTTTGCAGCTGAGACTACCGTGGACAAAATCCCCTGCACCTGCGTTGCCAGCGTTTGTAGATTTCCGGTTGAGTTGGTGCCGTTT
>JBEKCA010000248.1:0-3923 GCA_050015115.1 Occallatibacter sp.
GCTTCCCGCATGCCGGGGGCTATTGCTTTGGTTCGATCCGTGGGAGTCGTTGATCATTCCACTTGAAGCATTGGCCTGTTGGCAAGATCTGAACTGACCGCCAATTCCGGCGAGAAACAAGCGCCACCGACGCCCCGCCGCAACTACAATTGGCCCAACAGTAAAATGCCCGTTCAACTGTCTCCCAGTAAAGAGAGTTTCATCCCTCGGTGGCAGAAGTCCTCCGCATCCGAGCGCGCTAACTACGCCATTTTTCTCTCCGAGCTATGCGACTATCTCAACCTTCCCCGCCCAGAGCCAAGCCAGGCAGACGAGAGCTTGAACACCTACGTAATCGACAAAGTCGTCGAATACAAGGAGTTCGACGGCTCAACAACACCCAATTACGTCGATCTCTACAAGCGCAACTGCTTCGTTCTGGAAGCCAAGCAAGGCAGCAATCCAGTCCAGGAATCGCTTTTCGAACTTGCCGCGCCGGAGCCCGATCGAAAAATGAAGCGCGGCACCGCCGTGCGCGGCACGCGCGGTTGGGATACAGCCATGCTCAAGGCGCGCGGACAGGCAGAGCGCTACGCCAAGGCCCTCCCTGCGTCGGAAGGCTGGCCGCCCTTTCTAATCGTTGTCGACGTCGGCCATTCCATAGAGCTGTTCGCCGACTTCTCGCTTACGGGGAAGGCTTATCTGCCATTCCCCGGCCCCCTCGACTTCCGCATTGCGCTCGAAGATCTTGAAAAGCCCGCAGTTCAGGAACGGCTGCGCGCGGTCTGGCTCGACCCGCATTCGCTCGACCCATCCCGCGAACGCGCCCGCGTCACACGTGAGGTCGCAGGCAAGCTAGCAACTCTTGCGCGCAATCTGGAGCAGAAATACAAGCCCAAAGAGGTCGCGGAGTTCCTCACCCGGTGCATCTTCACCTCGTTTGCTGAGGATGTTGGCCTGCTGCCGGAGCGTGCCTGGCTCAATCTTCTCGAAAGCCTGCACCACGACGAGAAGAATTTCCCGCCGGTGGTCGAATCGCTGTGGAAGACCATGAACGACGGTGGTTATTCCCCCATCCTGCGGCGCGAGGTTCTGCATTTCAACGGCGGCCTTTTTGAATCCACGCGCGCACTGCCCCTGAATAGCGATCAAATCTATCTCCTCATTCAGGCCGCAAACTCACGCTGGCGCGAGGTTGAACCCGCTATCTTCGGCACCCTCCTTGAACGTGCCCTCGACACCAACGAGCGCCACGCGCTCGGCGCGCATTACACCCCGCGCTCCTACGTCGAGCGCCTTGTGCTGCCCACCCTTGTCGAGCCGCTGCGCGACGATTGGCGCAACACGCAGGCGGTCATCACCAGCCTCTTGGCATCCGGCAATCAGGAAGGCGCAATTGACGCTGCCCGCCAGTTCCACCAAGAACTCTGTTCCGTCCGCGTTCTCGACCCCGCATGCGGAAGCGGCAACTTTCTCTACGTCGCGCTGGAGCACATGAAACGCCTTGAAGGCGAAGTGCTTGTCACGCTCCACGCGCTTGGCGAAACACAGCAGGCGCTGGAGCACACCGGCCTCACCGTCGATCCTCATCAACTTCTCGGCATCGAGGTAAATCCCCGCGCGGCAGTCATCGCAGACCTCGTCCTCTGGATCGGCTACCTCCAGTGGCACTTCAAAACACGCGGAGACGCGCAGCCTCCCATTCCTGTCATCCGCAACTTCCATAACGTCAAAGAAGCCGACGCGCTCATTACCTGGACCAAACGCGAACAGGCCGTCGATGAAAACGGCGCTCTCATCACCGTATGGGATCGCTCCACAATAAAGGACCACGCAACCACAGGCGCAAAAGTGCCCGATGAAGCGGCGCAAGTCCCCGTCTACGAATATTCCGGTGTGAAAAAAGCAAAATGGCCAGACGCCGATTTTGTTGTGGGCAACCCGCCGTTCATCGGCGCCAAGGATATCCGCGCTGCGCACGGCGACGGTTATGCACTCGCCATTCGTGACGCATACAACGAAGTTCCCGAGAGCGCCGACTTCGTCATGTACTGGTGGCAACGCGCCGCCGAACTCGCGCGCGCCGGCAAGCTGCGCCGCTTCGGGTTCGTCACCACCAACAGCATCACCCAGGTTTTTGATCGCAGAGTCGTTGCACAAAACCTCAATGCAACCAAGGACCCTCTCTCAATCATCTTCGCCATCCCCGACCATCCATGGCTCAAGGCGCTTTCAGACGAGGAAGAAGCCGCGACCCGTCATGCGGCGGTTCGCATCGCCATGACCGTGGGGGAGCGCGGCGAGCATCTGGGCCACCTCTACACGGTCACCAAAGAAGGCGACGCCAGTTCGGAAGGTACGGACGTAGAACTTGCGGAACGAACTGGACGCATCTTCGCCGATCTGCGTATCGGGGTGGATGTGGCAGGCGCACAGCCGCTGCGGGCGAACGAGGACATGAGTTGCCCCGGCGTGAAGTTGCACGGAGCGGGCTTCATCGTGACCCCTGAGATTGCTGCGTCCCTCGGCTTGGGCCGCATTGAAGGTCTCGATAAACACATCCGGCCCTATCTGAATGGGCGCGACCTCACAGGAAGCTCGCGAAACGTTATGGTAATCGATCTCTTCGGACTCAGCAGTGAAGAGGTACTCAAACGATTCCCCGAAGTCTACCAATGGATCAGCGACCGCGTGAAACCGGAACGAGACCAGAACAGGCGAGCGACCTACAGCAGCAACTGGTGGATATTTGGAGAACCACGTGCGGCATTCCGGCCCGCCTTGAAAGGGCTGCCGCGTTACATCTCCACAGTTGAAACAGCCAAGCATCGAACCTTCGTGTTTCATGACGCGAACGTCCTGCCGGACAATATGTTGGTCAATATCGCCAGCGCCGACGCCTTCCATCTTGGCGTTCTATCCAGCCGAGTTCACGTCTGCTGGGCGTTAGCCGCTGGTGGGACCCTTGAGGATCGCCCCCGATACAACAAGACCCGCTGCTTCGACACTTTTCCCTTCCCGAACTGTACTGAAGCACAGAAGGAAACAATCCGCGCAATCGCGGAGCGACTGGACGCCCACCGCAAGCGTCAACAACGGCTAAGCCCGCACCTCACCTTGACTGAAATGTACAACGTACTCGAAAAGCTCCGCGCAGGCCCCAATCCCATATCGGCGCTGACCGCCGAAGACCGCGCAATCTATGACGCTGGCCTGGTGGGCATCCTGCGCGAAATCCATGACGAGCTGGACGCGGCCGTCTCTGCCGCTTACGGCTGGCCCGCCGACCTCACAGACGAGGAGATTCTGGGCAACGTGGTCGCACTGAACGCCCAGCGCATCGCCGAGGAGCGTTCTGGAATCGTCCGCTGGCTTCGCCCCGAGTACCAGGCGCCCAACGAACTGCTCGTACAGACTGCCTTGGCGGGCATGGCGCCTGTCGAGGGACCGGCCGCCACGCGCCGCAAGCAGCCATGGCCCGCAAGCCTGCCCGACCAGGTCCGCGCAATCAAGGACGCCCTCCGAGCCGAGCCCATGCAGAACGTCCAGCAGATCGCAGCAGGCTTCAAACCCGCGAGTCGGACGCGCGTCTCCGAAATCCTGGAGACATTAACGGCTCTCGGCCAGACCCGCCAGGTCGACGACCGCTATTCGTTGTAGTCGGGGGTATTTCGAAGCGCAATTGCACAGCAAACAAAATCCAAATAACATGTTTATTATCAATCGATTACAGAAATAACCCGTGCAAAATCAGCGCACTTTGCAAAAAAGCGTTCTATTCTAAACAACCCTTTCGTTCGTTTAGTTCAATTCTCTGCAATCGAAACACATCGAAAAGGCTGCCCGCAAGGTTCATGTCGACGCGAAAGGCAACCACTTGAGCATACCTTTCGCATGTTTTGTAACCACTTGAGCAACCTTTTCAGCTATGTAGAACAACCCTT
>JBEKCA010000249.1:0-2931 GCA_050015115.1 Occallatibacter sp.
AATTGCGGCATCATTGCCCGTGTCGAACAAAATGCGCTTTCCGTTGTGCTCCACAAGAGCGGAAAATCCCCAATCCTTCGTCAGTTCCTTCGATTCCCCGAACGCATCGTAGAGGATCGTCACTTTATCCTGGGCCCGGCTGGGAACTGCCGCGACATACACGAGCAGAAACGTCAAAATCTTCAAAGCGGGGATTCGCAATGAACACCTCCAACCGGAATTTCGGAGTTAGTATAACAAGCTGGATGCCGATAGCAGCTGTTAACAAGGCGTTCGCGCTGAGAACCTCAGTGGGGGGACGGCCTACTTCGCTGCCGCAGCCGACTCCGCCGCTGCAATTGGCAAGGTGATCGTGAATACCGCGCCCCCGTCGGGGCCGGGTGCGGCTTCGATGTTGCCTCTGTGCTCGCGCAATACCGTTTTGCAGATGCTCAGGCCCAGTCCGGTGCCTCGGCCGGGGCGGCGGGTGGTGAAGAAGGGATCGAAGATGTGAGGCAGAGTTTCGGGGGCGATTCCGGGGCCGTCGTCTTGAAACACGATGGAAACTGAATCGGCCTTGCGGGCGATACGCACACGAATTTTGCCTTTGTTTTTGTCACCGCCTCTGTCTTTGTCTTTGTCTTTGTCATTGCCTGCCTGAGTCGCGCTTTCGCGGATGGCCTGCTCCGCGTTTAGCAGTAGATTCAGGAAGACCTGCATCAGCTGATTGGGATCGGCCATGATCGCGGGGATGGATGGGTCGGGCACAAAGTCGACGGTGATGTTGCTCTTACGCATGGGATAGGCCTGCATCTGCACGGTGCGTTGCACGAGTTCGTTGAGATTGACCTGGGTGTGGCCCGGAGCCGGGGGGCGGGCGAAGTATTGCAGGTTCTGGACGATGTCGGCGGCGCGGCGAGCTTCCTGGCGCAGAGCCGCGATCGGCTTGCGGGCCGGATCGCTGACTTCCAATTCCTGGAGCAGTTCGGAATTGCCGAGAATGACGGTCAGCGGATTGTTGAGTTCGTGGGCGAAGCCTCCGATCATTTGACCCATGGCCGCGAGACGCTCGCTTTGAATGATCTGCTGCTCCAGCTTTTTCTCTTTCGTCACGTCACGGACGGAAATGATTACGCCGGCCAGCTTGCCTTCGGCGTCGAGCATAGGGCTGGCCATGCCGAGCATGGTGCGCGAGGTGCCGTCGCGGTGCAGAGCATCGTAGTCACACGAGGTGAGGGAGTTCTGGCCGGTGGCGACGGTGCGGTAGAGGGCGGCCAGATCGGGCGGCGTCCATTTCGCGTCGTCGATGCTTTTACCCATGAGCTGTTCTGGTCCGTACCCGAGGAGCTCGGCAATGCGCGCGCTTACGAACGTGTACTGGCCCTTCAGGTCGAGAACCAGAATCAGATCGGGAAAACTTTCCAGCAGGTGGCGGCGGAACTCTTCTTGCCGGCGCAACTGCTGCTCCAGCGCACGCTGCTCGGTGACGTCGACCAGAGTGCCCTGATAGCGGACGACTCTGCCCGTGTCGATGACGCCGGTCGAGGTATCGACGCAGACGGCGACTCCGCCATCTTTTCTTTTCAGGCGAACCTCGCGAGTGCGCGTGTTGCCGCTCTGGTTTCCGCCGAGCCCCAGCACGGGTTTTTCATCCACACTGAGTTGCTCGGGCGGAAGCCTAAGCAGATCGTCTTTGCTGTCATAACCCAGGATTTTGACCAGTGCCGGGTTGACTTCGAGGAGATGGCCTTCGGGATCGCTGATGTAGACGCCTTCCTGCAGAGATTCGAAGAGCTGGGTGAAGCGCTGCTCCTTCTCGCGATGGCCGGTGATGTCGCGCGCCAGGACGCTTGCTCCCACGACGTCGTCGCCCTTGATGATGGCGTTGATGACGCAATCGTAGAAAAGGCGGCGGGAGTCGTTCTTGAGGTGGACTTCGATCACTCCCGACCAAGTCCGCTTCTCGAGGAATCGCGCGAGGTTGGTGGAGGCCTCGGCACGGAGGGGCGCGCCGAGGAAGTCCTCCAGCTTGTGACCAACGAGCTGGTTGTAAGAAACGCCCAGAATTTCGGTGGTGCGGCGGTTTACGGTGCGCACCGTTCCGTCGAGAGAGATGGCGAGGGCCACGTCTTCCAGGGAATCGATCAGCTCTTTGAAGCTGCGCTGCGAGCGCATGATGAGTTGGCCCAACTGATCGAGTTGGTCCTCCGAGGGCCCGGCTCCGGCTGCGCCCTGACTCTGAAAGCCTTTTAAGATGCGATTGAGCTCGGAGACTTCGCGCTTGCGGCCGAAGGCGTAGGTGGCAAACAAGACGGCGAGCAGGAACAGTCCAGCAGGGATCGCCCACAGCTGGTAGGGAAGGTCCTTGAGTTGTTGCCACGACAATGCGGCGACGGCGGCGGCGAGCAAAACGAGCAGGCCCAGCGCCCAGCGCCACAACTGGCTTTCTTCGTGTTCCAGCCGGTTGGACGGTAGATCGGGCTGGTTTGGACTGGGACCTTCGTCTGGCATGAAAGACTCCACAAACGCGCGATTGCTGACTAGAAGCTACCTAACACTAACCGAAGCCGTGAAACGCCGTTCCCGCGGGAGCTAAAGCCTCGTCATCATTGATTCCAGGCGGCACGGCGTGAAACTGCGCGCTTCCGTTCGTGCTCGACCACGGTTCCTCGGTGTTGGTGTTCCGGAGACGGCGCAAGCCCCGTCTCTACACGAGATTTTTCGGCTTCTAGTCTCGATTCTCAATTTTCAAGTTTCAATTCTCAATGACAGCAGGCGGTTTCCGCCAGATTACCCTTAGCGTAGCACTGAAAGCGGCTAGTCCCTGCGGAAGGTTCTGGCACGATCCATCACGGTAACGGGGTGATGACCATCACAGCCAGCCGCCATAATAGAGCCCCCCGAAACCGCCTGGCTGTGATGGTCATCACCCCGTTACCGTGATGGATCGTG
>JBEKCA010000250.1:0-3224 GCA_050015115.1 Occallatibacter sp.
CAGTGATGCACGACGGCACCATCACTTTCGATTACATGCCGAGTCAGTACATCACCTTCCGCGCGGAGACCGGCTACCGCTACTCCGACACGCCTTACTGGACCGGACGCGGCGGCATTACGCCTCCAGGCGGCAACAACGGTGCGCCGGCGCAGTACGCCTGCGCCAATGGCGCGCCCTCTGGCGCGGGCTACGTAAGCAGTTCGCCTTTGTTTACGTCAGGTCTCGCTCAGGCGATATCGAACTGCATCGGAGCGGGAAATAGTCTAGTTGGAGGCAACGCAGCTATCTGGTGGCCTGATCTGCGTACCAACCAAACCGTCAGCACGTTGGCTCTCATGGTCAGGTTTTAGTCGCCTGTTCTGCGGGACCACACTGTGATTGTGTGGGTGAAGCCCTAGACAGAATGAGCAGCACCGGAATTGCAGCAGCTCCGGTGCTGCTTCTGTAGATTGGCTCATTCAGTTCTGCGAGCATCTCTCAACGGTTGACTGCTGAAAGATCGTCGCATATCTGCATGGCCGCGAAATGCAAGGGGGCCGGGAATCGTATGAATCGCCGAATACTGAAATTTGGTTTGCTCCAGATCGCTTTGGCGGCATCTGTATTCATCAGCGGTTGCAAGAGCGATAAGGTCAATGCGGATACGGAGGCGCCGCCACCGGCCAAGGTGATCTCCGGCGTGGACGTCTCCTTTTTCGCGGTCCAGCATCCGGAGTGGTATCCGATCGTAACAGCGACCGAATACCAGGCCCCGTCACAATTGTTCGTGACCGGCACTGTATTTCCTGACATCGCGCGAACTGTTCCGGTGATTTCGCTTGCCTCCGGCCGTATTGTGGACATCCGCGCCCGCCTTGGCGACACAGTAAAGAAGGGGCAGATCTTGCTGCGCGTTCGCAGCGACGACATTTCAGGAGGTTTCGACGCCTACCGCAAGGCCGTCTCCGATGAACTCCTTGCGCGCAAGCAATTGGATCGAGCGAAGATACTCTACGAGCACGGGGCAATAGCGACGCAAGACCTGGAGGTCGCGCAAGACACCGAGGACGACGCCAAGACCACCCTCGATACAGCCACAGAGCATCTTCGACTGCTCGGCACCGATCCCGCTGACCCGAAGGGAATTGTCGATATCTTCGCCCCGGTTTCCGGCGTAATCACCGATCAGGAAGTGACGAATGCGGCGTTCGTGCAGGCCTACTCTACGCCGAATCCATTCACTATTTCGGACCTGTCCACCGTGTGGATCGTCTGTGATGTCTACGAAAGCGACATGGCCAACGTGCGCGTCGGACAACCTGCCGAAATCAAGCTGAACGCCTATCCGGACAAAGTTCTCAAGGGCGCGATCAGCAACATCGGTTCGATTCTCGATCCAAATATCCGCACAGCGAAGGTCCGTATTGAGGTGGCCAATCCGGGCGAGATGATGCGGCCGGGCATGTTCGCCACGGCCACTTTGTTCGGCAAGGGAAAGCGAACCTACACGGCTGTTCCGGCGTCCGCGATCGTGCATCTGCACGACCGCGATTGGGTCTTCATCCCTTTGCAAGAGAAGTTCAAGCGGGTTGAGGTGGTCAGCGGCGAACAGTTGCCGGACCAGATGCAGGAGGTTCTGTCCGGGTTGCAGCCGGGCCAGCAGATCGTGACAAACGCGATCAATCTCGAAAATGCGATCGACAACGAATAACGCCCAGCTCCTGGACCCAAGGAAGAAACCATGATTCGCAATCTCGTAGATTTTGCTCTCAGTAATCGATACGTGGTGCTGGCGATAGGGTTGCTATTGCTCGGCTGGGGGGCGGTGTCGTTTCACAACATGCCCGTAGAGGCCTATCCGGACATTGCCGATAATTACGTGAACATCATCAGCCAGTGGCCCGGACATTCCGCCGAAGAAATGGAACAGCAAGTATCGGTTCCCGTCGAAATTCAGGTGTTTGGGATTCCGCATCTGACTACGGTGCGGTCGGAATCGATTTTTGGTCTTTCCCTGATTACGCTGATATTCGACGACCAATCGGTCAATGACTGGAACCGCCAGAAAGTGCTCGAAAGGCTCACGCAGGTCAATGTGCCGGCGGGCGTGCTGCCTCAAATTGGAACGGACTGGAGCATGACGGGCCAGATCTACTGGTACACAATCCGGAGCACGAATCCGGCGTATGACCTGATGAATTTGAGGAGCATCGAAGACTGGACTCTGTACAAGGAATTCAGGAAAGTTCCGAACGTCGTTGACGTGAGCGACTTCGGCGGCACCGCGCGCGAATACCAGGTGCGCGTCGACCCGAATAAGCTCATCTCCTACGGCTTGAGCATCAGCCAGGTTGAGAACCAGTTGGCCATCAACAACGTGAACGCCGGCGGCAGTTTCGTCGAAGAGGGCATGCAGCAACTGAACGTCCGCGCGCTCGGACTTTACCGCAGTGTGCAGGATATCGAAAATACCGTGCTGACGACTTCGAATGGGGCTCCAGTTCGCGTAAAGGACATCGCGGTCGTTGAATGGGGCCCCAGAATTCGGCTGGGCCACATGGCCAGAGCCGATCATCGCCCGGACGGCGTCATAGTCGATGAGCCCGACGTCATCCAGGGCGGCGTGCTGATGCGCAAGGGGGCCGAAGAGGGCCCCACGATCGAAGGGATTCACAAGAAGGTGGACGAGCTCAACAATCACATTCTGCCCGAGGGTGTGAAGGTCGTTCCCATGCTCGACCGCAGCGATCTGCTTCATTACACGTTGCACACGGTGCTGCACAACCTCGCCGAGGGGATGATCCTCGTAACGGTCATCCTGTTTCTTTTTCTCGGCAATGTTCGGGGAGCCTTCATCGTTGCGCTCACCATTCCGTTTTCATTACTCTTCGCATCGATCTTTCTCAACCTGAGCCATATCCCCGCAAACCTGATCTCACTTGGCGCGCTCGACTTCGGAATGGTTGTGGATGGCGCCGTCGTCATGATGGAAAACATCATGAGGCACTTGAGCCATCAAGGCAAGAACGTTTCGGCTGAGGCGGGCCGCATCACGATGCGCATCAAGTCGCCGGTAGAGATGATCCGAGACGCCGCTCACGAGGTCCAACGACCGGATTTCTTCGCCATCGGCATCATTATCACCGCCTACATGCCGATCTTTACTCTTCAACGAGTCGAAGGGCGTCTGTTCCGGCCCATGGCCTGGACCGTTGCCTTCGCACTACTCGGCGCCATAGTAT
>JBEKCA010000251.1:0-6536 GCA_050015115.1 Occallatibacter sp.
CGGCGATAGAGGTGGTCGATGACGCGAAAGATGCTCTTCTCATTGCCCGGGATGATACGCGAACTGAGGACCACAGTGTCGCCGGCGTCGATGCTTGCGTGCTTGTGGTTGTCAACGGCAGCGCGGCTCAGGGCGCTCATCGGCTCGCCCTGGGTGCCCGAGATCAACAGCATCAACTGCTCGGGCGGATAGTCGCGCATCTGACCGGGGTTGATGATCAGCCCCTGGGGAATGTCGATGTAACCCAGGTCCTGGGCGATCTCGGTGGACTCGAGCATGGAGCGGCCGATGACGGCTACTTTGCGGCTGTGCGCGCGAGCCAGCTCCAGCGCGATGCGAATGCGGTAGATGGACGAGGAGAAACAACTGAAGAAGAGCTTCTTTTTGGTGCGCGAAAAAATCTCATCGAGTCGCGGAACGACGGCCGACTCGCTGGGCGTGTAGCCGGAGCGATCGACGTTGGTCGAATCCTGCAAGAGGGCGAGGACGCCGCGCTTGCCGTACTCGGCAAAGGTGTGCAGGTCAAAGAGCTTGCCGTCCAGCGGCGCGAGGTCGATTTTGAAGTCGCCGGTGTGGATGACGATGCCGACCGGGGTCTCGATGGCCAAGGCCACGGCGTCCACCAGCGAGTGAGTGACGTGGATCGGCTCGATGGTGAAGGGGCCGATGGTGAACTTTTCCTTGGGGACGATTTCGATCAGCTCGGTCTCGTCCAGCAGTTGATGCTCTTCGAGGTTGCCTTCGACGTAGGCCAGAGTGAATTCGGTGGCGTAAACGGGAACCTTGATTTCGGAGAGAATCCAGGGCAAGCCACCGATGTGGTCCATGTGGCCGTGGGTAAGGATGATGGCGCGGACATGCGCCTTGTTTTCAACCAGGTAGGTGATATCGGGAACAACAATATCCACACCCAGCAACTCCGACTCCGGGAACATCAACCCGGCATCGATCACGATAATGTCGTCTTCCCAGCGGAGAGCGAGGCAGTTCATGCCGAACTCGCCAAGTCCGCCCAGGGGAATGATTTTCAGCTTTTTAGTCTGCATCTGTCAGATTTGATGCTAACACTTATTGGTTTTTGAGGTAGATTCATAGTGCTCAGTTGGCCGGACCGGCGCATATCAATCCTTTGAAGGGTGGGTGCTTTAGAATTCCCCAGATTGCGAATTGATTGACTGGGAAACCACAAGGGATGCCTGTGCGGTTTCACCGGGCTAAACACTACACCCGGTGGAAATAGACAAGATTAGACCATGCTGGAATCGATGCTTTCACCATGGACTACCAGCCGGCTTCTTATTCCTGCTGTCGCACCAAGGAGAGGAACTCGAGGCGGGTTTCTTTCTGGTGGAAGCAGCCGAGCATGGCCGAAGTGACCGTGGAGGAGTGCTGTTTCTCGATGCCGCGCATCATCATGCACAGGTGGCGCGCCTCGACGATCACGCCCACACCCTGCGGCTGGATGGCGTGCTGAATGGCGTCGGCGATCTGGCGGGTGAGCCGCTCCTGAATCTGAAGGCGGCGCGCAAAGACTTCGACCAAGCGGGGAATCTTGCTCAGCCCGATGACCTTGCCCTTGGGAATATAGGCCACATGGACCTTGCCGAAGAAGGGCAGCATATGATGTTCACAGAGCGAGAACATTTCTATGTCTTTGACGATCACCATCTCGTCGTAGTCCTCGTCGAAGAGCGCACCACGCAGAATCTTGGTAGGGTCCTCGTCGTAGCCCCTGGTCAGGTCGGCCATCGCCTTCTCGACTCGTCCCGGCGTGGCCAGCAACCCCTGGCGGCTGGGATCCTCGCCCAGGCGGTTGATGAACTCGCGAATGATCTCCTGCGTGCTAAAGCCGCTCAGTCCGTGGTCAACCTCCGCTGCACTGTGAATCGTCTTGCTCACCGCAATCGGCTGCGCCATGATCTTCATCCTTTCACCCTGGGGAATCGGGCGTTCTGCTCGTCACTCGCCCGAGCACTCGAAGAAATTGTTTTCCGTCTCTTCCACACGCACATAGTCCAGCTCACCGGCCGGCAGCGCGTCCTTCAACAACGCAAATACTACTTTTGAGAGATTCTCCGTCGTCGGCACTTGATTCATAAAAAGCGGGTCGTGATTCAGGTTGGCGTGATCGAAGCGGTCGATCACACGGCTGCGCACGACCTCGTCGAGCGCAGCCATATTGATCACCATGCCAGTCTCCGCGTCTACAGCGCCGGCAACCAGCACTTCAACAACATAATTGTGCCCATGGCCGTGGGGATTATTGCACTTGCCGTAGGCAGCCCGGTTCTCCTCCGCCGTAAGCACGTCGGTGTGCAGCCGGTGGCTGGCGGAGATCGTATAGCGGCGGCCGAAGCGGGCTTTCAAGCCTCACCCCGAAATTCGGCAAAAATCTCCGGCGTTTCGTAGATGCGGACCCGGCTTAATTGCACGCCTCCAGCAGACCCAATCGCCGGCTCCAATCGCTTCCATGCGGCGATGGCGATGTTCTCGGTGGTCGGAATCAATGTTGCAAATCCCGCGACATCGAGGTTCAGGTGGCGATGGTCCCAGGCGTCGAGCACCTCGCGCTCAATCACATCTTTCAGCCATTTGAGATCGACGACAAAGCCGGTGACTGGGTCCGGTTCACCGGCTACCGTGACCTCCAGCGTGTAGTTGTGGCCGTGCCCTGCGCGACGTGAACAGCGGCCGAAAACCTGCTCGTTCTTCTCCGGCGTCCAGGCCGGGTTCCAGTAATAATGCGAGGCAGAGAAGGTGGCTCGCCGCGTCAAAAATACCATTCTGACCCCTCACTAGAGCAGATGCTTGAGCGATGGCCGAGGCTTCAATTTGCCAACCGCCAGCCATCGGAAGCTCATGCAAATGAGCCGTGTCCATGAGTTTAACATCGGGGAGACGGCCCTATGACGCTCTCAGCAGAGACAGGCCCTAAATTGCATACGTGTCCCTATTCCATGAAGATTGTCTCTCATTTTCTTCTCGCATGGTTGGGTTCAACCCTGGGAATGCAGATAGAATTCAAAGAGGTGAATCATGAAGTTCAGATTCGCAATTGCATCACATAGCTATCCTTTGCCCGGATGGCGAAACTGGCAGACGCAGCGGACTTAAAATCCGCAGACCGAAAGGTCGTGGGGGTTCAAATCCCCCTCCGGGCACCAAATAAATCAACAAGATACTATGAAATAGGCTACCAATCGCAGGTGGCAGTTTTTATTTGGTGGCTGTTCTGATGGCTGTTGGGCTTTACAGAGAGACATGCTGGCTGTTTTGGCTTCGTGCGGTGTTCTTGAGAGCCCAATCACATTTCCCGGATTTTACCTATAGCTTAGCTTTTGTGAGGCGACGCAGAAAGCTATCCTTGGCAGCATGTGTTTTGCGAAGTTCTTCCATTGTCAAGAGGAATTCATCTTTACCTCCCTGACGGACAGCCAAATCATGCAAGTCGGTTATCAGTATCACAGCCCGGTCGTAATCATTTGGCTGCCGCTTCTGAATGTGCGCATCCACCTGTTTCCAGACCGCCTTTTCACGCTTTGCCAAATTGTTTAGATATAGCGCGCGGTTTGCTTCTTCCTTCGCTTTCTTCCGCGCGGCTTCCGCTGCTCGCTGCGCATTCAGTTTCCGCATACGTTCCTCGGCGCTGGCATGGGATGCTGTCAGAAGATCGGCGATTGAACGTCGGGTTACTGTTCCATGAGCTGAGGCAGTTACATTTTCATGCTCGAAACGGCGTAGCAGCTCAATCCTCCATCGTTCATCTGGCTCCGATAGCGCGTTTACGAGCATGCCATCTTTCTCTTTTTCTGTCAGGCCTCGAATCCAGGCCGTGAGATCCTTACGCGACGGCCCAGCTTTTAGCGGCTCTGAAGCAGAGGCGGCAACTTCGACGAGGTCCTCATCGATTCCGAGAAACTCGATCAACGAATCGTACGGCGCTGAAAGTTCGCGCAGGCCAGCAGGCACGGGAGGCTCCAACACCTCGTCGGAGAATTCCCCGTTTTGCACACTGAAAAGCCATCCGAGATAGAGACAGCGGAAGTCGCCGCGAAGCAGATCACCGCGCAAAGAAATCAACGATCCCATCCAGCCTGTCCCGTCATCCCAATCGTCGTCCGGCTCCACTTCGCTTTCAAAGGAAAGCATCACGAATTTTCCAGAGCGGCGCACCTGCGCGGACTTCCCTGGGAACATTGCTTTGATTTGCTTCGTGTCAACCAACTCCTGCGGCAAACGAAGATGGAACTCTCGCGTGCCCCAATTCGCCACATAGACAAATGCATCGAAATACTTTTCCAGAAGTTTGAGCGGATCGGCCTTCAGATCTCCCCACTCATAGTGATTCGTGAAACTCGTAGAAGTAATTACGGCGCGCGTGGATATAGATCGCAGTGCGGCCATCTCTGTTTTTGTCAGTGCACGATCAATTGCTTTGAAGTCGTAATACTGGTATTCGCTCATTAGAACCCTTTGCGCCAATAGCTGTATGCTGCAATCCACTCCGCGCCTACCGGTGCAGGTTTTGGCAGAGGTAGATCGAGAATATCAATTCTCTGCTTGACTCCGTCTCGCTGACAGACGGCGACAATTCGGCCATCGCTGGTCATATCGACTTTCTCCACAACGGCCTCCACGCCGAGGATGATCACCGAAAATGGAAGCGAGAGATGCTCTTGAATCATCGTAAGCAAGCCAACTTTTTGCTCGTCTTCGCCGTAAGCATCTATCACTGCTTCCTCAATCAGTGCCTCCAACTTAGCCTTGCTGAGAACCGGAAGATTGGTTTCCGGCTCAGGTTTCAATTTGCGAATATCCATGTGGACCACCACGGGCTTGCTTAGTTTCTTTGTCATAATCCTCCGTATTCTCAGAGTGGTTCCGCATTAACCAACCCAAGTATTTTTGTGGAACGCTTGCCACACGCCGTCATTCCCGAACAGGCCTTCGGTTTTCATAGAACCAAATCTGCGGATCGCAGACAAAGGCAGCGCTCTGCTCCTGATACGTGGTGTGAGTCCACACTTTCTGTGCACTCTGCCAGAACACATCGATGATCTGATCGTTCACTTGCCCTGGCAGATTCTTCGGCCACACTACGGAGAACTCATTGCCAGACTTATTGATCATGAAGCAGAAAACATTCTTGGAGGTATATTCGAAAGCCTCAAGCAGACCTGCTATTCGCACCCAGTCGCCGTCAGTCTCTACCGGAAGGAAGGTTAATGAATAAAAGTACTTCGATTCGGCGAGCATCGGTTGAAGGCCTGATCGGTAGTCACCATGCAAACGCTTTGCGTAGTAAGCAACAACTTGGCTACCGTGCTCAACCGCATCGAGTGTTGGAAGATGAATTTCCTCATCGCCCCGATAGAGAATAACTGTTTTGAACTTATCTAATCCTGGTCTCAAAGATGTAGCAATTCCTCGCCACACGATTACTGTATCGGGCGTGGTAGCCCTGTTGTGACCGATCACGTTTCGAATCTCTATCACTTCAGAGAGCTTGTTTACCAAGAATTCCTTCTGATAGCCACTAAACTCGCGCACAAAAGGCCATGTCGAGTCCATCGTCAGAATTGTACGAAGTTCTTCCATTGTCGTGATCCAGACGAGGTTCATACTGTTTTCACAGTTCAGATAGATTCGGCTAGAGAGATTAGCGAGACGCTTCTTGAGTTCGGCCAACAATTCCGCTGGGAGAACTCCAGCCCATTGTGCTCCAGCCTTGGCCACTAAGGCTGCGTGTGCAAGTCTTCTAATCAATTGCTCATATTCGTAAAGCTCACGATAGACAAGTGCGTTTGTCTCGGGAAAGGGCAACTCAGAAACAAACTGTACGTTCGCGTTCATCGGTTACACTCCTTCATTGCTAGCATTATCATGGAAATTCGTGCTCATGTTGTCGTTACGGATTCGGAGATATTGTCTTCTTGAGCGACAACCGCACCTGCCCGGCAATGAAGTTTGCGAAGGGGCCCACGTCGCTTTCGATGCTGGCATGATCGAGCGCGCGTAGATACTCTGTCCGATCATCTACGCGAATAACTGTCCATGGATACCCGCCCGATGCCAGCAGGACATTCATCAGAAAGCGCGCCATGCGGCCATTGCCGTCAGGATAGGGATGAATATAGCCAAAGAGCCAGTGCCCAAGGACTGCGCGCACACACGGTTCCTTTTCACTCTCAATCAAATCCAAGAGGGCAGGCATCGCATCCCGGACCGCTTCCCAGCGTGGTGGAACATAGCGGGAATTGCGCAAGTAAACGGCATCATTCCGATAGCCCGCTAATGCCGAGGCAGGAATCAAGCCGGCGGCGACGCACGGTTCAAACAATTCTCTGTGCCATTCGCGGTGGTCTGTTCTGACTACGGCACCAGCATTTTTGCCTTCAAGAACCTTGAGTACGCTTGCCTTGACCTGCTGGAATGCCTGCCAGTAGCCGCGCGCCGCAAGTGCATCGCGGTTGTGTTTGTCGGCCTCATTATGTTTGGGGTCCCATTGTCCAGAGATTACTCGTTCAATCAATTCC
>JBEKCA010000252.1:0-11798 GCA_050015115.1 Occallatibacter sp.
CAGTCGGTCTATCGCTTATCCTGCTTGGAGAGGTGCTGACCGCACCATGACGAAATCCATTCTTTCCGAGATCGATGCCCAGATTGCTCTTCTCAGGCAAGCCAAGGCACTTTTGAGTTCCGCAGGAACGACCGCAATCAAGCGCAAGCCGGGGAGACCGTCAAAGACAGCTACAATTGTCGTTCCGGTTGTCCAAAAGGCTAAGAAGCGCAAGAAGATGAGTGCAGATGGGCGCGAACGCGTCCGTCAAGCGCAGATCAAACGCTGGGCCGCTGTGAGACAGTCCGCCAAGGTCACCGCCGCTCCATTGTCGAAGTCGAAGAAGAAAACCGCGAAGGCCGCCGCCTGAAGGACAGCGAGGGTGTGGTCACAAGACTCAACACAGCTATCCAGGCGCTGGGAATTGCTGATGTCGCGGATTTTTCGCTTGAGTCGCCGGAACCCGGAAGTTTGGAGTTCCTTGGTTTTACTGAGCGGATCTTCGATTTCGCGCCATTCCGGAATGCATCCTGGCGCAATCAGCGTTATCATTACCTGACGAGTGCTCCGATGCTAGTGTCGACGGGGTACGTTGCCCAAGCCACACAACTCGGCCACTATCCTTCCTCTGGAATCACAATTGACTCTGAGCGGACAATCGCCGCTTGGACATGTAAGACTTTCACTAAAGGGGATGAACCGTGAAAGTGAAATTAGTGGGTTTGTACCACTACTGTCCGGTTAAAAGTCGAACAGAATCAGTTGGTTGGGATCGGCAGTGAGCGGACTTATGTAGTCTTTCTTCTGAAGTGCCTGTGAAATGGGCATTTTCTCGAACAGAGTTACCGAGAGAACTTGCAGCAGAGTGTAGAGCGAGCCGGGCA
This sequence comes from Occallatibacter sp., assembly GCA_050015115.1. Taxonomy (GTDB): domain Bacteria; phylum Acidobacteriota; class Terriglobia; order Terriglobales; family Acidobacteriaceae; genus Telmatobacter. The sequence continues at coordinate 864 of JBEKCA010000252.1, forward strand.
GTTCGAGCTTTTTCTTGACGATGGCGACCAAAAGGTAGACCGAAACGGCAATCCAGATTTGGGTCTTGACGGCGTTCTCGCTGGTTCCGAAGAAGGCCTTAATGCGCAGGTGCTGCTTGATCCATTTGAAGAACAGCTCGACTTGCCAACGACTCTTGTAGAGAGCGCAGATGGAGGCGGCTGGCAGCGTGAACTGGTTGGTCAAGAAGACCAGATCCTTGCCGGTGTCTGGATCGCGAAAGCGAATGCGGCGCAGATGGCTGGGGTAATCCTTGCGACTGGCGTAGCCGTTGAGCGCGATGGACTGGTCGGCAATCATGCCGGTCTTCTTGTCCACCTTTTGCGAGTAGATACGGCTGGCATCGAGGTTGCTTTTGGCGCGGGTGACAAAGAACGCTCCGGCCAAATGGATGCGATAGAGGCGGGTGTAATCGAGATAACCGCGATCCATGATGTAGTAAGCGCCGGGTTGCGGGATGATTTCGTCGAGGATGTTGACATCGTGCACATCGCCAGTGGTGACGCGGATAAATGTGGGTATGTTGCCGCGCAGATCGAGCAGCGTATGCATCTTGACGGCGGATTTGGTGGAGCGAAAATGCGCCCAGGGAAACAGGCTCAGGCACAGGTCGATGGTGGTCGAGTCCAGCGCGTATGCGGCGGCGTTGAGGTCTATGCCGAGACCTTCTGTGGCGTAGAGTTTGCGCGCCTGAAGCATCAGCCGCTGCGCCAACTCGGCATAGATGCGCCAGTCGCGGTTCTCGTTGGCCTCGGCCAAAGTCGAACGATGGATGGGACAACGAAATCCCATGGCGTAAAGCTTAGCGGGCTGGGCACTCAGGCAGGCTTCGATGTCGCGCAGGCTTTCGCGGTAGGTCAACTGCGCAAAGGCCATGGCGCGGAACTGCTCGGCACAACTGAGACTGCGCACCCGGCGGTCGCCGCCATAACGAACAACACTGCGGGCAAACGAAGTCCAGGGAAGGAAGTCCATCAACTGTGCGAAGAGCAACTTGCCAGCGTTCACCGCCGCCTCCAGAAAACATCTCTGGAATCAGCATCGCGGCAAATTCAAATCGACACCACTCCAAACTTCCCGCAACTCTCAACACATCAGGCGGTTGCGGACAGCAAGTTAGTCCTTAACCGGACAGTAGTGGGTTTGTACCTAATTCTCCTGATTGGCCCGTCCAGCATTGCGTGCGCTCATGCCTTCCAAGTACCCACCAAAGACCTTCACGGTGTTCCGTTCTTGAACCAGGATCCAGCACCTGATCGGGACGCGATCCAGAAGCTACTTCGAAGCAGTATCATGCATCGACTAAGTGAGCTCGAAAACTGGAACCCGGACTTCCCAAAGCAGAAGCCGCAGAAAGACATCGCAATCCTCTACGAGGAAATGCAAGTGAACATGTTTGCCTCGTATCAGTATCGACAAGACAGTATCATGCCACGGATCAGCCGCTGGGGAGGAGCTTGGGAATTTGACACGATGGAAGAAGCGCGATCCGAGGCCAAGAAGCAGTGCGGCGCAAAATGCATCTCGTTCATGGAAAATGACGATGTCGTTGGTATGGACCGGCTTGTGAATGATTACATATCTACGCGCCAGGATGTCATAAAACGCGAAAGACGTCAGCTGGCTTCAGCAAAGCTAGGCATTCTGCTTGACCATCCGCACAAGCCACGTGCGATTTCCACGCGCCGCCAGCGACAATTGCAGGCCGTAATTGAGAACGATGAAATTGCGATAGGCTACCCAGACGCCCAGCGCGACTATTTAAGTGCGTGTTCAGATCTCGTCTTTTATGCCCTGCTGCCAGTTGCTCCGAAGACTGCGCACAAAGATGTTTTGAAACTCGAAAGCCTTCAACGGAATGGGCTGTACGACTTCCATACCAGGACGGCGCTCATGGCGCGAGACACGAGTGCCACATCCACTGGCGCGACGGTGGATCAGATGGCACGTTTTGCCAAGAGTTATCAATTCGCTAATGATTCCGTTGTTAAGCGGCAAGTAAGACTACCCAAAAACCTGGCAGATGCGATTGCTGGAGAAACAATAAGGGAACTCTGGATTGAAGGGTCCGTTAGGACTTGGAAGGACGGCACTCCTCTCGTCGAAGACCGGGAAGTCAGCCCTTTGGCCATCAGGACCAATAAGGGGTTTTATTTGGGAGTTGAAATCCATATGCCCGATGATCACAGTTCTTGTTCGTTTTAGCTTCCATCAATCATTATGAATGGTGCCCACTGAGACGGATGAGCGTAGGACATTCCGCTGCTGTCGGATGACTCGTCTTTTGCGAGCGCAATCATCGATTCTCGCAATGCTTCAGGAGACCTGAGATTACCTTCTCTTGTCCTTCGTATGGTTTCAGTGGTCAGGTGTTCGGCAGCCCTATCTGAAACTGCAAATTGCGAAACCAAGAGCGATTGCGCACCTGCATAGAAGAAAGATCTCGCCAACCCGGATAATCCATCTGCGTCGCTGCTATCGCCAGCGGCGGTATTGCATGCCGACAGAATGACGAAGCGGGCGTCCAAAGTCAGCGTTGCAATCTCCGATGCTGTGAGGAGCCCGTCATTGTCTGACGTCGGCAGTTGACCTTTCTTCAAAAGCGGGGGGGTCACCACAAGAGCCGGCTCCAACAAAGTGTTTTCCAAATCACCAGTTAACAATCCATGAGTCGCAAACGCAATGATGTCAGCGCGTCCTAAGCGTCCATCAGCATTCCTTCGCCGTACCTCCGCTTCTGTCGCATCCAATTGGAGTACGTATGAACTTGAATCACTCTTCAAATAGTCTGCAAGACTTCTGATCTCGGAAGCGGTGTTAGGTAGGCATGGCAATGCATTTATCGCTTCAATGTTCGCGACAGCTCCTCGGAAGAATGACTTATTGTCGCCGCTTCGACTTACCTGGGATACTTGTTCGCAGGACGGCGGGGAGGGTCTCCCGGTAAGGGCAGGATCTCCGAGACCAAAAAACGGAAGTCGAGCGACATTTCCGCTCGGATGCGCCAACTCTCTCTGTGTTCGAAGCGCGAAGACAGAGGGGATCAAAGCCAGCGTCTCTTGGAGGCCTAACCAATGCGTCTTCCGCAGTGCCTGCGGGTCCGAGTCCATTAGCTTCCCCCCCCAGGGAGCCTCCGTCACGAGCGCAGCGAACGGTGTGCTGAGTAAAACTCCTTGCGGGGCAATTATCCACCTCTTCTTGCCATCGGTAACGGCCCGTATTGCGGGACTTCCGAACAGCGCTTTATAGAGCTCGAACGAAGCGCTTCGATCGTATGCGACTCCAGTCGCCCTATCCCCTGCAAAGTCAGTGGTGCCGCCGTCTTCTAGTTGTTGGTGAAGTAGCCGAACTCGAGTTCTGAGTTGATCGGGTGAATAAGGTATCTGTGTCCAAGATACATTCGTTTGCGACACCGCAAAAACAAAGCCATTTCGGTCTCCTTTTGGCATTCTAGGGTTGCCTGGCGTCAAGAGAAGCAGGACTTCGTCGGATCGAAGCAGACTGGCGTGTCCCGGACCAGATGGCCGCAAAGCTTCGAGTGGTACCGGTTGAGGCGAAATGAGATTGAAATAACTTGGGAATCTTGACTTCAGTTCCGCTTCCTTTGCCCTGAGCTGAGACAGTTCCGCGAGCCGCTGCTTCGCGAGATTTGCTATCAATTCGTCTCCGGCCTTCGCTTGATTCGCCGCGTCAGTTATTTGTTTATCTATCTGAGATAGTTTCAACTGAGCCGAATGCCAATCGGCGACCAGAGAGCCGGCACCAAGCTTCTCCGCTGCGATACGCGCACTGCCTGCGGCTAAAGCGTCCGCCGAGGATGTATAGCGAACGAGCTGAGCAGCCTCAAAGGCACGTTCCGTTGGCTGTGCTGGAGCCTTTCTATGCGGAATCTGATAGGCCCACTCCGCTCGTAGGAGAAGAAAAGCGGTCGCGGCAGATGAAAGCCTCATAGCCATCACCGACGACGACTCCGCCGGAGCGATTCCTGCCAGAATACCCTCTCGAATCTCTAGTGCTGCCTGAGCGTGCTCAACGGCCTGTGAATAGCGTGAAACATTAAGGTCCGAGAGTGCCAGGTTGGCGAGCGCGGCCGCGGTTGTAGGATGGGTACTTCCGAGACGGGCAGTGTCAATCGTCAATGCTCGAGTAAGGAGGGCATGTGCCTCAATATGCCGTCCTTGAGCGTCGAGATTGACTGCCAGATTATTCAGGGTCGCTGACAACTCCGGATGATTCTTCCCGACAGCGCCTTCGTCTATGCGGAGCGCCTCACGATGGAATGGTTCAGCCTCTGCATAACGTCCCTGTGCGTCGAGATTAACACCGAGATCATCCAAAGCCCTGGAAATATCAGTTTGTTTTGAGGGATAAGCTTGGAAAATTGCGAGGGATCGTCGATAGTACGGCTCAGCTTCGACATACCGTCGCTGAGCGTCAAGATTGTAGCCGAGGTTGTTGAGCAGCGAAGCGACATGGATGTCGTCGACTCCGTTGAGCGCCTGTGTAATAGTTAGAGCTCTGCGGAAAAATGCTTCAGCTTCGTCGTGTCTATTTTCATAGTCGAGAACGAAGGCCAAATTGTTCAGGTCTCCTGCAGTCGCTGCTGTATCAGATCCTGAAACACGTGAATCAATTTCTAACGCACTACGGTGGAGAGATTCCGACTCCTCAAGCCTCCCTAAAGATGCCAACGCAGTCGCAAGGTTATTAGAGTCGATAGCGATGTCAGATTCTTTCGTTTCTGGTCGAGATTGATCGACATCGAGAGCACGGCGATAGACTTTCTCCGCGTCGGTAAATAAGCCTTGATGATTAAGATCATTTCCAAGTCTGGCCAACACCCGGGCCGTTTTTGGGTGGTGAGGTCCCCATGTGCTTTCGTAGATGAGAACATTTTGCCTTAAGAACTCTTCAGCGGTATCGAAATTTGATTGCCGTTCAAACTCCTTCGCGGCGAAGTCAATAGCGGAACTCCTTTGTTCCTCCTCAGGCGTCATTGCCCTTATATCCGGAGTTGCGATTTCTGCGGAGTTCTTGGTTGCTCCTTGGGCATCAGCGGTCTTGACAGTTGGAGACTGTGGCGGAGTGTTCGTGCTGACACTTGACCGGTCGGTCGGCAGGCTTGTGATTTTAGTGGCACGTAAATGGAACGGGAGTGCTTCGTCTGGCCGTCCTTGCGAGGTCAAATTCAAAGCTAGGTTTTCCAGAATCAACGCCGTGTCTTGCGAATCCTCTCCCGAGACTTTTTCCGAAAGAGCAAGCGCTCGTCGAAAGAAAGACTCCGCGGCATTGAAATGTCTTTGCGACTCAGACATCAGGCGTTTGCCGTCGTCGGGCCGGTTCTGCTGCTGCTCTCGTAACGCATCAGATCTTTCTGAAGTTCCCAAATCATTCAGATTGCGAGCACAGTTATTCAGTGTCGTGCCGAGCTGATAGATGTTTGCGCCGGGCTGATCTTCAATTGTCAGCTCCTCTCGGTATACTGGATCGGCTTCCAATGGCCTATCTTGGAGCGTTAGGTTAGTGGCCAAATGACCCAATAAATTCGATGTTCTCTCTGACTTGGGACTAAATCGCGCTTTCGCTATCTCAAGTGCACGACGATAGAGTGGTTCCGAGTCTCGGTAGAGCGTCTGATCATCCAGTGAACTGGCGAAACTGCTCAACAATGCACCGGTGACAGGGTGATTCGGTCCCCATGTGGCTTCCGACAAGTCGATAGCTTCGTGCCAATAGCGATGAGCACTTACTAGATCGTTCATTGCTCCGGAATCTTTTGCCATTCGCAGCAAAAACAGCTCGTGACTTTGCTCGTCCTGAGTCTGGAGTCGAATATCGGGCGGGAAGGATTGTGGATCTTTCTCGTTTAGATCATGCGGCGACTGTTGACCCAGCCGCGCTTGGGATTCGGCAGGTGGCGCTAGAACGCAAGTCGTTACGATGACCAAAATGAGTGACAATGCTCGAGCTATTTTTCTCCGGGACATGGACGCTCACCAGGGGAGTTGAGTCTCATTAAGGGGCAAAGTTACTCCGGTCTTTTTTCCAGTCCTCCCAGGTAACTATCGGATCTTCCGGAAACTTAACGAGGAAATGGCTTTCCCCGTTTGCCTTTAACTTCTTGTTCTCATCCCAACTCGATTGACCTCCCCGGTGAACAGCCTCGTATATGGTTCCAACCTGCCAAGGTGTGACATGAAAATCCTGCATGGAAAGCTTCAGGATATTGTCCGCATCGTCTTTTGGTCTGATCTGGGTCCAATACAGATAATCGTGGAGGATCGCCGCATAGGCGTAGTTTCCGTCCGGGCGGAGAATGGACCAGAATACACTCGGAATGCTGGCCAGATCTGTCACGAAACCTTTCGGAACCGTGAAGGCTGGATAACGCCCAGACTTGTCATTCGGAACCCATGAAATCGGTTTTTCGAGGTAATACATCGGCTCCACAAATCGGGAAAGTACGAGGCGACCGCTAGCACCTCTCTTTTCATTCCCCATCCACGTTGCCATCCAATCGCCCACTGACTGAGGTCTCTGGGGGCTGTTCGGGGTGTTCTGACCTAATAGGGTGACAGCAGTCGCCAAAGGTAAAGATGAAACTTGTAGCGCAATGCCTGTGCCGCAAGCCTTGAAAAATGCACGTCGGTTCATGATGAAGCCTCGCAACATGGAAGTCTCGATGCAGAAGGAAGGAACCCGTCACTAGTAGAAATGAAGAATCTCAATTTGACTAGGGGGGGGGACGATTTCGCGAATTGTCACCTTGAGTGCCGGAGTGAAATGTGCCAGTGCGTGAGAGATACTCTGGCCAAGTGAGAGCGCACGATTCGCTCACCTTCAATGGATTGATCCCGATAAGTCGCCCAGTATTCAGAGATTTGAATGTCAACTGTGGCTAGCCCAATGCGCTCATTGACCCCGGATCTGTTCCCCGAAGTCCTCAAGCCCAATGGCGAAGTTCTGCGGGCCACCATCCCTCAAGGCCCGGAGCAGAGCCGTTTGCTCCGCAGCCTGGACCCAGCCTTCGAGGTCGCGCCCGCTCAATGCCTGATCCTTGGTTTGGTCTGCCAGCTGAACGGCACCGTCGTTCAGCGGAAAACCGATCTTCTTCCCGGCCAACAGATTCGCAAGCAGACGGATGCGGGCCTGATAGTCCGGCAATGGAATGACGAGCTTCTCCTGAAACCGGCTGCGAACCGCAGCGTCGATTCGCTCAAGGTGATTGCTGGCTGCCACAAGGAAGACATGACTGTCGCGGGCGCTGATGCCGTCCATTTCCTGTAGCAGTTGGCCGACAATCTCATCCGTCAACTGGTCATTCCCGCCCGCCGCCGCACGGTCAGGCGCGATAACGTCCAACTCATCCAAAAACATGATCGCCGGCGCACTGGACCGAGCGCGCTCAAAGAGCAGTTTCACCCGGTTGCCGCTCTGGCCGAGGTAGTTGGCTTTCACATCGGCGGTAGTGGCAGCAATAAATGTCAGCCCGCTTTCGTTGGCGAGTGTGCGGGCGACCTGCGTCTTGCCCACGCCGGATGGGCCGGCCAACAAAAGGCTCCGGGGAATCGAGACTCCCTGCGCCAGCCACTTCTCCGCATCGCGGAGAAGTGCGCAGACCAGCTTGAGCCGGTCGAGAATCGCATCGTCGAGCACCAGCGTCTCCCAGCCTGCTTTGCGGTCCACTTTGGTATTGTGTGACTTTCTCGCCGTGCCGATGGCTTCCAGAAAATGCTCCCGTGAAGGTTCTGCGGGGTACGCAATTGCACGAACGGATTGCGCGAGTTGCTTGAGATCCCGGCCGCTCATTCCCTGTGTCAGTGCCGCGGCTTCCTCGGGCGCCTCCACCGAGAGGCCTATAGCCTTGACCTCTTGCGAGAGTATCTGGCGCCGATCATCCACTCCGGGCAGTTGCAACTCGACCTCCCAGCCAAACCGGGAGAGAATGGCGTCATCGAGCATGTCGCGCCGGTTTGTAGCTCCAATCACCCAGACCTGCGCATTCCCACGAATGCCATCCCACTCGGCCAGGAATGCGTGGACGATGTCAGTGGCAAACGCATCTGTTTCGGCTGCGCCACGGCGGCCAAGAATTCCCTCACACTCGTCGATGAAGATAATCGCCGGCTGATGCTTTCTTGCCCTGTCCCAAACCTCGCGAACGCGCTTGCCGCTTGCTCCCACAGTCTGCTGCTTCAGGTCGGCCAGTGAGAGCATCTGAAAATCGCAGCCCATCATCTCTCGAAGCGTGCGGGCGACGAAAGTCTTGCCCGTGCCCGGAGGCCCAGTCAGCAGAAGTCCGCGCGGGGCAGCGGCGTCATTCCGCTCGAATAGTTCCGCTCTGCGCAGGATGTCGAGCTTCTGGCTCTCGGGAATATGAACCTGACTCCAGGTCTCTGCCGCTTTTTCGATCCGCCGTGAACTTGCGGTGGCGCGCGTCAACTGGTCTTTCTTGTCCCAGCTTGAACGAAGCGCCGCGAATTTTTCCTCAGCAAACCGCAATTCAGATTGAAAGCCGACAAGCTGCCGGACAAAGGCTTTGGGCAGCGCCTCCTGCATATTCCAAGTGACACCGCTCTTGGTGTAGGCGAAGGTTTTGAAATTCACAAGCGCGCCAGATGGAAGAATCATGAAGAAAGCGTCGCTGCCCCAGTGAACAGCAATGATGGACTTGCCCAGTTCATATTGCTTTCCGTCATCGTCCGGCCACTCGACCTCATCGTATTTGCCGGTCTTGCCTGGAACACGAACAACACTCAGAGGGTTGTACGCAAACGGTATCCATAGCTCGACTCTTGCATTTCTCAAGAACGCGCGTCGGGCTTCGCGAATGAGTCCGAAGTGCCACCCCCACAATCGGCGCAAGGGCGCGCCCAGATCGTTCACGCTGCGCTTCAAATACTCGCGCAGAAATGGTGTGTGATGGGAGCAGAAATAGTCCCAGGCGCGCTCGGCATCAACATCCGCGGAGGACTGTTGCAACGGGCCGACAGTCTCATCACAGAATCGCTTGCGCTCTGTCCAGTATTGTTCCAATGCCGTGGCCATGGGGGAAGTCTCCACAACAATATCGTCATTGTAAGACGAAATGGCCGCAATATCGTCAGCCAAAATGGTCATGGTCGCCTCCCGAATTGTTGGGGTTGATTGATAGTTCTCTCTTACGCCGCCCTGGCCACTTCCAGTTGCAGTGCCGGAGCAGTGCAACCAACCAGGGCTGGACCAGACTCCGGGCCACTCGGCGGTCCATCAATCAGGGCGACCAAACGAAGGACGCGTTCGCTACCGCATCTACCGCAGCGTTCACGGTGCGAGTTCGTTACCGTCTCGCAGTTTTCGCAGTAGATGGCCTGTTCAACTGGAATGCTGACGAGGTTCGGTTCCGGTCGAAGCATTCTGACGTTGCGCATGGAAGGCCTCCCGATGGGTTGGTGGCCGCTACGCCACTTGCTGGTCGGAGATGGCTTCGAGTGCCTCCACCAATTGCTTCAATGCAGCCAGGCTGGGGAGACAGGTGGACGTAGAGAACTTCAGGTTGTCCATGGCGGCGATGAACCGGGCGTCGCCGGCCGTCTCAACCAGCCCATGAAGCCGCTCAAATCCTCGTGCCGCTGACTGCATCCACCCCACAACATTCTTCTGCCTGTCTGCATTCGGGATCGTCCTGGCATCATTGCTGTGGCCCGCCCGGCGCAGGATCTCCGTGTAGATGTCCGCTCCCAGTGTGCCGCGGAAGCCCTCAATCTCGGCCGTCAGCCTGTAATCGACAGGGCCACGCGCATCGACGGTCTGGCCGTTTGCCGGAGCCATCGTCACTCCTGGCGGCAGCGCCCACGTCGGCAATACGGGAATCGCAACCGGTTCTCCGCGCTGATCCAAATGCACCCAGGTCTCCTCGAAGCGATAGAGATACCGCCCAAGGCCGAAGCAACTGCAAGCGCGCTTGAAGGCCTGCGCGTCCGCTGCGGTCACGGCGTTTTCCTTGTCCGCCCACTCTTCTCCGGTGCCCGTATGGCTGCCCAACCGAGTGATTGTGACGGCGGTCGCAACCAACACCTTGCTGGTGACAACCACTTTGCCCCTATCCACACGGGTCAGCGATGGCACGGTAGAGATGGTGTACTCGCGCGTCCATCCCGCCGGCGTGAAGAGTTGGTTGAGGCGGTCTGTGTACGCTCGCGGATCGGCGAAGGGAAGGATTGCGCCAGATCGCCGATCATCCGATGTGCGCATGACACGCCATTTGATCTGAGCGGGATCGAATGGCTCTTCGAGTTGAGCGAAGAGTTTCTCGCGCTCCGCTCCTGCGAATTTCGCTGCTGTTGCCATAGTTCAACTCCTTCTGTGCGAAACCTCCAGTGGGCTTTCTGTTGAACCCAGACGCACCGAGAGCGCCTCGTAAGGCGCTCTCGGCGAATGTGTGGATGCGGCGCAGTCCTGTTCTAGTAGGGCACCTCTGACGCCTCAATCTCGTGTTCGGCGCCGAACTCCTGCGGTACGAAGCTGTTTCCACTGGCATAGTGCTCCGTTCCGTTCGAGCCGTTAGCGGCCGGCGCATGCGAGAGGAGGCTGACCTCATGCACGACAACTTCCGTGCGAAACTTCCGCTGTCCTGACTCCCGGTCGTCCCAGGAGCGAGTCCGCAACGCGCCCTCGATGTAGATCTGCGAGCCCTTGCGAACATAGTCGCGCAGGATCTCGCCGATCCGTTGAAAGCCAACCAGGTTGTGCCACTCGGTGTGCTCTTGCCACTCGCCTCGGCTATCCTTGTAACCATCGCTGGTCGCGAGCGAAAGATTGACCAGGGTTCCACTCCGCAGGATGTGGACCTCCGGGTCTTTGCCGGCACGGCCCAGTAAGATGACTTTGTTGACGCTCTTGCCCATGATCTTCTCCCTTCCATCAGATTTGTCTTG
>JBEKCA010000253.1:0-2829 GCA_050015115.1 Occallatibacter sp.
CATGAAGACGATGCCAGTGTCGTGCACGCCGCGCATGTTTACGAAGGTGAGGAGGGCCAGCACGATGAGGCAGATCTCGAGGGTGTGCGGCTGCAGGCTGGGCACCGCGGAGATCAGCGCGCCCACGCCGGCTGAAATACCTACAGATGCGGTGAGCACGTAGTCGATCATCAACGCCGCCGCGGCCAGCAGTCCTGCACCCTCGCCCAGGTTCTGGCTGGCCACGGTATACGACCCGCCCCCCTGCGGATAGGCCTCGATGGTCTGCCGGTAGCTGAAGTAGACGATGATGAGCAGGATGACGATGGCCGTGCTCACCGGCACAATGTACTTCACGCCCATCAGGCCGAGCGGGATGAGCAGCGTGAGCGCAGCTTCTGGTCCGTATGCAGCCGAGCTCAGAGCGTCGAGGCCGAACACCGGAATCCCGGCCAATGGCCCAATGCACTCAGCGCGCTCCTCGCTGGTGGCCAGAGGCCGCCCGAGGAGCAGCCGGAGCCCTTGTGTATATACGCCCATGAAGGATCGACCTGCGGCCGTGGACTGAGAGCGGGGAAGGCCGCCGAGGGAATTGTCTCACGGGAGGTCTCGGGGACCAGGTTTCCAGGTGTCAGGGATTTCGGAGCAGAGAACAGAGAGCAGAGAACAGTGAAAAACGCGAAACTATGGCGCGACGGGGAGGGTGAAGAGGAACCGGCTGCCTTTACCCACTTCGCTTTCGGCCCAGATGCGGCCGCCGTGCTGCTCGACGATACTGCGGCAAAGTGCGAGGCCAAGGCCGGTGCCACCCAGGGCGCGCGAGTCGGAAGCGTCACCCTGCTGGAAGCGCTCGAAGATGCGCTCGAGCTTTTCGGGCGCGATGCCGCGGCCCTGGTCTTCGACCATGAAGGAGACTTCGCTCACGCCCTCGGCATTGACGCCGGCGGGGTGGGCGGCGAGCCGAATTGTCGTTCCGGGCGGAGAGAATTTGATGGCGTTGGTGACCAGCTCGTTCAACACCTGCAAGGCTCGTTCCTCGTCGGCGTAGACCGGCGGGGCATTGCTGGTGATGCTGAATTCGATGCGCGCCTGCCGGGCGGCGTCGTGCGCCACATCGGCGGCGCGACGGAGGAGAATCATGGGCTCGACCGGCTCGCGATGCAACGCCAGACGGCCGCGCTCCACGCTGTCGAAATCGAGGATGTCGTTGACCAGTCGGATGAGGCGGTCGCAGTTGCCAATGGCCATTTCAACCATCTGCAGTTGCTTTTCGGGCCGCTTATCGAGCGAGCCCGAGGCGATGAGGCCCAGCGAGGCGCGCATCGAAGTGAGGGGGGTGCGCAGCTCGTGGCTCACCGTGGAGATGAATTCGTCCTTCATTCTTTCAAGGCGGCGTCGCTCGCTGACGTCGCGAAAGGCGACCACCATGCCCGATATGCTGGCATCTTCCATGAGGGGATTGGCGCTGTATTCGACGGGAATCGCCGCGCCATCCTTGCGGAAGAACAGCTCGTCGCGCATGCGAGTGGATTCAGATCGGCGCATGGCCTGCAGGATGGGATTGGTGGATTTGGAATAGAGGGCACCTTCGGCGCTGCTCTGGCGAATGAGATCCTGCATATCCCGGCCGGTCAGCTCGATGGTTTCGTAGCCCAGCATGCGGGCTCCGGCTTCGTTGATGAAGGTGATGCGGCCGTCGAGGTCGATGCCGAAGATGCCGTCGCCGACAGCTTCCAGAATCATTTGGCGCTGGCGCGTGGCCATGTGCAACGCCTCTTCGGCCTCGTACTGCTCGGTCACGTCCATGCCATGGTTCAAAACAAACGAGCGCTCGCCGGGCGTCTGCATGCGGCGGCTGCGCAATGCGATGCGGCGATAGACGCCGTCGCTGCGACGCAGCGGCAATGCGCCCTGCCATTCTTCTTCGGTTTCCAGGGTGCGCAGGCAGTCTTCGAATTCAGACGCTCCGGCAGCGTCGGTAAGCTCGGCCACACTGCGGCCCAAGAGCGCCTCGGTGCGATAGCCCAGAGTCTCAGCGGTAAAGGCATTGAGCGAGGTCAAGCGGCCTTCCATGGTGCAGGTGAAGACGAATCCCAGGCTGTGCTCGACCACCTCGCGATAGCGGGCCTCGCTCGACAACAAAGCCTTCTCCACCTCGCGCTGGTCGGTGATGTCCTGGCCGCTGACGATGAGGTATTGGATATCGCCATTCGGCCCTTGCAGCGGGCGGAGGGTCCAACTGACGCGACGCGCCGGACCGCGCACAGCACGCCAGGGTGTTTCGTGAGGGCCCGAGACCTGGCCTTGCACAGCCTCGTGCAGCTTGCCGGCCGCCCACATGCGGTCATCCGCAGCCAGAAACTCATCCACAAACGGCCGGCCAACGGCGTTGGCGGCGCTGAGCCCCGTCATTTGAGTGCATGCATCGTTCATGCGAACGATGCGACCGGCGGTGTCGAGCACGGCCACCAATGCGGGAATCGAATCGAGGGTCGCCGACACAAAGGTACGCTCGATGGCCAGCGCACGCTCGGTGCGTTGCCGCTGCCTCTGGGCTTGTTCCTGAAGGCGCACCCGCTGGTACAGCTCCAGGCGCGTGACTGTCTGGCGGCCGAGAATCTCGAGGAGGGTGAGATGCTCCGGCGCGAACTGGTTGGGCTTGCGGGCCAGCACCGCTAGCACTCCAATGGTTTCCTGGTCGCTGGCGATGAGAGGCGCAGCCGCGTAGGACAAACAAGGCTCGGCGTTGGGAAGGGAAATGCCGGCGGGAGGATAGCGCGAATCCTGGCTGGCGTCGGCGATCAACAGCGGTTCGCCTTTTTCGAGCACCCATTGGCACGCCGCCGCGTT
>JBEKCA010000254.1:0-2700 GCA_050015115.1 Occallatibacter sp.
GTTCTTCAATCAACTCAGGGCTCAGGGCGTTGCGTTTCTCCGGGCGATTCAATGTCAGCGTTCGCACTCCATGGGCGGTCTCGGCAAGAATGTATTGAAAGCGGGACATGGGAGCCTCTTTCCGCGAATGAGCTGGCCATCAGTGGCGAAGCTTATGGTAGCGCAAAACCAAGATGCTACGCAGGTGATAGCGGGCACCGCGGTGCTGACGATTGGACGAACAGCTTTCTGTTAGAGCCCTATCTCCCCTGCCCGCTTCTTCATCGCCTCCAGACAAAACCCGATATGCGCGTCCAAGTCCACGCCTAGTTCCGCGGCGCCCTGGATCACATCCTCCCGATTCACCCCGCGCGCGAACGCCTTGTCCTTCATCTTTTTGCGCACGCTGGCCACTTCCACATCCGCGATGGCCTTGGTCGGCTTTACCAGAGCACACGCCGTCAAAAAGCCCGCCAGCTCATCGCAGGCAAACAGCACCTTGTCCAAATGCGTCACACGTGGCACGCCTGAGTATTGTGCATGCCCCAGAATCGCTGTGCGTAACTCCGCGGGCCAGCCTTGCCGCTCCAATTCGCGGACACCCACGAATGGATGCTCCTCCTGTGTTGGGTGCCGCTCGTAGTCAAAGTCATGCAACAGCGCGGTTGTGGCGTACAGTTCCAAAAATCTCTCCCGTTCCTCGCCGCTAAGCCCCAACCGGTCCGCCTCCGCCACACCGCACGCCGAGACGCAGATTTCGACCGCCCGCGCATGCTTGCGCAGGCTGTCACTCTGCGTCCACTCGGTCAACAATTGCCAGGCCTGCTCGCGGCCATATTTCGCTGCGTTATGGGCGCTGGATTCCATAAATTTTTGCCTCCAGTTTATTCATTTGGTTCGTGATTCTTCGGGGTTTTAAGGGTATGATGGGGAAATCTTAGGGTTGACCCTAAGTTTCTACTTGACAATTATGGTTCATTCCCCCGAAAGTATCACCTATCACGGTGCAAATGTGCACCGCGGAAGCCAAGCTCTGGCACTCCGCAACCAAACGATGGCCACCACACTTGTGAGCGTGGATACGAGAGAAGTCCTGCGTTGCGATCATTGCAAGTTAGTGCAATACCGCCCCAGCAACTCTCTCTGCAGAAAATGTCGGCGGCCCCTTGATATCGAGGAGCCAGCGCCTCTAGCCCCACAATTGGTGACCACCCAGCCCGTGCCGGCTTGTGCCGAAGCGGGTCTGCAGGTGGCCGGTCAGGTGCGCGAGATTCGTCGCGCGCGTCACCTGAGCCAGCGCCAGTTGGCGAGTCGCATGCAGGTGCCTCGCACCTACATCTCGAAAATCGAGAACGGGAAGGCCATCCCCACACTCGGATCGTTGGAGCGTCTTGCCAACGCGCTCGAAGTGGAAGTGAGCGCGCTTGTCCGCGACTCGCGCAGCCGTCGCGAAGAAGAAGTGGCCGCGATTCTCGCAGATCCGTTCCTGGCCGAGATCGCCTCGTTGCTTCCGCACCTCGACTCGCTCCATCGCACCTTGGTTTACGGCTCCGTGCGCGACATGGCGACGGGGCGGCGACGCATGGCTTAAGACGATTCCAGACTAGGTGTTTGTGCACTTTGCGCCGCCGGCTCTCTCTAGGCCGGCGACGAAGGCCGTCGCCGGGGGCCCCGGCCTGCGAATGAATCGACCGGAGATTGGCGGCTCCGGTGTACACTCTCTGGGATCATCTGGCGCAGTTCGCCTGGCATATACCTTCGCGTCAGCGTGGCACACTGTGTCTTTCATCACTTCGGTGTCGCGCTGCGTTCCGCGGCGTTTGCGGCACGTCCGCGCATGTGCTAGGTTCGATGGTGTCGAGACTTTTTCCGGCAATCGGAGTTCAAACGTGGCTCCGTGCCGTTAAATTAACTGGCCCTCCGTCCGGACTGGTCGCCAAACGCCGGTCCATATTGTCGATGCTCCTGAGCGCCGGCCCGGAAGCCAAAAGTGCGGTAAAGAGGCAATTCCGTTGCAACTGTCTGGCACGCTGCGTATCGACGAGCTCACCCCGGATGAGCTCGCGATCTACGCAACCCTCAAGCCCGAACGTCTTCCCGACCACGTCGCCATCATCATGGATGGAAATGGACGCTGGGCCGGCCGCCGTTCGCTGAAGCGCTTTCTCGGCCATCAGCAGGGGGCGAAGAGTGTTCAGTTGGTCACGGAAACTGCCTCGCGCATCGGCCTTCCCTGGCTAACCCTTTACGCTTTTTCTCTGGAAAATAACCTGCGCCGCCCGCGTGCCGAGGTCAACTTCCTGATGCGTCTGCTCAAGAGCTATCTCGAGAGCAACGTGCAGCGCATGATGGATAACAACGTTCGCATCCGCTACATCGGCCGCACCCACGATCTTCCGTCAGAAGTGCAGGATAAGATGCGCTGGGCCGAGGAAACCACTGCCAGCAACACCGGTACCACTCTCACCCTTGCGCTCAACTACGGCGCACGCTCCGAGATGGTCGATGCCTTCCGCGGCCTGGCGGCAGAGATGCGCCTCAATCACATTGCCCCCGAGCGCATCACGGAAGAAGACATTCACCGCCATCTCTACACGGCTCACATGCCCGATCCCGACTTGCTGATCCGCACCTCCGGCGAGATGCGCGTGTCGAATTATCTTCTGTGGCAAATCGCCTACGCCGAAATCTACGTGACCGATAGGCTGTGGCCCGACTTTC
>JBEKCA010000255.1:0-3618 GCA_050015115.1 Occallatibacter sp.
AATCCTCAATCCATCGCGACAATGCGACGCAAGATCGAAATTCACCTGGCCCGATCGCTGCCTCGTTGTCCGTGCTGCCTTCGCGGATTCTTATAACACAGTAGTAATAGGGGAGTGCCAGGCGAATTCTGTGCCAACAAATACGTGAGAAACGTTGCGCAGGACCATCGAGCATAGCTGATTTTCGGCACTGGATCGGGAGCCGCGAAAAATCGAATTATTCTGAGCCGATGTGGTCGAAATCGTAGCTGTGCCTCGCCAAAACTCCATCCGGTCGAGAAATTGAACGGTTAAGGGTCGGTTGGATCGCCCGATTCGCGCTAGCTGGAAAGCTATGAAAATAAAAGCAGACCTAATTCCGGCGGGGGAACAGGTGACAACAGATCAATTTCAGAGTCCCTTCGGCGCGCAATTCGGCGAAATTTGCGCTTGAGACGAGTATCCGGCCGCAAGCCGAATGCTCGTCTGGCACAACAGCCTCTGGAAACCGGGACGTGGACAGAACGGATGCCTGAACGATCGTCGCAACTCCGGCATTGTGGAGTTGACCATCGGCCCGACGGCGCCGACGTTCCGAGACTGTTTATTAACCTGCAGCCAATTCCGGTAATATCGTCTTCAAACGATGCGTGCTTTAGGCTCTTTGGAATCCACTCGTTGTAAGTTTTCAATGTCTTGAGAACTCGCTCGGGCGAGCCATGGCATGGTATCTATCCGCATCGCGGATGATCTCCATCGGCCTACGGGTCTGCACCCACGTCGAAAGGCCGATCAACGGAAGCACCGCAATGGTGGGAAAACATTTCATGCGGCGAACCTCATCCTGTCCCAGTACAAAATTGTGGCTTGGTTTTCATTTTTGAGGCGACGGCTCGCCAGCGCCCAAGTTAGGTTTGGGTTTCACGTCATCCGCCATAGTCGTAAGCGGGTTGTCCTGGACCACGGGCAATCCTGGTTCCTTGGGAGCCGATTCCACGTCTCAGCTCTTTCCACACAGACAGCTCCGGCGACAAAAACGCCGATGCTACAACCCATTCAGGCGGGCAAGTGCGGCTCAAGATCCGGGACGGCTGACAGGCAAACGGACACACGGCTCTGACCGTCCCCTGCCAGCCACAGCCCCGATTCACCAGCTTTCAGTGCCGCCTCGGGCCAGAACAACCTTTTGACAAATAAAAACTTGTGAACAACATAGAGCGACACGAGTCAAGTGCCGATAGTCAGCAGGGGCTCGCCATAGGCAAATTGTGTGCTGCAGTCTTGACGGGAATCTTGGAATGTACAAAAGCGCAGAAAGTTGATGGCGATATGCGAATCCAGAGGCGCGATCAGGTAGAGGAGAAGAGGCTGCCGCATGGCCTTTCACAGTGCGGAACTCTGATGCTTGTCATTTGCCTTCGCCTCGCGTTTTCGCCCGCGCTCTATCCGTCCGCGTCCGCGCGTCCATTGCGGACCGTTGGAGAGATTCGCCAGCTGAGCAATGTTGAGGCAAAGGGAGCATTTCTTGTTGAGTTGGAAGGCGCGGTGACGTACTCCGATCCGGAGTGGGGCCTGTTGTTCCTTCAGGATTCAACCGGCTCAATCTACATCAATGTCCATGGCTCCAGCACCGTGTATCCCCTGGGAACCCGGATTCGCGTGGAGGCGGTAACGGCAGCGGGCGATGTCGGGCCAATCATCTCGCAGGCAAAGATCTGGGTCCTGGGCAAGGGTACACTCGCTACTCCCGAACAGAAGAGTGTTGCCGAACTGGACGCCGGCGTGGCGGACAGCAGTTGGGTAGTAACCGAGGGCGTTCTTCGCCCCTGCGACGAGAACTGGGCGCGTATCTGTTTCCGCATCTTCGATGGAAAGACCTTGGCGTGGCTGATCGTTCCACAGAAGGACAGTCCCGCAGCGCAAAGCCTGATAGGCGCCACGGTGCGGGTCAAAGGGGTGAGCGGCATCCATCTCGATGAAGGGGGCAAGCGGGTGGCTGCGCAGCTCTTTGTGAACGGCCTGGACGATATCAAGGTGAAGGAGCCCTCCGTCGAGGATTCATTCTCCACAGATCCCCTGCAGATAGGTAGCCTGCGCGCCTCGGCGGCCGACGGGCGGTTTGTCCGTCAGGTCCATGTCCGCGGCACAGTAACCTGGGCGGCTCCCGGCCAGTTCTTTGTGCAGGACAGCACTGGAACGCTGTTCTCAGCGACCGGAAAGACGGTTGAAGTGCATATTGGGAGCACGGTGGACGTGGTTGGCTTCCCAAGTCAGGGAGAGTTCGGTCTTTCGTTGTCAGACGCCATGGCCCATGCGGCTTCAGCCCGCACGAGCGAAAAGGCGGTCGTCCCTCTTCAACTAACCGCAGCCGAGGTAATGAGTCGTTCGCTTAACGGAAGGCAGGTGCGATTGCAGGCGCGCCTGATCAGTCAGAGCACCAATGCCGCAGGCTACGTCTACCAGCTCGAAGACGGTGAGCAGCGCTTCAGTGCCACGCTGCTGCGCAACGATTCCACCCGAGAGATCGTGGGCCTCTCGAACAACTCGGTTCTCGAGGTGACTGGCGTCGCTGTGATTCGCAAAGGAACTCCGGAATTACCCGGATCGATGGTCATTCTCATCGCTTCGCCTGCAGATATCGTCGTGCTCGGGGGCAATGGCTGGCTGACTTTAAGGCGCGGACTGAGTATCCTGGGCGTCGTCGGCCTTTGCGTGGTGGCCGCGCTTACCTGGATTGTGCTTTTGAGACGAACCGTACGCAAGCAAACAGGGATCATTCGATCGCGTCTTGAGAACGAGCTTCAATTGGAAACGAAGTATCGCCGGCTTTTTGAGCGCAACCTGGCGGCGGTTTTCAGCTGGCGGCCCGACGGCACCATCGTCGACTGCAATCTTGCGTTCGCCAGATTGCTCGGGTTCGAGACGCGCGAAGAACTGATCGGGCGCTCCTACTGGGATTTTCAGTTGGCCCCCACTCGCAGTGAGGAATTGAGTGGGGCTCTTTCAAATGTTGCAACGAGCAACGGCGAAGCGCAGCTGCTCCGCCCTGACGGTACGACAGTTCATTTGCTTAAGAACATCACGCCGGTACGCGATGGAGAGGGAGTGATATACGAGACGACAGCCATCGATGTAACCCGGCTGCGTGAAAATGAGGCGGAGTTGAAGAGAGCAAAGGATGCGGCGGTGTTCGAGTCGCTCAACGATCCTCTCACAGGGCTGCCGAATCGCAGGCTCCTGCTGGATAGGCTCTCCTTCCTCGTAGCGAAGGCAGAGAGAAATCGGGGCATCATCGCGCTACTCTACATCGATCTGGATGGTTTCAAGCTCGTCAACGACAGCCTCGGACATCCCGTGGGAGACGACTTTCTGGTGCAGATATCCGCCAGCCTAGGGTCGCGGGTTCGCCAAGCTGATGTTCTAGCTCGCGTTGGCGGAGACGAGTTCATTGTCATTCTCGATGATTTGGAGGCCAAGAAACAGGCGGCAATCGTGGCGCAAGATTTGCTCGGCGCGATCTCGGATCCGTTTCGCGTGAAGGGACATGATCTCTCCATAGGTGCGAGCATAGGCATCAGCACGTATCCCGATGATGGAAGTGACCCCGAGGAAATGATACGGAAGGCAGATAGTGCGATG
>JBEKCA010000256.1:0-4754 GCA_050015115.1 Occallatibacter sp.
CTTATCGATCGCCAAGATGATCGACCACTCGCTGCTCAACCCCAGCCTGACAACGCGCGAGTTGGAACAGGGCTGCGCCTTGGCGCTTCGCTACAACGTGGCCAGCGTTTGCATTCTGCCCTACGCTCTCGCCCGTTGTGCGGAACTGCTCGACGGCAGCACGGTGAACGCCAGCACCACCATCGGCTTTCCGCACGGCGGGCACAGCACTGTCATCAAGCTGGCCGAAGCGCGGCAGGCCCTCAAAGACGGCGGACAGGAACTGGACGCTGTCATCAACATCGGCAAAGCGCGCAGCGAAGATTGGCAATATGTGCAAGACGAGCTTGCCGCCCTGGCCGACACGATTCACGCCGGCGGAGCCAAGATCAAAGTCATCTTTGAGAATGCTTACCT
Organism: Occallatibacter sp.; assembly: GCA_050015115.1. Lineage (GTDB taxonomy): Bacteria > Acidobacteriota > Terriglobia > Terriglobales > Acidobacteriaceae > Telmatobacter. The sequence continues at coordinate 397 of JBEKCA010000256.1, forward strand.
GGACGATGCCGCCAAAATTCGTCTTTGCGAAATCTGCGCCGAAATTGGCGCCGACTGGGTGAAGACCTCAACCGGCTATGCGCCCAGCGGAGCATCCCTGGCCGATCTCGAACTCATGCGCAAGCACTCGCCCGCACGCGTGCAGGTCAAGGCCGCAGGGGGGATCCGCGATCTAGACGCGCTTCTGGCCGTGCGAGCGATCGGGGTTAGCCGCGCAGGCGCCACGCGCACTGAGGCCATGCTCGAAGATTGCCGCAAGCGCCTCGGTCTCGAACCAATGGCGCAGTCCCTCGCAGCCGCGGCGCCGGCCGGATATTGACACAAGAAAAGGCCCGGCGCAACGACCGGACCTTTTCAACCCTCCATCCGCACCACTGGCCCAGAATGGCGTCACCGAGTAACTACGTCAGAGCTGGAGCGCCGAGCACCTTCTGGACCTTTTCTTCAATGAACTCCTGGGGCTTCCACCCTTCGATCTGGTCCACAACTTTTCCGCCCTTGAAGAACAGCAATGCAGGAATACCGCGAATGTTGTAGCGCGACGGTGTTGCGCCATTCTGGTCCACATTCACCTTGGCCACCTTCAACTGGCCCGCATACTTTGTAGCGACTGCATCCACCGCCGGCGCAATCGCCTTGCACGGACCGCACCATGCTGCCCAGAAATCCACCAGCACCGGCTGCTCGCTTTGCAGCACTTCCTTGTCAAACGTCCCATCGCTAACTTCCAAGACACCTAAACCTGCCATGATCCTCCCTCGCGGCAACTGCCCATTTCATCCAGTGTACCGAAAACCGTGCTTCTGTGAGATGCGTCAGGCAGTGAAAAGTCGCAACTCGCACCAGCGGGATACACCGCCTGGCCTTCGGAATTATCTGCGCGATGCAACTAAAAGTCCTTTATTGTGCCCATTATACCGATGAGAATACGTTGTCACTTTGCAAACAGAAGCGCCCGGACCCTATGCAGGATCACGGGCGCTAGAGCAGCCCTCCCCCAGAACTGCCCACGCTGCGAATTTATTGGTTCACTGATTGAATAGCAACAAGTCTTTGGTAATGCGGAAAAGTAATCATGTATTGGTGATTTGTAAGAAAGGTACCCACTATAACGATTTATTACCCAATGATAACCTTTCCAGATTGGGTTTGCCGCAGATGGAACCTAAACGGCAGCCACGCTAGCCCCATCCGCCCAAAAGCGGCATATGCGCAAAACCGGCTCCGCCATGCCTTCCACCGCGGCCAGAATCGCGACCGAAGCCTCATTCAGCCTGACCTCGCTTTCGACAATCACGAGCACCGCGGGCCCGGCTCCACTCAATGCCGCTCCTAGAATCCCGTGCTCCCCCGCCAGCGGCAAAAGACGCGGCAGCAATGGGCAAATCGGTGCGCGATACGGCTGATGAATGCGATCGTTCATGGCCACCCGCAGCAGGTCGCCCCGACCCTGCGCAAAGGCCAGTCCCAGCAGAGCCGCTGACTGAATATTGACCACCACGTCGTCGCGGTCGTAGCAATCCGGAAGCACCGCCCGCGCTTTGCTTGTCGCTAGCGGATCGGCAGGCAGTACCACGATCGCCCGCCATTCATCCGGCGGAACAACCCGCGTTCCGAACACTCTTCTACCTTCATTCGCCGCGACCACAAACCCGCCCCACCAGCATGCGGCCGCGTTGTCCGGATGCCCCTCCAGAAAGCATGCTTCTTCGAGGATCTCTTCCGAACTCCAGTCCAGCCGCCCAAAGTGCACAGCCAGCGCGATGGCCGCCAGCCGACCCGCCGCCGACGAGCCGCAGCCCATCCCCAGCGGTATCCCGTTTTCCATGCGAATTGTCAGAGGTACAAGGTCTCGGCCATGACGTGCGAGAAGGCTTTTGTAGATTTCCAGAACAAGGTTGTCCTCGAGCCGTCCGCAACGCTCCGCATCGTAACCGCTGGCCAGAATCGAAAACTCCGCAGCCCATTCCGCCTCGATGTCGAGAAAGAAATCCAGCGCCACCGCGGCTGCATCGAATCCCGGCCCAAGATTCGCCGAGGTAGCCGGCAAACGTAGATGTAAAGGCCCAGGGCTGGCAACGGACGCGTCGTTCATCCCACTTGACCCTTCACGGCCGCCAGCACCGCTTCCGGAGTCGCCTCGACCACTTGCGCGTTACGCCGCAAGCTGTCAATCTTTTCGCCCAGCTTGCCCCCCAGGCCGACCTTCTCTTCGTCCTTCAGCAGCGTTCCGCGATGGAAATCAATGGTGTAATCCGCATCTTTCAGCGTGTGTCCCGTGAGCAACAGAACCACGGTCTCTTCGGGAGCGATCGCACCCTGTGTGCGCAGTTTCTTCAAACCCGCCAGCGTCACAGCAGAGGCAGGCTCGCAGCCCAGGCCCTCAGAGCCCAGTTCCGCCTTGGCGATAGCGATTTCCGCCTCGCTCACGTCCAGGCACCAGCCACCGGTCTCTTGAATGGTTCGCGCAGCCTTCCGCCACGATGCCGGATTGCCGATGCGAATTGCCGTTGCGCGCGTATGTGCCTCCACCGGCTCCATGGACGCACCGTGATTGTTCGCCATGCTGCGCACCAGCGGATTCGCTCCTTCAGCCTGAATCACCGAGATGCGCGGCATCCGTGCCACCAGCCCCAACTCCTTCATTTCGCGAAATCCCTTGCCCAGCGCCGAGCTGTTGGCCAGGTTCCCACCGGGCACAATCAGGTGGTCGGGCACATTCCAGTCAAACGCCTCGGCAATCTCGAATGCCGGAGTCTTCTGCCCCTCAAGCCGATAAGGATTGACGGAATTCAACAGGTAAATGTGCGCCTCTTTCACCACCTGCGTGAGTATGCGAACGCAGCCGTCGAAATCCGTCTTCACCTGGCAAGTGACCGCGCCGTAATCCATGGCCTGCGCCAGCTTGCCCCATGCAATCTTGCCGTCGGGAATCACAACCAGGCTGCGCAACCCAGCCCTCGCCGCATACGCCGCCATCGCTGCCGAAGTATTGCCTGTAGACGCGCATGCAACCCACTCGAAGCCGCGTTCCTTGGCCACGCTGAGCGCCGTGGTCATCCCGGTATCTTTGAAAGAGCCGGTCGGGTTCATCCCCTGGTGCTTGGCAAAAAGCTGGTCGATACCCAACGCCTTCGATGCGCGCGGCAGATGGTAGAGCGGCGTATTTCCCTCGCGCAGCGTCACCGCATTGCCAAAGCTCTCCAGAATCGGCAGCAGCTCGCGGAAGCGCCACACGCCGGAGTGATCAAGCGCCTCAGAGGAACAGCGGCGCTCGCGCCACAGCCATTTCAGCGCGCCCGCATTGGGCCGGTCGTGGCCTTTGCGTTGACCCCAGCCGGGGTACTCGACTTCAAACAGATCTCCGCACTGAGAGCAACGGAAGTCGGGGCGCGCCTCGGTGCCCACGACGCGCGTTCCGCATCCAAAACAGCGTAACTGATGCAAATTGTCGTTCATCTCTGGTGTTAGCCTATCAGCGCAGGCGGGATTTTGCTTTTAACAGGCGGTTGAAACGCGTCGAATGACAATGAAGATCCTAAAACGCCTCGTCGCTGTTATTTCGGGAATGACTCTGCTGGGGTCGATTGGCGCGCAGACTCCGTTCCGCATTGCCGCTGCCGCCGACCTTGAGCCGGTCCTGCCGCCCATCCTTGCGCAATTCGAGCAAACCACCGGCATCCATGCCGAAGCTACCTTCCAGGCCTCTGCCGTGCTGACCACGCAGATCCAGAACGGCGCGCCCTTCGACCTGTTTCTCTCCGCCGATGTCGGTTACCCCAAGCGGCTCATCGATGCCGGCCTCGCCGACGCAGCCGGCAGCCCCGATTCGTCCACTCCCATCGTCTACGCACGCGGCACGCTGGTTCTCTGGGCGCGCAAGGACTCGCATCTGCCTCCGCCGTCGCTCGACCTGCTTCGTAATCCCGATCTAAAGCGCCTCGCCGTCGCCAACCCCGACCGCGCCCCTTACGGCCGTGCAGCGGTTGCCGCTCTCACAAATCTCAAGCTTTACGACACGCTCAAGCCCCGCCTAGTCACCGCGGAAAACATTGCGCAGACCGCCCAGTTCGCCGACACCGGCAACGCCGACGCGGGCCTCATCTCGCTCACCTCCGCGCTCACGCCGCGCCTCGCCGCCGATGGAACTTATTTCGTAATCCCCCGCGACCTCTACCCTCCCATCGAGCAAGGCGCAGTCATCGTAAGCAAAACCACCCAGCACGCCCAGGCCCACAAATTTCTCGACTACCTGCTCTCCGCCCCAATCCAAGCGCAGCTAGCCAAAAGCGGACTGACCCCCATGCACTAGCAGGGCATGGATTACCAAACACGCGGGTGCCCCCGGTCTCGATTCT
>JBEKCA010000257.1:0-2912 GCA_050015115.1 Occallatibacter sp.
GCCTGGCATGAGCGGCGGTCCAACTGGATTCCCGGGAGCCGAGCGTTATCAGTACAACGAAAGCATGTCGGAGGGTCGCGCAATCGAAGGAATCAAGAAACTCAAAGCAGCCGGAAAGGCACCCGAAAAGTTGGTCTTCTTGATCGGTGATGGTGCGCTCAATCAGATCGCCAAGCCGTATCCGCTTAGCGGCCCTTCGGTCCAAGAGGTGTGGGAGCGTGAAACTGGAATCAAGCTGGAACTCATCGGCGTCTCGCCCGAGGAGAATTATCCACGCGTGATGCAGGACATCACGACGAAGTCCGGCGCGTACGATATTTATACGAGCTTCTATAACGAAATTGGCGACTTGGTGGAAAGTGACGGCGTTGTTGATCTCGACGAATATGTCGCAAAGTATAAGCCCGATTGGAATGATCCGAAGCGCGGCGCACCCACCAAAGAGATCTACAATCTTTCCTATACTTATAACAACAAGGTCTACATCGTCTCTCTCGACGGCGATTTTCAAACGTGGGTTTATCGCAAGGACTTATTCGAGGATCCGCAAAACAAAAAAGAATATGAAGATAAGTTCAAGGCGGCGCTGCGCCAGCCGCCGACCTGGACGGAAGTCGACCAGATCGCGCAATTCTTCAAGTCGAAGGGGTACAACGGAAGCTGCAACCTGCTATCGCCGTTCTGGGGCACAAGCACGTGGTTTTCTCGGTATCTCAGCTACGATAAACCCAACCTGTTCCCGTTCGACCTGAACGGCAAGCCGCTCATCGATAGCGACCTCGGAATCAAGGCAGCCGAGGCGCACGTAAAGAGCAAGGAGTGGGAATCAAAGGATATTCTCACCTGGACCTACGCCGAAGGCTATGGATCGATGGGCGACGGCACCGGCGTGATGATGAGTACCTATACGAACTTGCCCAAATTTATGGATCGAAATAACCCTGACGGGACTCCTGCCACAAAGGGAACCGGAAAGTTCAGCAGCTTCATCCCTCCAGGCACCCTGCATGGCGACTCGTTAGTCCGCCGGTCTTGCCTCTACCTCAACACGTCAGCGACCGTGTCCTCGCAAAGCAAGCACCCGGAGGCCGCCTACCTCCTACTGCAGTGGCTTAGTTCGACCCGCCTCTTCACCTGGATGTCGGCAAATCCGGGCGGCTATTTCGACCCGTGGCAGCTCGCAAATCTGGATGATCCTCTCGTTATCGAGACGTACCACGCGTACCACGTGCCGGTGATCAAAGAGACAATTATACGATCCGCACCGACGATGAACTTCCCGGGGACGCGCGCGATGTACGACGCTCTCGACAAGAACCTGCAGGCTGCAATGACCGGCGGCAAGTCGGTTAAAGAGGCGATGAATGACGCAGCCGGGGAATGGACCAAAATTATCAGGAAGAAGGGTGAAAAGAAGATGCACGATCAGATCAACGCGCAGCGCTCGGCCTTCCCGACGATTATTGACAAGATGCCGGGGTGAACCGGGCTTCTCCGGGATCTGAACAGCAACAGTGCCGGCGGGCACGCCGCCGGTACTCCAGCACTCACTGAGGTGCTAGCCCGTCATGAGACCGCGCCAGTGGCGATAGCGCCTTTCATCGCAATAGGATGGAATTCGCATGAACCGGTCTAAGGTGCTCCTCGGCGCCGGACGCTACGTGTTGGTAGGCTTTGCCTCGGTGATCGCATTGATCCCCGTGGTTTGGATGGCGACGATGGCCTTCAAGCCGCGAGAAGAGTGGACGTCTGGAATAGACCAGTTGTCCTGGATCCCAAAGAATCCAACGCTCGACAATTTCTTGTTCATTTTCACAGGTCACTCTCCAAAAGTGTTGGTAGCGATCGATCGGGTGGCGGTAGGCCCGGCGATCTCCAGCCTCGTTTGCGCCTCGTTTGGGACCATCATCGCGGTCGTCGTAGGAACTCTATCGGCGTACGGAGTTTCGCGCTTCAAAGTTGGACAGAATTTACCGCTCTCGATCCTTCAACTTCGTCTGTTCCCGCCGCTCGCAGTCATGATTCCAGTGATGATCATGTGGGCCTATCTCGGTCTCATCGACACTTGGTGGGGGCTCTCATTGATCTACGGCATTGTCACGCTGCCGTTCTCGTTCTGGCTGATGATGACTTTTTTCGACGACGTTCCGCGGGAGATCGAGGAGGCGGCGCTGGTTGAAGGCTGCACGCCTTGGATTGTGTTCCGCCGCGTAACGCTGCCGATGGTGAAGGCGCCATTGGCGACGACGATCTTATTCGTTTTCATCTTGAACTGGTCGGATTACGCAATTGCCTTGCTGCTCACCCGCAAAGACTGGATCACGATACCGGTGTTCATGAATGCGCTTTCCACGGCAATGACCGGCCAAATGTACGGCGCCAAGGCGGCTCTTGGACTTATTGCAGCGATCCCGCCGGTGGTGCTCGGCATCCTCATCCAGAAGTATCTGGTGAGAGGCCTGACGTTCGGAGCCCTCAAGCAATGAACGCGGCAATTACCGAACACGAAAGCGAAGTACTGCCGTCGGCGCGCCCAACGATCACCCTGGCCGCGCAGGGTCGTCGGCTGGGAACGCTGATGATACTACCGGCACAGTTGCTGCTGGTTTTCATCGTCGTATTTCCACTGTTGATGCAGATTTACATCAGCATGACGTATTGGGGCCCCACCGACGGCGTCAGCTGGATTTACGCCTATCGATCGCTCAATTTGTTCGACAACTATGTAACGTTCTTCAGCGACGGCGACTTGTGGGCCGCCATTGTGCGGACGCTGTTCCGGATGCGCGTCTCCGTGCCGCTCGAGTGGGTCCTGGGTCTCGGCTTGGCGACATTGGTCGTCGACAACTTTCCAGGCCGTCGGATTTTTGAGTCACTCCTGCTGACTCCGATGAGGGTGGTGCCGGCCGTGG
>JBEKCA010000258.1:0-5506 GCA_050015115.1 Occallatibacter sp.
CGAGGAATTGAGAATCGGGTATTGGGCGGTATGAGCGATGGCCTGCTGAACAGGCATGATCTGGTCGGCTCGTCCTTGTCCCTGGCGCATCTGCCACAAGATTTCCTTCTCCGCACGGATGGTTTCCGCCGTGGTGAACTGCCGCGCGGAACCGTGTTTCGTCGCTGTGACAAGCTGGAATTCGCCGGAGGCCAGACGCTGTTCAACGCTAGCGCGAACTTGCGCATAGGTCGTGTCGCCCATCCCACGGCGCAAGGCGTCGCGGAAAAGGGCGCGCTCGTCGGTGACGGCTTCGCGCTCGAAGCTGCGTTCGCGTGCAAAGGTCACTGCTTCCTGGGCGGCCTTTTGTGATTTCTCTGGCGCGAGCTCGGCCGATTTCTTCTGGCTACGCTCGCGCGCTTCGGCCACTACCTGATTCGGCTGATTTCCGAACTCGGCGGCCAGTTTGCGGTGCGCCGCGAGCACCTCGGCGGGCGACTGAATCTGCTTCTTGTCGCGCGTTGCGTGGGCGGCGATCTCCGCAGCCTCGTAGCCGGAGAGACCATTCTGCTGCATGTGTGCGAGGATCTGAATCTGGCGCTGACTCGAAGCGTCAAGATACTCCTGCGAATATCCCTTGATCTCCGGTGCACCGCTTCGGCCCGGCGTAATCTCGTAGCCCAACTCGCGCAACCGGAAGGTCAACTCTGACTGGTAGACGGCAGTTGCGAACTGCTGCGACTCGAAGAGGCTCTGCGGCTGTAGCGCCCGCGTGGTTCCGTCGGCGCGCTCGGTGACATTGAAGATGACGGCGTGCGTGTGAAGTTGTGGAGCCGCATAGCCATCAACGGGCCGCGACGTGTCGTGCTCGAATTTTGCGACGATGAATTGGCCGGTGGATTCGGCGGGACGATTCCCGCCGAGTCGCGCCTGCGTGTACCGCTCCAATTCGCCGAGAGCGGTCGTGACCGCCATGCGGTGAGCCTCGCGGACCCGGCTGTCGCCGCCAACAAGGGCGGTCAGTGAAACCGACTTGGGCGCACTGAAGGTCGCATCCCAACCGGCGCGGTGCTCGACGGATTTGATTGTTTTCCCATTGGCATCCTGATACTCGAAGGACTGCCGATGCTGGACAAGTTGCTCGCCGGTCTGTGGGTGCTGACCATCCGAGAGCCGGTGAAACTCATCGGCGCTAACGGCTCCAGCGAGGCCGTATTTGTCGGCAAGCAGACCCTGCCACTCGCCATGCACAGTCTGCCCCTGGCTCCAGTAACTCTGGTCCGGCGAAGTGAATTCTTGCCGGTGATAGTTTTCGAGTTTGCCTGCGGAGAGTGATTTCGAGATTTTTAACATGGCTCAGTCTCCCAATGAGAATCCGCTCTGAATGGCTTCAGCGCTCTCTTCAATGACATCTGGCTCCGACGCCTTCTTTGCTAGCGTCTTTGGATCGAATCCGAGTTCATCGTCGTCGAGCGGGCGCGGCACGAAGGCCGGTTGCGTTGCCGGGATGTCGTGATAGGCGAATGAGAAGCAGGCGACGTAGTTGCCGAGCTTGAGATAGGCGTGCCGGTCGGGCAGACCGGAGATTTCTGAATCCATCACCAGTGGCTCGACCTGGCGTTCCAGAGTGAAGTTTTTGCCGGTGCGACTGCCATCGAAATGGGTCTGTCGCATTCGCTCGATCTCCACTTTGCCGATAGCGCTCGACACCCATTCGGCGGCCTTCGGCTCAGTGGTTTTGAGGAAGATTTTTGTCGCCGGCTGCGAGAGCATGACCTCGGCCATGTGGCCATAGATGTACTCAAGCTGCGCCTTTCCCTGGAAGCCCAGCACAATCGGATTTTTCGATTTGCGGTTCTCGGTAATGGCGGTGTGGAGTTGCGGCAGACGTTGCAGACTGGCTAACTCGTCCAGCACAAACCAGACCGGATGCTGACCTTCCTTTGGCTCATTGAGCAGCCGCAAAACCAGCAAATCAATCCACAAACTGTGCAGCGGCCGCAGCGCCTCACGCTCGCTCGGTTTCGATGTCAGGAAGATCCAGCCACGCCGGTTTTCTGACCACTCGGTTGCGCTCCAATGATTCCGGCTCCTGTCTTTGCGTGGCAGCATTCGTAGGCTGTCGGCGATCAGGCCGAGCGAGGCCAATACGCCGTTGCGCTGCTGCTGCGCGCCCTTGGCAATCATCGTCGCCATCTCGGTGTTCTGAACGCGGCGGTCGATCTCGTCGGGGTTGGCCATCCACTCGACAAGTTCCTCGGGCGAGGGGCCAAAGGTCAGCAGATGCGCGAAAATCTTCTGCGGCGTTTCCGTGAAGAACTCGCCTTTCTTATCCGTGGTCGGCTGGTAGAGAGAGGCTGCAATCGCCTTTGCTTCGGCACGGCGGCGCAACTCCTCGGATGGCCCCCAGTAAGGGCAGCGAGCGTCCAGAGGATTCAGAATGATGTCGCCATTCTTGCTGTCATAGAACCGCTGCACGAACTCACAGGCAGGATCGTAGACGATGGCCGAATGACCCCGTTCTTTGATCTGCATGAGTATCTGCATAATGAGCCGGGTCTTACCCGCGCCCGTGTCTCCCATCAACTCGATGTGCTGCCCTTCGGCGAGCCGGGGAATGCGCATGAGCTGCCGCGATTCGATGGTTCTGAAGCCAACGCCGTCGCCTTTCACTGCGCGATTGAAGCCAACGGGCGTGACGCGAACCGGGCCTTTGAGCAAGCGTCCGTACTTCATTTCTCGAAACCGATCCACGTCTTTGCGCGCAGCAAACGGGAGGACGATGAGGAGCAAAACAAGCCCGGCGAGCAGTGGCCAGCGGAAGACTCCGGCAATACTCTGTCCGTCATAGACGAACTGCTGAAGATAGGCATGAAGCGGGCCATTGCGGTAGACAGTTTTTGGACCGCGATAGAGATAAACCAGTCCGGCGGCGCGGGCGCTTGCAGTCAACTGGAGTGGCAGGGGCCTGGCGAATTCTATCGTCGTGATACCCGGCTCTACATCGGCAGCGGCGGCAGGATGCGCATGAAGATGCTCATCCGAAACATCGAGAAGCTGGTACTGGCCGGTCTGCTTCAGGCCGGCCAGTGCGCCGGACTGAATGTACGGCCAGAGGTCGTAGCGTTCGAGCGGCGGCATGAATACACCTATATAGATGCGCAAAAAGACAGCGGTCAGAATCAGTGCCAGCGTGATGACCGTGTAGCTATAGATGGGAGCCTGCGGCGGCGTAACGATTGTTTCCTTGCGTCCCCAATGCGTCGTATTCATATCTGTTCCGTGCTCCTTTCCGCATAGCTGGCGAGAGTGTCCTCCGCCGCCTTGCGCTTGTTCGCCTTCACGTAGCGAAGCATCTCCTTGAACTGCTCCGTGGTCATCTGCTCTCCACGCAGAAGCGGGTCAAGGGTATTGATGAGCAAAAGGCGCAAGCTCGTGACTTCGCCCATCAAAGCAAGGTCAGTTGCATTCCTGGAGTTGCCGCGCACTTCGCGCATGATTAGGCCGCGCAGCCATTCGCCGTAGTCAAGCCCAAGCGAACTGCAATGGCGCTCGACCTCTGAATACTCGTTGCGATTGAGCTTTGTGTTAAGCGTGATGTTGCGTTTTTCGCGTCCTCGAACCCGGCGCGCGCCGGGTTGCATTTCTGAAGAAAGAAGCGCCATGATGACCTGCTTTCTGTTGCGAACCGTGGAAACTCAAGAGTTTCCGCGGTTCGCATATCTTCAACTCCATCAATCAGTAACTCAGGAGTTTCCTGGGCAACTTCTGAGTTCCCTCTGAGGGGTGGAGTATCGAAAATTCTTCCGGCGCGCAGCGCCGCAGTGGTCCGGGCAGCAAAGCGAAGACAAATCATGCCTTCGCTTTCACTGCGACTGCTGATTTCGATGCAGGCTTTGAAGACACTTCAGCGGCTTCGGGAGCAGGCGCGCGACGGATACGCAGAGTCGGCGTAATCCGCTGCGCTTCAGGAGTGCGAAGGAACTCCTGAAAGTCGCGGTCTTTGGAGAAGACATAGGCAAGCGCCTGTTCGACAACATCGTCGGCGGAAGCGTGAATGAATGCGGCGTACTGATCGACCTGCAATGCGGTCGTATCAGTCAATCGAATCGATGCGCTGATGTGGCGCGTTTGCGTGACTTCAAGCAGTGGCATATTGCTCTCCTTTGGCGGTGGATTCAGGCCGTCTTTCGACGGGCAATCATGCGCTGAGCCGTGGCCGCAATCTCCCGCGCACGAGCGGAGCAAAGTGCAGCGGGAATCTCAAAGCGGCGGCGGACTTCAAGCATGGTGATGATGTCGTCGATTGGGATCGCTTGGCTGAGCCAAAGGCGGGCCGAGGCGACATCGACAGTGCGTTGGGCGTAGTAGAGCGGATCGGATTTATCGGCGCGGCGCTGAGCAAGTTCGCGGGTCAGTTTCGCCGCGTCCATATTGCGAGCAAGTTGCGCGCAAACCCAGGCCCAATCGTCTTCGGAATGGGAGTGCTTCGACGGAGTTGAATGGACGGGCTTCTTCCGTGCATTTCCACAGAGCGGCAGCACTGAAGAGAACTCAATATTCTCAAGGCAAAAGTCCGCTGGACCGTAAACGGCATCGGCTGGGTATTCGACTGCGACAGGATGCGCAGGAGAATACTTCCTGTTGAGGAAACCGGGGACGCGCAGCACCCGGTTTCGGTCGGTGCAAGCGGGATCGCCGCCGAAGGCCTGGGCGATCAGCTTGAGCGTCTGTTCCTGCCGTTCAAAGTCGAAGCCGGAGACTCGCCAGAGAGCCTGGTATTTGCCGGGAGAAGTCGAGATGATCGCGGTCGGCGTGGGCACTCGATCCGATGCCCGCAGCGCAGCGAGACGGGCATCGCCGTCGTCATCAATGTCTATATAGATGTGGCGGACGGATGTGATGCACTCCTTGGTGCGCTTTCTGCTGCCTGCGTGGAGTGGATTGGCGGAGACATAAACGTTTGCTCCGTTGTCGTTCTCGAAGTTGAGCCATGCCATATAGCGCGGCGCGAGAACCTGTTCAACCGTTACCACGCGCTGCTGTGGCCGGGGCGCATCTTCCCGGCGCAGCAAAAGCGCAATCGTTTCGCACGAAGCGAAGGAACGAGTGAGGAAGTTGGCGGCAATACGGTTCATAATCGGACCTCTCAAGAGCGCGATTCCACGGGGATTGTCAGTATGAAAGCCCGGACTGCGCCGGGCTTTCATCGTGAGGAGAAGCGGCCTACTCGGCCGCTTCGTCGAAGGGAATCTCCTGCTCAACTTCCTGCTCTTCCGCAGCGGCCTTCTCCGCGCGGTCGAGCTTGAGGATGGAGTTGACGCGAATCGAGTCGGTGCGCACCGGCTTCTTCGCCTTCTTGGGCGTGTACTCGGAGTGGTGAATCTCGCCCTCGATCTGGATGTGCGCGCCCTTCTTGAGCGTGGCCGCGAACTCGCCGAGCTTGCCGAAGACGATCGAGCGATGCCACTCGGTGTGCGAGATGTATTCGCCGGACTCTTTGTCCTTGTAAGAGGTCTTGGTTGCG
>JBEKCA010000259.1:0-3589 GCA_050015115.1 Occallatibacter sp.
GGTGCGTCGACCAGGCCCACGCCGCCGCAAAGTAAATTCCATATGGAAAGAATGCCCACGCCCACCCCGCGCACAATCCCACGCGCGTCCCAAAACTCCGCCGCGCCAACAGGAAAATCGGAATACAGGCCAGCGCATTTGTCAGGCAATCGAACGCGTGAACAGCAAAGATCGACGCTGCCGTATGAACCCCAAAGACCTTGAAGATCCCAGCCACAATCAGCGGATAAACCGGCGGCATAATCGCTGAAGTCTGGTCGGAAACAAACGGGCTTCCAAATCCGTGCCCCGCCACCAGCGACCGCGCCACATTCCCCTGTTCCCAGGCATGAATGTGGTCCGCATCCATCAGATTTTCAATGGTATCGAACGGAATCACCGCCATTCGCAGCGCCAGCGCCACCAGCACCATCCACACCACTACAGGCACGGCGCGCAACCGCTCCCGAATCGGCCCCCTCAAGCTGTTTCCCCGTCTCTCACGTTCTTCATGATAGACGGGGAAAGCAACTGCGAGCCATACACAACCGCGCTGACTCAACAAAGCTGATGCTGGGCAGGAAAAACTTCAAAGGCCTGAAACTAACCAGTGCTCTTCGTTGTCGCCTCAGCCGGCACGAGCTTTGGACCGTCTTGCGCCGGTACGTCCTTGAACCAGCCCGTCAATCCAGTTTTCGGATCTCGAACTTTGACCCACCTCTCCTCGTTCGTCCCCAATAATTCCAGTCGATTTTGATTGCCTTGAGGCGGCTCTGTAGAATCCCACCCGACTACATTGCAATACCACCAGATTTCGAACTCGCCTTCGCCTCCGGAGTTGAGAACCCAGAACACATCGCCCTTTTTCATAACGGCGATGTGCTCGCTCCCTCCGTTGAAGCCTATCCCCACCCTGGAATCGTGCGCAGCAACAAACCGCAGAGGATGAACAACGATTGAATCTCCGTAGAGTGCTTCGACGACAGTCCCGCCTTTGACCGTTCCAACAGCATGCTGACTTCGAGGACTCGCATACAAGACAATGTCAACCTGCGTTTTCCACGGCCCGTGATACAGTTCATCTAACGATTTTTCGGTCCCTGCCTGAAAGGGGTAAGAACTCTTAACGATCCAGATCGCAGGTGGCCCTGCAGCGTTACACTCCTTGGCCGTTTCACCCCAAACAAACGGGCTGACGAGCACCAGAACAGTCCCCGCCAACGCCTGCAGCAGGCTACTCTTCATAGCCGCCCTTCCAGGAAGAAAAATGAAGTCGATGAAACTGTAGATTGCGCATCCGATTCTGTCCATGGCCATTTCCGACACTCCAAATTAAAATTGCAACAACTCCGATCCGGTGATGCACCCAATTCATCCCGCCTCGTGAAAAGTTCGCTCCCTGCGTTGACCCCACAATCGGCTATCCTGAAACTGCAAGCCCGGAGGTCCCCGGATGCTCTCCCCCGCCGTCACTTCGCCTGCCTGTCCTACCCCCGTCGAAGAAATCGCCGAAGCCATAGATCGCATCGGCCCTTTGCACGGCCTGCCTTTGGAAGACCGTCTCTGGCTCGCCCGTCACGGCAATGAGCTGCTCGCCGCCGCCGGCGATGTCCTCTTTGAAGAAGGCGCACCAGCCGAGCACATGATGCTCATCCTCAAGGGCGAAATTCATGTGCGCCGCCAGCACGGCGGCCCCATGGCCTTGTTCATCGGCCGCGCCGGACAAATGACCGGTTTGCTGCCCTTTTCCCGGATGAAAAGCTACGGCGGCCAGGGATTCGCCATCACCGATTGCTGGGTCCTCGCCATCCACAGGTCTGCATTCGACGACATGCTCAAGGCCATCCCCTCCATGGGCCAGCGCGTTGTCACCACGCTTCTAGACCGAGTCCGCGAGGTCACCCGCATTGAGCAGCAGGCGGAGAAGCTTAACGCCCTCGGTAAGCTGGCGGGCAACCTGGCCCACGAGCTCAATAATCCCGCTTCTGCCGCCCAGCGCGCCGCCGCCAACCTGGTTACCGAACTCAGCGCCAGTCGAGAAAACCGCTTCAAGCTCGTCAACCTCTGCCTCAGCGAAAAGCAGATCGAAGCCATCGAAAACTGGGAACAGAAGATCTTCGACCGCAAACCCCAGTCCGCCGATCTGCACGCCGCCAGCCTCATCGCCCGTGAAGAATCCATCCGCGCCTGGCTCAATGCCCTGCCCTGCCCGGACTCCTGGGAGATCGCCGCGCAATTGGCCGAGGACTCCGTCACCCTCGCCGACCTCGACCAGCTTCCCGCCATGCTCGGCCACACCGAAATCTGCGTTCTGCTCCAGTACCTCGCCCGCTATCTGCGCTCCAGGCGTTCCACTGAAACGCTGGTTAACTCCACTGCCCGCATCTTCGACCTCATCAGCGCCATCAAGGCCTACTCCTACATGGACCGCGCGCCCATCCTTGAAGTCGATGTGCCCGCCGGCCTCGACGCCACCCTGCAGATGCTCCAGTCCCGCATCGGCAACGTCCAGGTCATTCGCGACTACGCCCCCGACCTGCCCCACATCAGCGCTTACGGCAGCGAACTCAACCAGGTCTGGACCGCTCTCATTGAGAACGCTCTCGAAGCCATCGCCGAGATGGACAACCTCGGTATCCAGGCCCAGCTCCGCATCACTGCACGCCTTGAAGGCGACATGATGCTGGTTGAAATCCAGGACTCCGGCCCCGGCATTCGCCCCGATTTGCAGGACCGCATCTTCGAGCCCTTCTTCACCACCAAGCCCCCCGGCCAGGGTTTAGGCCTTGGCCTCGACAACGCCATGCGCATCGTCCGCAAGCATCGCGGCCACATCAGTGTCCGCTCCGAACCCGGCGACACCTGCTTCCGCGTCCGCCTCCCCCTCGACCAGTTACAGGCTTATTAGGGAAACCCGGCCCAGGTCAAGGACCGAAAAGCGATTGAGAATCCTCCGGATGCCAGCCGATGCATCCGGAATTCTGTCGGAGTGCCCCCAAAAACCTGCGATAGGGCGACTTCTCAATCGGCCGAAGCCAGAGTAGGTGTGCCCTGTCGAGTCTTGTGCAGGGTCGCCGCTCCCTGGCGTCGTGGGGGCGGCGACTTGGGCGCTGCGGCTTCGGGATGTGGCCACTCTGGTTTCGCTGGAGCAGTACGTAAGTCTTTTGTTTTGCGGATCGGTCAGGAACCGATTTGACGTAAGTGCTTTGTTTAAGGGGTCAAAATGGGCCAATTCATACGTAACATATTTGTTTACAGCATATTGCAAAAAATCCCGGAAAATGGCATGAACTCTATTTGGCGGAATGCCGTGTTTTCGTCCATGACGAGCATTTCCGCGGGCCGGATTCTTGCTTGATCTTTCTTGATTGTGCTCCGAAGAGAAGAAATGGACTGCAATTGCGGCCAGAATTCTTTCGGGGATGAGGAGACTGAGGTCGCGGCGATTTGAGCACAGCCGCTTCGGGGTACGTCGCTCCGTCGAAACATCCTGCAAATAATTCCTGTTGCTTTCCAAAAGGAAACGTGCCATTATCCCTGTTGGAAACCTAAAGGTAGGACTCGCGATGAAAGAAAAACCCGACGTCTTGCAAGGAACTCTTGCCCTGAC
>JBEKCA010000260.1:0-3144 GCA_050015115.1 Occallatibacter sp.
TCACGGGGATGGCATCGAGCCCCGCAGATTGGGGTGGGCTCCAGAGGTGATGACTGCCGCAGCATCGCCGGCCTCGACTTGCGTTTGCACGGCGACACCGCTACGCAGCGTTTGCATGACGACGCAACTGTGTTCTGCAGCGGCAAGGAGCATCTTTATCGTGTCTTCATCGACGTGATCCTTTGTTTGCAGGCGTACACCGCAACGCATGCGCTGGAATCCCACAGGAACCGCGCCTTCTAGCAGCAAGCAACCGCGCACGTCGCATTCTGCGGTGACCTTCACTTCCAAGGACTCCAGGCGAATGCCACGATGATCGGCGATCATCCGCAACGTCGAATCGAAGCAGGCTGCCACTGCCGCGCACAGCAGATCGCCAGGATTCGGGTTGTCGTGAAAACCACCCACGGCCCGATGAATCCCGAATTGCACGGGTGCATCGGCGCCATTGGCAGGCACAACGACGCCGTGGAACGGATCCCCACCGCACGCGCTTACGGTCTGCGCCCCGTCGCTGATCCAGGCGTCGGCCGGAACGCTGCGGTAATGCTCCCGCAGCGGGTGTTGTCGCTGCTGGACAAGGCTTACTCGTCTCGCGCTCATGGTACCCTCAGTTTCGTATGAACTCGACACTTGCAGGGTGACATGGCGCTGCGGGCGTCGTCATGAGGCGACAGTCATATATCGAATCGAATTCCTGCAGGGGCAACCGCGATTATTAGGACGCAGGTCCCAGGTTGGGGCCGCTGCCGCTAGTTGTCGCGGCCGAGACCGGCCTTGCGAGCCATCACAATGGCCTGCGAACGATGCTGCAAACCGAGCTTGGAGAAAACGCTAGTAACGTGATTGCGGACGGTCTTCTCGGCGATATGCAGGCGATGTGCAATCAGAGCGTTGGTCTGACCTCGTGCAATCCAGTCGAGAATCTCCCTCTCGCGTGCGGTCAAGGCAGCGAACTCCTCCGGGGCGGAGATATCGATCTGCTCGTCCGCACCAAGGAACTCATTGAGCTCTTTCTTGAAATTCAGCCACGCCGGCTCATCGGCACGAAGGATGTGGTTTTTCCCCTCGAGCGGCAGGAAGCGGGCATTCGGTATCGCTGCGGCGAGGCGCCGGCCCGCCTCGAACGGCACCATGGCATCGCCTCGCACATGAAAAACGAGCGTGGGTGCAGTGACCTTCAACGCGTCGCTGCGAATGTCGAATTTGTTGAAGGCATTCCATAATTGGCAAGCCGTTGGCGCCGACGCGCTGTGTCGCTGCAACTCGCCGATCCACTTGAGCTCGGGTCCGGCACCTTCTGGCATCAGCAGATTCGCAAATAGTTCGCGAAACGCCCCGACCTTCCTTCCCCAACCGGTTTCGATCATTTGCGAGAACGCCTGTGCCTGCCTTGCCAGCTTCTGGCCCGCGTCGTCGACGAAGGCACCATAGAGGAAGCTGTCGTAGAGCACCAGGCGACTGACACGCTCAGGATGGCGTGCCGCAAACGCGACGGCGACCGCCCCACCCTGGCACAAGCCGATCAGTGGGAAGCGACGAAGCTTGAGTGCATCGGCAACCGCCTCGAGGTCCGCCAGCATGGCATCGAGGGAAAAATCGGTCACGTCCCGATCGGAAAGGCCCGAGCCTCGCGGGTCGTAACGGACAAGCATTCGCCGTTCGACGAGGGCCTGGGACCAATGGCGCCAGACCGGACTGTCCCAATCGAGCTCGAGGTGCGTGAACCAGTTGTTGACGCGCATCAGCGGAGGACCCTCGCCCGCCGTAGCAAAAGCGATCCGTACCTCGTCGCGTGACTTGCAGAAACGTATTCGTTGTTTCATTCGCAGTAAGCCGCCCACAATCAACCAGCTCGCACTTCGCGTTCCCACATGATACAAGGATTGCGCTGCCTGAAACGATCGAGGCCCGCGTACCCGGCTCGGTTCCGGCATGGTTTGGAACGCTCGAAAGCGTAACGACGCCTCCTACCGGACTGCTCGGCGTGGGGCTGGGAAGCTAGAGTTCGCCACGCAAGATTGCGTTTTAGGGAAGGATCGGGTTCTGAAATCGAGAGCTCGCCAATGAATGAGCGCGTTATCTCCAGTGCCGTATCGACAGTGCTTCACGAGCAGAAATTCTCGGTTGTCGATGCTGCTGAGGCGGAGCAGTGTAGATACGGCGATTTGTACTAAACCATGAGGGGATTTGGCAGGACAATTGCGGATTCATTGAAGTGCAGCAATTTGGCGCCAGCATCGACGATGCCACATGGTTGACGGCGTCCGCTCAGCTGTAGATGTCACTTTTCTCGGTAGCAGGTTATACAGCCAGGTGGATTGTCCATACCGCTCGAGCTTTCAGCATTTATCCATTTCAAAATGCCCCCTACTATTCACAGCGCCGGTCACACCGGGAGACCGTGATGGCGCCCAGGATGGCCATGGTAAGGAAGAAGCGATGGTCTCGGCGTCTGAAGGGGATACGCCAGGGCGGCTGGCAGGGCTGGAGTTTGGCTTGACGCCGAAAGGAGACCCGCTCGTGCTTAGGGATGTGGGAACGCAGGAGATCTATTCTCTGAATTGGGCAAGGCAGCGATGCAGTCTGTGCCAACGAGTCAACCGCGTATTCATTGGCGATGATCCCGCCTGCGGAACCATTGGCTAGATAGCTTTGTGAAACGGTAGAGAATCAGCGGGCCTCGATGAACCGAGGCCCGCCGCTATTGGGGCTCATGATCGGATTACGGCTTGGACGCGGGTGGAACGAAGTTCTCCAGCGACCACATTTCGTAGGCGGTTCCGTACTCGCCGGCGGCGACCATGACCTTGCTCCCATCCGGGCTGATTCTCATCGTGCCTGACGGGGCGCGAGTCGGGAAATCGCCCAGGCGCTCAGGTTGGCCGCCGGCTGAAGCAACGCGAGAGAGGATCGGTTCTCCGTTGGAATCGGCGTCATGGTAAAGCAGCCAGGTGCCGTCAGAGGTGAAGTCGACGTGGCCCGTGGGACGAACGCTTGAGGCCAGCGGCTTCCAATCGCCACCGGACAAGGGACGTATCTCGACGCTCTTGTCATTCACCCGGATGAGCCATCGCTCGTCGGAAGACATCTCTCCCCATGCTTTGTCTGGGTATTGGTCAATCAATGTCTCCTGCTGAGAGG
>JBEKCA010000261.1:0-2802 GCA_050015115.1 Occallatibacter sp.
GACAGGTCTTGCCGAGGTGGATGAACATCTGTGCAACTGTGCTGGCTGTGCGCGGGAATTGGAGGAGTACCGTGCCCAGTCGCCATTGCTGAGCGTCCTGCGGGTTGAGGTGGAACCGAGTGCCGGTTTCTACGCCCGCGTGCTGCAACAGATTGAAAACCGCGCCCAGAACTCGATTTGGGCTGTGTTCGTGTATTCGCCGTTCGGCAGAATGGTGGCATACGCATCGCTGGCGATGGCGCTGCTGCTGGGCACATATGTGGTGAGCACGGAATCTGCAGACGGCCACTTGACTGGTAATGTGGCGCGCATACAACAAAACGCTCAGTCTGACACTCCCGTACGGGGCGGGGAGGCTGACCGGCGCGACACGGTGCTGGTTAACCTTGCCAACTATCAGCCGCAAGCCGAGTGAAAGAAGCTCCCAGGGCTCTCCTCGTGACCACTCCAAGCCTGACGGAAAAGATGCTTCGCAATAACGACAGCGGCTGCAATCCCAGGGTTATTGCCATACTTGCCGTTATCTTTTTTTGCGGGGTCGCCTTTGGCGCGCTGGGTATGAACCTCTACCTTCACCGCTTCCTTCCTACGGTCAAGGAGTCCTACTTTGCCTATCAAGGCCGTCGCGTCAGCATGGGGCAATTGCAGAGTGACCTGGACCTGAACGCTGACCAGCGTGAGACCATCAAGCTGATCCTGGACGACTACGCAAAGTATTTTCTAAACCTGGAAGATCAGCGGCAAACCCTTTACGAAAGTGGCAGGCTGAAGATCCTGGATGTTCTGGACGAGCGGCAAAAGGCCAAATTTGAACGGATGCTGCACAACGAACGGCGCCAATGACGTGCAAGACGACGGTGGCAGCCTTAGTGATCCAACCGCCGCGGCGGATCGCATCCCTTCTTTTCTGCAATAGCCTTTTCTAAAGCAGCCAGCAGTTTACGCTGAACGTCTTCCGGCACCGCATGACACTCCATCCCTTTGAAGACTCTTAGTGTCTTGCGTGTGGTATCGCATACCACCCAGCAGTTGGGGCACTCATTCACGTGCCGTTCGATTTCTGCACGGACTGCCGGGTCTACCGACTCCTCGAGATAATCGCTCAGCTCCTGCAGAAACTGCTTACAGGTAAGCAAATGCGTCGTTTCCTTTCCGCTTGAACAGCCGCGTCAGTTTTTCACGAAGCTGCAATCGAGCCCGTAACAGCCGGCTTTTTACCGCTGATATCGACAACCCCAAGGCCTCTGCAGTCTCTTCTATTGACAGCTCTTCGATGTCACGTAGGACAAAAACGGTGCGATAAGCTGGCTTCAAACTCTGGATCGCATCGTCGAGGATTGCCCCCAGCTCCTCTCGAGAATAACGTTGCTCGGGGTCATCCTCCCAGACGGCAATCTCGCGGACCACCACATCTTCGCCGGTATCGATGGGGTCATCCAGCGGGACCGTCTTATCGCTCCGGCGCTTGCGCAGCTTCATCAGCGCCTCGTTTACTGCGATCCGGACCAGCCAAGTGTAAAACTTGGAGTTGCCCTGAAAATCCTCCAGATGCGAATAGGCCTTGAGGAAGGTCTCCTGTAGGACATCCTCGGCATCTTCTTCATTCTGCGTGATTTGCTTCGCCATGCGGAACACACGGCGTTCGTAATGCTCGACCAGCGCCGAAAAAGCGCCGCTATCGCCGGCTTTTGCCTTAGCGACCAGTCCCGCCTCGTCGAAAGGTGGCGCAATGGTAGATGAAGAGCTCACGTTTTAGAAGGTTGCCAATCGACTAGAAGCACATCGGCCGCACCCTGACTTATGTGCCCGAGTCCTACCAGAAGAACGATTCCAGCCTCACCCCTGTTCGTTTGATCTTACCTCACTGACCTATTCCGTTGGAAACCAAGTATCGCGGCTCAGTCGAGGCGATGATGAAGATTATTTAATTTATATTTGGCTGCGGGAGGCTTCCTGGCGGCATTTGCCGACACCTTATTAAACTCATTTAACCTTGGCTTAAGGCTGCGTTCATTCTGTGCTGCCAACCTAATGAGTGAGTTAACGATTTGCTCGTTTTCCACACCACTCAAGGAGATCAAAACATAATGAAAAAAATCATGACCCTCATGCTGGGTATGTCCCTGCTCTTCGGCACCGTGTCAATGTTCGCCGGCGATAGCTCGACCACAGCCACCAAGGCGACCAAGACCAAGAAGGCGAAGAAGACCACCTCAACGACTACAACGTCCAAGATGTAGCTTCTGGACTAGCTTCATATTTCGTTTTTCTTTTTTCGAACGGCGGACAGGCCTATGTCCGCCGTTCTTCGTTGTGGGCCGGACGTGCGCTTTGCCAGCAGTTAATATCGCAGCATGGGATTCGCGCTATGGATTGACCATCACGATCGGGTGGCCTGGGCGCAGGGCACGCACGAATACCGGCCGATGGGGACGGCGGCGATTGCTGTTACCGACCAGTTCCGCCATCGGGATTTCTGTCAAACACGACGCGCCCCGCGACACGTGCGGGATTCATTCGTTGGCTTTTTCGGTTCGCTTGGGACCATCAATGACTATTTGCGTTCCAGCGCCAAACCCGTGATGCGGCGAACGCCGGCGCACCTGATTTAACCCCGCTTCTTTCGCCTCATCTAGCCTAGCGCCTAACGGCGCGGGTCCTCCACCATTCAGGCAGTGCGGCAATAGACTCCAGGACGGCATTGGGCGCCGCTGGCCCGTCGAGATCGCTAGGGCGGAACTTTGCCGGTCCGCACCAGGACACTTTGCAACTGTGCGTCCCGGGCTCCGGCAACATCAGCCT
>JBEKCA010000262.1:0-2725 GCA_050015115.1 Occallatibacter sp.
ACGATCCTTTTGAACTTCATGCTGAAGGTGGGCGAAGGGGTGACGATCCCGGAGGAGGCGAGCCGGAAGCTGATCAAGTGGGCGGATGACAACAAGATGAAGCGGGCGCTGGAGGCGCTGGCGAAAAACTCAGCGCGCGAGGAGCGGATGCAGTCCGCGCCGCCCGAGCCTGCGCTGCCAAAGATGCAGATGCCGATGGACGTGGCGCCCGGAGAGGAGATGTAGAGCAATGCTGACACTGTCGAAGCCGATCTCAGCGGGCCAGGCGCAGGCGTATCACAAGTCGGAGTTCGCCAACGCGAAGGAGAACTATTACACCGAAGGCGAGCGTGTGCGGGGCGAGTGGCAGGGTCAGCTTGCCGAGCGTTATGGGCTGCATGGCGAGGTCAATGAAGAGCAGTTCGCGCGTCTCTCGGAAGGCCAGCATCCGCAGACCGGCGAGGCGTTGATCCGCCGCCAGCAGGCGCACGAATACATCAACGCGCAGGGCGAAACGGTGCGCGCGATGGAGCACCGGGCGGGCTGGGACGCGACGTTTTCGGCTCCGAAATCCGTCTCTCTGACGGCGCTTGTCGGCGGCGATGGCCGCGTGAGAGAAGCCCATCGGGAGAGCGTGCGCGCGGCTCTGGACGAGATGGAAAAGTACGCGCAGGCGCGCATCGGAGGGAACGCCGTAGCCGAGACGACGGGCGCGTGGGCGGTGGCCAAGTTCGAGCACGACAGCAGCCGTCCGGTGGACGGCTACGCCGCTCCGCAGTTGCACACGCACGCGGTGATCTTCAATGTGACCGAAACCGCCGAGGGCAAAACGCGGTCGCTCCAGGCGCAGGAACTTTACAAGACGCAGCAGTACGCGACAGCGGTTTACCGTTCCGAGTTGGCCGCACACTTGCAGCGGCTGGGCTACGAGGTCGAGCGCGGCGCGCATGGGCAGCCCGAGATCAAGGGCTACACGCAGGAATATCTGGAGGCGTCGAGTCCGCGGCGTCAGCAGATCGAACAACGACTCGCCGAGCAGGGGCGAAGGGGTGCTGGAGCGGCGCAGATCGCCGCGCACCGGACGCGGGACGCCAAGCAGCCGTTGAGCATCGAGGAGGTCCGGGCGCAGCATCAAAAACTTGCAGCCGAGCATGGCAATCAGCCGCAGCGGGTGATGGCCGAGGCCGCGCGGCGGTGGGGCGTGGAGGTTGAGCCGGAGCGTTCGCGGCAGGTTGCCGAGAGTGCCGTGACGTATGCGCGGGAGCGTGGGATCGAGCGCGCGGCGGTGGTCGATGAACGAGCTCTGTTGCGCGATGCGTTGCGGCACACAATGTGCGAAGCGCGCTTGCCGGAGATTAAAACGGAACTTGAAAAACGCATCGCCAATGGCGAGCTGATCGAGGTTCCACGCCGGGAGGGAGAGGCTGGCCGCGCGTTCACGACGGACGAGATGCAGGGTTACGAGCGAGCCATCGTGCGGCGGATGCAAGCGGGCCGCGACATCAATGTCATCGTCGATGGGCGCACGCGGGAGTGGACCTGGAAACAGCATCCGCATCTGAGCATGAGCCAGCACCGTGCGGTCGAAGACGTGCTTGAAAGCCGCGACAGAATGATGGCTCTGGAGGGCGTGGCGGGCGCAGGAAAGACTACTTCTTTAGCCGCCGTCCGGGACGCCGTCGAGCATCACGGCTACGAAGTGAAGGGGCTTGCGCCGACCTCTCGCGCTGCGCAAAAGCTGGCCGAGGCGGGCATGGAGACTGAGACGTTGCAGCGCCATCTTGCGCGCGGCCAGCAGCCGGATGGGGGCCGCGCAAGAGTGTACATCGTGGACGAGGCGAGCATGGTCGGCACGCGGCAGATGCACGCGTTCCTGGAGCGGCTGAACCGCCATGACCGGGTGTTGTTCGTGGGCGACGTGCGGCAGCATGAGGCAGTGGAAGCGGGCAGGCCGTATGCGCAGTTACAGGAGGCAGGGCTGCGTACGGCGCGGCTCGATGAGATCCTGCGGCAGAAAGATCCAGTGCTCAAAGAGACGGTGGAGCAGCTTGCGCGTGGCGAGGTCAAAGAAGCGATCGCGAGCCTCAACAGCCAAGGCCGCGTGCATGAGATCAAGGACCGGGGCGAGCGCTTCACAGAGATGGCGCGGGAGTATGCGCGAGCACCGGAGCGGACGCTGGTTATCTCGCCGGACAATGAATCGCGCCGCGAGATCAACGGCCAAATCCATCGGGCGATGCGTGAGTCTGGCCAGGTCACGGGCACCGCGTACCGGGTGCCTGTTCTCTATGCGCGGCAGGAGCTGACGGGGGCCGACCGGCAGCACGCGCAGAACTACACAGAGGGCGATGTGCTCCGTTACTCGAAGGGCTCGAAGCCCATCGGCATCGAGGCTGGAGAGTATGCGCGCGTCGTGCGCGTGGACGGTGAGAGCAACATGCTGACCATCACGCGCAAGAGCGGCGAGGAGCTGAGTTACGACCCGCGCCGGTTGCAGGGTGTGACGGTCTACCGCGACGGCGAGCGCGTGTTCGCCCAGGGCGACCGCGTGCAGATGACGGCTCCGTATCATGAGCAGAGGCTGGCCAACCGCGAGCTGGGAACGGTCGAGAAAATAGACAACCACGGCAATCTGAAACTGCGCATGGACTCAGGCCAGGAGGTCGAGTTCAACGTGCGGCAGATGCCGCATCTCGATTACGGCTATGCGGTGACGAGCCATAGCAGCCAGGGCCAGACCGCCGAC
>JBEKCA010000263.1:0-3406 GCA_050015115.1 Occallatibacter sp.
TCTATTCCTCAGTGCGCGTGGATATTCGCCGCATTGCCGCAGTGAAGGAGGGCGACACGGTCGTCGGTTCGCGCACCAAGGTCAAGATCGTCAAGAACAAAGTGGCCGCGCCGTTTCGCGAGGCGGAGTTCGACATTCTCTACGGCGAAGGCATCAGCCGCGAAGGCGATGTCCTCGATCTGGCAGTGACCCACAATATCGTGGAAAAATCGGGCGCCTGGTACAGCTATGCCGGCGAACGCATCGGCCAGGGCCGCGAAAATACGCGTGGCTTCCTCAAAGAGAACAAGGACATCTTCGCCAAAATGGATGCCGAGGTGCGCAAGAAGCTGGGGATAGGCATGGCCGCTCCCGCTGAGGTCCCCGAAATCCCAATTGCGGGCCCGGCTGAGGCCAAAGAGGCTGTTCGGGTGCGCAAAGGATAAGAACCGCGGCAACGCCTGCTGCGTAGTTTCTCAAGATGCAGGTGCGAGATCACCGGGCCAGCCACTGCCTCGCGGTGCGGGCCGATGATCTGCCACAGCTCTCCGGCTCCTGCACTAAACTTGGAATGCGCATGAAGATCATCGAGCGAACGGCATCGCGGGTCCTTCCGCGGTTGATTCTCGGCGGCCTCGCGATGGCCTGCGCATGCGCGGCGCAGACTGCCTCTGCTCCTCAGACGAGCCCGCCACCAAATTCTGCTGCGCCGGCAGCTCCTGCATCGGCATCCGCTGTTCCCTCCGCCATACGCACAGTTCTCAATCTCAACGGTCCTTGGCGCTTTCAACAGGGAGATGACCTGGAGTGGGCCGAGCCTGGATTCGACGACTCCCGTTGGCAAACCGTCACTCTGAGTGAATCTCTCTCCGCGCAGGGAATTGAATCCTATACCGGCTACGGCTGGTATCGTATGCGTCTCGGCCCGGAGCAGCTTGCGCAGTTCAATGCGGCGGCCCAGGATGCGCCGCTGGAACTGCTCGTCTCCAGCGATGGAATCGGACAACTCGATGCCTTCGTGAATGGCTCGGAGGCGGGACACACGCGCGGCATGACCGAATCGCACGCGATGTACCAGTCGCCTCCATTCGTAGTCCGGCTCTCCGGCATCGATCCCAAGAGCACGGCCGTGATCGCCATTCGAAGCTGGGCCGGTCCGCCGTTCACGGTGCGGCGCGGTCTCATCAGCAAGGTCGAACTCGGCACGGACGACGATATTGCCGAGCAGCTGGCGATGAAGGTCGGCCGTCAATGGAACGAGCGCGTTACCGCCGCGCTGGGGGTGACCGTCCTGTTCCTTTGCGTTGCAGTGCTTGGGGCTGCGCTCTACACATGGCAGCGCCATCATGCCGAATACCTGTGGCTCGCCCTGCTCTGCCTTTCCGTCGCAGCCGCCGGCGCGGCCGAGGCCGCCTTCGGCTTGGGCACTCTCTCCGCTTCGCCGTATCACATCCTGGCCGGCGTGTTTGGCCGTATTTTCATGGCCGTCACGCTCGAATTCGTTCTGCGTTTCACGGCCACCCCGCCGCCGCGCCTCGTTCGTGGCGTACAGATCGGCGTACTCCTTCTGCCTATCCTCGCCATTACCGGCTGGGAACAGGTCTACGAGATTTTCTCTGTTACCGCTGAGGTCGTCTTCTGCGCCCTCGTCTGCGTGCTGCTCTTCCGCGCCTGGCGCCGGGGACGCCAAGAAGCTGGCGTCATGCTCGCACCTTTCTTCCTCGCCGCCATTGCCGACTCCGTCGACACCATCCTCGACTATGGGGCCAGCAAACACTGGCTGCCGCAACAATTCGCCTCGCACCATTTCCACATCGGCCCCATCGCGTTTGACACCGGCGCCGTCGCCTACATCGTCTTTCTAACCAGCCTGGTTGCGGTCATTCTCTTCCGCTTCATTCGCATCAGTGAGATCGAGCAGCGCTCCACCGCGGAGATCTCCGCCGCCCGCAGCGTACAGGCTCTGCTGATTCCCACCCAGCTTCCTTCCAACAAGAATTTCATGCTTGAGAGCGCCTACCTGCCCGTCAACGGCGTCGGTGGCGACTTCTTTCAGGTCCTGCCTCTGAAGGACGATTCTCTCCTCATTGTGGTTGGCGACGTCAGCGGCAAGGGCCTGCAAGCGGCCATGAATTCGAGCACACTGGTGGGCGCCTTGCGCAACGAGCTGTCGCATGATCCGGGCACAGTGCTCGATCACCTGAATCACGTTCTGCTCGGCGCCGTGGCTTCGCCCGGAGCTGTTCCGGGACTCGATTCGGCTCCCTGCTTTGCCACCTGCCTCTGCGCGCGCATCTACCCCGACGGCACGTTGACAGTGGCCAATGCCGGCCACTTGAGCCCCTATCGCGATGGCCGCGAACTGGAACTGCCTCCTGGCCTCCCCCTGGGCGTCATTGCGGACTCGCACTACGAACAGGCCACCTTCCTGCTCAACCGTGGCGACCGGCTGGTCTTTCTCTCCGACGGCGTCGTCGAGGCCCAGAATTCGGATGGCGAGCTGTTCGGCTTTGAACGTACGCAACAGGTGAGCAACGAGCCCGCGCGCTACATTGCTCAGACGGCTCAGCGCTTCGGCCAGACCGACGACATCACCGTCGTATCCCTCTACGTGGCTTCCCGTACCGCTGAGCACAAAGCCGCGCCGGCCTTTCAAACAAGTTAACTTTTGATTGGCCAGAATCCTTTCGAGGGCGAATTGTCATCCTGAGGATCCGCGCGCTCGGGGCCCCAAAAGCGCAAGTGCGGTTTTGGGGAAGGCGGACCGAAGGATCTGCTTCTGCCTTCCAGAACTTCAGTCCCCCCTTCGCCCATGCCGTAGAATCACACCTGAGTCTTTTCATGAGTGTGAAAGCCCTTTATCCCGGGACCTTTGACCCGCCCACCAACGGGCACCTCGATTTGATTCAGCGTGGATCCAAGCTGTTCGAGCACCTCACCGTCGCCATCCTCAAAAACCCAGTCAAGAATCCGCTCTTCACCCTGGAGGAACGCGTGGAAATGCTGCGCGAATCGACAGGCGCTCTCGGCAATGTCTCTGTCGCCACCTTCGACGGACTTATGGTGGAGTTTGCCCGCCAGCGCCAAGCCACCGCCGTGCTGCGCGGCATTCGCGCCATCTCCGACTACGAGCACGAATTCCAGATGGCTCTGATGAATCGCCGTCTCGCCCCCGAAATCGAAACGGTCTTTCTGCAGCCCGCCGGCCGCTACTCCTTCGTCAGCTCTCGCATGGTCAAGGAAGTCTTCGGCTTCGGCGGCGACGTCACCGGCCTCGTCCCACCCAACGTTCTCAAGCGCCTGCGCACCCGCATCAATGGAGGATGAATCCCCCGTGATGCCCAAAAGCGCCGCAGCCTTAAGAAAGGAATCTTGATGGACCGCCGAGCATTTCTATATGCTTCTTCTTCCGCGATCGTCGCCAATG
>JBEKCA010000264.1:0-2627 GCA_050015115.1 Occallatibacter sp.
CACTACGCCCACGGTCACTGTTACACCGGCCTCCAGCAGCATCACCACAGTGCAGTCGCTCTCCGTCACCGTTGCGGTCGCCGGCACCGGTGCAACGCCCACCGGCTCGGTGATTCTCTCCAGCGGAAACTACACTTCCTCGGCCACAACGCTCAGCTCCGGCTCCGCGACCATTACGATCCCTGCAGGTTCGCTGGCTGCGGGCACCGACACATTGACCTCCAAGTACACGCCGGACAGCGCCAGCTCCGGAACCTACAGCAGTGCCTCCGGAACCGCATCGGTGACCGTAACATCGCCGCCGACCACGCCCACGGTGACCGTCACCCCCGCGTCCATCAGCATCACCATCGCGCAGTCGCTCTCCGTCGCCATCGCGGTCGCCGGCACCGGTGCAACGCCCACCGGCTCGGTGGTTCTCTCCAGCGGCAGCTACACCTCTGCCGCGACCACCCTCAGTTCCGGTTCGGCGACCATTACGATTTCCGCAGGCTCGCTGGCCGCGGGCACTGACACATTGACCGCCAGGTACACGCCAGACAGTGCCAGCTCCGGGACCTACAACAGCGCCTCCGGAACCGCATCGGTGACCGTTACCGCAAGCAGCGGCAGCGCCATTTCGGTCAACATCGACACTCTTGCGAACCGTCATGTGATCAGTCCCTATGTGTACGGCGGCAACATCAGCAGCACGTCAACTGTTTCCGACTCGGGTACGACGGTGGGCCGCTGGGGTGGGAACGCCGCATCAACGTACAACTGGCAACTGCACACCTATAACGCCGACGCGGATTACTACTTCGAGGACTTCAATACCGGCGGAAACGGAGCGGAAAGTGATTCCGTGCAGTTCATCACGGATGTCCAGAATGCCGGAAGCCATCCGCTGACCACCATGGCGATGCTCGGATGGGTGGCGCAGAGCGCGGAGAACGGATCGAATGGCCACTGGAGCTTCTCCGCAGCGACTTACGGCGCGCAGTGCTCAGTCGATAAATACAACATCGATGCCGGCGACGGACTCAAGACCGACTGCCAGACACCTGTGACCACATCCGCGGTCACCACGGCCTACTATCCGCTCCTCGACAACTCCAGCCAGGCCTGCCCGTCAGGGGATTGCGTCTATCGCGAGCCTTGGGCGCAGGCACTTGCCGCCGCCTTCAGCAGCGGGACATGCGCGGTGCCCTATTCGACAATCACCTCGTGCCACTTCTACGACATGGACAACGAGATCGACATCTGGGGCGGCACGCATCGCGATGTTCACCCAACCCCGTCTGGCTATGATGAGCTGGCCAATGTCTATGAGACCGAAGCTGCGAATCTGAAGAGCTGGGATCCCGCCGCTGTGCGGTTCGGTCCGGTAACATGCTGCTGGTGGTATTACTGGAACGGAGCCAACAGCGCCGACAAGGACGATCACGGTGGAGTAGATTATCTGCCCTGGTGGCTCAACCAGATCGCTTGGACGGATCAGATCAACGGATCGCGCACGCTCGACGTTTTCGATATCCATGCCTACCCCGATGCCAACACAACAGGACTCACGACCGCGCAGCTACAAGCTCTATCCGCTGACGTCTATCGCGATTTTTGGGATCCAACGTACGTGAGCACTTCGGGGACCGTGAATCAGATCTATGCCACCAGCATCCAGCCCAACCGGACCATCCCCTTCCGCATTCCGCGCATGAAGGCCATGGTCAACGCCATCTACCCCGGTACACCGTTGTCTTTCACCGAGTGGAGCGCTGCCTTCTATGAAGAGTCTGATTTCTCCACCGCGCTAGGCGATGCGGACGCCTATGGCATCTTCGGGCGCGAGGGCATCTCTCTTGCAACTCGATGGGTCGCGCCGGTTTCCGGGAACCCCAATTACCAGGCGCTGAAGCTCTATACCAATTACGACGGCTCGCACGACGGATTCGGGACCCTTTCGGTCTCGGATACGAACACCGGCAATGTGAATCTCTTTTCCAGCTACGCCGCGCTCAACTCGGCCGGCACGGTGATGACGGTTATGGTCATCAATAAGGACCCCCAGAATTCCGCGCAGGTGACCTTCAACCTGTCCGGATTTAATGCGTCAACGTACACGGCGTACACGCTGGGCTCGACCGCTTCCAGCATCATTTCGGCCTCCGGTTCGGCAGCCTGGAACCCTTCGCAGAGCTTTGCGTCCTACAGTATCACTCTGCTGGTAATCAATGGAAGCGAGGCCACAAGACCCGCATCGGCATGGTATCTGAATCCGGACGATCTGATGATTCCGTCATCGGGTACCGCAACCCTGCATCCGGCCATCAGCAGCGGCAGCGCCAACGTTACGCTCTCTTCGGCAGTCTTCGATGCTTACGAAGGGGCCACGGCCTGCAGCGGCGCGCTGGCGCTCAGCAACGCCACCATCACCTCGTCCCAACCCGCAACCATCACCGTGAATGTTGGCAGCACACCTGGTTTCTGCCACTACACCGTCACCGGCAGCGACGGGACAGCAACTCAGTCCGAGGGTGGATGGATCGTTGTCGGCAACCCTCCCGCCACGCTTACCCAGTCAGGCAACAACCAATCGGGCAGCACGGGTTCGGCTCTGTCGCAGCCTCTTACTATCACCTTGGCCCCCG
>JBEKCA010000265.1:0-2609 GCA_050015115.1 Occallatibacter sp.
CCCTGATCGGCTGGGCATTGCGATTGAAGAGCCAGAGAGCAGCCAGGGATGCGGCGACGCCGGCAGGGACGATAAATGTGGCCGGGAAGCTGAAGTAATTGCCCAGGCTGGCCGGGCGCACAACAATGGTGGCGGCTAGACTGACCAGGGTGAGCGTCACGAGCGCAATCCAGAGTGGAGCAACAATGCGGCGGGCGCGCTCTTCCAGTTCTCCAGAGGTCTTGATGGTGAGCCAGAGAGCGCCGTGCAGCGTGAGGGCGACGAGTGCGACGAGACCGCCGATCACCGTGTACCAATCAAGGATGCCGGGATGCGGGCCGGGTTGCCAGTTGGTCCAAAGAGGCAGGAAGAAATATCCGTCAGCTTGCAGTGGAACCCCGCGCAAGACGTTGGCCAGCGCCGCGCCGAAAAAGATCGTGAGCAGCGCGCTGGACAAACCGAAGAGTCCATCCAGCAACGCGCGCCAGACACCGACTTCGATGTGATTGCGCAGTTCCAGGCTCACGCCACGCAGGATCAGCAGCCAAAGCACGATCATCAGCGGCAGATAGAAGCCGCTGAAGGCCGAGGCATAGAGAAGCGGAAATGCGAAGTAGAGCGTGCCGCCGCCGGCCAGCAGCCAAACCTCGTTGCCGTCCCAGACCGGGCCAATGCTGGCAAGCGTTGTGCGGCGCTCAGTCTCATTGCGGACCAGAAACAGGTGAAGCACTCCTACGCCCAAATCAAAGCCGTCGAGCACCACGTAGCCGACGATCATCACGGCGACTAGCCAGAACCAGATGAAACCCATCATGAACAGACTCCTATTTCTCAGGCCCACAAGCGAGACCGGCAATCGTCAATCGGCATGAACCGCGGCAGAGGTATCGGCACTAGGCCCGTTGCTGATTTCGCGATAAATCAGGACGGTAAAGAGAATCCCCAGCAACAGGTAAAGCCCCATGAAGCCAAGCAGCGTGAACAGCCCGTTGCTGGCGGAGACGGTATTTGAGTAGCCCTCGCTGGTGCGCATCAGGCCATAGATGAGCCAGGGTTGTCGGCCGAGCTCAGCGGTCATCCAGCCGGCAGTGTTGGCAATATAGGGCAGCGGAAAACTGAGCAACAGCGCCCACAAGATCCAGCGCGCTGTGTATAGACGCTTGCGCCAGAGCAGAAGGGCGGAGACGGTCATCAGTAGAGCAAACCATGTTCCGAGACCGGCCATGATGTGGTAGGCGTAGTAGAGCAGGGGCAGGGCGGTAGGCCACTGGTCGTGGGGAATCTGATCAAGACCTTTGACTTCGGCCTTGGTCGTTCCGTAGATGAGGAAACTCAACAGATCATTCACCACGATAGGATTGTCGATCTGGCCCGTCTCTTCATTGGGCTGCCCCATCAGCACGAGGCCCGCGCCATCTTCGGTTTTGAAGAGACCCTCCATTGCCGCGATGGCGGCCGGTTGATTGCGCGCAACGTACTTGCCGTGCAGGTCGCCGGTGGGAAAGATAATGAGGATCGAAGAGATGAGACCGGCGATGACACCGACTTTCAGGAAGATGCGTCCGTAGTCTTCCAGCCGGCCTTCCAAAAGATAAAAAGCGCCCACGGCGCCCATCACAAACGACCCCGTAATCACGGCGCCGGTCATATTATGCGCGTATTGCAGCAACCCCCAGGGATTCATCAGCAGTTGCCAAAAGCTGAGCACCTCGAATTGCCCATTGGGCAGGCGATCATATGCCACCGGATGCTGCATCCAGGCATCGGTGACGATGATGAAGAAGCCTGAAATCCACGATCCCGCGAAGACCATCACCGCCGAAAACCAATGCATGAGTTTCGAGATCCGTTTTTCGCCATATAGAAACAGACCGAGAAATGCCGATTCCAGAAAGAAGCTGAAGACGCCTTCCATGGCCAGTGGCTGGCCGATCACTCCGCCGGAGAGACGGGAGAAGCGCGCCCAGTTGGTGCCGAACTCGAATTCCATGGGTATACCGGTGACCACGCCGAAGACGAAGTTGATGGCGAAGATGCGCCCCCAGAAGCGCGCCGCCCTGTCCCACTGCTCGCTGCCGGTTCTGAGCGCCACCGACTTGAGCACGACGATCAAGAGTCCGAGACCCATAGTGAGTTGGGGAAAGAGATAATGGAAGGTGATGTTAAATGCAAAGTGCAGACGATGGATCAATTCAGCCGTCATTGAGACGCTCCTGTGTCAGGACGGGCGCAGGAGAATGCGGAGGCATTCCTCTCCGCATGGATGCACCTGTCACAAGAGTAAACGAAAGAACTGTCCAATCATCGATCCGATTGCGTCGCCGGTGATGATGATTGGGCCCATTGCGCCGAATGGCCTTCTAGTTCCAATCGACGGCGCTGCCGAGGGTGATTGAAGAATTGGCAGATTCGTGTGCACCTTGCTGCCGTTGATCAAAATCGGCTTGATGGCCTCGTATATGCCGTGCCCACGAAGCTGTTCTGATCCGTATCGAGTCATCAGGCCGATGACCGCCCCCCCCCCCGCTACCAATGAAAGGTCCATCTTGACATAGGCAGCAGGTTCGTCGAGACTTGACCTATCGGAGAGCGTACAAGACTAAGGCTGCCGGCCTTCTGTTGAGATATTT
>JBEKCA010000266.1:0-2897 GCA_050015115.1 Occallatibacter sp.
ATCCATACCCAATTGCTGCGTTTCATTACCTGGTCAAACACTTGGCTGACTCCTTGGAGTGAATTTGAAATCAGCCAAAGTATGCAGGTTATGTGGCCATCGACGCACGCGCCGGCCCTATGGAGAGGTGTTTTCGTGAATCATGACAACATAACTGACATCGCAACATATCTGCGTTTGGACTAAACCGCTACGCGGTACTTGGTAGGTCCAGCAGCCTGTGGTCAAGCGTGGTGCCGGATCAGGCCTCCCTGTTTGCCATCCTTCACGCATGAACTCTTTTGCGAGAGCATGGAACCGCTGCTTGCAGCGCATTCTATCTTGCAAAGGAGTTTCTATGACATCGCTTCGCCAGCGAATGACTGAAGACATGCAGGTGCGGAATCTCGCACTCAACACGCAAATGTCATATGTGCAACAGGTCTCTCTGTTCGCACGCCACTTCAACAAGTCTCCGGAACAGCTGGGTCCGGAGGATATCCGCGCCTACCAAGTCTACCTGACGAATGAAAAGAAGTTGGCACCTGGATCCGTGCTCATCGCGGTGGCCGCACTGCGCTTTCTATACAAGGTCTGTCTGAAAAGGGATTGGCAGTTTGACGACGTTATTCCTGCACCCAAGAAGCCGCAGAAATTGCCGGTGGTTTTGAGCCCAGAGGAGGTTTTGCAGTTTCTCGGCTGCATCGAAAGCACCAAGCATCGCGCTATCTTGACGACCTGCTATGCCGCGGGTTTGCGCATCTCCGAGGTTGTCTGTTTGAAAACTGACGACGTCGATAGCCAGCGCATGGTCATCCGTGTCGACCAGGGCAAAGGGCAAAAAGATCGCTACGTGATGCTATCGCCCACACTGCTGGAGATCCTGCGCACTTGGTGGCGAGTGAGTAAGCCCCGGCACTGGCTCTTTCCAGGCGACTTCCCCGACAGCCCCATCAGCACATCTGCGGTGGAACTGGCCTGCAAGAAGGCTCGCAGGCTCTCCGGTATCCGCAAGCCAATTACTCCGCACTTGCTTCGACACGGATTTGCGGTTCATCTGCTGGAATCTGGCACCGATGTCCGGACCATTCAACTGTTGCTCGGTCACCGCAGCCTGGCGACCACTGCCCGCTATCTGCGGATCGCTACCAGCAAGGTCTGCTCAACCTCCAGTCCACTCGATCTTTTGCCTCACCCTGTCTGCGCTGATCCCAAGCCCGTCATACCCCAGTACTTCTAAGCGGCTGCATGGATCGCCCGAAGCTGGAAGTGGCGGACATCTTCCGTCGCTACGGGGGAGCCTATCGAGAGAAGCATGGCGCGTCGATGTCCACAGCGCAGCGACGCGTCATGAGCGCCATCGAGATGTGCCGGACGGCGGCTCTCGGAGGACAGATCGAACAGTGTGATGCATGCGGCGAGCAACGCATTTGCTACCGGTCATGCAGGAATCGCCATTGCCCCAAGTGTCAGTCGCTGGCACGCGCAGAGTGGATAGAACACCGCCAGGCGGAACTTCTTAACTGCGAGTACTTTCACGTCGTTTTCACTGTGCCGGATAAGATTGCCGCGATCGCTTACCAAAACAAGGAGGTGGTATACAACATCCTCTTCCAGGCCACGGCCGAGACTTTGCGCACGATAGCTGCCGATCCCAAACACCTGGGTGCGGAGATCGGCTTCTTTGCCGTCCTGCACACCTGGGGTTCCGCCTTGCTGCATCACCCGCACTTGCATTGCGTAATCCCAGGCGGCGGCATCTCACCCGACGGCACCCGCTGGATCCCTTGTAAGCCCGGCTTCTTCCTGCACGTACGCGTGTTGTCGCTACTGTTCCGTCGCCTGTTTCTGGAGCAACTCCAGAACGCATTCGACTCTGGCAAACTGCGATTCTTCACCGCCTTGGAAAGCCTCCGGGATCGGCGCACATTTGTCCGTTACCTGGAGCTTCTCAAAAAGGCAAAGTGGGTCGTCTATGCCAAGCGGCCCTTCGTCGGCCCCGAACAGGTGCTGGATTATGTCGGCCGCTACACCCATCGCGTCGCGATCTCGAACAACCGCCTGCTCGACATCGAGGCCGATCAAGTAAGCTTCCGATACAAGGACTATCGGGACCACAGCCAGCAGAAAACGATGACCCTTTCGGCCGAGGAATTCATCCGTCGCTTTCTCCTCCACGTATTGCCGCATGGCTTCCACCGCATTCGCTATTACGGCTTCCTCGGCAACCGCAACCGACAAGAAAAACTGACCCAATGCCGCCAACTACTGGGCATGCAGCTCCCGCAGATGCTTCCAGGGTCATCCGAAGTTCAGAACTACCGTGACCGGTGCGAAGAACTCAGCGGGGTCTCATTGCGCCTCTGTCCGGTTTGTCGCCGTGGCCATATGGTGCTGACCGATACGCTGGCAGCCCGAAGACGCCCGGCGATCAAGGACACATCATGAGCGTAAGCACACTCGCCGGATACTGCCCACTGCGAGGTTGGTTCTTCCAACGTTACAAGGAACCCCTGTCTCTTGCTGCACAGCGTCGTCTGTTCTCGCATCAATGGAGCCAGCCAGCGGGATTTCAAGCCGCCCGCAGTCGCCAATCTATCAACACCCACTGCAATAAAACCACCTGCTACGGGCCTGCTGACTTTCCTTCAGGTCTCTGCCAACCATTCAATACCCATAGGTCCAGCATCCTGCGGCGGTTCAGTCCAATCCGTTTTTAGCGCACCGACGCGGCCATCAGTTTCCAGCCGTTCCCAATGCTTCTATGTGCCGCGTCGCTACGCTAAAAACGCTCTGCCTTATGCATAGAGAATTGGTGCTCGAACTCTGTATCCACGGTGTGTTGACGCGAGCACTCCGCATAATCACGCCCTCCACATAATGCGCTATGGACTAAACCGCTACGCGGTACTCGGTAG
>JBEKCA010000267.1:0-4950 GCA_050015115.1 Occallatibacter sp.
TGGGGCTGTGGTTCCGCAGGCATCAATCTCATACGATCCGACCACATCTCCATCATTCACAATCGCATCAAAGACAACGACAACGGAATCTTTGTCAACTCGAACAACGGCAACACGTCGTCCAATGTCCTCGTGGAATACAACCACATCTACGGCAACGGTGTCTTCGGCGAACAACAGGGCGCATGGAACCCGGGCCAGTGCGGGGCCGATGCGCACGGAACTTACTCGGAAGCTGAGAGCATCACCTATCTTGGCAATCGTTTTGGCGCTCTGCGGCAGGGGGAGGCCGTGAACCTTCTCAAGGACAGGTCAAGCGGCCTCGTCGTCGCCTACAACCTCTTTTTGCCGGACGGAGTGTTAGAGGCGTCGTTGGGCGATGAACTCCTGGTCGGGTCTGCACCGGGGCCGATCGGCCACCTCCTCGACCTGGTCGAGTCGTACGACACGAGCGTGGGCCCTCCCGGAGGGTTTGCAGCCCTCGGGGCCGTTTACGACAACGTGAGCGTTTTCGGAAACATCTTCTTTGACGATGGCGCGGCGACCGACGGGTCACAAGGCTCTGAAAATGCGGTGCATTTCGGCGGCGATCAAGGCAATTCGGCGGTATATCGCAAACATCTCCATTACTACAACAACACCGTAGTTGTCCGGCGTGCCGATGGCGTGGGGTGGCTCGAGATGGAGCCAACTACGGATGCGGGAGCATGGAACAACATCTTTTATGCAGCTTATGTCGGCTCTTCGACACAGCCGGCCTTTAATCTTCTCAGCACCTGGTGTTATGACAAGCAATATGGTTACCCATGCGGAACTGTGAACTACCTCAGCCAGAATTGGAACAGCCCAATATGGGCGACAACCGGCGTCAACGGTACTGACTCAACTCCAAGCTTTGTCAACCTCGCCAGCAACGACGTGCATATTGCCACCGATGACCCAACCATTGTGGGGAACGGTCAAGCAGGAGACTCGAACTACCCCGCAAACTCGACCACGATCCCAATCGAGTATGCTGACTTCCTGTCTACAATTCCAAGGCCATTCTCCCAGGCTAAGATCGATTTGGGCGCACTGGGATACTCCGCTGGGGCGTTACTGTCGCAGACGATCACCTTCAACAATCCCGGTATGCAGACGGTCGGCACACCGCTGGCGCTTGTCGCGACAGCCAGCTCCGGACTGACGGTCAGCTTCGCATCAAACACGACCAGCGTCTGTACGGTTAACGGCACAACGGCCACCCTTCTGACGTCCGGCACCTGTTCGATCACCGCATCGCAGCCCGGCAACGCCACCTATGCGGCGGCCACGCCGGTCTCGCAGAGCTTCATGGTGAACAGCGGGTCGGGGGCTTATTACACGCTGCCCGCCGAGCGGACGACGCTTTGGCAGCCCGGCGTGACGTATAACGGTGGCATCCCGACGAACCGGACGCAGTGCGGCGCGACAGTCGCTGCGAGCGGAGATACCACGGGCGTCACTGACCAAGCCAACATCCAGACTGCCATCAACGACTGCACGGCAGGACATTTCGTTTTGCTGGGGCCGGGGACGTTCTACATCCAGGTACCGAGCGGAAGTAACGGCGGCGTTTATATCGAGCAGAGCAACATTACACTGCGCGGATCGGGCGCGGGCACGACCGTACTGGATCAGGTTGGCTCCAGCGCCACCACCTTCGGCATTATCATCGTCGGCGCCCAGTGGTACCACTGGGCACAGGATTCCAACTGCAATGGCCAGGGCAATTGCACCGACACCGCGGTCGGAACGGTGACCGCGGTGGACGGGATCATCCCGCTCTCAACGGACACGGTGAAGGAGTCCTACACTGCGACCGTCGCCACATCGGACCTGAGCGTGTTATCGAAGCCGCTGGCGGTGGGCGAGGTCGTGCAGATCTCTGAGCAGTTCGATCCGAACTACATCTGGTACAACCCGACTGTCAACAACTGGCCCCAGGGGCAGTGCGGCACGGGTTCGGGGGCGACCGCCTCCAACGTCAATGGCTATTGCGGCTGGGGTGAGGACGGAAACGACAGTAGCTTGGGCGTCAACGAGGATCTAGTCTCGCGCCCGATCGGCCAGACCAACCAGATCACAAAGATCTCGATGAACGGCGCGACGACCACGATTACCTTCGCGGCGCCCTGGCATCATGCCTTCCGCGTCTCGCATGCGGCGGACATCGCACGGCCGGGCGGGACGCAGCAGATGCTCACCGGCATCGGAATCGAAGACCTGACGGCAGCCAACGGCGGCGGCGGCGATGGCGGCGGCAACATTGTCTTCTGGGCGATCGCCAACAGTTGGATGAAGAACATCGAAAGCTATAACGGCGCCCCCGCGGTTCACTTCGACGGCTGCTTCCGCTGCGAGCTGCGCGACTCCTACGTACATACCGCGGGCAATCCCAATCCCGGCGGCGGCGGCTACGGGATGGAGATCGACAGCTACACCTCCGACAGCCTCTTCGAGAACAACATCTCGTGGAGCTTCAACAAGGTGATGGTGATGCGTGACGACGGTGGCGGAAACGTCATCGGGTACAACTACTTTGAGGACGGCTACGGCGCAGGCTACGGTGGATGTCCGAGCAGCGGTACCAATCCTCAGGGCGGCCAGCCTTATACCTCGACCTGCTCCGGCATTCCCGAGGCCGGCATGAACGCGACTCACATGACAGGCACGCAATACGCGCTCTTCGAGGGCAATCAGTCATTCAACATCTCCGAGGACGACACCTGGGGCAACGCCACGTACATCACCTTCTTCCGCAACCAGGCCGCCACTCTGCGCAGGAACGTCAATAACGGCGCGGGCACCGACAACCATGACGGACCGAACTGCTCCACGTTTGCCTGTTTTGGCCCGGTCGTTCAGCTATCTGACACCATGGGAAGGTTTGGAATCAACGTTCCCGCACACCAATGGTGGCACAGCTATGTCGGCAACGTAATCGGCTATCCGAACAACTACCTCCAAAATCCCTCCATCGGTTACGCGTATCCAGCGACGTTCAGCGCGGTGCCGGGAACCGCCCCGGGCAGCCAGGAGCAATGGTACTTCGAGTGGAACGGCATCCACAACAACGGCGCCTCTCCCGGTCAGGACCAGTACGAGTATTGGACGTCGACGCTGTGGGAGCTCGGAGGTGGCAACGGGAGTTCGCCCGATGCGCCTTCGACCATTCCCGGCGCCGGCGGCCAGACCGTGCTCAACACGGTTTTGAGGGACGGTAACTACGATTACGTGACCAATAAGACGCATTGGATGGGCACCAACAACCTGTGTAATGCGCCGGGCGATGCGGCCTGCGTGGCGACGAACACCGGGAATATCTGCGCCGACCCCAACCTGTGCGCGGGACAGTATACAACGCCCCCGGCCGTCTCCGCCTTGCCCAACTCGCTCTATATTCCAGCTTCCATGCAACCGCCGCCATTCTTCAACGGAGGAGCCTGGCCCTGGATCGACGGCACCAACGCCTCCAATCCAATCCCCGGAACACTGCCGGCACGTACGCGCTTCGACGCTGGCACGCCGAACATCGTGCCAACGAATAACGGCGGCACTGAGCCGCAGACCATTACCTTCGCCAATCCCGGCGCGCAGACGGTAGGAACACCACTGGCACTTGTCGCGACGGCCACCTCAACGCTGACCGTCTCCTTCACCTCGACCACGACCGACATCTGCACGGTCAGTGGCGCGACGGCCACGTTTATCGCCGCTGGCACCTGCACCATCGACGCCAACCAGGCGGGCAACAGCACCTATGCGGCAGCCCCGATGGTCTCGCAGAGCTTCACCGTCGACGCTGCGGGCGACAGTGGCGACCCCACCATTGGAGCGCTGCCGTCTTACAACGACACTTATGCAAACTGGAAGAACGCCGGCCTGGCTTTGGTTGGAGGCATTCCGAACCGTACCACGATTTGCGCGACGGTCAATCCGCTGGGTGGAGGACAGGACGACTACACCAACATCCAGA
Organism: Occallatibacter sp.; assembly: GCA_050015115.1. Classification (GTDB taxonomy): domain Bacteria; phylum Acidobacteriota; class Terriglobia; order Terriglobales; family Acidobacteriaceae; genus Telmatobacter. Next base: position 3,998 of record JBEKCA010000267.1, read on the forward strand.
ACGCGATCGACAATTGTCCGGCGGGCGAGGTGGTTCAGCTTGGAGCGGGCGCATTCGGCATCCATCTAGCCGATATGCCTATCCATATTTCAACGGGGATCTCGTTGCGCGGAACGGGCAACTGCACCGGCGCCAGCTCGCCCTACTGCCAGACCTCCATCTCCGTGATTGATGGCGCTCTCGCCTATCAAGTGGACGGCTTCTCTCCTCTATGCGGCACCAGTTCGTCGACTACAACTGACTGCCCGAATGGCGGCCAGCCGGAAATTCTAATTTCGCCTGTTGAGCCCGATTACAACTACAGTTGGGAGCAATGCGGCAACGTTGGCGGACCCCTCGGCACAGGCTGCGGCGCGACGCCTCTGGCCGCTGACGCCGTTCAGGGCCAAACCACGATTCAAGTCACCAGCACAACCGGTTTCACGGTTGGCTCGTGGGTTTTGATCGATGAGGCGTCAGGCGCCGGCTGGCAGCCCGATCCTATGAATCAGTCGACGGGCTATGGGTCCGTGTGGGCTGCTCCGGACTGGCTCAGTTCGTCCGGCAGTCCGGCGTCAGGCCGCGTAGCGTGGGCAAAGTTCGATGTCTCCGTAGATTATGAGGGAGATTTTGGCGCAGCTAGTTCCGACATCTACCCCTACCAAGCTGGTACGCCAGGCTGCTGGCATTCCTATTGCGACCGTCCGACCGCCGAATTGCACAAGATCGCTTCGATAGGCGCCGGTCCATGCCCAGGGACCAACTGCACCGTGACATTCGACGATCCGCTCACCATCGCCTTCCGGGAGAGCGGAGGCCATAACGCTCAGCTTTACGCAAAGCTTTATGGGAACAATTCAGGAACCGGGTCGCCTATTTCTATGCTCGAACAGGCCGGCGTGGAGAATATTTCGCTTCTCCGTGCTCCAGAGGGGGGCCTGGAGATGGAACTCTGTGTCAACTGCTGGGTCGAG
>JBEKCA010000268.1:0-2766 GCA_050015115.1 Occallatibacter sp.
TAAGCGGCATGGGCGCGGCGAGTCGCAGGTTCATCGGCGCTCTCGGCGAGGCGTTCGAGAGCGTACTCGCGGATGGTGGAGAGCATGAGAAAGCGCGTTTCCGCATCGACTCGTTCGACTTGCTGCGCCAGGCTCTTGTCGACCACAGAAGCCATGGCGTCGAGCACGTCGACTCCAATGTCGCCCTTGGTGTCGCACACTGCTTCCACGCCTTCCAGGGTGCATCCGCCGACGAATACGGAAAGCCTTCGAAACAGAGTTTGTTCCGCGGTATTGAGAAGGCCGTAGCTCCAGTCCACGGTGCTGCGGAGGGTCTGCTGCCGCGTCGGCAGATCGCGGGCGCCGCCGGTCAACAGATTCAGCCGGCTTTCGAGGCGTGCCAGCATAGCCGGCGGCGACAGCAGCTTGATTCGCGCCGCCGCAAGCTCGATGGCGAGAGGCAGGCCGTCCAGGCGAGCGCAGATGGCCGCCACTGCGGGTCCGTTTTCCTTCGTCAACGCGAATTCGTGCTTGACCGCCTGCGCGCGCGCCACAAAGAGCGCGACCGCGGGCAGACGGGAAAGCGCTTCCAGAGGCGGAAGGGATTGGGGATCGGGCAACGTCAGGGGTGGCACCGGAAACTCTTGTTCGCCGTAGATGTGCAGCGGCGCCTGACTGGTGACCACGACCTTCAGTTTCGGTCCGAAGGCGAGCAGTTGCGCTACCACAGGCGCTGCGGCGACGAGATGTTCGAAGTTGTCGAGCACCAGCAGCATGGGCTGGTTCAGGCTACCCAGATATTCTTTAAGGCCTTCCTGTGGGGACTGATTGCCGGCTTCGCGCACTCCCACCGCTTGCGCGATCGTGGAAGCGATCAACCCAGGTTCGCCAACCGCCGACAACGGAACGAAGCAGACGCCGCCGGGAAACTGGCTTGCGATTTCGCCCGCCACCTGCAGGGCGAGCCGGGTCTTTCCAATACCTCCCGGACCGGTGAGGGTCACGAGCTGCACGTCTACCCGGCTCAGGAGCTGATGGAGAGCGGCCGCTTCGTGCTCGCGTCCTATGAATGCGGTGCGCTGCATCGGGAGGTTGCTCGCGAGAGGCTCCGCATGCCGCGCTGGCGTATCGGCAAGCCGGTCGCGCACCGCGGCGAGGTCGCGCGCCAAGTCTCGGGTGGAACCGTAGCGCTCCTTCGGGTCCTTGGCCAGGCAGCGCTCCACGATCCAAACGAAGGGCGCAGGGGATGGCAGCGTTCTGGAACCAAGGCGCTCGGGCTCATCGCGAAGAATGGCGGCCGTGGTCTCGGCATGGTTTTGTTTGCGGAACGCGGGAGAGCCGGTGACCATTTCGTAGAGCACCGACCCGAAGGAAAATTGGTCGGAACGAAAATCGACTTCGCCGCCGGTCGCTTGCTCGGGCGACATGTAGCCGACGGTGCCCATCACGGTGCCGTGCTCGGTGATGGTGGTGCTGACCGCATCTGAACTTCGGGAGCGGTCGACCTTCAGCAGTTTCGCCAGACCGAAATCCAGAATCTTGGCCGTGCCGTCGCCAGAAACCATCAGGTTCTCCGGCTTCAGATCGCGATGCACGATGCCGACTTCATGCGCTTTGGCGAGACCCTCGGCAACTTGTGCCGCGATTGCGACCGCCTTGCGAAATGGAACGGGGCCGGAGGTCAACAGCTTGCGTACCGTCTCGCCAGGCACCAGTTCCATGGCAATGTAGTGCATGCCATCCACCTGTCCCAGTTCATAAATCGTTACGATGTTGGGGTGGTTGAGAGAGCACGCGGAACGGGCTTCCTGCTCAAAGCGGGCTAAGGCTTCCGGTTGAGAATAGCGATCCGGCGAGAGCGTCTTGATTGCAACTTCACGGTCCAGGCGAGTGTCCCTGGCGCGGTAAACCTCGCCCATGCCTCCGGCGCCCAGCTGTGCAAGAATTTCGTAACATCCGAAACGCGTACCCGGCGGCAAGGCGGACGGCGCGGATGGTGGTGTTTCCGGGGGGTTCATGGACTCTGGTTGTCGCAACCATCGGCTTGCCAGGACTGGCTGCTCGCCGCTGCGTTCCTTTTAAATTTTGACTCGTTGAATTTTGACTCGCTGCCACCGCGGCCTCCGCAGCAGCCCCCTGAATGCGTTTATAATACCCCAGATTTCAGGAGACGATTCATGGATGTCCGATCGTTGCAGCGGCCGCTGAAAGACAGGTACCGACAAGACCCGGCGAGTTCCCGCATTACGTTGACCGCGCGCGGCAGTCAGACGGACGCACCCATCGCCTGCTCAATCGACCTGGGGCGGGCAATCTACAATGCGCAAGCGCACCAGGGTGTTGGCGGAGCGGGCACGGGAGCCTGCTCCGGAGACTTGCTGCTGGGCGCGCTCGCCGCCTGCGCTCAGATCACTTGCCAAATGGTAGCCGCGGCGATGGGAATCGCTGTTGAGGCCATCGATGTCACCGTCGAGGGCGATCTGGACCTGCAAGGCACACTGGGAATATCGAAAGAGGCCCTTGTCGGATTCGAGAGCATCCGAGTCATGTTCGATGTCCGCGCGCCGCAGGCCACGGCGGAACAGCTCAGCGCGTTGCAGGCGAAAACGGAACAGTATTGCGTGGTGATGCAAACCTTGCTGCATCCGCCCAAGATTGAGCACACCTGGACGCGGCAGTGATCGTTAAGCAAAGTGGGCCAGCCCGCTACACGCCAAAGAAATTCGGTCTGATCCGCTGAAAACGGCGCAGGCTCGCAGACCTGCGCGGCTGAAGGGCGATCATCGA
>JBEKCA010000269.1:0-3218 GCA_050015115.1 Occallatibacter sp.
GGTTCCAAATCGCCTGATCGGATGGGGATGCGGTGCCTACCATTGGTGGGCCGGAGCTTAAACGGACGGTCTGCTCCAAGTCAGCTTTACCAGGGATGCAAACTTCGCGGCAGACAAGCCAATCGACTTTCGCCGAGAGTGTGACTGGCCCCGGCTTCGCGGCCTTCGCGACATCTAAGGAGAACGGGAAGAGCACTTCGTTCTCGTAACCGAAGTCCATCAAAGGGCCGAGCGGCAACCGAGATGGCGCGGGGAACTGGAGCGGTCCAGCAGTCACTCCCGCAGGCAGTGTCCACTTGATATGCGGTGGTTCGCCAGAGTCACCTGCATTCTGCCAATAGACATGCCAGCCCTGCTCCAATTTGAAATGGAGACCGGCTTGATTTGCGCCGCCTGGATAGAGATCGCCATTGGGAAACACGAGTTGCACGTGCAGATGCGCCGCGTCTGCTGAGTTCGAAGCGGCTACCGCAGAAGGCGCAGCCCCGAGCGGAGCGAACAGAGCGAAGATCAACAGGAGACAGCGCATTACGGGTGAGAGATCGGGCTCCAAATAGTTGGACTCAGTGTAATGGACCGAGGGTGCAGGTGCTCAACGCAAGTGGCTAGAAATCCAGACACTGCCAGCGTCGAGCACGAGGAGAAGCAAGAGCAAATGCAGGTCCCCATTCGACTACGGTCGCTTGCGCGACCTTGCTCAGGGCAGGCTTTCGACTCGTCCGCCCAAGGCGGACTCGCTCAGGATGACCGGCAGTATTTGTGCTGCGGACTCCGCACCAGCCTCGCGAACTTACCCACTCGCCGACTTGCTGACTCGCTAGTCCCGCTTCCCGTGCAGTTCAGGGCGCTTGGCGTGCTCGCGGAAGATGCAGTCGTTCTCGACGCACTTGACGCCGGCGGTGCGAGCGCGGGCGACGGCTTCCTCGTGGACGACCTCGTCCTGCAGCCAGAGATAAGGAATCCTGAGCCGGATCACGTCGTCAACGATCGCCGGAACATGCTCGGAGGCGCGAAACACGTCGACGAGGTCGATTCCTTGCGCAATTTGGGCGAGATCCGATTCTTTCAGGGCCGCGGCCTGCGCCGCGTCGAGATCGGGATAGCACGGCAGTCCTGCGATCTCTGTGAGGGCGGGATTGACCGGCAACACGCGGTAGCCTTGCGTGGCCAGGTAACGCCCGACGTTGTAGCTGGCGCGCCAGGACTTGTCGCTCATGCCCACAACAGCAATAGTCTTCGCGTTACGGAGCATTTCGTCGATGAGGGCGGGGTCGTTGGGCATTTTCAACCTGTAGCTTGTAGCCGGTAGCATGTAGCTCGAACTCTTTAACCGGCACGTAGCAGCAAGGACCTACTGGCTACAGGCTACCGGGTTTCTATACTTCCAGATCATCCTCGGCTGTTGTCGCTACCGCCGTGCCGCGGCGCTTGGCCAGCAGATAGCCCTTCAAAAACGGCTCGAGGTAGCCGTCGAGTACCTTGTCGGCGTCGCCCACCTCGATCTTGGTGCGGTGATCTTTGACCATACGGTAGGGCTGCAAGACGTAGGAGCGAATCTGCGAGCCGAAGTTGATGTCGAGCTTGGAGTCTTCGAGCTTCTTGCTCACGGCGCGCTTCTTTTCCAGCTCAAATTCGTAGAGCCGTGAGCGCATCATCTTCATCGCCTTGTCGCGGTTCTTGTGCTGGCTGCGCTCGTTCTGGCACTGGACGACGATGCCGGTGGGGATGTGCGTCATGCGCACGGCAGAGTCGGTGGTATTCACGTGCTGGCCACCCTTGCCGCCCGAGCGGTAAGTGTCAATGCGCAGGTCCTCCAGTTTCAGGTCGACGTTGATAGTTTCGTCGATCTCCGGCGAAACGTAGACCGAAGCAAAGGAAGTGTGGCGGCGCTTGGCTTGATCGAATGGCGAGATGCGAACGAGCCGATGCACGCCACTCTCACCGGCGAGTAGTCCGAACGCGTTTTCTCCCATGATGGTGAAGGTGGCGGACTTGATGCCGGCTTCTTCGCCGTCCTGGTAGTCGTTCATCTCGGTCTTGAAGCCTTGCTGTTCGGCCCAGCGCAGATACATGCGCAGCAGCATCTCGGCCCAGTCCTGGCTCTCGGTGCCGCCAGCGCCGGGATGCACGGTAACAATCGCGTTGAGCGAGTCGGCCTCGCCGGAAAGCATGGTGCGCGCTTCAAGCTCTTCGACGAATGTGCCGAGCGACTTGATTTCGCGGTCGAGATCGGCCTCGACGTTTTCTCCCTCGCGGCCCAGCTCGAAGTAGGCATCGATGTCGCCGGTGCGACGGACGAGCTCTTCGTCGTCGCGGACGAGCGCTTCGAGACGTTTGCGGGCGCGCATCAGTGGCTGCGATGCGGCCGGATCGGACCACACCTTTGGGTCCGCTAACTTAGTTTCAATGTCTGCGAGTTCCCTGCGGATGCGGGGAGGGTCAAAGATACTCCCGCAGGTCGCGCACCTGGGTGCGCACGGGAGCGTATGCGAATTCGAGATCGTTCAGCGACATGGGCTCGTGGGACCTGACTTTGGATAGCAAGTTGGCGAGTCAGCAGGTCGGCAAGTCAGCGGGTCTTCCGCTGCATCAGGCACCAGCCGGCGACGCCTATAGAAAGTATGGCACATAGCCACGCGAACACGTCGCCGTGAGAGGTGTAGAAGGTGATGTCGCTGCGGAAGGCGAACTCTGCGGGCAGTGCATCAATCTTGTGGCGGGGAATGCTCTGGCGTACGCGGCCGTAGGGGTCTATGGAAGCAGTGACGCCGTCGTTGGTGTCGCGGAGGATCCAGCGGCGGTTTTCGATGGCCCGCATGCGCGCCATATTCAGATGCTGCCAGGGCGCGCTGGTGTCGCCGTACCAGCCGTCGTCGCTCAAGTTGACCAGGACATCGGCGCCGTTGAGGGCGAAATGACGCACCTCGTCGGCGAAGACCGATTCGTAGCAGATGAAGACGCCGTAGCGGTGGGTTTCGCCGTTACCGGTCTGAAGGCGAAAGACATTTCGAGTTGTTCCCGGAGTATAACTGGCAACTTTGCCCGTCAACTTGCGGGCGAAAACGAAGAACTTCGGGTACGGAACGTATTCGCCCCAGGGAACGAGATGGATTTTGTCGTAGCGGCCGACCTCGCTGCCATCGGCGGCGAAGGCCATGGCAGAGACATGATCGATCCATACTCTTTGACCCTCCTGGCCACCCTCGGCAGAGGAAACG
>JBEKCA010000270.1:0-3207 GCA_050015115.1 Occallatibacter sp.
ATGGTTACCTGACCGCCATTCGCGGCCTGCGCCGCGGGAACTTTGATCTGCCAGGGCGCGGCGAAAGCGTCATCGGGGCCGAAGTGGCGTTTGCCGGCGCTCATGCCGTTGACCAACACCTCGACGTCGGAGCTGTTGGCGAGTTCTCCGCTCACAGCCACATAATCTGTCAGGCCTTGAATCACCATCGACGTCTGCTTGGTGGAGAACCAGTAGTCGCCATCGCGATGTTCCGCGAGCCAGCGCGCGGCTTTGGGCATCAGGCCGCTGGAGCGATCCTGGCGGATCAACAATTTCAGTGCGAAAGCCGTTGTCTCAGGCGATGTGTCGTCCCAGAAATCCATCATGCCGTCGTAGGTGCCTTGCCAGTTCGCTTCAGAATCGGTCACGTGCGCCTTCTTTTCCAGAAGCTCAGCGGCATCGTGCGCCCTCTTATCGCCGGCTGCGTCGAGGGCTAGTCCAGCCAGGGCCAGTCCCTCGTCGCTCAGGTTGTCGCGACTGTCCCACGTCTTGGCCAGAGCGTCCTGCGGCGCGCCGCCTGTAGTAGCCAGAGCATAGACCGCATAGGCACGCAGGTCGGGAATCATGTCGGGATGCGCGTTGAGCGTTGAGAGCAGCCAATTGCGCGCGTTGTTGAGCCGAGCCGGATCGATGGCGTAACCGGCATCCTGGGCTTGGCCGAATCCGCTGACCACGTATGCGGTCATGAAGACGAGGCTCGGATCATCTTGCCACCATCCCCAGCCACCATCGTCGTGCTGGAAGCTTGCGAGGCGCTCCAGGCCGGCGGCCACCATGTCGTTCAGCGTCTTGCGGTCGATGGGCGACTTGAGATGCAGTTTGTCGAGCGCCTGGGCCACAATCACGTCGGGCAGGAAGCTCGACATGGTCTGCTCCGTGCAGCCCCAGGGATAGCTGGTGAGGTAATCGAGCGCGTCGAATACTGTGCCGGCGACCGAGGGTGCGACGGTGATGGTAAGGCTGTGCGAACTGGTGTCAGACCCGGCCGGATAACTGAATGGCCACTGGTTCTGGCTTGCGCCCGAGAAGATCACACCCGCTCCGGCAGCCCGCTGTTTGACGCCGAAGGGCAGAATCGGCAGGGTTTGCTGGAGCGCGTCGGACTCCTCGTTCGTCAGCGCTTTCGCAGTAAGCACCGCGTTGCCGGTCACGCGCGCCTTGACACGCCAATCTACATAGCCCTCGCCTTTGGCGGGGACATTGATCTTTTGCGTCTGGCCGGTCATCACATCCACTCCGCTTACGTCGAGCGCGAAGGTAACATCTTTTGCCGTTGCCAGGTAGTTATGTGCGATCACGCGCAGAACGGTCTCATCGCCCTGGCGGAAAAAGCGAGGTGCGGCCAAGCGCACGATAAGGTTCTTGCGCACCAGCACACGCGTGACCACGCTCCCCGCTTTACTGTCGTCGGCCATGGCGCGAATTGTGGTGCGCCAGGTGGTCAGCGCATCAGGAAAGTTGAATTCGACGCGGGCGTGGCCGTCGGCGCCGGTGCGCACATCGGGATTCCAATAAGCCGTGTCCGGGAAGGCCTTGCGCACCTTGGGCACGACGAGGTCGGAGCCTGGTTTCACCTGCGCAAGGCGGGGATGGTACAAGCCGTTGGCCAGGCCGGCGAGCAGCGGGCTTTTGGTGCCTGCCTGGCCGGAGAAGTAAAAATCAAACGAAGTTTGCGGCTGCAGATAGACGTAACGGTTCGGGTAAAACGAGGCAACGATGTCCCGCGTTGTGTCGGGCCGCACGGAATAGAGCGCTTCATCCACCACGCCGAAGCTCACGTCGGCCTGTACCGGCTTGCCTGCAGAGTCGACGGCGAACACATCGTAGCTGGCTTTTTCCTGGGGTTCGTATTGGGTCTTGCCGGGCGTGGCTGTAATGGTCAGCGTGCGCTCTACCAGCGGCACTTTCAGGCTCTTTTGCGCTGTCATCAGCTGATCGTTGTGGACAATCATTGCAGTCACAACCAGGTTCGGCTGAGCCTGCTGCGTAATCGGCACGTCAAATCCCTGGCTTGCGCCAGTCAAGTGGATGAGCTGCCGCGATTGCACGCTATCGCCTTCGGTGGTGACCACCGCCCATGACTCGTCGAGCCCGGTCACGAGCAGCAGATGCGCGGTGTCGCCCAAGCGGTAGGTTTTTTTGTCGGCAATAATCTGGGCATGCGCATTGGGCTGGTACCAGGCGCCTGCGCCGGTCCAGGCCCAGACATAGGTATAGCCCTCGACGGTACGGTTCTCCGGTGTTCGCGCGGTCGCTTTGATTTCGAAGTCGCCGCTACCATTGATTGGCAGATCGACGAGCACAGTCCCGTCGGCGGCGGTGGTGGCGTCTTTGCTTGCCACCGTCGTCTCCGAACGCTGGTGAGTCACCGAGTCCCACTTTTCCAACGTGGCGTCGACGTGCACCTGCGTCTGCACCGGCTTGGAATCGTAATCTTGCGCTGTGACTTTGATGTGAGCGGGTTGCCCGGCCTGGATCACATAGTTTGTGGGTTCTACGCTCACGCGGAACGATCCATAGGTGGCCAATACCGTTGCGTGGCCCGCGACCTCACGGTCTGCTGCGTCGGTGACACGCGCCTCGATGCGATAGTCCTGATCCATGTGCTTGCTGTCAGTCACGGTCGGCACGGTAACCGTCAGCTGTCCGTTCGCGTCGAGCACCCCCTGATGCTCCTGCTGTTCGGTCTGGCCCCATGTGTCGTCGGACTCATCGGATTCGTCCGACTCGGCGTCGGCATCTCCGCCGCTGTCGTCTTCTTCATCCTGATCCCACCAATAATGTGTGGACGTGTGCACGACGTAGGTGACCTTGGCGCCTGAGACTGGTTCGCCAAAGAAGTAGCGCGCCTCAATGGTGGCCTGGATCGAATTGCCCTGGAGCACTCGCTGCGTTGCCGGCTTGACGGTGACCTGATACTCGGGCTTCTTGTACTCCTCCACGTAGAAGCTGCCGCTGCCGTCAATATCCTGATCTGCAAATTCGATCGAGTAGTAGCCCAGCGCGGCGTCGGATGCCAGGTCGAGGTCTGCCGCGACCGTCCCGTGCGGGGAGAGGGTCAGTTGCTTTCGCAGGACCTCCTTGTTTTCGGGTCCGCGCACGGTGAGCGTGACGGATCGCATTTGAGGGAGCACCAGCGTGTCGTTCTGCTCCTGCCTCACGACACCCTTGATATGCACGGTGTGA
>JBEKCA010000271.1:0-3362 GCA_050015115.1 Occallatibacter sp.
GCAGAATGTCAATCAGAGCGCCTAGACTCTTGGGCCCAAGAGTCTAGGCGCTCTGATTGACATTCTGCTTAGCCTTCAGCCAGATCTCGCTGCCCGGCTTGGGCGCTTCTCGGAACGTCGAACTGAGATAATCTCCCGGTTGGCTCAAACCTCGCGAACCAATCTAGCTCTTCAAAAGGAGACACTCGCGACCGCACTACAGATTGCTGGACTTGGGGCCGACGAGTTGCTCAACTGGTCCCCCGAAACGGCCGAGCCGCGATCATTTCTGGAGGGACTGCCGCACGTATACGTCAGGGAGGACGCGGCAGTCATTTCTGATCTCTCCACCCTTCCAGGATTTGAAGCCATCAGGAGTCTCCAGTTTGCAGCAAAGGTCTTCCAAAACGCCTCGAATCCTTCCCTTCGCTTGACGGTCCTCATGGCCAATCGTCTGAGGCTTGAAGAGCAAACGGGTGCCGATCTGATCTACTACAACGAAACATACCGATCTTTCGTGCTCGTTCAGTACAAGTCGATGGAGCGGGGTTCCAAAGGCCCCGAATTCCGCTGGCAGGAGAACGACCAGCTTGCTGAGGAAATTGCGCGCATGGACGTCCTCTTGGAGGCACTTGCGAAGCTGCCAGAAGCTGCCACAGGATCAAAGCCCCACGAGTTTCCGTCTGCATCCTAACCCCTATTTCCTAAAGCTTTGTCCTAGAATCATCTTCAATCCCGATGATAAGGGCCTGTTCCCAGGAATGTACCTTCCTTTGGATTTGTGGAAATGCCTGGTTCGCGATCCGGCTACCGAAGGACCGCGCGGCGGCCGAGTTATCAGCTACAACAATGTGGGGCGGAAGCTGACCAATACAGAGTTTGTTACCCTTGTCGCCAATGCTTGGGTTGGAACGACTGTGCCGCAATCATCCTTGCTTGAAAAGGCAATCCGATCCGTAGTCGAGACGGGTAAAACCGTTACCTTTGCAATCAAACATCTGGATCAGCCGCCCGAATTCTATGGCTCAGATGCGATTGGTTCAAACGAACCGGCTGGCAATTTCTAGGGCAGATTTATGATCTTGCATGTCTCGTAACAGATGTTATCAGGCCCATCAACCCAAAAAGATCATGGACTTCAGCTACGGCTTCGCGGTTGCGCGCAGTTCTTCATATCGATTGCGTGAGTTGTTGAACAGAACTCGATCGGAAGGCAGACTGTTGAGGAAATTCTCCGTGCCCGCAACCAAGGCGTCGGAGAAATTGTGAAGACCGAACGCAATCGTACTTCCTTCCATCCTTATCGTGCTGTTATCGGCATAGATCGATGCTTCGAATAAGTTCCAGTTATGAATCAGGCTCACGCGGAACACTGCATAGATCTTGTCCGCGTAAGGACGGTAGGTATCTGGGAAATGGGCGGTAATGAATTTACCGTTTTTCTTTCCACGATAGCCGTATGAGGAGATCGCATCAAGAGCGCACATAAGGGCTATCGCCACGACGTGGCCACGAAATGCGAGTGTGCCATTGCTCTTTGTGATGTCTTCTATGACATTGCGCACTTCTCCCAAGATCGACTGTTCGAAAATCTGTTTCAACACTTCTATGAATTCATCATCGGTAAGCGTTGACGCGGCGGGCCAGGTGCTTGGCTGCCATGGAGCGAACATCCGGATACTCACGCCACCTACATAAGGCCCGGAAATCGGAGGAACTCGAGTGCTGTACATCGCTGTGAAGTCAAGTTGGTATTTCATGTGCGTTCTTCCTCAATAACACAATTCAACGCTGCCAGCGCAGGCTAGAAATGGACTTGAATTTACTCACACCCAACGCGCCACGCTCGTTTCTTGAAATCGAGCCAGGCTCTGCAAGCGCTGCCAGTACTTCCCTGCGCTCGGCTTCGTAAATGGACGTGGCATTAAAATTCTCATCGAGCAGTACCAAAAGAACACCATCGAAATCTTTCTTCACATCGATAGAGCCAAGCCTTTGGCCTGGTTTGCAGTCCTTCAGCAAACAGCGGCCCTTAATCTGTACCCGACGCTTATGGGGCATGAGTGGTTCCAGGACATCGTGGCGTCCGTTCAAGAGGGCGGGAATCTTTCGTTTTACTAGGCTGACAACACGCGCGGGGCACCAGCGCTGCACACCCGCTTACCGCACACTTTCGCATTTTTCTACCAGTTGATCGTGTGGCCAACATTTAGTCCTGAAATGTGGGCCAGCATCCGGGATTCCGGTATCTGGCGTCTGCACCTGAGTTTCGGCCGGATCGGCGTGTTCTCGACCCTGATCGAGAACAACTGGCAATCAAAACAACTAGACAGCGTATAGATAATATATCACAAGTGTAATATACTGGCATGTGCCCTCACTTGGGCGAGGTGGAAATGCCACAATTTCGGCCAATGCAGCAGTCCCTGTTCCCGGAACTGTCCGGCACGTTCCAGGAACCCGAATCCTTCACTACACTGAACCAGGAGGCACGACATGACTCCCAACGACGCATCCAGCACAATCCCCGGCAACCCCGACTCCATTTTGGAGTTGATGAAACTCCCGGCCTTCCAGAACCTGCTCGCAAAGGTGGAGACGAACTTCTACCGGAACCGCCCGAAGGAAGCAGCCGATCAGGAATTGGAGGGGACAATTCGATTCACCCTACAGGAACGCGCGGCCCAGGCGTGGGAGATCCTCGCCAAGGCGCGCTCGACGGGCCTTCCGATGGAACAAGCCCAGGAACTGATCTCCGAACTGGTTTACCCGCCGCTGGAGTCAGACGGCAACTGATTCTGGAAAGCGATGCCAAAGCCCCCCAGTTGGACTTTGGCATCGCTTCAGACGACCGGGCCGAACCGGCGACACCCAAGCCGATTCTTCCGCCAGATCCTCTCCGCAACAGCCGGAACTTCCGTCTCAGCAACGACGTCGCCTCGCATATCGCCGACGGCGGATCAAAAACCCGCATTCAGAACAATCTCGACATCCTTGAACTTCTCAAGTCCATCCAGGCCGAGCAGCGCACTGCGACCGCCGACGAGCAGAATCGCATCGCGCAGTTCATCGACTTCGGCGGATTGCGCGAGTTGTGGGATCAGGGCTACCGCTACTATAAGGAGCGCAACCGCCTTGCCGAAATCCTCACTGAGGACGAGATTGATGCGGTCAAGGAAACGTCCCTCAACACGCACTACACAGCCATTGAGGTCGTGGACCAGATGTGGGCGGCGGCAAACCGTCTCGGCTTTGCCGGCGGGCGCATCCTCGAACCGGGCATGGGGGTGGGCAACTTCTTTGCCCGCATTCCCGATCAGCTTCACCATGAGTCCGAACTCTTCGGGGTCGAAAAGAATCCCCTCAGCGGGGCGCTCGCCTCG
>JBEKCA010000272.1:0-2951 GCA_050015115.1 Occallatibacter sp.
GCTCAGATTTGGGATCTTGTACGGTTGGCCGACCACAAAGGCTGAAATCGAAGATTGGACGATTTCGCCATCGCTGACGACATACCCAGGGCGACCAGGAGCGACCCCAACAACTACATTGTTTGACGCTCCTGGTTCAGGTCCGCACGGGAAACGCGGAAATAGCCAATCGCGTTGCCATTTCGTGTTGCTGGAATTGCCGGCGGGGACGCGGAGCCGGCGAAGGTGCTGCTCCCGCCGTAGACCGCGGTAATCCAGTAGCTGTACACTACCACCGCGCTCGCATTATGGCTATACGAAGCAGTCCTGCCGGCCAGACTACGACGTCATCATCTCCCTCAAAAATCAACCTACCCCAATTGAGATGCAAGTCCAGGGTGTTTTCGCGGAGTGCGCCCTGGCGGGCGCAGTACCAAAAGCAGACCCCGTCCGAAGGCGGGGTCTGGCGATTCGACGGACGCGCACTCACCATTGTGGGTCCAGCTACTCTTCGACGATCATTAGTCCCGGATTAGAGTTCATATCCACGCAGACGGCTTTGCCCTTAGCAGTACTGGAGGACGCGTCGTCGACGCTGATAGCCGCACAGTACTGGGAAATGGTGGTGACGCCATTCGCTGTGAGATTGACGTCGAAGATGCTGTAGGCTCCTTTGGGATCAAGAGTCGAGTCCGGTGCCAGGGCACCGGTGTAGCTGCTGCCGTGGTAGTTTCCCAAATCCTCATCCCAGTCGGCCCAGGTGTCACCGCCCGTGTCCTGCGCAAAACTGCTTAGTGCGCCGGAGTTGGCGATATTGAGGGTACCGCTGTAGACGTTCGAAGTTGGATTGCTGTTGACTTTTTGCATGAAGTAACTCGATGCCAAATCACTCACCGCCCAGGCGCCTGAGGAGGTTTGCGGTTCCATCCAGCCGTTCAGGTCGGACGCGTACGAGGAGATGCCTGAACCGGCGAACAACACCGCCGCAGCGTTGGTATTGTAAAAATACAGATAGTTTTCTGCATTGGTCGCGCCGCCCGACTCGATGACTGATCGGCCGTAATGATCAACAGATGTGTAGGTCGGCTGCGTCAAGGGCAGCGTGGTGGTGATGGTGCCATCGCTGTTGCCCACCGAAGCATTCATCGTGAGATCGCCGCTGGAATTGCCCGAGACCTGGACCAGCGCGGCGCCTGGCGTTTCGTTTCCGGTTGAGGAAGCGATATGTCCAGCGATATAGAGCACGGCAGCTCCGGTGAGAGGATAATTCCCGCTGGTGATTGAGGAAGACTGCGCTCGGGCCTCGCCGATCATCAAGCCCAGGTTTCCGCTTTCGTTGTGGGGGTTGGTGTACATGAAAAACGCGTGCCCTAGAGAATCGTTGGTCAAATATCCAACCAGCACCGGATCCAAAGGATTGGTGCCGCCGTTCAGTGTGATGCGACCATAGGTGTCTGTCGGGTTGGTCACAGAACCGTTGATCAAGCTGAATGTGGTTAGTTGTTTGTTATCGACGAGGTCCATTTCGCCGCTGACGGCGCTGCTGACGGTGGAAATCTGGCTGGCCGCTGCCTGCGGGATGCCGGCGGCATCTTCCCCGCGGAGAGTAAAGACATAGGCGCCAGTTGAGCCGCTCAGCGCCGCGGTGTTCTGCTTGTAGCACAGGCCGCTGCCGTGCTTGCCGCTGGGCGAGGCGCCCGCGTCGCTCATGTCGGTCAGAGCGATGGTCGAAAAGTTGCCATTCTGGATCTTGCCTCCGGCCAGCGCGTAGTACTTCGTAGAGCCGTTCTGGGGAGTGATCAGCAGGTAACCGCGATTGTCAGAACCCACCGCGTAGCTGCCGCTGAAAGTGCCATTGGCGGTTGGATTCTTGTAGCCCTTGTCAGGCGAGTTGCTGTCTATTTCGCCTCCGGTAATGCTCCCGCTGCCGTTGGCTTTCACGGAGAAGACCGAGCCGCCCTGGTAGAACGTGTAGGAGCCGACCGTCACGCCGCTGTCGTAATAATCGCTGGCGTAGCAGGCGTATTGGCCGGATAGATAGCCGGTGTTAATGCTGTCGGCCGCCGTTTCGGGCACCACAGGCAGATTAAAGATTGTCAGTCCCCAGTTGGTTGGTGAGGTGGTGTCATTAACGGTGAGCGTAACAGATGTTATAGTCTAATTGAGCCCTTTACTCATTACGAAAACATCCATCCGGCAAAATGAATGTCACTCTCGTATCTTGATCCTTGAATCGTTGATCATCTCCTCAAAATCCGCGCTGTACTTCGCCAGATTGCTATCGCAGTCCTTCTCGCACACCACGTCGTACAAGACAACGAAGGGATCATCCAGGCGCCGGAAGGCCAGTATTTCCTTTCCCGTTCCATTCGGCCGGTCGATCAAAAAAACCGTGAAGGAGGGATCTAGCTTCAGTCCCTTGCAAGGCGTCGCTGTTTCAGTCGCATAGCCTTGTTCCTGCAAGCGTTCAAAATAGAGTCGAATATATTCGTTCAAGTCTCCGGGCTTCTGACCGAGTTCAGCTAGCATCAGGTCGACTGCTACGACGACGCGGACATTGTTCGCGTCATGAAACAACTTCAACAGGGTCGCCGAATACTTCGAAGGTCCTTTCAAGTGGTGCCAGCCCTTGGCAAGCTTGAAGTCGTAATCGAAGCGTTTTTCGTACCTGGCTAGAATTGTCCCCAGATCCGGAACCTCGTTGCCCAATCCACGCGCCTCGGACATGGCGTGAAGATGCCCCTGTTTGTTGAGCAGGCCGTAGACCTGAACGCATTCTGCGCCCACAGCAGCACCATAATCGGCCACAAAAGCTGGTCTATCTGATGTGGCCGGCTCGAAGTCCTGTTTACGCGTTGCGTAACTGCTGGCTCTACCGATCTTGCCAAGCTCCTTACCCGACGCCGCATCGAAGATCTTGAATTCCAGGGCGGAGCCAGCGGAGAGAGTTCCAAGATTTGCCAGGACTGTAG
>JBEKCA010000273.1:0-2940 GCA_050015115.1 Occallatibacter sp.
CGGCAACGAACATGCAAACTGCGAGTGCAGAATATTTCTCGCGCATTACCTACATGATAAGACCGGTGTCGGCGCAGCCGTGCGCTTGCTCTTGGCCTGCGGAGCGCTAGGTTCCGGCGCTGTGGCTTTTTCCGAATCGATCGTAGGCCTCGGAGGCGTATCTCGACCAAACGACTCTTCTGGATGCGCCGGCCCCTAATGGCGAGTTTCAAGCTTTTCGTTAAAACAGCCGATTACTAAAGTGTGGCGGAGCGAACTGCGCTCCAGCCCGTGAGAGCATACGTGTCCAAGCTGATCAGGACGGTCCTATCCGCGGCGCTGACCCTAGCCTCTTGCGAGGGACCGGGCTTAGCGGCAACGGCACGCGATCTTCCGGTTCTCACGAACGCAGCTCAGATTCGCAAGCTGACGCCTGCGGAGTCCCGCCTGAAGTATCCAGTGGTACTGCGCGGCGCCGTCACGTTTTATGCTCCCGACTTCGGCCTTACTTTCGTTCAGGATGCCACGGCGGGGATCTTCCTCAATGTGCACGGCGACGCTCCCGACGCGCATCCTGGGGACCTGGTAGAGGTCCACGGAGTTAGCGGCCCAGGAGAGTTTGCACCCGTGATTGACAACCCGCAGATCCGGGTCGTGGGCAGAACCTCACTGCCTCTCGCCGCTATGTCCTCGGTGGAAGAGCTGCTCACGGGAGAAAAGGATAGTCAGTGGGTGTCGGTCAGGGGCATCGTCCACTCAGCGGAATTCCAAAACGTGGTGTCCACCGATGGCCACAGGCGTTCGGAGGTTCTTCTGCTGGGAGTGGCATCCGGCCGCAACAAATTCCAAGTGTGGGTGGCGGGTATTGCGCCTGGACCTCATAGTGTATCCATAGTTGACGCCGCCATTTCGGTGCGTGGGGCTTGCGCTGCGATCTTCAACGAAAAGCGGCAACTAGTCGGTATTCAAATCATGGTACCGGGTCTGGGCCAAGTGCACATCGAACAACCCGCGCCAGCGGACAGCTATGCGCTCCCGATTTCGCCCACGAGCAGCTTATTGCAGTTCAGCCCGGAACGGCAATCTGGACACAGGATCCGGATCAGGGGTGTCGTTACGCTGGTAAAACCTGGAAAATACGTCTTCGTTCAGGACGAATCCGGAGGTGTCGTCGTGGACATTAGTCAGACCACGCCGGTCGCACCTGGGGATTTTGTCGATGCCATCGGATTCGCTGAGATCGGCGTGTACGCTCCGATTCTCAGCGACGGGGAATTTCGAAAGATCGGCATCCAAAGGGTACCCGCGCCGATCGACCTGACACGTGTGAAGAGCCTGAGCGGCGATCAGGATGCCGAATTGGTCAAGATCCGGGGACAGCTCATCGACCGGTCCACCCAAGGCGATGTGATCGTCCTCACGATGCAAATGGGCGGCTCTACATTCACGGCTCGGCTGCCAAGGGCGGATGCAGCTACCGTCAGCTCCATCCCGATTGGCAGCCGGCTTGAGTTGACCGGTGTTTGGTCGATTGAGACCGATGGGTACCGGAAGCCGACAGCGTTTCGGGTCTTGCTTCGGTCCCGCCGAGATGTGATCGTACTGCAGCGGCCATCTTGGTGGACAGGCAGCCGAATCGCTTGGCTGTTCACGATACTGGCAGCCATCATCGTCTCGAGCACGCTCTGGGTGGCCGCACTGCGCAAGCGGGTCGATGAGCAAACTGAGACAATCCGTACCACATTGGAGTCAACCGCTGACGGGATTATGGTGTCGAATTCCGCCGGGAGGATTTTGACCTGCAACCGCAAATTCGCGGAGATGTGGCATCTTCCCGAGTCGGTACTGAAGTCGCGTGTCGATCATGCAGCGCTTAATTTCGTCTTACCCCAATTGAAGGACCCTGACGCGTTTGTCGCCAGGATTCGCCAGATACACGTCGGTGAGGAGGCGCCGCAAGATGACATCGTCGAATTCAAGGATGGACGGCTGTTCGAGCAGCACTCCGAGCGCCTGTACGTAAAACGCAGGAATGTGGGCATTGTTTTGGGATTCCGGGACATCACAGAGCGAAAACGCGCGGAGCAGGAACTGCACAAAGCCAAATTGGCCGCGGAGGATGCAAGCCGGGCCAAGAGTGAGTTCCTGGCTAATATGAGTCATGAAATACGGACGCCGATGAATGGTGTCATTGGGATGACGGAACTTGCGCTGGCCACGGAACTCGACTCCGAGAAGCGAGAATACATGGAAAACGTGAGAGGCTCGGCTCACGCATTGCTGACCGTTATTAACGACATCCTGGATTTTTCCAAGATCGAAGCCGGGAGACTGGTTTTGGATCCTGTCCCGTTCCGATGTCGCGATGTGGTGGAGCACGCGATACGGAGCATTGCAGTAGCGGCTAAGGAGAAAGGGTTGCGCCTGACGAGCGAGGTGGCGTTAGAAGTGCCAGACGTGCTCGTGGGAGACCCGGGACGCGTGCGTCAGGTCGTTTTAAACCTGGTGGGGAATGCCATTAAGTTCACACAATACGGTGAGGTAGCCGTCCGCGTGGGCCTGGAACCTCGGCGGGACAGCACTGTGTTGCTGCACTTTTCGGTTCGGGATACCGGAATCGGCATTCCGGCGGAGAAACTGGACCTCATCTTCGATATGTTTTCGCAAGCCGATGGATCCACGACGCGGCGCCATGGTGGCACTGGCTTAGGCTTGTCAATCTCCAGGCGGTTAGTTGCACTGATGGGCGGGCGCATTTGGGTGGACAGCGAGTTGGGGAAGGGTTCCGTTTTCCATTTCACGGCCGAATTCGAGCGGGCAACGGACGCTGCGTGGCCGTGTGAACCCGCAGCTCCCTCCGAGCGTCCGTCGAAAGTGCTCGGAGCAGACGACGACTACCAGGCGAACCCACGGATTGGGGATGGGAACGGAAGTAAGACAGGACCCGTCCGCGACCTGCAA
>JBEKCA010000274.1:0-4006 GCA_050015115.1 Occallatibacter sp.
GATGCAGAGGATGCACAGGAGCTGCTCATCAGCGGTGGGTTCTTCACCGTAGAGAATCTCGCAGCCGCATTCCGAGCGTTGGACCGAGTAGGAGCCCTTGAGTATCCCTCGAATCATGCTCGCCCATTGAAAGAAGCGCAGCGCTTGCGCGCGGCACAGTTGTCCGCGAACGGTGATGTTCTCGGCGGGATCGTGGAATACGTCAAGGGCCGAATCGGCGAGGATGCTGCTTTCGAAGTCGCGTTCTCGCTGGACGATCCTCTCGACTTCACCACCAACCCAAAGGACCAGCCTGTCCTCGAAGAGGCTTGCTACTTTTGCTGGGAACACTACCGGAAAGACTATTCACCAACCACAGCTAGGCGTAAATTCCTCCGCGAGTACTGTGCCGGTCGCTTTGTAACGGTCGCGCTACTCGATGCTGCGTGGGAAGAATGCAAGCGGCTGGAAAGAGACGCGACGCGATCTGCGCTCTTCAATCAGGTCGAGCACGATACCAGCGTCCCCGGTGAAGATCCATCCGCTTTCGACCGACTGGACGACGAGGGCATTGTCGACTTGTACCACAGGACCCTGCGCGAGTACGCACAGACTGTTAAACGGCAATCCGGCGTGCTTGTCTAAGATCGGGAAGGGAGTAGTAAATGCCCAGGTTCATGCAGCCCAGGACCGCTCTTGCGCGGCTGGTTGAAGACGAGGAAGCGCCCGTGGGAGCTAGATGTAGGGCGCTGCGGCAGCTCGCTCACCCTCCGCTACTTCTACTTCGCAGACTGTTGGTCGATACGGCCAAGCGCACAAAGCCGGTACCCGCGCGCCTCCGTGCAATCGCTGCGTTAGCTTTTGCCCATGAAGTGCAACTACGGAAGGTCAAAGCGTCCTTCCGTGGACGGAAACAGAAGCAAGACAAAACCTCGTCGAATGCCCTGGGGATCAGCTAGCAAATGGCTCTGTTAAGAAAGTTGATAGCCAAACAGAAAGCCGACGCCGCGCGGGCAGCAGAGCAGGCAACGAAGCGCCGGGCTGCGCGGATCGCGCGGAAAGTTGCACGCGTCTCCGAAGAGTCGCAAAACGGGCTTGACGATCTTCCGCTGGAAGTAGCCGTTGCGATGGAGGAGAACCCAGCGCAGCCTGGGAAACCAGAGCCAGCAGCGGTCGGCGACGACTCCGTTGCAACCTTGGTCGCACGGCTGGAAGCAATTCGCGAGCGGATCTGGAGATTGCAAGCGGTGTTTGCAGTTTCTCTAAGCCAGGACGTTGCGCTAGAGGTGGATCGATTTCTTGTTTTGTTTCAATCGCTAGCTCAGCAGTTGAAGACGAAGGACGCAAGCACGCTAGACAACCTGGTGCGTGGCCATGAGGCTTTGCTTTTATCGCCGCCAGTCCGGACTAAGCCGACTGTTGGCCTCGACACGCAGCGCCTATGCGAACTGCGCTGGGAAGTGAATCAGACCCCGATGCCTCGCGCACCAAAGCGCACGGCTCACCATGTGCCGGACGGACTTGGCTGGATGCTGTGAGTTACATTCCCGCTGTTGAGCTTATCTATCGCGAGTTAGCGCGGCCTACAGCGGCGACGCCGATGCCTACCACGGAGGAACCAAAGGACCGCGAACTTACCCGTGGTGACGTGACAGAAATAATCGCTCGCAGGCACACCGCGACGCCGGAAGAATTACAGTTCATCATCGATCACCGCAAGGAATTGAAATTGACGGAAGGCGAACGGAACCAGCTCGCGGTCGATCTCACCATCACCATGTCACAGAAAGCGCGTCAACTGAACGGAAGACGCGAAGACGAAAACGCAATATTCATTCGGGAGATCTTGAAGCTAGCGGAAACACCGTTTGGCCTCATTCAACGTGACTGGTTCGAACGTCGGTTGCAAGCTGGAGCCGAGGCGATCGCGCGCTGCAGAAATCATCATCCTCCGCGATGTAAGTGCTGGGCAGAAGAGCGGAGAATACTTTATAACGCCCAGGATGTGTGCGGCGAGAAGTCGCCGGAGGGATGGGCAGCGATGAAGTTGTATGAGGCGCTTGAGGAACTTGAGACGTCGTCGCGGCCAGCGAGCCTCGGGAGCGGTGTGATCGATATTCACCGCAACGATCATGCTTTCTTCAGTAACCGAGTAATCCAGACCAGAATCACCGCGCCAACAAAGGCCACGATGATGGAACCGATCAATCCGCCGCCTGGCCAGATTCCCAAGAGCCCGAAGACCCAGCCACCTACAACGCCGCCGAGGATTCCGAGGATGATGTCAACGATCACACCGTAGCCACCACCCTTCATAACCTTGCCAGCAAGCCAACCTGCGATCAGTCCGACCACGATCCAAGCGATGAATCCCATGCCTATTCCTCCTTGGTCTGCCTTTAAGCGCTGGCGAAGGAAATGTACACCTAGCCGTCGCGGTACTCAAGTGCCGCAAGAAAGGAAGGACACAGGCCTGGCCACTGCAACGGCTACTGACCGCTGAGCGCGCGGTCGCCGTACCACGTGCACTGATGCAAGATTAGAGAGCGACCACACATTCAAGGTAGGAAGTCCGAGAACTTACAAGCGCAGCGAAACAGAAGGCAGGCAGGACGGACTGCATTGGGCTCCGCAATCCGGACAAAAGAGCGCTAACCAGTAATATAGCGCTTGCGGGTTACGCGGCGTATGGCGGTGCGGCGCTCGCAACTCGCGAATTGCTACTCACCGCGCTGCTAGATCACTTAGTCGTTAGGCGGGACCTTGCTATTTACGTGCCCGCTTCTAATGCTGTTGACTAGTGCCATTATCGCGACAGATACAGCGGTAAAAGACGCGAATCCCAATAGGCTCATTCCGAGGCCCGCCATTCCGTACCTTATTCCGATCAAGATGGTTATGGCTGTCAACATCCACCCTTCGGTATGCGCTGAAACACCAATCATAGTCACAAAGAAGGGAGCCATGACACCTAACAGCAGTCCTGTTCCACCATCCCTGGACACACTGTCGTTCTGCCACAAAAACCAGATGACAACGGATATCGATATGGCGAAAGCGAGTATCTTTTCAAGTCGGCGCTGATACGACATTGGTTATCTCGTATGACTACGACAGAGCGTCCTACGATAGAGCGTGGACGATAGTCAACGGTAGCCTGATCGTATGGTGGATGCAAGACGCCACGATTGTCCGGAAGCACCTTGGTAACCGCGTGCGGGCGCTGCGAGAGAAGAGACGGTGGTCTCAGGAAGAGCTTGCGCACCAGAGTGGCCTGGCCCGGTCATTTACTGGAGCCATTGAGCGCGGGGAGAAAGATCTCCGGCTGACAACGCTCGTGAAGCTGGCCAACACCTTCAAGATTCCGGTCAGTCAGCTTTTTAAGTGATCCTACGCAGCCTTGCGAAGCGCACGCGCCAGTGTGTTAACGGAGATCCTCATCTGCTTCGCGATCGGTCGCAGTCCCGAACCCTGACTCTGCAACTTACGGGCCCATGCAATGTCAACCACGACCGGTCGTCGTCCCAGTATTCTGCCCGCCTTCACCGCGCGCTGGAGCCCAGCTTTCGTCCGCTCGCTAATGGCGATGCGTTCCTGTTCCGCCAGTGTGGCCATGATCGATATGACCACGTCACGCATCACGCCACAGCTATCGAAGAACGGCTCTTGGAACGAGCGCCACGAGCAACCGTAGCTGTCCAGGAGGGTCAAGAGGCGCAACGTGGCTCGCGTTCCCTCACGGCTGAATCGATCAAGCTTCCAGAAGAGGACCAGATCAAACTGACGCTGGGACGCGGCGAGCATTAAAGCCTCGAACTGTGCTCGATCCTTCTTCCCGGACCCGGTCACGACATCGACGTACTCAGCTACGATCTGCCAGCCATGCTTCGCCGCAAAGTCACGGAGCTGCAATAGCTGGTTCTCATTGTCCTGTTTACGCGTCGAGACGCGTGCGTAGATTGCAATCCTCATCGTTCGGCCTTCCCTATGTGGCATCATTTGTTCGTTTGTTGCGACGATTCCCTTT
>JBEKCA010000275.1:0-3611 GCA_050015115.1 Occallatibacter sp.
ACATTCCTCCCGGCAGCGCCATCTTCTCTGATCCCGTTGCGCTCGCCGTCGCGCCGCTTTCCGACGTGGCTGTCAGCTTTTATCTGCCTCCGCAGATCATGCGCGCCGAAACCTATCACTCCTTCGCGGACCAGGACAACTACCTCGCCGACGGCCACTCGCCCGCCGCGCCGGACTTGCCTCAACCCACCACGCTCTTGTCCTGGTACTTTTTTGACGGCGTGGATGTTTCTGCGGCTGCGGGCTCTGTCGCCGCTGCGCCAGACTCCCGCGCCGTTGTTACGCTCGGAGATTCCATTACTGACGGCGCACACGCCACGCACAACGCCAATCGCCGCTGGCCCGACGTGCTGGCCGCGCGCCTCAATCAGGACCCGAATCTCGCCCACGTCGGCGTGCTGAATGAAGGCATCGGCGGCAATCGCGTTTTGAACGAAGTCGCCGGCCCCAGCGCGATCTCGCGGACCGACCGCGACGTGCTCGCCCAGAGCGGTGTGCGCTATGTCATCGTCCTTGAAAGCATCAATGACATCGGGCGTCTGGCTCACGTACAGGTTCCGTGGGACGCCATCACCGCGCCCCAGTTGGAGTGGGGCCTCAAGCAAATTGCCGACCAGGCGCACCAGCACGGCCTCAAGATCTTCGGCGCCACGCTCACGCCCTACGGCGGCGCCGGCTACTATTCCGACACAGGCGAGCAGGTGCGCGAAGCGGTCAACGATTGGATCCGGACAAGCGGCGTCTTCGACGGCGTCATCGATTTCGACAAAATCACGCGCGATCCACAGAATCCCAAGGCCTTCAATCCTCCCTACGACTCCGGCGATCACCTGCATCCCAGCGACGATGGATACAAAGCCATGGGCGAGGGCATCGACCTCACGCTCTTCGCGAAGTAATCACAACTTCGGTTCGAGCTTGCCCGAGCCACCACCGAAATCTGGGTGCCCCAACCTCGGCGCGTCTTTGTTTTTGCGCCTAGGGTGGGGGCAGCTCTAGGCTGACGCATCAACCTCCATCGCCGCCAGCAAAGTCTCGAGCGCCGCGAACTCAGGCCGTCCCTTGAGCGACTTCAGCCGCGGATCGGTCAGCATCTGGAAAAACCACGGACAGCGATTCTCATTGGCAGTGCGCAGCGCCGCGATGGCCGCATCGGCCTCGCCGAGCACCACATGCGTCACGGCGTTCAGCGTATTCAGCACAAAGCGTTCGCGGCTCAGCCATTGCATCCGTTCCAGCTGGCTGTGCGACTCCTCGGCGCGCCCCGAGCAGGCCAGCGCATAGGCGTGCGCTGAGATTCCAAGGTCGTAGTGCGAGGAGCGCCCCGCAAGCGTCTCTGCCAGTTCGACGGCGCGCGCGGCTTCTCCGTTGTATCCCAGAATCATCGCGCCAAAGAAAAGCGAGCAGTCGTGCTCCGAAGAGAAGTCGATTGCCTTCCGAATCTGCGCCACGCTCGCCTCCCGCTCACCGGCCAGGTGCAGCGCCCATGCCAGGGACGCCTGCAGCCACGGCGAGTAGGGATCGAGCTGCATGGCCGCGCGCAGCAGCTCAATGGCTTCGCCGAACCGTTGCCGGCTGAGCAGAATCCAGCTCCGGGCCCGCGTATTCGTCACATCGTAAGGCAGCCCCGCGGAGCGCGCCATCATCCGGAGAGCCGAACGCGCATCGCGATCGAAATGAAATTCCACCCAGCCCAGCGCCGGCAACAAGGCTTCAGCCTGTTCGTTCAATTCCGGAATTCCATCCGCCGCCCCGCGCACCGCGGCGGCCGCGATCCTCGGAGAAAGGTAGCCGTAGATGCACTGCAAAATAACCAGTTGCGCAAGCTCCACGCGTGCTGCCATCGACGCCGGATCCAACTCGATCGCGCGCAGCAGCCGGCCCATCGCATCCTGCATGCGGTGCCGCTCCATGTTCTGCCATTCGTGGTGGGCGCGCAGGTAGAGGTCATGAGCCTCGCGTTGCGCCTGTGATGCTGCCGGCTTCACGGCGGACGAATGCTCGGCCCGGGCTTCGACTGCTATGGGAATCTCCCCGGCGCGCAACCGCGACGTCACACGGTTTACCAGCTCGCCGGCCAGCTCCACGACCTGTTCGCGCTCCGCAATCACGTCCTCCACCCACAGGGACGCGCCATCCTCCACGCGGATCGTCTCCACGCGCAGCCGATGCCGTCCCGGCGTGGCAAGAACCTGCCCCGTGAGGATCAGCTCCGCATGCAGCATCTTGCCGATCTCCTGCGCGCTCAAGCCGCGCCGCGCCAGGGCGCACGCCGAGTCCCGAGCGGCGATCGACGCCAACGCGGGACAGGCGCGGCTCAGCTGTTCCATGGCTTGCTCTGCAATAGCCAGGCCGAGATACTCGGGAACGTCATACCCAGTCGAGAAAGGCAGAATCGCCAGCCGCGGCAGCGCGCTGGACCGAAAATGTCCTTCGGGCTCCGCGATGGCTGAAATGCGGTAGCTGCGCCGGCCGACGCTCTCAATGCAATCCGCTGGTCGCAGCCGCTCTTTCAGGGATGCGACACTCGCCGTAAGCCGATGGCTGGAAGCGTGCGCTTCGCCCCATACTGCGCGGGTCAGCTCATCAGCAGAAACTACCTCGCCCGACCGCGTCAGCAGCGCGCGCAGCAGGGCAAGCTCTTCCGCAGGGAGCTCG
This sequence comes from Occallatibacter sp., assembly GCA_050015115.1. Lineage (GTDB taxonomy): Bacteria > Acidobacteriota > Terriglobia > Terriglobales > Acidobacteriaceae > Telmatobacter. The sequence continues at coordinate 2,659 of JBEKCA010000275.1, forward strand.
AGCGCTGTCTCTCCGCGCAACAGCTTCCCGTCGGCGTCTAGCCGGAATTCCCCAAACCGATAACCCACCGCCCTCATCCCTGCCGGCGGCGGCAAAGAGCGATCCATAGAATCCAACGCAGTTCCGCAAATCCTCGTTTCACCGCCCTGTTCGCAGAGGTACCCGTCTGACGACGGTCCATCCGCGGCTGGGCCGGCAAGGATTCACAACACTTCTATCTGGGGTAAGCCAAAGCCTTCACAACTGCAAGTAAGATTTCTCAATCGAGAGGCGCGAAGCCGCAGCAGAAGAACGGTACGAACGCAGCAACTCCCGTTCACCTTCTGCGAAGTCACTCTCCCACGCGGAGAATCACCGCAATCCCTGGGCTCTCGATGGCTTTTATATTCCGTTTGCGCGGTGGCCAACATCTGCAAGCGGATAACGTTCGCGACCGGGTTGCATCAGGACGCACGTTCAGTGACTGCAGTATCCATCTAAGAGCCCGATGACGTAATCGTACGTCGATTATCACTCTGCTGCTCTTGTTGTGGAGGAAGGTTCTTAGAAAACTTTAAGTAATCCAAGACAGGTTACTGAAAAAGTGTCTCGATTCGATGCACAAGCGCAGCTTGCGCTGGCATCAGCAGCGCCGCGTGGTCCGCCCGCAGTTCTTTCCCCAGCAAGGACCAAGCTGAAAGCTGATAGCTAAAGGCTGAACGCTGCTTTTACGCTTTTCCAATCACCCTGGCCAGTGTCGCGCCCATCTCGGCCGGCGACACCACCACGTGAATGCCAGCCGCTTCCATGGCCTTCATCTTGTCGGCTGCCGTTCCCTGGCCTCCGCTGATGATCGCTCCGGCATGGCCCATGCGCCGTCCGGGAGGCGCGGTCTGCCCCGCGATAAAGCCCACCACCGGTTTCTTCACGTTCTGCTTCACGAACTCTGCCGCGGCTTCCTCGGCCGAGCCGCC
>JBEKCA010000276.1:0-2913 GCA_050015115.1 Occallatibacter sp.
CCGTTCGCGGGAAGATTGCAAGGCAGCAGGCCTGATTGCTGGCCGAGTAGAAAGATCGTGGGTGCGACGGGTACGAGGGAAACGGAGGCTTGAGAGCCGCCGCATTCAGGGCCGCAATTCAAAATATAAGCGGTGCTTCCATCTGCCGAGAAGACAGCCTTTACGGGACGATCAAACACCAGGGGCTGGCCGTAGTAATTGCCCGTGGAGTCCAAGTTGTCGGGGCTTTGTATCTGAAACAGGCACCAGTTAGGTGCATTCTGCGGCTCACAATCAACAGCCGCCTTTGGCCAGGTAGAAGGACCCCCGGAGTAGCTCTGTGTTTCAGAGGTCGAGAGCTGGCGCGGATAGTAGGCGTAGTTGGAATTCTGAGCAAAAGCAAGTGCGACAGAGCCTCCCGGGTTCACACTCACCCGGTAAACGTCGGGCAGGCTCAGTCCCGCGACCGATCCACCGGCCTGATTGATCGCAGAGAACACGTGCGATGACTGGCTCGCTGCGAATGCGAAAACCCTGTTGCGGGTAATGAAAACGCTGGACGACTGACCAGAAAGACCGGTGACTGTCCCGCTGGTCTTCTCCTTTGAGTAGTCGATCAGTGTGAAGCTGCCATCGCCGGCCCCATATACCGCCCCCAACTGCTCCTCAGGCATGTTCTGAATGGTAATGGGTAGTGCGCCGCCGTAGCCGCTCACACCATAAGAGGACGGTTTCCCGTTGTAACCGTCGCGCTCGTCGTAAAAGGCGTCGACGATGATGAGAGAGCCCTTGGCCAGTGAGCCGGGGTTCTGAACGGCGATCTCAACGCGGTTCACCAGCTTGCTGGGCGGCAAAACGCGGCCATCGAAGTAATAAGTGGTGCCACATCCTGCCAGCACAGCCGCGACCGCCAAGGCCGCAACGGCACTGACCCAAAGACTTCTCTTCCTCAAAATAACAACCTCAACTTAGAACGCGGAAAACCGCGGTGAATGCAAAAAATCAAGACGACCTACGCACCTGGAGAAGGCGAAATTCTTCAACCGAAAACCAGCTTCCATCTCGGAAATGACTCTCGAAGTATAACAAAGCAGGCGGGTCTGCCGAGGCGGCATCCGGGGCCGGGTGAAACGCGATTTGCGTCATCTGCGTGTCCGGCAGTGCGCAACCGGAGAACGGACGGTGAGCGGAAGATCGCCGCAATGAACAACGCTTGCAGAGAGTACGGCGCCGTCGGCAATGCGATAGCATGACATGAGAATGACCCGCTTTGCCAAACTGTTTGCCGACCGCCCGGTGCTTGCCGACGGTGCTATGGGCACACTGCTCTACTCGCGTGGCGTAGACGGCAGCAGATGCATCGATGAGCTGAATCTGTCGGAGCCGAATCTGATTCTCTCTATTCACGAGGAGTATCTGCAGGCAGGCGCAGAGCTTCTTGAAACTAATACTTTCGGTGCCAACCGTTTCCGACTGTCTCGGCATGGGTTGAGCGGCAAGAGTGCGGAGATCATCCGCGCCGGCGTGGACCTGGCGCGGCGGGCGGTTGAGCGACTGAAGGAAAAGCACGGGGGCAACGCCTGGGTGGGGGGCTCCGTGGGGCCTCTTGGAGTGCGGCTGGAACCGCTGGGGAGGATCGGTCTCGATGAGGCCCGGGCAGCATTCGCCGAACAGATCGGCGTTCTGGCGGGGAACAGCTCGGGGAATGCCGTCGATCTTTTGATCATCGAAACCATGCCCGCGTTGAACGAGGCACGCGAAGCGCTGCAGGCTGCAAAGGACGTTGCGCCCGACCTCCCGGTGCTTGTCATGGTGACCGTCGACGACGAAAGCGAGTGCCTCGACGGCTCTTCTCCTGCCCAAGCAGCGATGCTGCTCACCGAGTGGGGAGCCGATGCGATCGGAGTGAACTGCTCGACCGGGCCGGCCACGGTGCTCACCGCGATCGAGGCCATGCGCGGCGCGAGCACGCTGCCCATTGCTGCAATGCCCAATGCGGGCCTGCCCCGAGCCGTGGAGGGCCGCAACATCTACCTTTGTTCGCCAGAGTACATGGCCAGCTTTGCCCGCAAGGCGATGGCTGTGGGAGCGCAAATCGTGGGCGGTTGCTGCGGCACCACTCCCAATCACATTCGAGCCATGCGCTCGGCAATTCGCGCTCTTGATGAACAGGCTCGCATCGAGGTTTCGGGCACGGCGCCCGTGGCGAACACCGAGACTCCGGCCGCGCCGCTGGCGCAGCGATCCCGACTGGGCTTCTTGATCGCAGAGCAAAAATTCGCCGCCGTGGTTGAGATCGTGCCGCCAAAGGGTATCGATTGCTCGAGAGAGATCGAGGGAGCACGCATGATGGCTCGCCTCGGCGTCGACGCCATCAACGTTTACGATGCACCGCAGGCTTCTGCACGCATGAGCGGGCAGAGCCTCTGCATCCAGATTCAGCAACACACCGGGATTGACACAATTCTGCATTATGCCTGCCGGGACCGTACGCTATTGTCCATCCAGTCCGATCTGCTTGGGGCCTCGTCCATCGGTCTGCACAATGTGCTTTGCGTGACCGGCGAACCGACGAGGGTGGGAAATTATCCTGACGCTACTGCTGTGTTTGACGTCGATTCGATCGGTTTGGTGAACATTGTCGAACGGCTGAATCGCGGCCTCGACGTCGGCTCAAACGCGATTGGCACAAGCACGAGCTTCGCCATCGGGGTGGCAGCCAATCCCGGTGCGCCGGATATCGAAAACGAGTTGCGTCGCTTTGCCTACAAAGTGGAGGCGGGAGCCGAGTTCGCGATCACACACCCGGTCTTCGATCTGCGCCTGCTTGAGATCTTCCTCGAGCGAACCCGCGATCATGGGATCCCGGTGATCGCAGGTATCTGGCCACTCGTGAACCTGCGCAACGCGGAGTACATGAAAAACGATCTGCGC